>CP070835.1:962280-983503 GCA_020341775.1 Candidatus Bathyarchaeota archaeon
CAATTGATAGCCCAGCTTGCGGGAGGGAAAGTGCAACCCGCAGAGAAAAGGGAGTTTGGCAGTGCCTACGCAACGATTCAAAAACCAGTTGGTGTGTTGAAAGGCCTTAGCAGTCGAGAAAAAGTTTGGATGAGCCACAGTGACTCGGTCCAGAAGCTACCGGACAATTATGAGCCCTTGGCCCACACTGAAAACTGTCCCTTGGCGGCTTTCCGCAACAAAAAAAGTCCAATTTATGGACTGCAGTGGCATCCCGAAGTCGTTCACACAAAAAACGGAGACAAGATGCTCCGAAACTTTCTCTTCGAAGTATGCCGGTGTAAACCAAACTGGACTATGAAAGATTTTATTGAGAAGTCCGTAACCGAAGTTAAAAGGATAGTGGGCGATGGCAAGTCGATCGTGGCGTTAAGCGGTGGCATCGACTCTAGCACAGCGACCGCTTTGGCAGTCAGAGCTTTGGGCAAAAGCTTGACAGCTGTGTTTGTGGATCATGGCTTTATGCGGGAAAACGAGCCAGATTTTGTAAGAAAAACCTTTGACAAATTTGATATGCATTTCATTGTAGTCAACGCTCGAAAAAGGTTTCTGGAAAAAATTCAACATATAACCGACCCTGAGCAGAAACGAAAAATCATTGGGGAGGAGTTTGTCCGCGTTTTTGAAGAAGAAGCAAGAAAAGTTGATGCAGAATACCTGTTACAGGGAACTATTTACCCAGATAGAATTGAATCCGGCTTCCGAAAATTTTCGGACAAGATTAAAACCCATCACAATGTCGCTGGCTTACCAACTAAGATGGAGTTCACCGCTGTCATAGAGCCTTTGAGAGATCTATATAAAGACGAAGTGCGAAAAGTCGCAAGAGAGCTGGGCTTGCCTGGCAAAGTTGTTAACCGACAGCCATTTCCTGGACCTGGATTGGCGGTGAGAATAATTGGTGAAGTGACTGAGGACAAGTTAGAGACTGTGAAGAAAGCCGACAAAATTGTCACTGATGAGATCGAAACAGCTGACTTGCAGGATGGTTTGTGGCAGTACTTCGCGGTTCTTGCCGACACTAAGAGCACGGGGATTAAAGGCGACGCAAGAGCTTATGGTTCAATGCTGGCAGTTCGAATTGTGGAAAGCAAAGAAGCTATGACCGCGAGTTTTGCAGAAATTCCTTATGAGATTCTCGAAAGAATCTCTTCAAGGATAATCAACGAGATACCCGAAATAACCAGAGTAGTGTACGACATCACTCACAAGCCTCCAGCAACAATCGAGTGGGAATAACCGTTAATTAGCCCCTTCCCCCAAGTGTTTTTAGCAAAGTTTTTAGTTGAACATCACAAATTCTAAACTTTCCGGAGAGCAGAGAACCTTGAAAACCTTGATTTTGGCAGGCGGGCTTGGAACAAGACTGCGCCCCTTGAGCTGCACCAGACCAAAACTCCTTTTCCCAATAGCAAACAGACCCATTATTGATTTAATCCTTGAACGCCTCGGAGCCTGTGGTGTAAAAGAAGTAGTGTTAGCTGTCAACTTTCTAGCAGATGTTCTGGAACAAACCTGTGGTAAATCGAAATATGGGATGCAGCTTCACTATTCTAGAGACAAACTGCTGGATTCAGAAAGGACGTACTCACCAGAAAAAGCTTTGGGGACCGGGGGCCCAGTAAAACAGGCCGAAGAACTGCTGGGGCGGGACGCTCCTTTTTTCGTGTTAAACGGCGATATATTGACGGATGCTGACTACCTAGAAATTTTAAACGCTCACAAGAACAATAATAGTATTGCCACAATAGCACTCCGCAGAGTAGCAGATCCAAGCCGCTACGGAACTGTGGAGATTACAAAAGAAAACCGCATCAGGAAATTTGTCGAGAAACCAATTCGCGGTGCGCCTAGTAACTTGATAAACGCAGGCGTTTATGTTTTCGAACCAGACATCTTCAACTTTATTCCTACAGGTAAACGCTGCTCCATCGAAAAAGACGTATTCCCTAACCTTGCGACGGAAGGACTTCTGTTTGGTCATGAAATTACTGACTTGTGGGTGGACATTGGGAAGCCAGCCGACTTGATTGAAGCTAATAGGCTTTGGCTTGAAGCTCACGAGGAAGCTGCAAGACACTTCGTAGATACGAAAGTGGATAGAAATGTAGAAATCAAGAGCAAAGTCTCCATTGGAAACGGAGTAGCCATAGGATGTGGCTCTGTTATCGGTCCCAACGTCTCTCTCGGAAAGAGTGTTCATGTGGGTGAAGGAGTTCACATCAAAGATTCAATAGTATTTCCTTCCACGTATATTTCAGACCTCGCAACCATCGAGGGAGCAATAATTGGAGAATTCGTAAGACTGGGAAAAAAAGCGAGAATCAGAAGGGGGTGCTTAATAGGCGATAATGTAAAGATTAAAAGCCACGTTTCCCTTAGTCAAAACGTAAAGGTCTGCCCTTCTAAAATTATCTCTAAAAGCGTACCCTCATCTGAATGCATCATGTAGAGGCGAGTGAACTGGAAAATCAAAAGCGATTGTTTGGTACAAATGGCATCCGTGGTCTAGTAAACAAAGAGTTGACTCCAGAGTTTACAGCAAGAATCGCCGCGTCTATAGGCACCTTCTTTGGACATGGCCAGCTTCTCCTCGGATATGATGGGAGAACTAGCAACATCATGTTGGCAAACGCTGTATCAAGTGGCCTAGTATCCACAGGCTGCGACGTTCATGACGCGGGAATGGCGCCTACGCCCTGCATTCAATATGCAGTGAAAAACCACAGAATGGATGGCGGCGTCATGATTACAGCTTCGCATAATCCAGCGGAATACAACGGAATCAAAGTGTTTGGGAACGATGGTGTCGAAATCTCAAGACCGCAAGAAATCAAGATTGAAAACATATTTTTCGGAAACCAAATGCGGTGTGTTGAATGGCGGGACGTTGGACACGTGCATGTTTTGTCTCAAACTCTGGATGAATATAAGAGGGCTGTGAAGGAACATGTCGACATAGATGCCATCAGAAAAAAACACTATCACGTTGTTGTGGACCCTGCAAACGGCGTAGGCAGCCTCGTAACACCTTACATGCTTAGCGAGTTGGGCTGCCAAGTTACCACAATTAATGCAAACATTGACGGTACATTTCCAAGCAGACCTCCGGAACCCAAACCTGAGAATCTGCAAGACTTGGTAGCAGCAATGAAAGCAATTAGAGCTGATGTTGGCGTCGCTTTTGATGGGGACGCGGACCGTTCTATCTTTGTTGACGAGACCGGAGAAATTCAGTGGGGTGACCGCACGTTTGCCCTCATAGAAAGAGATTTTCTGCAAACAGACAGAGGGACGCGAATTGTGACGCCGGTAAGCTCTTCACAAGTGATTAAAGATATTGCGGAGGAATATGGCGGCAAACTCGTCTGGACTAAAGTAGGCAGCACTGTCGTGTCCTACACCATGAAAAAACTACGAGCGAAGTTGGGAGGAGAAGAAAATGGAGGCGTATTTTATGGACCTCACCAACCAGTGCGAGACGGGGCGATGACTACTGCGCTGATTTTAAACATTATGGCCAAAACTGAACAAAACCTATCTCAAATACTGAACGAATTGCCTCGTTACTATCTTGAAAAAGATAAGATAGAATGCCCTAATGAAAAAAAGCAGCGTGTGTTGGAAGAACTAATTGCAGAAGTCAGACATCTGAATCCTGAAACTGTTGACGGTGTTAAGTTATGGTTTGCTGAGAAGAGTGCAATTCTCATAAGACCAAGTGGAACTGAACCCATATACAGGTTCTACGCTGAGGCAAAAGTAAAAGAAGAAGCGTCAGCGCTAGTCAGAGAATATAAAGGAAAGCTTCATCAAATCATCAACTCTTGATCTTCCTGAGACCTGTCAGACGCTGACGGAAGTTTATGTGGCTGAAGCCAATTAGTTTATCTGGTCGGCAAATTGCTGAAGAATTCAGAGTGTGATCGCGAGCTGATCCCAATTCCAGGCGTGCTTACAATGGAATATCAACCAGATGAGCGTGGGCATAACATGTTAAGGCCAGGAAAGAGCGAAGGGAAAGGTTTTAAGTAAAACTTCAAAGAGTCATAAGCCCCTATAAAACGGCAAAACACTCTTCATCTCAGAACTCACGGTCGAGATAACTAGTCATGAAGTGAAATAAGTGCCCAACATCATGAATCTTGGCAAAGCAGACATTGAGAGCTTCGAAAAACGCAGAAACTATACAGTCAGCATAATTGAGTGTGGAAAAACAGGTTTGCCCCACGCTCAGCTATTTCTGGAGTCGGGCTTTAAGGTTATAGGCGTCAGCACAAACCCTCATACGCTGAAATTACTTAGGAAGGGTCGAACTCCATTTCTCAAGGCAGCCGATCGAACACTAGAGAAATATTTGCGAGAAGGCGCTTTCACAGCATATTCTGAAATCAGAAAAGCTGCATCTGAAAGCGACGTGGTCGTCATTGCTCTGCGCACAAAGATCGACCGCAAGAAGAAGCCCGACTATTCGTTACTCGAAAAGACCTGTAAAGAAGTTGGATTGGGACTGAAAAAAGGCTCATTAGTCCTTTTTGTCAGCCCAACTGGACCAGGAATAATTGAAAGCTTCTTGCGCGAAGCGCTGGAAAACGCGTCTGGATTGAAGGCAGGAAAGGATTTTGGCTTGACAGCCAGCCCCATGCAAGCTGATTCTGATCGAAGAGCACGTACGACTTCCACTCGATCACGGGTTTTAGGAGCTATAAATAACTCTGATCTAAGAACTGCAAGTCTCGTTTTAGGTGGAACCACAAACTCAGAAATCGTAACCGTCAGCACCATAAAGACTGCTGAAGCCACAAATCTCTTCCTCAACGTGGTTAACGAGACAATGCAGGCGCTATCGAACGAACTTGCTGTGTTGTGTGATCGACTAAAGATAGATTTCATTGAGGCGCTGGAAGCGATAAACAGAAATTACCCAGCTCATTTACCTTTGCCAGGCATAGTGAATGACCCCGCCAGAAGAGATTTTCATATGCTCCAAGAAGAAGCCGAAAACGCAAACGTGGATCTTCGTCTCCCGCATTTAGCTAGAAAGACTAATGAGGAGGTCTCAGAGTACACGCTTCATCTCGTTAAGGACGCATTAAAAGCCTGTGGAAAGACAATTCGAAGAGCGAAAGTCTCAGTTCTAGGAGTTGCGCGACGCCTTGACACCAAGGACCCTCCCGGACCCTTGACCAAGAAAATCATCAACTTACTAAATCGGAAAGTACGGACTGTGCAGGTATATGACCCATTCTTTGCCAAGAAGGAGCTTATAGAGCTTGGCTTCGACGCGGAAAGTCTGTCGAAAGCCGTCGAAAAGACTGACTGCGTGGTTATTTTGACAGGGCATTCAAAGTTTGCGCGGCTCAGTTTAAAGAAGCTAAGACTCCTAGCGAAGAAATCGCCCGCAATAGTAGACATAGGGCAGGTAATAGACCCCTTGAAAGCACAAAAGCATGGTTTTGTGTATCGTGGTTTAGGGAGAGGAGTTTGGGCCAAATGAGCAAGCTGGGGGTAGCAGTGATCGGCGCAGGTTTCTGGGGCAAGAACCATGTAAGAGTGTTCAGTGAACTCTCAGGAACAGAGCTTCTAGCTGTGTGCGACACCAACATAGTGAGAGCCGAATCAATCGCTAAACAATATGGAGTCAAAGCTTACAGTGACAGCCGGCAATTGCTTAAGCGAGCAGACATCCAGGCGGTCAGTATTTGTACCTGGACAACGATGCACGCATCTGAAGCCATGAGAGCTCTAAGAGCCAAAAAACACGTGTTGGTTGAAAAGCCGCTAGCCAACACAGCCAAGGAAGCCAGGAAGATCGTGAATTTCGCGAGACAAAGAGACAAACATTTGATGGTGGGTTTCATCGAAAGATTCAATCCAAGTGTTCAACGAGCCAAGGCAATGCTGAAGGGAAAGGAAATCGGTGAACTCGTCTCTGCTACCGCGAAAAGAGTTTCCCAATGGCCAGAGAGAATCGGCGATGTAGGAGTCGTGAAGGACTACGCAATTCATGAAATCGACATCATGAGGAAAATCTTCGAAGTAGACCCAACAACCGTCTATGCAAAAATTGGGAACCTTAAACACACAAAATTCGAAGACTACGCTCAGATAATGCTCACCTTTGAGCAGGGAAAAACTGCATTCATCGAAGCGAACTGGCTTACACCCAACAGAATCCGAAATCTAACACTTACAGGCAGCGAGGCCATACTGTCACTTGATTATTTGACGCAGGAAATCACCGTGGAGACCCTGGATAAGACGCTGAAGCCCCGTTCCGAGTGGAAGGAGCCCTTGAAATTGGAGCTTCAGGATTTTGCAGAGAGCATCATCCAAGACAAAGAACCAGAAGCTACAGGCCTCGACGGTTTGAAAGCTCTCATAATCGCAGAAGCGGCCATAAAATCCTCAAAGAAAGACAGCGCAATTAGAATGAGATTTGATTAGGAATCGACTTAGCGGTCCTTCCTGACCTTGGCGCTTAGATTGAAAGGGTTGCCTTCTGCCAGGATTTTCTTGGGAATCTCATCCTTCCACTTCTTCAAAAAAGGAAGCTCGTCTTTTTCCTCACGAAGTTCATCAGGGAGCAATTCTGGGATCTCGTCCCGTATAGGAAACCAACGAAGGCATTTTGGACAGACAATGAGTCCTTCAATGATCTCTTCTTTTATCTGAAAAACGTGAAGCTCGAGGGGGTAATACTTGTCGATAGGACACGCCAAGATATCCATCAACTTTCTCTTCATCTAGGATGGCTCCTAAAAGCACCTTTATTGTCGTTCCTTAAAAAGACTTGCGAGTGATTACATGCGTGCAGTACGTGCATTGTTTTTATACCCAGTTAAGGATGCCGCACAAACAATATGAATTTTAGCGCCCAAACATTCATCTAAAGGGATCGCAATTCAAGAACAGGGGGAAATTAGATGGCTCTTGATGAATTGAGAGTAATTGACTTCCACGCGCATTTTCCGACCAAACGATGGTTTAAGTGGTCTGCCTCATGGAGGAAGAGGTTGGCCAAGAAATATGGAGTGGAGAACGCTCAATTGCTCATTGAACAATCAATCCGAGATAAAGAGAAAATGAGAAAGCTTTGGGGATTTGCCCCTCCTGAAACTGAGACTCTTTCAGACGAGGAGCAGGCTGCTAGGTGGGCTGAGGATCTAGATGTCAAAGGCATAAAAAGAGTGAATTTCGTGACTGGAGGTGGAAATGATAATTTGTCTGAAACAGTGAAATTGCACCCCAAGAAATTTTCAGGATTTGCTCATCATCACATATTCTCAGACAACGCCTCTTCAGAGCTTGAGAGGGCAGTTAAACAGCTTGGATTACGGGGCTATAAAGTGATAGCTCCCGCTCTCGCGAAATCGATTAACCACAAGTCAATCTACCCTGTTTGGGAAAAGGCGGAGAAACTTGAAATCCCAATAATCATTCATTTTGGGGTTCTTGGTGGAGGTGGTGGGCCGTCATTTGACCTGGAGAACATGAATCCTCTATCTCTCTGGGAGGTGGCGAAGATGTTTCCAAGAATCCCGTTTGTGATTCCCCATTTTGGAGCTGGCTATCTCAGAGAGCTTCTTCTGCTTTGCTGGTCGTGTCCCAATGTGTACATGGACACTTCGGGGTCAAACAGATGGATGCATTGGATGCCATTCGAAATAGATTTGAAAGGAGTTTTCAGGAAAGCCATAGAGACTGTCGGTCCAGATCGCATAATCTTTGGAAGCGACTCAAGCTATTTTCCGAGAGGCTTCACTGTCCAATATCTAATGGAGCAGGTGAAAGCCTGTCAAGCCATTGGGCTTGAAAAGGACGGTATCGACAAGATTTTCTATAAGAACGCGGCGACTCTGCTGAAGCTGAAAGAATAAAGTAATAGTCACTTTGCAGGAGTGCCGATTTGGGAGGGTCGTCTGCCGGTTCTGCATTTTGGACGCTGCAAGCGTGCATCGAGGGAGGCTCTTGCAGGAGTTGGCAATCAGTTTCCCTTTCGAGGGCTTTGCCATTGCCTGGTCAAATCTCGAAAAGGCTGCCTCGCAGTCTACAAAGGCGAGGTGGTGACGAGGAAGCAAATGGACAAAAGCGTGGTTGGATATAAGTTAAATAACTTGGTGACACACGTCAAGAAGCAAAAGGGATTCACCGTGAGAAGCGATGCCTTGCCTTATGAATTTTCAACGTCTGAGAGGATAAGCATCGACTATGTCAACCACAAGTCCAGCCTAAAGAACGTGTTCCCAAAGCATTTCAGAGAATCACGTGTTCGTGAATTCAACGTCAACCGTGTAAACCTTGTAGATAAACTGCTGGAATACAACAAGAAAATCGGTGCGCCTAAGCAAGTAGTTAAGAATATAAACTCTCTTTCTCACCCCGAGACTTACGCTGTGATAACTGGCCAACAGCCGGGCCTATTCTCAGGTCCCCTGTACACTGTATACAAAGCAGTCTCCACCATTGTTATCTGCGAAAAACTGTCCAACGCGAAACATCTATTTGTGCCCATTTTCTGGAATGCATCTGAGGATCACGACTTTTCTGAGGTCAATCGCATCAGCCTATTCAAGAAGAACAATCTATATTCAATACACTATGATTCTGTGGCTGAGGAGATAGCTTTTTCACATTTGAGTCTTGACCAATCCGAATTGAATAGGATATTGGCAGTAATAGAGAGCGTCTCTCCAGAGTCTGAGTTTAAAGCACTCTTGTTGGCGAAACTAAGAGAAATCACAGAAAAATCATCTACTGTAGGGGAGTTTTTTTCTAGGTTTATGGTTTACCTCTTTGGAGAACTGGGGCTCGTCTTGATGGAACCACAACACTTCCGACATTTGATGACTCCGGTTTTTGACAAATTGATTAGAAGCCCAACGCAATGCACCGCTATCTTGAATGAAGCGGGGTCAGAGCTCAGGAAGCTTGGTTATTCGCCCAAAATTCATAAGAAACCCGGCGTGTGCAATTTTTTTCTCTTGAGCGAAGGTGGGAAGAGGCTGCGAATTTCTTATAATGGCAAATTCCAGATTGGTGGAGAAACTTTCTCACAGAAAGATCTGCTTGACCTGTTAGATGACAATCCCTCCAGATTCAGTGCGAATGCTCTAACAAGACCTATCACCCAAGACTTCCTTTTTCCCACTGCTGCATATGTGGCTGGACCCAGCGAGATAGCCTATCAAGCTCAGATTAAAGGGATATACGATTTCTTCTCTTTGGAAATGCCAGTCATATTCCCAAGATTTGGGGCCACAGTAGTCGAGAAAAAGATTGCTAAAGTCCTTTTGAAGCATAAAATAGAAATCTTTGAATTGAAGACCCCAGCGAAACTGCTAAAAGACTTAGCCAAGAAGAAGATTGATGGTGTATTCGATTCCTTCAGGAATGAAGTCTCAAGGAACATGTCTGCCATGATTCGGCAAGCTTCAATCATTGACCAGGATCTCATCGAGCCATGCCTTCAAGCAAAAGGAAGAATTCTTAAAACAATACAAATCTTAGAAGACAAGATGGCCAAAAATCTAAAGAAACAGAATCAGATTGCTAGGCGACAGATTGTAAAAGCTCACAACAATCTCTTTCCTAGTGGTCGACTCCAAGAGAGGCAGATAAATGTGTTGGAGTACCTCATAAAATTTGGAAAGCAATTTTTGAAAACCGTTCACAAGAGCTTCGTTGAAGCCGATTACGGCGAACACACGGTGATTAAATGTTAGACATACTTGCTATTAGCCCACACCCGGACGACGTGGAGTTGTGCTGTGGCGGCCTCATCGCAAAGATGAGTGGTAAAGGGTATCGTGTTGGCATCGTAGACCTCACAAAGGGTGAGTTGGGAAGTGAAGGATCTGCTGACATTAGGCTGCGAGAAGCAGCTGAAGCAGCTGATATTTTGGGCGTACAGATTCGTGACAACATGGATTTCGGTGACTGTAGAGTAGGTTCAAGTTTTGGTGAGGCGAAGAAATTGGCAGGCATCCTTAGACAATGTAGGCCTTCCCTCGTGATAGCGCCGTATGGAGATAACCACCACCCAGACCATACAGCAAGCAGACAACTTGCTGACAAAGCAGTTTTTTTTTCCAAACTGGCGAATTTGCCAATCAGCCACGCGGCCCACCAAATTGGAAGAGTTGTCTATTACATGTTACACAAGTCGTTTGATCCAACCTTTATCGTCGATGTTACTCAAAGCTATGAAAAGAAAGTGAAGGCCATCAAAGCATACAGATCCCAAATGAGACTAATGTCAGGAATAGAAGGTCTACTCAAATCAATAGAACTAAGAGACCAGACCTATGGTCAAAAAATCGGAGTAAAATGTGGCGAGCCGTTCTTCTGCGCTACTCCTTTAGAGATAGATGATCCGGTGGTCCTTCCGAAATGAAAATTGGCATCGCATGTTTTCCAACTTACGGCGGAAGCGGAATTATTGCGACAGAACTGGCACACTTGCTGGCAGAAAGACATGAGTTGCATTTAGTGAGTTATGATAAGCCAGTTCGACTAGGGGAGAAAGAAGACTTCTTTTTTCACAAGGTAGAGCTTCTCGCGTATCCGCTTTTCGAGCGTGTTCCATGTTGCTACTCTCTAGCTTTAACATCAAAACTCTCGGAGGTCATAAAGTCCTACGATCTTGACATAGTTCATGCTCATTATGCCGTTCCGAATGCTGCTTCTGCCTACTTAGCCAACAAAATTTGCCACGACTCCGCGAAGGTAGTAACCACGCTTCACGGAACCGACTCCTACTTGGTCGGAAGTCACCCCTCATATAAAGAAGTAACCCAGTTTAGTATGCAAAACAGCGATTCGCTGACTACGGTTTCGCGATACTTAAAAGAACGCACAATGGCTGACTTCAACATTTCCAAGGAGATTAGAGTTATCCACAACTTTGTTGATCCACACAAATTCCAGAGACTGAAGAGAGATCGAGAAGAAAAAATCGTGTGTCATTCCTCAAACTTCAGACCGATAAAGCGAATACCTGACATTATCAAGGCCTTCAAGACAATCTGTCAAGACCTTGAATGCAAGCTGCTCCTAATCGGAGACGGTCCTGAGCGGTCAAAGGCCGAAGATATGGCGAAAAGCTTTGGGATAGACGAGAACGTGGTATTTCTAGGAAACGTGCGGAAGGTCCAAGAGATTATTGGCAAGTCTGATTTATTCCTCTTACCATCAGAGGATGAAAGCTTTGGACTTGCAGCGTTAGAAGCGATGAGTTGCGAAGTTCCAATAGTAGCCACCGGTGTTGGAGGATTAAAAGAGTTGATCTCTCATGGTGTCGATGGATATCTAACATCGGTTGGAGACACAGATGCACTGGCGCAGTACTCGCTTGAAATCTTGTCAGATTCAAACTTACAGGAAAAATTCGGAAGGAACGCAAGGCGGAAAGTTCTGGAAAAATATACTCCTGAAATAATTGTGCCGAGGTATGAAAGTCTCTATGAGCAAACCTTGCGGTGAAAGGAAGGACGGCAGCAGAATGAGTTTGAATTCCCACTCATCCTTTCCTCAAACTCTACAGCTCTGTGACGAAGTAATTGCGCAGACAATCAACTATTTATTTGCTACTGCAACCTAAATCTCAAGACAAAAGAAGAAAGTAGAAATGCTATACCTGTGGAACGTCAGCAATCCGAGAAGTAACGTGATTCTGCTTGAGTTTTACGATTCTTCTAGCATGCAAATTAAAGAGTTTACGGTCAACGAATGCAAGCCCTATTTCATCACTAATTACCCATTATCGAAGAGCGAACAGGAAGCAGTAGCAGATGTTCAATGTGAAGTGGATCTCATTGAAAAGCGAAACCTATTCACTGATGAGACAAAGCAGCTTGCGAAAGTTGAAGCTTGGACCCCGATGTTCCTAAAGAAACTATCGAGCCACTTTCGCGATGTTTGGGAAGGCGAAATCGAATATTGCCGGAGCTACATCTACGACAAGGGCCTTGTTTTCGGTTTACCTTACAAAAAGCAGGGCGACAACTTTAGTTTCGCTAAAGGTGTAAACCTGCAGAAGAAATTTGAAGCAGCTTTTACTCAGGAAGGGAAGCAAGCCCAACTGAAAAATGCGCAGATTCAAGAATGGTTCGACTTTTGCTGCCAATCAGTTCCTTACGTTGAGCCAAATGTGCTAGGCGATACAAGGAAAGGTGGGGATGCTGAGGAACAAACCTACTTGGCCTTCCTGCTCGCCAGAGTAGCGAACATTCCAGTTCCAGAAGCCTACGCCAGCAGAAGAGTGAGCGATTGGATAAAATCCATGATTTACACATATCTGCGGAGAAATAACATCCTAATTCCAACATCCGCAGAGCTTCGAAGAGGCCATGAAACCCATAAAGTTGCAGGTGCCCTCACAATCGAACCGAAAGCGGGAATCTACTTCAACACCGTTGTCTGCGACTTCGAGAGCTTGTACCCCAGCTGCATAGATAGCTACAATCTCTCCTATGAAACAGTAGATTGCCTTCACGATGAATGTAAAAATAACAGCGTCTCTGAAGTAAAGCACCATGTGTGCACTAAGCGGAAGGGCTTTTACTCTCTTTTGATAGGGGCATTGAAGGACCTCAGGATTCGATGGTTCAAACCTTTGTCTACCGACAATTCTCTACCAAAGGAAGAGAGACGGTTAGCAAGCGCTGCGTCAAAGCTGCTTAAGCTGATAAGCGTTTCCAGCTATGGCGTCACCGTTCGCATTCACGGACTGGCATGTCCTCCACTCGCGGAGTCCATCACAGGTTATGGACGATGGGCGCTGCAGACCACGTGGGGCATGGCAAAAGAGAATCACATGTACCCTACCTACGGAGACACTGATTCAATCTTCCTAGATAATCCAACACCAAAGCAGGTGCAGAAACTAATCTATGCAGTAAAAAAACAGTTGAATCTCGATTTGGCCATAGAGAAACATTACATCCTCTGTGTGTTGCCAAAAGCCAAAAAGGCATACTTCGGCATAACAAGAGAGGGAACGCCGGATCTAAAAGGCTTGACAGCTACAAAGTCAAACGCGCCAAAATTCATACAAAAGGTCCTCACCAATTGCGTCAAAGTGCTTCGCGACGTCAGCAACATGGAGCAATACAATCACGCAAAAAAGAAATTAGTCCTCGTTGTTCACGATGCGATAAGGCAGCTGCGTGAGAGAAATCTGAACCTAGAAGACCTAACCTACTCGGTCCAGCTGTATCATGACCCAAACGAGCGGACGAAAGAGACACGCATTATGCCACAGCCTTACCAATGTGCCTTGCAGCAAATTGACGCTGGCGAAAAGCTGAATCGTCGAGACACCGTTCACTTCGTGAAGGTCAAACCCTTCAACTACAAGGGCAAAACATTCACTGTGAAACCAGCTGGTTACGTCAAGAATCTGGTCGAAATTAACGTGGAAGACTATGTCCGCAATCTAACAACCGCCCTTGAACAAACCTTCGAACCGATGAATATAAAACTCGGAAAAGACGCCAAGTTAACCGACTGGTTTGAGACCTAAGCTACGAGCTTTGCCATCTATATTCCATTGGCGAGTAGCGAATTTCTCCTCTTCCAACCTCCTCGCGAGATCTAGCTCATAATCTGTCAATCCCATTTCTACCAAGCGCACTTGAAGGCGTCTTTCAAATCCCTCAACCAGTGCTTCATAGACTTGATTTGGGGACACGACACTCTGTGTCTCATCAGTGACTGACGTAATTTTTGTCTTAGCGAGGTCTACGACGTCTACACCTGCGTCTCTCCAAGGATCGTTGAGAAATGCAAACATTTCTCTCAAGTTGACATTCATCAGAAAGGTGCCATGCTGAAGAATTACGCCTCTCTGAGATGCTTGTGCGCTCCCCGAAATTTTACGGCCTTTGACAATTATGTTTGGACACCGCCTAGCGTTTCCGCTGGCAAACTCGGCGTTGATCCCCAAAAGATGAGCAGCCTCAATAAGTCCATTGCAGATACAGTTGTAGACTTGAACGATGTCATTTGTGCCTAAGTCATCCTGTTTCACGACCACGCTATAGGTGATTTCCCCTTTTGAATCGTGATAAACAGCTCCTCCACCTGATATACGCCTAACGACATCGACGCCGTGAACCCTACAACTTTCCAAGTTAACTTCGCGACTAATACTTTGAAAGCGCCCAATGGACACAGCAGATGGATGCCACTGATAAACTCGCAGAGTGTTAGGTGTTTTCCCGTCAATTCTTACTCGCAGTAGAGCTTCGTCGATAGCCATATTGGCGAAAGCGCACTGCGTTTCCAGTTTGAGTAGCCGCCAAGAACACATTTTCGCAGGTCTCCTTTGAATATCCAAGAGAGAGATATAAATGTAAATGGAGACTTGTTGGTTGATTGATGCGCATGAGAACTGAGGTTGTCGTCAACAAAAGACTGTTGCAGGCAATTCTGCAAAGTGCCAAAGCAGTTTATCCACGAGAAACTGTTCTTCTCTTGCGTGGCAAAGCCAAAAAGGAGACAATCGAAGTAACGGATTTTATCATTCCTCCTTTAGCAAGCCATGGCAGAGGATTTTCGAGCTTTCCGGCGCACATGCTCCCAATTGATTTCAGTGTAGTGGGAAGCGTTCACTCGCACCCCTCTGGAGTGAAGTTGCCGTCTGTAGAAGATTTAAACCGCTCCTTTGGGAAAATAATGATGATCGTGGCATACCCCTTCGAGGGAGAAGACAATGTGGCAGTTTACAGTAGCTCAGGCGAAAAAATCGTTTTGAAAATAGCGAAATAGAGATGCAGAGTAACCTGACATCAAAGGCGTACGAGCGAATGGATTTTCGTCCCAGCATAACGTCAGCTTAGTCGAAACACGGAAAAATGCGCAATCAGCTGAATCGAATTGAGCTGCCACATGACTCCAGCGGCGTGGTGCAGCACAATCCCACAGAGTGGCTATTTCATGTGATATTTAAATATCAGAAATGCGGTTAATCGTAGCGAGGATTCAAAGCATGGGTTCAAAGTCGCCAAAAGGCGAATTCGCTGCAAGACAGCTAATCAACAAAAGGAAAAAATTTCGCTGGAGTGACCGTTACTACAAGCGGCGAATGCTTAGACTAGATGTAAAGGCCGACCCCTTGCAAGGAGCACCGATGGCACGAGGAATTGTGTTGGAAAAAGTCGGCGTAGAGAGTAAGCAGCCTAACAGCGCAATTAGAAAGTGCGTTCGAACCCAGTTGATCAAGAATGGCAGATCCATTACAGCGTTTCTACCTGGCGACGGAGCCCTCAATGTAGTCGACGAACATGATGAAGTGGTTGTTGAAGGCATTGGTGGCTCGCGAGGAGGAAGCATGGGTGACATCCCAGGTGTGAGATGGAAAGTTATTATGGTCAATGGCGTGTCCTTAAACGAGCTCGTATACGGCAGAAAACAGAAGCCAATGCGTTAAAAGGTGCTTAAGATTGAGCCAGCAAACCCAAGAGATAAAGCTTTTTGGAAAATGGAGTTTTCAGGGAGTTGAAGTGCAAGATCCTGGCTTGAAAAAATATGTTTCCCTTTCGCCAGTCTACGTACCTCACAGCATGGGTAGACATGAACACCACCGATTTCACAAAGCCGGCGTAAACATTGCTGAAAGGCTCATAAACAATTTGATGCGGCCTGGAAAACACGCAGGTAAAAAAGCAAGAGCCACGAACATGGTGAAAAACGCATTTGAAATCATCAACCTGCAAACCGGAAGAAACCCGATTGAAGTTCTCATAAAAGCAGTCGAAAACTCTGCTCCTTGCGAAGATACTACCCGAATCAGCTATGGCGGCGTTGCCTATCACATGGCAGTCGACCTTGCACCCCAGAGGAGAGTCGACATCGCCCTTCGTCTTTTATCCGAGGGCGCTCGGAAGTCTACCTTTGGCAATCCTCGCCCAATCGAAGAATGCATAGCAGAAGAGCTGATTTTAGCAGCTAACAACGACGTAAAAAGTCACGCACTTTCAAAACGCAACGAAATTGAAAGAATCGCTATGTCTTCACGATGAACTATCGTACATGTATTTCTACAACGTCCTTGTCTCTTAGGGCAAAGGACAGGCCCACTTTTTGAGGGCTGAATTTCAGATGTTTGGACCACACTCGTGCATATGAAAAATATTTGAAGAAGTCGCTGTGTATCTGCTTCGCTAATTCCTCAACTGTCGAACCTTTCTTTAAGATGAAGGGAGACGCCGAAGGCTCCCTAGTACTGGGTTCTTTAGTGTAAATGCGTATTATTTCAAGTGACTTGAACAATTCGGTGCCAAGTTTTTTCAAGCCGAACCCAGTTCTACAAGATACTGGAATCACACTGAACTGCCCGGAGACAAGCCTTTTCAACCTGCTAAGACTCGCTGCAGCTCCTTTAATATCAAACTTGTTTGCCACTATGATTGCTGGGCGAAAGACAGCGCTTTCAAAAATGGAGTCTTCAACGTCATCAAGCTTGGCGTCGCCATGTATTTTAACGACAGCGTTGGAGATTCTATAGCTCTTCAACAGGTTCTCCACATCTTTGAGAGTGCAATCGATCAGGTTGCCTATTACAACTATTCTCAAGCCAACGCCCATATGTTTCCGTTCTATTTCCACCCGAGCGCTTGGTTTCCTGACTAAAATGCGAGCTTTTTCGAGTTCGCTTGAAATGATAGCAAGCTGTTCCCCTGGATTTTCATCTAGCGCAACCATCAGAACCAAGCCGTCAGCATTCCGTGCGAGGGCAAGCGCCTGTTGCCCCCATGCTTTTCCTTCAGCAGCTCCATCAAAAAGCGCTGGTGCTTCAATCATTTGAATCTGAATGTCTTCAAAGGGGAGCATTCCTGGAACTGGCTCAAGTGTCGTAAACGGGTAGTGGGAGACCTCAACCTTGGCATGTGTGACAGACGTTAAAAGGCTGCTTCGACCCACTTTTGTTTGTCCCAGGATGACGATCTGAGCCGCTCCTTCCTTTTCAATGAAAAAGCTTGGCCCTCTAGCGCCGACTTTTCTGTGGCTTTTCTCCTCTATCTCGCGCCGGAGTGTCGCCATCTTAGTCTTAACCTGCGCGCGTAGTTTCTCGGTGCCCTTGTGTTTAGGAACTAAACTAAGAAACTCCTGCAGCAATTGAAGCTTTTGTTTGGGATTCCGAGTGCTGGAGGCTTCATCCCATTTCTTTTTGGCCTCAGCAGGTAGGTTTGTGGGCATCCTTGCCACCTTAAGACTAGACGTCGAAGTCGAATAATATCTTTCTTTTTCATAAAAAGATGGTTTGCTGCGTCTGCTCAGCTTTGAGTGCCCAAAACGTAGTCGCAGCTAAAGCAAACTTAATATTGCCGAAAGAACAGTGGTTTAAACCGAATTTCACCAATATTTGGAGAAAACTCGCAGAAAATAATGGAGGAATAAAATGAGCAAAGCAGAAAAGCCACATCTAAACTTGATAATCATAGGTCATGTCGACCACGGAAAATCGACAACAACTGGACACCTACTCTACAAAGCTGGAGCAATCGACGATCGAATAATCAAGTCATACGAAGAAGAAGCCAGGAAATTAGGCAAGGAAACCTTCAAGTTTGCATGGGTTCTCGACAATCTTAAAGAAGAGAGAGAACGAGGCCTAACAATCGACCTCAGATTCCTCAAATTCGAAACGCCCAAGTATTTTTTCACGGTCATTGACGCACCAGGACACAGAGACTTCGTCAAGAATATGGTAACGGGAGCAAGCCAAGCAGACGCCGCCATACTCTTTGTCTCAGCTAAAAGGGGAGAGTTCGAAGCGGGAATCGGACCAGGAGGGCAAACTCGAGAACACGGCTTCCTAGCGTTCACACTTGGCTGCCATCAGATGATTGTAGCTGTCAATAAGATGGATGATCCAACGGTCAACTGGAGTCAAGAGCGGTACGAAGAGATCAAGAATGAGATTGGCCGCATGCTAAGAATGGTTGGATTTAAGTTGGATAAGATTCCATTCGTGCCGACGTCTGGTTGGACTGGAGACAACCTGACGGAGAAGAGCGAGAAAATGGCTTGGTACACAGGACCCACACTGTTTAACGCCTTGGACGCCTTCGAGGTTCCCCCAAAACCGCTCGAGAAACCACTGCGTCTACCGGTTCAGGATATTTACACAATAACAGGCGTAGGCACCGTACCAGTAGGACGTGTTGAAACCGGGACCATAAAGGAAGGTGACGCGGTGATTTTTATGCCATCAAACGTTAAGGGCGAAGTCAAGTCCATGGAAACCCACCACACCAGAGTTCCTAGAGCGGATCCAGGTGACAACATTGGGTTTAACGTGCGGGGCATATCAAAAACAGACGTGCGTCGGGGGGACGTGTGTGGACATCTTGACAATCCGCCAAGCGTTGCCAAAGAATTCATCGGACAGATCATTGTGATCTACCACCCCACAGCGGTTGCGGCTGGCTATACGCCAGTTCTTCATTACCACACCGGTCAGGTAGCGTGTCGTTTCATCGAGCTTGTCAAGAAAATTGATCCACGCAGTGGTCAGACTGTCGAGGAAAAACCTGCGTTCTTGAAGACGGGTGACGGAGCGGTTGTACGCATGGAACCGTTGCAGCCAATCGCTGTGGAGACTTACACTGATTTTCCCGAGTTAGGAAGGTTTGCAGTTCGAGACATGGGAACTACTGTGGCTGCAGGTGTAATAAAAGAAATCACGAAGAAAGGCCCTTGAGCCAAAACGGCTCTTCTTTCTTTTACCCTTTTTTGTCCAGCGCGCGCGAGCATCAACTCTTTATTAGTAAGTGAATGTATTTTTGAATCCGCAAGTATTCGAGGTTGGCCCGAAATGTATGGAGCTGAAACGCTTATTCCCTACGTTAAAGAACCGCAGAAGAAGCCACAACCCAAGATAATAGTTGATAGTCACGAGGCAAGCACCGCCTCCAAGATTGTGACAGGATTAGCGGAGCGAGGAGCCCAGGTTGAGACGCGCCCGCTATCAAAAGGCGATTATGTCCTTTCAGATTTGTGTGCCGTCGAGAGAAAAACAGTGAAAGATTTTGTTTATACGCTCACACGACGCCATCTTTTTGATCAAGTTTTCGGGATGAGAGACTTGTATCCAACAACCATCGTTCTTCTTGAAGGTTATTTGCCGATAATCTACAAGTTCACCCGTATAAATCCATCAGCTGTTTGGGGAGCCATGTTTGCCTTAGCCAAGCAGGGAATTGCATTGGTTCACACTTCAAGCTGGAAGGAAACGGTTGACTTTTTGTATACCGCCTCCAAACAGGAGCAGATAGTTGAAAAACGGATCCTAGCAGTGCACACGGCCAAAAAAACCGATACACTTGCCGACTCCCAGCTCTATTTCGTAGCAAGTCTCCCTCGTATCGGGCGTGAAAGAGCGATGACCATACTTAAAGCATACCAGACTCCCCTGAATGCGTTGATCAATGTGGAGGGGTGGACAAGAGACGTGCACGGTCTAGGACCCATGATCAGCCGAAAAGTGAGTAAAGTGTTAAACACGCCTTTCACAGAGCCTGAAAAGTCCGAGTCTAGAAATTACTCAAGAAACGAATGGTAGATATTCCCAGGATTGAGAGGTACTCCCTTGGGATGCTTTGCACAGCTTAACGCAATACTCATATGTGCGCCACAGCAACCAAGAATCAAAAATCACTAAACCTTATAAACAAGAGGTAGCGAATAAACACTGCAACAACAAAAAAGGGTGAAGGCTATTGTCCAAACCATTCTATATAAAATTCGAGACGCCGAAGGAAGTCGCAGACGCAGCCTATGAAGCCCTACAAATCGCAACTAAGACGGGACAAGTAAGAAAAGGAACAAACGAAACCACAAAAGCTATAGAACGCGCCACAGCGAAACTGGTAATAATCGCTGAAAACGTAGAACCCCCAGAAGTCGTTGCCCATCTACCCATTCTCTGCGAAGAAAGAAAAATCCCATACGTATTCGTTCCCACAAAAGAAAAACTCGGCACAGCAATAGGTATAGACGTTCCAGCTGCATCTGCATGCATCACTAAAGAAGGCGAAGCAGACAACCTCCTTAAAGAAATCACCAACAGGATCCAAAGACTCCAACGAGGCAAACAGTAAAAATGAGTAAAGCAGAAGACAAAAAAAGGGAAGAACTTGAACACATTCCCGCCGAAGTCATCCAAGTGATAGGCCGCACGAGCGTGACAGGCGAAATCACTCAAGTACGCGTACGTATCCTTGAAGGAAAAGATAAAGGCCGCATTATCACTCGAAATGTGAAAGGCCCAATCCGAGTAGAGGATATTCTGATGCTAAGAGAAACAGAGCGAGAAGCTAGGAAACTACGCTGAAAGCAAAAATTGGAGACACAAACTTTGCCGAGATCAAGACCATGTTCCTTCTGCGGACACGAGTTTCAGCAGGGCACAGGTCAGATGTACGTTAAAAGCGACGGGACAATCTTATGGTTTTGCTCGGGTAAATGTCGCAAGAACAGTCTAAAACTGGGTCGAGACTCGCGCAAACTTAGGTGGACGAAATATTACGGCAAAGAAGAAAAGGGGAAGGCTTAGAATTTAAGGCTCTGCCGCGTTGCTGAAGACTGTCTTAGCAACTCTTTCCCAAAGTTTTTGGTTATCTATACAACCGATATCTGGACTATTCAGGTCTCCGTTGAAATAACTATAGGAACGAGCGCGGCACCCACCGCAGATGTATTTGTCTTCACAACATCCACAGCCAATGATTTGCCCCCCCAAGGCATAAGCCCGCAAATCTTCTCTTGTCCTCAGTTTCCAGAACATTTCGTCATGATTCCATATGTTCTCTATGTTGTGTCTTAGGATGTTGCCTCGAACGGTGTTTTTGTTGGTGGGGAAGAAGACGCAGGGTTTAATGTCGCCATTTGGCTCTAGACATAGGTAAAGTCTTCCGGCACCACATCCCCCTAGAAAGCTTGTCACGTTTTCGACACCTTTCATAGCGGCATAATGAGCGGAAAAGGCAAAAACATGACTCTTTTCTTTAGCTATCTTTTTGACAATACTCGCATACTGGGGGCATGTGCTGAATAGCCGGTCTACTTGCGTGTGGCTCTTCCCTGTTTCAGCTTCTTCCATCTTGGCCTGAACAGAAAGCGCAACAAGCTTTTGTCCCATCAGCTTCAGAATAGAGAGGCGCTGCTCTGGAGTCAA
>CP070835.1:983603-1012627 GCA_020341775.1 Candidatus Bathyarchaeota archaeon
CACGAGAACTGCAAGTCTCGATTCAATATATGCTTCAACACGCCAAGATGGAGAAGCTCCTACGGAAGGTCATTCCTGAGAACATTCTCTTAGAGAAGACTACGTACGAGGCAATGGGAAAATTCTTACGGGAATTCGCTATCCAAGAGATGAAGCATGCCGCGGATATTATAGAGCGGATTTACTATCTGGGTGGAAAGGCGACTACAAAATCGGACAAGCCTGTTGTTGGCAACACTCTAAGTGAATTCGCGAAGAACGGTGTTAAGGCAGAAGAAGAAGCACTCGCGCTTTATCGCCGGATTATCGAGGCTGCTGGAAGAATTGGGGATTGGGAAACCCGCGAATTGTTCGAAAAGATCTATGCAGAGGAAGAGGAGCACCTCTTCAAATTCCAAGAATATGTGAACGTGAAAGACGAGCTCGAAGGACCGGCATCATCTTTGTCAGAATGGCGCAAGATATTTACAGACGACTACTTTGCCTTGCTCAACAAGGCGGCTGCAAGCGAAATCTCTGCAATTGTGCAATACACGAACCAACACGAAAAAGCCAGTTTGCTGGCCTTGCGAAAAAAGACAACCGCGCTTGAGGTCATCACTGAGGCGAACAAGGCCAAGGTTGTGAGCGAACTACTGAAAGAGGTATTCATGCAGGAGATGGAGCATCTCGAAAAGATCTCCGAGAGGATCTACTTGCTTGAAGGCGAGACCACAACAATCCCAGATCCGCTTCCACAAGTAGGCGAGACCGCTGACGACTTCTTGAAGTTGGACCATGCGGCGGAAAACGATGCTATACTGCTGTACCGGAAAATCATTGGTGAAGCGTTTGAACGTGGAGACACGGCGACACGGCACATGTTTGAAGAAATAGTGCGACAAGAAGAAGAACACTATTGGAAATTTGACGATTTCCTAAGATAGTCTGGGCAGATTCAATCATCAAAACACTTACGCTGCCCCGTGACACCTTTTCTAGATGCAGGCATATGCGTGCTTGAGCTAGGTTTGTCGCAGGATTTTTTCGAGCAGAACCATGCGCATAGTCCAGTATTCCTGTGAAAGCCAGTTTGCTCTCTGAAGAGCTTTTTCAAAGTTAACTTCGTGTGTACCAGTAATTGAACTAACGCCTCTCCTAGATGCCTCAGCTATGTTATGCCAAATATGTGCAAGAAAACCTGTTGAGTCAACAGCGTAAATTGTGAAAGCCCAAGATGACTGTTCTAATCCCTGCCTCAGACCTCCATAGGATAGAGAAGTGAGTTCTCCCTCTCTTAGAGCAATGTGGAATTCGCGTGATTTCCCAACTTCTTTGAGTCCTTCAAGCGTGCAGTCTACTGCCTTCCAATCGTAGAACAAGATCCTACTAGGCATAACGCTAAGACTGCTTTGCAGCAGCTTGTGAATCTCGCCTGGGTCTGATCTCCTTATCGAAGGAAAGTCACTCGGTGAGGGCGAAGCTTTGAGATTGGGATGCCAAAAAACACTCATTTCCAGAGTTATTGCGAATCCGAATCTTTCGGCCAGTTTCATTGAAGCTTCGTTCGCAGTCGCTGTTGTATATCTGAGTCTTTGGACGCCTAGCTTTTCAGCCTTCTGGATCACATGCTCTGTAAGGGCGGTTGCGAACCCCTTCCCTCTATACTCGCGGTGTACCCTCAAACCTTCCATCCACCCTGTTTGGCCATCTTCAACAAGTCTAAGATTATAAACGGCTACCAAGCGCTTGTCAACTTCGACGCCACATGTGTACGAATTTAAGTCTTTCAGCCAGTCGCCAATAACAGAAGGAAGATAGTCATGATTCCCCCAGATCTGCCGTGAAATCTCCAATATATCCTTTAGGTCGGAGTTAGACACCATTCTGATTCTTGCACACATTGCTCTCATTCGTCTTTCTCACGTGTCTTTTTATCTCTTCTTCGCAATTTATCGATATATGCACACTCTTCTATAGGCAAGAATTACGGGTGATGAAGGTGATGTCCCGGAAAATCGGGAAACAGATATCAAGTAGACTTCTTGACCACCAGAAAATGTTTCAGATAGCTCGCGCGCGCATAGGCGGTTTCGCCGTAGTGTTTGGCGGCGAGAGCGATGTCTCGGATGTCGACTTTGCCATCAGGGTTGAGGTATGTGGGTCCTGTGATGTCTGCGACAGGGTCATACCCAGGGTCGCCTTGGACTGTTCCGAAATGGATAGCTATGCCTGCGATGTCTTTTATGTCAACTTTCATGTCGCCATTGATGTCTCCCACGATTTTGACGAGAACGTGGGTTGTCTTGCAGTTGTCGCCTGTGTAGAGTTCCCCTGGTAGTGGAGGGGCCAAGCAGCCCAGCGTGTAGTTGCCAGGCGCGCTGCTGGTTGTGTTCCAGACAAAAGTTAGAGTGATGTTTGCGTCTGGTGGAAGCCCTGTAACTGACTGGTTTCCAATCGACACGTCCAAAGACGTTGGGTCTTGGCTGATGGCATATGCGTGAACATCGAAGGCCTCCGCCATGGTGCCTTCATTTACGAAAGTGAAGTTGACGCTGACGTTTTGTCCCTGATACACTGCATCTTGCTCGGGCTCAGCTTGAGTGACTGTGATGTTGCGAAGTTCAACAGTTATTGTGAACGAGTCTGTGGAGTTATTGCCGTCGCTGTCGGTGGCGGTCAACGTGATGTTGTGTGTCCCGACCATCAAATCGGGTACCGCGAGCACTCGACCCGACCCCAATGTACCATTGAGATCCGAGGTCCATGTGAGTGCAGTACCGTTAAGCACCCCATCTTCGGGGTCAAAAGCAGACCCCTTCAGAACGACTGGATCACCAAGAAAAACTGGACCTTCAGGCGGGCCTATCGTGTTGCCAGCGAGGTCCATGGGGTCTTTGAGGGGCACACTGAATACAACATCCGACTGGTCCTCACTTGTGTGAAACCCGTCCGACACAACTACCCGAATCATAGACTGCGAACCGCCTGGGAGCACAGACGCGTCCAGATGAAAGCTTGTACCGGTTAGACGTGTAGATATGGGTCTCCATCTGACGCCATAGTCGTTGCTGAAGAATAACTTGAACGTCAAAGGGTCACCATCAGCGTCAGACGCCGTCCAATTGATATTGAACGAGTCTCCAACGACCTCTCCACCATTCGGATAAGTAACCGTCACCGATGGAGGATTTGAGCTCGCTGTAATCTTGTCAAGCAAAACTGCAGGGGACGTGCTGTTATCCCAGAGAGACACGCTGTAAGTGCCCGTTACAAAGGGCACATTCAGCATGAACAGGGTTCTGTTGTCGCATATGCATTCATGCTCAAATGACACATTGAAGCTCCGACTATAGTACAAGGGTTCTGCGGGTGGAGGTCCTCTGAGCTCCACAACATACGGACCGCTGGGCACTGCAACGTCAAGGAATGCAGGTGTCTGAAATATTGGGCGCAAGCTGCCCATGTTATCCTTGTCAATTATACCCGAAATTCGCAGCCCTTGGGATGAACTCTCAACTTCAGCCAGCGTTGAACCACAAAAACCATCTCCTCCTCCCCCAGGGTTGAATTCATCTATGAGAATCTCCCACTCCCACGGAGAAATCCATCTATGCTCATCATAGTAGCTCATCAGAGCACCATACTTCGCATTTTTCTCAGTGTCATTGGCCGCAGGGGCTTTTACAACGTCTTCAGGTTCGTTCGGAGCCCAGTTCTCCTGTGTGTCGTAGCCATATGTCTGACTCGAGTTAACAGCAATAGGATTCGCATCATACCAGGGATTTTCCAGATGCACGCCTCCATCTCTCCAACTATGATCAAAGCCAAAGTTATGGCCAATTTCATGAGCGAAACTCCACGGGCGATCCTCATGAGCAATGAAGACTGTGCCTGGAATACTCCACACGCGCCCCGTCCTCGTGATCGCGTTCGTGTACAAGCCAACGATTTGGTCAGGTGCCTCGCCAAAAAGGATAAGCATGTCTTCCCACATCTCTTGTAGGCTGCCAAGTAGCTCTCTCTGGGCTGTTTTATTATCGTCCCATC
Organism: Candidatus Bathyarchaeota archaeon; assembly: GCA_020341775.1. GTDB lineage: Archaea > Thermoproteota > Bathyarchaeia > Bathyarchaeales > SOJC01. The sequence goes on from CP070835.1 coordinate 987,633, forward strand.
CTTTAGGGTTATTTGCTGGTTGTGTGAAGTTGTCTGTGTCCCAAAAAAGTGGAGAACCCGCCATGGGGTAATAGGTGACTGGGTCAGTCAGGTCAGGCATTGGTGTGACCTTCTCAAAGAATTCTTTGCCGTTAAGGATTTTGTCAGGTGACGGAACATTAGGGTCCGGACCTAGTGGGGGCCAAGTTAACCTATAGTCTATCAGGTAATAGCCAATCTCCAAGGACCTCGTCATATGGAACGTCGTCAGATGCCAAGTCATCCAGTTGTCGGTATAATTAGTCTCGCCCTGAAGCCAAATAGAGGGCGTCACGAATGCCACTAGGAGTATGGGCTCATTAACCCAGTAGTTTGGCAGTAAAAAGTTGGCGGTGTGATCTTCATTTCCTCGATCCAGAACTTGAGGAGCGAAGAAAGTCTGACGCAGAGGTCCATAGGGCTCCACAGGACCAGGTTGCACCAAGCTTGTTCCCATGATGTTGGTCGCATATAAATACACGGTAGCAGAGGCTGGATTAGCGCCAAGGCTCTCCACATCGACGTATACTCGTACAGCAGTGCTCTTGCCTTGAGCGAGCCGCAGACTATTATCGGGACCCGCACAGGGGACTACTCCAACATCATCTAGCCACTGCGTCGCCTGAGTCACCTCGATCTTGCTTATCGCTAGATTCAGCCTGCGCGTGTTTTGAGTCCATCTGCGAGCGATTGTGATGTCAGCCATCTCTCTCCATTCACCCAGAGTGAATGTGGGCCAGCCGTCTTCAGAGTCAACTCCGCCGCCATTATCCAAGTACAAGACGTTGAATCCCACGGTGTCATCGACATCGAGGCTGAAGTCATGGGCATCGTCACTCGTGTTCAGAGGATGCGCCAACTCAAAGACATAGGACCCGTCGCTTTTAGGCCCCTTAAATTGGGCAGCTCCCACTCCGTCTTTTTGAAGCGTAATCGAGGGATCCCTCTCGGAGGGTCCCTCCCCCGGCGAGGGGAAGAAGGAGTCTCTAAACTGACCCCCTAAATTGGCTACTTCCAAAATGGATCCGTTGACAGAAATTTGATCATCTCCTGACCACTTGACTCCGTCATGGTCATTGTCAAAATTAAACAACACCATGTCATCGAAGTCATGCTCTTCATTGTTGATTTCAAAGGCCAGATAGAGGTTAATATAATCGTTCATGACGTAAAGCGTCGCTTCATGAGACTCGCCACCCCAAGAGAGGGAGAAGTCAACCTTATCGGCATCGTCCCACTCGCCTGAACTGAGCTTTCCTTCAATCATCGGCGTGTTGAAGGCAAACGCTGAGAGTACAGGCCTGAAAAAAACAATGTCAGCCCACGATGACGGATCGCTGGAGGGCCACCATCCCCTATCAACACCATCCACGTTGAGCCTGACAGCAAATCCCACGTTGCCACCCATGAAGAGGCTGAAGTCGTGAAAGTCATCAACCGTGTTCAGAGGATGCATGATCTCGAAGTGGCTGTAGGACCCATTGTTAGTTGCGTCGGCAGCGCCTTCGCTGGTTCCTCCGAAATCTGTGTCTCTCCACAAGACGTATGAACCATCGGAGAAGCAGTCTTTGAAGAGCTCCAGCTCGTGCCAGCCAACTATGTCATCTCCGCTTTCTGGTCCGACTCCATCGTGGTCATTGTCAAAATACAAGTACACTCGATCATTCATTATACCGGGAATCCCCTCTGGATCCGCAACAATAACAGCTGCGTAGAGGGCTAAGGCATCATTCATAACATATAAGACGCCATCAACACCACCCGTAGTTTGGAAAGCCACACTAGCGGCAGACTCCCACTCCGAGCCAATGACACCGTCAATTGCGGGAGGTTCATGGGCCCACGCGGAAAACTCGGGGTCACCACTGTGTGCAAATGACACAGGTGGCAGGAACTGTACACGAGCGAGAAGTGACAACAGAAGGATCCCTATCACAATTAGTGAACCACAAACTCGGCTCATTCTAACCTAAACCCCCATTTTTCTAAGACGTCATGGAAAACAGACGTCTTACAAATGTGATAGCTGTGGCGATTTCTTCATATAAGCATTGTGTGTAACCTCGGCTCGCGCAAGAATTCAGATTTCTAAGTTGTGTACCACAGATAAGCGCGCACAACAGTTTCCCTGCAACGATTCTCCGCAATACACTGATAGCTTCAGGTCTACTTGTGGTTGCGTTGACCCTTCATTATGTATATTATCAGGAAGCCCGTCAAGCCGACAGTCAGGAGCAGCATTCCAAGCGCGAATCTGAGGAAAGTCCAGTATGGGGAAGCCCAAGCGTTGCTGAACTGTAATCCGTATGAGTATAAAGTTGTGTGGACTAATTGGTCGATTTGAAGAAGCATGGCAAAGACTAGAGCAGCCAACGCTATTTGTGTCGCCAAGGTGATTGAAAGAACCTTCACGTTTTGTCCTAATTTTCGTTCCACCACTTCGGGGGGAGGCGTGCGTGCTAGGGCCTTTTTTCGCCCACCGCGTCGTCTGGCAGTGCGTGTGCTAGCGATTAGGCCATCTTCCATTATGATTTGCCTATCAGCATAATCGGCTATATCTTGTTCATGTGTGATTAGAACAATCGTAGTTTTTGTTTCGTCATGGAATTTTTTGAGCAAATCCATGACTCGCTTTCCTGTTGTAGAGTCCAAATCACCGGTGGGTTCGTCTGCAAATATCACTGCAGGACGATTTGTTAATGCCCTCGCAATGGCCACGCGTTGCATTTGTCCTCCACTCAATGTAGCGGGATACTGTTGAGCTTGCTGGTTAATTCCAACTCCCTCGAGAAGCTTTTCGATTCGATCTTTCAAATCCTTGCTGAACCCAGCTAAATCTGCTGGCAACGCTACGTTTTCTCTGGTGTTGAAATGAGGTAACAATGTATAGCTTTGGAAGATGAATCCCATCTCTAACAGTCGCAACGTGGATTTTGCAGAATCATCTAGTTCGTGCAGGTTTTTTCCACGAAAAAATACAACTCCATAATCATGTGTATCGAGACCTGCAATGCAGTTGAGGAGAGTTGTTTTTCCCGCTCCAGAATTTCCTAGAATCGCTACAAATTCTCCCTCTTTAATGTCAAGATCCACGCCACGGAGAGCGTATACGGTTGTTTTTCCGAGATTGTAGTTCTTCATTAATCCTCGCACAGCTATAACGGTGTCTTCAGCCAGTTCAAATGCCGCAGAGTCCCTGTGGTCGAAAAGTTGTCTGTCAAAGCTGAAGTAGGGAATGTCGGATCCAAAGAGGTCTTTCCACGTTTTCAGAAGTTCAGCTTCAATAAACAAATCAATGCTTAATTCTGCGATCGGTGTTAGTCTGATTCGAAAATCGCTGAGGGAGTCGATGGTTTCTACTCCGTTTTTTTGTTCATCCAAATAATCACGGAGGTGGATTTGGCACGTTTGCAGTTTGTCCTGTACGTCGAGAAGTAATGTTTTTCCATACTCGATTTCAGATGCCATTTGGGCGAGTGCTTCATTTAGGGTGACAGTGTTGTTCCCCATGCGATATTGTGTAAGTGCAGCGCAGGGTGCTTGGAATAGTTTGAAAATTCGGGAGATTACGCTGCCTATGTCTTGTAAGGCACTGAGTTTTGCTGCCAAAATGCGAAAGAATAGTTCGAGTTTGGTCTGGAGTTTCAGGTTTTTGCTTCGATAGTGAGTTCCTTCCATTCCCAGTTTGAGCCTTTCAAGCACACGATCCATTTCTTGTAGACGAGTCACAGTGGGCTTCAAAAATATCCTGAAGAAATTTAAAAAGAGCATATCGTCAACCAGGTTATCCATGTTCAATTCATCGTCACTGATTGGGCTCGTGAAGATCGGTGAGTCAAATCCGGAGAGGAAAAACCGGTATTCTCGGTTCTCTACGATATCCCATAAAGTCACAATGCTTCGCGACTGAATCTCGCAGTACATATCTGGCAGGTCCTTGCTAATTTTCTCCAATCGGCTGTCAAGGATCTTTGCGAGATTAGGGTCGACGTCCTTAACGAAGTCTTTGACAATCCCTGACGTCTCTCGTAATTCTTGATTGTTTCTCAGCTCTCGCTGGAATCTAGACTTGTTGCCAACATAATATTTTGTGAAACGGCTGTGAGTTCCTTCTTCGATTTTATTTATAGCGTCGTAGTCGAATTTTCCATCAACTTTTTGTCCTGACAAGACGAGGAAAGTGTTAAGCTCTTGACTGGTTATGGCTGAACGGGGAATTCGTAGGCTCTTTCGGTAATGTGACAAAAGCTGTTTTTGCAGGGTTGCATTGTTTGATTGCGATGATTTATCGATTAATCCTGCTGTGTAGACTCTCATTTATTGGGCTCCTCCTCTTTGAAGGGGCCTTGTTCGATGCTGGAGACTATTCCGTCAGTCATGTGGACTATGTAGTCGCAGTGTTCAGCGATCCATCTGTTGTGGGTGACGAGGACTAAGGTTTGCTTGTTTATTGTGTTTATTCGGCGAAAGAGGGTCATAACATCGGCGCTTGTCGTTGAGTCCAAATCTCCGGTGGGTTCGTCGCCGAGGATGATTGCGGGTTGGTTGATGAGAGCTCGCGCTACCGCTATTCGCTGTTGTTGACCGCCTGAGACTTCTAAGGGTAGATGGTATAGTCGATCTCCCATTCCCAGTTCTCTTAAAAGCATCTTTGCTTGTTCACGGGCCACGCCGGCTTTGACGCCTTTTAATAACAAGGGAGTTTCCACGTTTTCGACAGCTGACAAGAAGGGGAAAAGGTTGAATAACTGGAAGATGAAGCCAATGTTGTCCCGACGGAAGGCGGTCATTTGGCTATCTGAAAGCGTAGTGGTATCGATGCCGTTGATTATGATTTTGCCGCTTGAGCGTTTGTCGAGATGGCCGATCATGTTTAGGAGAGTGGTCTTTCCACATCCGGAGGGCCCCATAATGGCCATCATGTCTCCTTTTTGGACAGTGAGGTCTAGTCCGCGAAGGGCATGTACTTCATTAGATTGGCCTTCATTATAGCGTTTATGCAAATTGGAGATCATGAGTATAGGTTCCCGATTTATGTCAACGTGGACCTTGTCTACGAGATTTCGTTCTTCATTTACTATCATGGTTCACATCCTCTCTATCCGACATACCTCAAAGCCTCAGCCGGAGGGATTCGTGAGGCAAGCCATCCTGGAATGGCTCCGACTCCTAAGGCGATAATTGTAATGAAGCCTAAGTATAGGCTGATGTCGTTCCATGGGATCACCAAAGTCGCATTTTGCATGTTGGCGAAGCCCACGCTGATGAGTATGCCGTTGGCAATCCCGATGCTTAGCCCGATTAGCCCGAGTACGACTAACTCGAGCAACACAGAGAGCATAACTTGCTTTCTGGGAAACCCGATCGCTCGCATCATTCCGATTTCCCTTTTTCTTTCTGCAACATTGCGAACGGAGATTACACCCATGCCGACGGATCCGATCACCAACCCAAAAGTAACATAGATCTGTAGGAAGGAGACCATGCGATTGGTCATCTCTAGTGAAGTCTCTATCTTCGAATAGAGGACTGTCGCATCAGCCACAAAGAAGCTGTCACCAACTAATTGTTGATACCCTTGGTCTTTTGTGTTGGTGTACTCTTCAATGGCCTGTGCAACTTCGTCAATTCGATCATCACTAATGGAATAACGGGTTTTGATGAGGAAATAGTCGAATTGGTTTGGAGCTCGCGATGTAGGTGTGATACCGTCAGCTTCTCCTAAAAAGTTGGTTTGGTTCGCCCAGTGTTCGGGAAGGTAAAGTTTACCGAGGACTCCTGAGAATTCACGGTCGCCCCCCCCAAGAGTGAAGGATGTGAGTGGAAAACCACCGGCACGCTGGAAGTCTAGCCGTCCTCCAATTGTGAAGGGTTGATAGATAGGTACTCCATAAGCTGATGTGTTCATTGGGATCCAGAGCTGTAAGCCAAGAGGAAGAAGGAATGAGTCGGTGAACACGACGGGATGCTTGATAATCGCCCCACTCTCATCTCGGAGAACATCCACGTCTTCCAGCTCAGAGTTAAACCCTCCAAAAGGCAGAGATGACAGATCGATGTCTCCAAGATCACCTCCAAGAAAAAGTGCCAATGAAACATTGTAGGCTGCCATTTCATAAGTGGGGTCAAAGTACAAATCCCATGCTCTTCGCGACATGTCTAGGAGTTCACTGTCGGTTGCATCCGGATCGGCAGTTTGTGAGATTGTGTCCGGAAAACTGCTCAGATAGAAATCGTAGCGCCATATTGGATCCGAGGAATTTGCTGCGGTACCCCTGATCTGGTCGGAGCGGAGTTCGCCATACCCTAATGGTAGCATGTCTGTCTGAGGATTAAATCCCAACGAATATGGATGCTTCAAGGCTACAAATTTCTTGAAATCCGTCGTGGTGGTGAAAGTCTTGAATCCAATTACATCAACGATGCTGGAGTCTAATTTGGCCAATTCCTCGGTGTATGAGATCCCAGTTGAAGTCGCCTCTGGCTTATTCAGGTGGACAATAACATCGATCCCCCTAGAGTCTTCCTCAGCCTCGAAAACGGAACTCATACTAGTAGTCACCATTGTCGCAACCAACACATTCAAAGTTAGGATTACCGCGAAGATCGCGAAAGTCAAGGTCGAGCGTGTTCGATGAGACGAGATTAGTGAGGGCGCTATCTGCGCGACTCCTTTCACTCCTCTGATTTTAATGAGAAGCCTCCTTAATGTTCTCATGACTAGGGGAAGGTTGAGGGCTACAAGTAGGACTGACCCGATTAGAATTTCCATCATGCCAATTATTAAAATATCAAAAGCTAGACCAGAGATATCGGTTATCCACTCGCCCATTGCGATAGCAAACAGAACAAAGGGTGCAGCCCAAAGAGTGATCGCTGTAAAGAATAGCGCTTTTGCACGATTAATGAAGCGCGAGAGAACTACGCCGATGCCCGAGGAGAGCAACCCAACTCCGATGAGAATATTTCTCCACTCGCTCAGTGAATCCCAACCTTGGCTAGTCCAAATAACTTGAACGCTATCATCCAGGATTCCATTGATTAACAGGAAATATAGCCCACCAACGCAAGCTAGTATCCCAAACAAAACCAAGTTTCGGCTGGATTTTTCTTTGAAGTAAACTTTGATTCCTCGGAGAGCTTCCACAATATTGACGCGCGAAGCTCTCAAGGCGGGTAATAAGCCGGTAATGATACCTAACATCACACCTACAACTACTGACAAGGCGACAACTTGTTGGGAGATAACCGGCTGAACGCTCAATTCTCCTGTCCCAAATAAACTTACTAGATACAGGGCAACAGCTTGGCCAAACGTTAAGCCACCGATTAATCCGAAAATTCCTCCGATTATTCCTTGAAACAAGTTTTCAATCAATATGGATCGAAAGATGCCTTGGCGGTTCTCCCCGACTGCCCTTAGAACCCCTGTTTGAAATTCGCGGTCTTCGACACTCATGAGCTGGACGTTTGTAATCAGCAAGACACCAGTTATCATAATCATCAGGCCGAGCGCAGTCAACAGCGTGGACATTAGGGTCAATATCAATTCAGCAATATTGAAAAAAGTCAATCGGGGAGATTCAACCCTATAGACTTTGTAGGAGTTTCCGGTAAAAGGATCTATCTGTTCAGGAATAGCTGCCTCTAACTCATCCACTTGCTCTTGAAGATACTCTTCGTCGATTTCAGAGGCAAAATGATTGGTCTTGAGCGCTAAGAGATACGTAGAAACACGATTCCTATCACGCATTGGATCCTGTAAACTGGCCCAATCCTGAAGATGCTCCAAAGCAAACAGTGCTCCCCTATATTGAGACCCAATGCCAGGACGTTTCGAATCAAAAACGCCAACAACATTGAGTTCAACTCTCTCAATGGCATATGTTGTCGTTACGATAGGTAGCCCTGTGGTCAAATTAACCGACACCGTCAACGTAACATTGGTGACCTCGGAAGCTAATGAAACGGGAAAGATTGATTCTTGGTCTAATCCTAAACTTTCCGCTTGACGACTTGACAACAAGACACTGGAATTGTCGGTCAAAATAGTGCTAATGTCAATTTTCTCGCCTGATTGCCAATCGTAAAACGTGCCAAACGTCTCGGGATAGTTGCTGGGAATTCCAGCTGTTGGAACGGAGGGATCAAACTGAGAGCTGACCATCATTGGCAACCGAGTCGATAGTTCTGGCATGATTCCAATCGCATCAGGCACCAAGGCTTTGATCTTTTCCTGATCGGCTGCCCTGAGGTAACCACCGGCTGTAGCATTCGATACTCGAATGTCCACCTCGCCCTCGTTTTGAAGCAGACCGGTAAGAAATGCATTTCCTAAGGTATCTGTGGTGATTTGAATCCCTACTAACAAAGACACGCCAAGAGTTACTGCGAGGATGGCGCTCAGATTCTTTGTCTTTCGTCGCATCAACGATCTTGATGCAATCATAAAACTCGCTTTCAATCCCAAAGAAAACACCACATCGGATCTTTTCCATTACAACGCGTATTCAAGCGGACTCTTTTACTCCTATTCGTTGGGAAATCTTATCCAGCTGTTCAGCACAGCTATTTAAAACTTCCGCGATCTCTTCTGCATCGTGCGTTGTCAAGTTATCTTTCAAGGCAACTCGGAGATCAATGAAGGTCTTCACAAGTCTTCTCCCCGATTCTCGAACAGCACGCAAGTTTTCTTGTTTGATTCCGAGGTCAAATCCCCCAACAAACATTGGCGCAAGCCATTCTAACTTCTCCAAGAACTTTCGTCCAAACCTCACCTGTTCTTCAAAGAATGCTTTTCCTTCCTCTGTAAGTGCATAGCGCTTCATTCCACTTTTGCCGTTGGATGACTCGCGGGTATAGTTTTTGCCTTGAAGCCAAGCGAGAAGGGGATAGATAGATCCGGAACTTGGTTTCCACCTTCCACCTGTTTCCCGTTCAATTTCCTCGACAATTTCTACACCTGACATAGGCTTCTCCATCAGCAATTTTAAGACAAGGAATCGGAGAAGGCCTCTGGGGACACCGGCAGTTCGCCGCATCCAACGATCAGCCATTACATCACCAACGATATCACTGGAGACATCACTGGTGACATATAAGGGTTATGGATTCACGGTAATCCCTTCTTTCGAACATGCGAGCGCGCGCGAAGGGGCTATCGCAGAATTCTGCCTGCACACACGCTTGAGAGAGGATAATCTACCTACCCTTACGCTCGTGAACCGATGTTTTTAGAGAAGGGTTTCTTTGTTCAATGGGTACGCAGTGCACATCCGAATATCGTCGACTCCAAGCACAAACTGGGTGACTCGGTTGAGTCCGATTCCACAGCCGGCATGAGGCGCTGTGGCGTATTTCCTGTAGACGTTAATGTACCAATCAAAATCTTCAATGGATCCTCCTCTGGCTTCGAGTTGCTTAAGCATTTGAGATTCAGTCAACCGTTTGTATAGTCTGTCTGGTCTATATTCTCTGGATGCAGCCCCTACTGCTTCTCCACCAAAGGGTAACACCAAGTCTGCGCTATCCACAAGTTCGGGATTCTCTCTGTTTTCTATCATGTTGAAGAACTTCATCGACTTGGGATAGTGAGTGATGAACAAAGGTAAATCACCAAATTTCTTGACAAGCAGCTGCTCCTCTTCTCTGGTTATGTCGTGTCCAAATTCCCGGTCGAATGCTTCAATGGTCTCCTCATAAGTGATTCGTTGAAAGGGCGGGGTAATCCGCCGAAGTCTGTTTCGGTCTAGCCACCTACTCGTCATCTTCTTCAACACGGATTCAATCATAGAAGTTGTGATGCCCTCGATATGCTCCAAGAGCTCCTCGAAAGTGCCGGCAAATTCCAGTTCTACGAGGGTAAACTCTGTCAAGTGTCTGTTGTCAACTTTGGGTTCAGCCCTGAAACTAGGGCTTATGCACCACACCTTATTCATCCAAGGAATGAGAGATTCCAAATATAATTGCGCTGTCTGAGATAGATAACCAGCCTCACCAAAGTAGTCAACACCAAATAACGTGTCGATGTTCTCGCAGGCCCCTGTCGCCTTTGTTATGTGGGGCACTACGATTTCCTTGAATTCCATGTCGTCAAAGTACTTCCGAGCCCCCTTCAGCAACAGCCCTTCCACATAGACCATGGCCCTAAAAGCTGGAGACCCAAACAAGCGATACCTATCTTTCGTATTCTTCAAAACATCGGGCAGTCGATCTGTCAACCATTTGCCCTCCCGTAATATTCTGCAGTTGCTAATAAGTTTTGTGCGAGCACTTTTTTGTTCCTGATGCATGCGTTGACATCTTTCAGGGTCATGCGCTTAGCTGCCTTTGGCTAAATATTGCACGCCTCAAGGAATTAAAATGGTATAAGAAACCTATGATGCGTAAAAAATTTTGAGGTTATGAACAAATCCTAGCGTGTCAACTGAGCTATAGTGAGGTTCTTTGGTGGATTTTTAATCTCTATTCTTGTTTCACAAAGTATTTTATGATTTACATGAAAATGATGACAAAAAAAGAGGTGAATTGATGTGCCTTTTTATTGGGCTCTTCTTAAAGTTGACCGTGCAAAGACAACAACTACATTGAATGGCTTGAAAAAACTGCCAAAGAAATCTCCAAACCCAGGCATAAAAGTGTACTATGTCGGAAATGTTTTTGGGGAATGGGACAACTGCGTATGGTATTGGGCCAACAACAACGAACATGCAATGAAATATGCGCAGAACACTCTTGCCAAAATTCCTGGTGTAGTTCACACATACACGCTGCCAACTACTCCCATACATGAATACTATAAGGAATGGAAGTAAAACAGAAAAACTGAATCCTGTTTTGCAGCCTTCCTTTTTTTCCAAATCATGCATGCACAGGCTAGAGAAGAGCATTTGGTAACGGTTCACACTTGCGTTTCACGAGCAAATTTGAGTCAGTTGGGCAAGTGCTTGTGCAGACTCCGCATCCAAAACATCTTGTTTTGTCAAACACCATCTCATTGTCCTCCATCCGACGGGCTTTAAATTGACAACGCTCAACGCAAGTGCCGCAGTTTATGCAAGTCTCATAGTTGTGTGTGACAACATACTTTGATGCTACGACAGCCTCGGGGATCCTGAATCGCACCAAACCACTCATAGAATGGCAGCAGCACGAACAGCAGCTGCAAACATATCTTGGCCTCTCATCGTCTTTGAAAGTGTAAGTGATGTGAACTAATCCTGCATCATGGGAGCGTTTCAGAACTTCAAGTGCCCTCTTCAGGCTCACTTTTTTGGCTGATCCTCTCTTGATCGCATCGTTAGCCGCTTCATCCAAACTTAAGCAGACATCCAAAGGCGCATCGCAGGTTTTCACCCTTGTTCGACATCCACACTCTCCAACAGAAATCACACTAGCCTCTTCAAGAATGTCCTTCATTTCCACAAGGCTTAAAATGTGTTGTTTACCGTCTAGGTGAAGGTTAACGGGGATAGTCACGGCCGTCATTTCGCCGATGTACTCCTTCTCGATCTCCTCTTTCGTCCAGTCTTTCTGCTCAGACATACGAATCGCCAACGGCTTGTGCGTATGCTGAAAAAGTAACAACACCTCTTCTTAAGCTGTTCTGTTGCGCACGCTGAGGAAGTATTGCCGTTTTCTTGGGCGTGTTGAAGCAGCGCTGCATAAGCAGGTCCTCCATCGTGATGCGCACGCGGGAAGGCGCCTCTGGTCCGTATGGTCCAACACGAGTAATGGTGGCAACTTGGATTTGCTCGGTTTTCTTCAGCTTGACATCCATATCAACATCGTCTCTACGCGCGTGCCTTTCTCCTAGGATTAACATGTTTTCTGAGCGCTTGTCTCTGCACGCGCAAGATGGCAGAACACAATGTTTGGGTTTAGGTTTGAGGTGTCAAATTCTAGCCTTTCGCTTATGTTTGTATTGATAATAGCCGTAAGCTGCTAAACTACCAAAGTAACTGGCTAAAACAGCATAGCCATAAAGTAAAGACATCAGAAAGGAATAGCCATTCAGCATAATACTACTTGCTTGATATAACAACACATAAACATAGAGACCAATGGGCCAAGATTTGGGATGGTGATATGGCTTCTTGTCTGTGAATGTTCGATACCAGAGATCATATGCCAAGAATATGATTATGGGAGCGCCTGTGATTAGGCGACCTGAATCCCTCCCACTAATCAAATTATAAATCCAAAAAAGGGAAAATGGAATCAATAAGGTGTTAAACACTGGTCCTAACTTAGCTTCAAATTGGTTTCGTTCATTGGCCCTTAATACAAATATTAAGATTCCAATGATGTTGTAAGCTAAAGAACACAACACCATTAAAGCATCGACTAAGTTTCCATCCACTTTGCCTCATCCATCTTTTAAATTGCATGTTCAATCTAATTTGATGAAGCTGATGTTTGCTCGCCCCAATCATTCCACGTTGACAGTTAGCCCGAAGGTTTTGATTAGTTTCCTGCTTTGATTCAAACGTTTATTCGATAGATTTCCACAGCTCCTTGCCACCTTGCCCAGTCTCGTAGCCTTGTCAATTCCAAGTCGGTGGTAGGAGAGGATGTTGATACCTCGAACGTTTCTCAGCTCAGAGACTAGCTCGCACATACTGGTTATGTTGTCTTCGGTGTCATTTACTTGTGGGATCAATGGGAAACGGATGATGATTTGCTTGCCAAGCCTATCCAGCATTTTCAGGTTCTTAATGATCGGCTCATTGGAGACGCCCGTGTGCAGTTTGTGCTTTGTGCAGTCCATTATTTTCAGGTCGTAAAGGAACAGGTCGACCTTGCGGCTTATCTTGGTCAAGATTTCTTTCTCCGCATAGCCACTTGTGTCCACTGTCGTGTGGATGCCGGCATCCTGACATCTGTCTAGGAGGACGTGCAGAAAAATAGGTTGAGCAAGTGGCTCACCGCCAGACACGGTCAAACCGCCAGTTTCACCATAGAATGCGCGGTCCTTCTCAACTTCATTCATCGCATCATCTACTGACACGGCTTTCCCCACGATCTCCCGTGCACTCGCAGGGCATCTTTCAGTGCATGTGCCGCAGACTTGGCACTTGTCACGCTTTGTGATTATTGAATTACTTGAGAGAAAGATGGCGGCGTTTGGGCATGCTGCCAAGCAGGTTCGGCAATTTATGCATCTGCTTGGCCAGACCATGAGTTCATGTCGAAATTCTTTTCCCTCAGGGTTGTGGCACCACCAGCATGAGAGAGGGCATCCTTTGAAGAACACAGTTGTGCGTATACCTGGACCATCATGTATAGCATATCTTTTTATGTCGAAGATGAGTCCGTCAGTCACAACTGTTCGCCACTTGCCTAGTCTATAGTTGGTGCTCTGTTCTTGATATGATTTCGTCTTGAAGGTCCTTATGTAGATCGATGAAATAGTCGCTGTAACCAGCAACGCGCACAAGCAAATTTCTGTAGTTTTCGGGATTGGCTTGGGCATCGCGGAGCGTTTCCGTGTCAACGATGTTGAACTGGACGTGGTGGCCGCCAAGTAGGAAAAAGGTTCGGATGAGTTGCACCATCTTCTTGAGATCTTCCTGTGTCTTGAGGACCTGCGGTGCGAATTTCATGTTGAGGAGAGTTCCTCCTGTTTTTGTGTGGTCCCATTTTGTCACTGATTTCATGACTGCTGTAGGTCCCTTTCTGTCTGCCCCCTGAGTCGGTGAAACGCCTTCTGATATGGGTTGTTCAGCTGCTCTGCCATCGGGTGTGGCCCCACACAGTTTCCCGAAGTAGACGTGGACTGTTGTGGGGAGTAGGTTTATTCTGTATTTTCCTCCTCTCGTGTTAGGTTTGCCATCCACCACTTCAAAGTAGATTTCAACGAGTTCTTTTGCGATAACATCTGCATAGCCATCGTCGTTACCGTACTTTGGGGTTTTGTTTAGAAGAATCTGGCGGAGAATCTCGTATTTGCCTTTGAAGTTGTCTCGACAGGCCTTCAGGAGCTCTTTGAAAGCAATGTTTTCTTGGTCAAAAACGTGGTACTTGATTGCTGTGAGACAGTCGGTAAGGGTTCCGAGTCCGGTTCCTTGTATATAACTCGTGTTGTATTTTGCGCCACCATTATTGTAGTCCTTGCCAGTCTCGACACAGTTGTCGATGAGGACGGATTGAAAGGGCACAGGCATGTGTTCGGCGAAGATCCTCTCGATTATGTGGTTACCAGCTATCTTGAGGTCAACAAAATGCTTTAGTTGGCTCCTGTAAGCCTCAAGGACATCGTCAAACGACTGGAATCCGGTAGCGTTCCCGGTTTCAAGCCCGACCCGTTCATTCGTACGTGGATCCGCGCCATTGTTCAATGTAATCTCAAGGATTTTCACCCAGCTCAAGTAACCCGTCAGCACCGTGGTTTCCTTTCCAAAAGCACTGATCGTCACACAGCCGCTTGGTCCTCCCAGTCGGGCTTCCTCGACGGTTTTGCTCTGGCGGAGTTGTTCTTGGATTATTATGTCGGTATTGAATATTGAAGGCTTCGGATGGCCTGTTCGAATTATTTGTAAAGCTTTCTCTAGAAAATGGTCTGGATTTCTGCTGCTGATCTGAACGCATGTGTTGGGCTGCATGACGCGAAGCTCGTCTTCAACCTCAAGGATCAGATAAGACAGTTCGTTCACGGCGTCTTGACCATACTTGTCGACGCCTCCAAGGTTGGGAGTGGCGAAGTCCTGGTATGTTGCACTCTGTTCCATTGTCACGTTTACTTTAGGTGGAGCTGGCTGGTTGGAGAACTTGATCCAGAAGCACTTTAACAGCTCTTTCGCATCATCTCTGGTCAGTCTCCCAGTTTCGATGTCTCGTTTGTAGAAGGGATAGAGATTGAGGTCCAGTCGTCCGGGGTTGAAGGAGTCCCACGTGTTAATCTCGAGAGTGACCCCGAGATGGATAAACCAGTACATCTGTAGTGCTTCCCAAAAGGTTCGAGGAGGACGTGCTGGAACGCGGCTGCACACTTCGGCAATTTTTTTAAGCTCTCTTTTCCTCTGGGGATTTCGCTCTTTCCTCGCCTCGTTTTTTGCCAGTTGAGCATGTCTGGATGCAAAGCCATTCACGGAGTCGCAACACACGATCATGGCTTGTAGCTCTTGGTCCCTGTCGTGGGCTTCAGGGTCATTCAAGTAGTCTAAGCTCTTTCGTCGTTCTTCGATCCGCCTCTTAAAATCGGTTAGTCCCATGCGGTATATTTTGTCATCCATTATTGCATGTCCAGGTGCTCGCTGCTCCATGAACTCCGTGAAAACACCCACGCGGAAAGCCTTTTTCCACTCGTCTGGTAGAGAACAAAAGACCCTGCTTCTCAGATCCCTGTCCTTCCAGAAAGGAATTATATAGTCATTATAGATCTTCTTTGTCTCTTGGCTAACACGATACGGTGTCACGGAGCGGGATTCAAGGATATCCAGATCTTGAAGAGAATGGCAACACAACTCGGGGTAGGTAGGAACAGCCCGCGGGCTTCCCCCCTTCTCGCCTACCAAGAGCTCTCCTTCGCCTATATACAAGGTTTTGCGCTCCAAAAAATGTTGAAGGGCGCGAGCTCGGAGAATGGGGGCAGAGAGGTCTTTGGCGGATTCGCTGCATAAGAAATTCGTGAAGAGGACAGCTCTCTCAGGATCTATGAAGGGAGTAGTATTCACACTCTGCGTCCAGAGCTTACGTATTCTATGTGCACGCGCTAATTGGAGTCTTTCACTCTTCACAGTGATTCCTAAATCTTCGTTATCTAGCGTAATAATATACTTCACGGTCGCGCTCGTGTTGCGAATTCATTACCAATGCTAGCAAAAAAAGATTATTTTTGCTGGTCTTCTTATTCTATAGGTACTTTCTCGAATGGCATTAGTTCCGATTTTAAGCCGGATTGCTTATTCATTTCAGCAAAGGCTGCTTTCAACGCTTCTAAGTTGTCGGTCTTCCAGGTACACCACAGTAACTTCCGATCGTGGGCAAGCCAGAAATCCTGCAGCTCTGCAATTCCTTGAGCCTTCACAGTTTTCGAGAAGCTGAGTGCTTGCTTTATCAGAATTTCTTTGGGCATATCTCTTTCCCAAGTATTCACTCCAAGTATCAACATATCAGTAACCTCATATTTTTTTGTATCAGTGGCTTGAGCGTGCTTAATATAGTTTCTTATCAGCAAGCTGCTTGTAAGCGTTTGCTCGATTTATTCAGGATAATTGTAGCTTACAGAGATCTTTGTGTCAGGATGGAAACTGTGTTTGATCGGGCACGCTTCAGCTGCCCGTTCTAGCATCATACGCTCTTTCGCAGAGTAGTTGTTAGGCATGGTGAATGTCAAATCGATTTTCCCAATGCGGTCATTCGTTTCTGTCCAAGAGAGCTCCACATCCAAGCGGACTCCGGAGATGTCTATCTTCTGTCGCATTGCCAGCGTGCCCATAGATATAAGGCAGCAACCAGCTAATCCAGTTCCCGTCAACTCCAAAGGAGAAAGTTCTTCGCCTTTACCCGTATAGGGACAGTCGGTGGCCACAGTCTTCCCTCGTGCATTCTCACGCTCTTCCTGCAAAGCAGTTGCATGTTGGAAACCATCATAAGTCATACTAATCTTTGCCATAATCTTCTCTCCTTGAATACCGCCTTTCTACATCTCTGCGGATAAAAAAGGTTTTTGGAAACTACATGCTTTATGAGTTTTCCAATTTCCCTTTTCCGATAATCATCCACCACTGCATCATTGGCTTTTCAGGAGAACAAGCGAAGTGCATGCATTGTGTCAGAAAGATGCACGCACACTTTTTAAGAGGTTAAATGTTGAGATAAGTTGTCAATTGGCACGGTGAAAGATTTGGTCAAAGTAGATGATTATGAAGTGGCTGAAGGACTATTTTATCATAAAGAACATCTGTGGGTACGTAAAGATGACGGAAAGGTACGGATTGGAATGACCGACTTCGCCCTAAAGAAACTCCGAGAGATCGTTTGGGTTGAGCTTCCCAGCGCAGGTGATGACATTACTCAAAATCAATCCTTTGGAACTTTAGAATCCGTGAAAGCCACTCAAGATTTAGTTGCACCCATAAGCGGCACAATAGGGAAAGTAAATGACAAGCTAACGTCTAAACCCAGACTACTCAACGAAGACCCATATGGCGAGGGATGGATCATAGTCGTAGAACCAACAACAAAAATTGACGTAGAATTGAAGGAAATAATGAATTTTGAAGCAGCTGTGAAGTGGCACAAAGAGCTTACAGAAGGAGGCTAATCAATTATGGAGAGTATCTTTGGTCACACGCACGCGTTTTAGGTTTCCTTGTGTTTTATTCCACACCGAACTCATCTAATGCTGATCGGGGGATGGATTATGGCTATTGAAATCGATGTAAAAAAAGACCAGATCATGTTTAATGGGAATTGCTTGGGACTATAGCATGTGCCCTCAATTCCTAGGAAAAGAAGGAGCCGCTCGAGAACGCATTCGTAGCGAGCACGATAAATCCTGCTATCCCCAAAAACAGGCCTACTACGACGAGAAATGAGTCTGACAGGGCGGTAGCACGGGTCATATTACTTAGTCCAGAAATGAAAACAGCGAACCCAAGGACGCACAGAATTGCTCCCACAACCATGCCCTTAGTTTCCAATCTAATCGTTATCTATCTGGGGTACACGGAACAAAAGTGTTGAGAACGCAGAATCAACTTTTTAGATACTTCTTAAACAAGACAACGATATCCTTCTTACCGATCCATACTTTGGCGTACTTGAAATCAGGTCGTTCTATTGTCGGTTCCAATGTCGTTGGGACTAAGCAAAAGAACCAGCTTACGTCTGTGTCCCGACCACGCGCAACTCCATGCGAATCACTCTCGTTTCCACTGTAAAAGCTTGCTTCACCCCTTGGATGTTACCTATTTGCCCAAGATAAAGCGGTGCCCCACCACCAAAAGGTGACAACAACGCGCACCAGAGAGGAACACACGGTTTAACAGGAACTCTACCTTGGATTCTTTGCAGTCATCAAAGACACTGAAGGAAACATTGTAGGGCTGTGGGAAGACAGAGAGTAATGATTATAAATTTCTTGCACGCGTGCTTGAAATGAATAGATTGTTTAAAGGAAGAAATATAGCTTTGAAAGCTGAAAGAGACGCGTTTGGTCAGATGTTATGGGCTCATTGCAACGGTACAGAGGTTTTCGAAGTATGGGAAAGAAGTGACGGCTACATCTCTGTTGATCTACCAAAAAGGTATTTCTCGGAGTTTGAAGAGTGGGATTTCCACCAGAGAAAAGCCATGGATTTTGTGAGAGGAAGAGTTTTGGATGTGGGTTGTGGGGCAGGTCGACATTCTCTGTATCTTCAGGCACGGGGTTTTGATGTTCTAGGAATTGATGTGTCTCCTCTTGCTGTGAAGGTCTGTAGATTAAGAGGAGTGAAGAAGGCGAGAGTGACGTCAATCGAAGAATTGAATTTCACACCTGGTTCTTTTGATTCCATCATCATGATGGGAAACAACTTCAGTTTGTTTGGTGGCTTCAAAAAGGCGCGAAGATTGCTCAAGAAATTCCGCTCGATAACATCTGAGAGGGCATTAATTATCGCTGAAACTCGTGACCCATACAAGACCGACAACCCATCCTACCTGAAATATTACGAGTTCAACAAGAAAAGAGGCCGAATGAGCGGACAATTACGAGGCAGAATAAGATTTCAGGGATACCGTAGCAAATGGTTTGACTGGTTGATGGTGTCGAAGGAGGAAATGGCTGAAATTCTTAAAGAAACAGGATGGAAAGTGAAGGAATTCATCGAGTCAGAAGACTCACAATACGTAGCCATTATCGAAAAATGCATAGAACAAAAAAAGTGATGCCTAGGGCTATTATGGTTTTGTGTTAGTCTCTATGCCAAGCAGATGTCTTCCGATCATCGTGTGCGCGCGCGCCGCTCCTTATCTTCCTGTTTCCTGGCATTATTACCGCAGCGTTGAACCTGACGATTAGTGGATTCACGCCGGTTCTGTGGTTTGTGTCGTCGTTTTGGCTTGTCTTTGTCATAATCTGTATGGAGGTCACGATGATACGCGCCAATTTAGAACGCAAGAAATAGAGTTCGGAGACGTAAGGCCGCACGTGTTTCTTGAAGATCTACGGAATTGGAAACAGGATCAAAATAATGGCTACCAAAATTAGAAAAGTGTTGACCAGTGATAGTTCCTCTGCAGTTTTCCCTCTCTTCCTCAAATATGCGGATCCAACAATCGTGCATGCAAAAAGAATAGCCAATACAGGAATAATCGCGATTTGTACCTGTGCCTGTAATTCGTACAAAAACTATTGTCTCACCAGAGAAACATGTATTGTCTCAGCATTTAAAATTTCTATTCCTAGCTCTGTGTGGACAAAGCATATACTCGTGATGAGTTTTGCACGCCCGCTAAGGAGGTTATGGAAATGTTGTTCCAAAGCTCTTGGCGATCAGTGCTATGTCGGTGATACCGATTCTGCGATCTTGGTTTACGTCTGCAGCAGGATTCCATCTCGGATGTCCAGGATGGCTTCCAAACGCAATTGCAGCTTCCGCCATATCCCGTATGTCAATTGTGCTGTCACCGTTAACATCGCCTAGATGCACAAAGGCATATACTTTGACTAGTCCATCCAAGGGTGGTTTTATTGGTATTAGACCATAAACATCCAATAGCTTCGCATCGCTGAAGATGAGCTGGGATACATCATAGGCGTCAACCGGTCGAGGTGGCGATGCCCCTTGTCCCTGTATATGGAACGTGACGGTTAGGATTGGTATCTCCTCTGAAGGCGGTGATGTTGGACCCGAGACAGCCCCAGACATTACTCCCAATGTGGATGTATCAACCGTGTTAGGCCCTGACCATAGCGGATCGACAGTTACTGTTACTAGGTTGGTTAGAACTTCGTTATAACTCAATTCAAAACTGACATTCCGTAAATTCCAGCCAATGCCAAGGCTGTAGATTTTTACTTGGATGTCAAAGTTTGTACAGTTCCACCTGGTGAATTTGTCAAATTCCTTGTATTGTGGATCGACAGTCATGTATGCTTGGGTACATCCTGGCCACGCATAGGTGTATGAACTGTCAGTCTTTGTCACTGGTACATAGTTTAAAGCGTCATCAAGGAGATATGTGTCGATGTTGTTTATCTCCAGGTCGGTATACAGTTCTTCGTATTTTCCGGGAGCATCTGTAATCTCGAATTCAACAATGGCAAGTACTGCCGGATCTGGAGGTGGTCTTTCTCCTGGTGCACTTAACAAAGCATCAGCAGCCAGAACTGTGCCCACTCCAATGACTGGGATTGAACAGGTTACAGTGACTCTTCCGCTGAATATATATGCCGGGTCAAATCTTCCTCTCCAAGCGCGTGTGATGTTTATTCCTGCTGCCGGGTCGTAGTTAAGCCGAATCGACCAAGCAAAGATAGGTGGAGTACCGTATCCTCGTATCCAGATAGTGATATTCCATCTGAAGCCTATGTATGGTCCGGGGTGTGGTGGGCTGTTCGAAGGCGTCATGTAGATTTCTGGAGCCGCATGTACTGGGAATGTTGTCAGTATGCTCACCAGTAACAGTGTTGACATTAGTCCCATGGCAGCCCGTCTTTTCAAGTCTCTCACCCCACTTTCGACTTTTACACATCTTTTTATGATGCACGCGAAGACTAGAAGAGTTTTTATCAAGAACTGAACCTATCTCCTCCCCTTTCCAACTCCAAAATATCTATTCTGTCCATTGTTCTTTAACGTTTCGTACATGAAGCAAAGCGACCCTGCAAAAAAATGGGAGTATTGCGGGAAAATCACAGTTTAAGTTCTAGACTGATCATTTCTCCCTTTTGGAATCCCACTTCGTGAAAGAATCTGAGCAGGCTCCAGTCATTCCATTTCACGAGAGTATAGACCACATTTACGCCTTTTATCGAGATGTTCTTCGCTTCTGGCTGGGCTACTGTTCCCGTTCGTTTGAAGTTCTCAACTAGCTCTTTGAAAAGGCGCTTTCCGATGCCCCGATGTTGGTAGTCAGGGTCTACGCCTATTGTGTCTATCCATCCAACGGTGTCTGGAACTCCGAATTCCCAGCCACTCACATACCCTAGAATGAAGCCTACGACGTCTCCATCGATTTCTGCAACCAAAGCTGGCCGTGGATAGATATCAGCAAGTCCAATCTTTCTCTTCCAATATTCAGCCCTAGGCTTCCCTAGCACTTTTCTGTCGATCTCCACAACTGCGTCTAAATCCTTCTCAGTCAGTGCACGAATCTTTAGTTCACTCATCGCTACCTCATCTGAGTATACGATGTTCTTCTGAATGTAGTTAAAACTTTTTCAAGTTTTTACAGATATGATTCAGAAAAATGGGATTGCGCGGGAAGAAAGGATTATCATTGCCCTTGTAGTGTTTGCTCTCGTTTCTGCAGCTCATTGTAGAGGTATTCAAACCACTCAAATATTGTTGGTAGATCACGCTCTTTTCTATAATCCTTTACTAAGGTCTTCATGCTTTCCCATTGCATCTTTACTGGCGCTGTGAATAAGTCGTCAACAAGGTCAATGTCGATGAGTTTTCTGTGTAGAAGAACTCCTATTCCTTCGAAGAATATGCCGATTTGATTTACTTCTCTCAAGCCATATTGTGTCTCATAACTCTTGAAGTCCTTATATTGTCTATCTCGGGTTTTCTCCCATACTTCTTGGAGGCTACTGCTGCCCATAATTGAATACAACCTTGTAACCAAATCTGTTTGTCTTTGTTTGATTAGGTTCCTAAGCTCGAGGACGGTAAAAACCACACCCACGATCACTCCAGCAGCTGCAACCATTGCTGAAATAGATGGTATATCTAACATTTCATCACCTAAAGGTTAGATTAAATGACTTGAGTATTAAAAGCAAAACATCAAAGAAAGGGCGCGCATGTGGATCCATCAAGAACTATTCAGCGAATCATTGTTACGTTCCTGACCCACGTCTCTTTTTCCACATTTGGACAAACCATGGTAAGGCGAGTACCACTCCTATCGGAATTGCCCATTGGGCTAGATTTCGAACTTTCATTCCGGGAGCTATTCGACTCGTTTTGGAGACTTCAAAATCCACAGGGACCCACTCTGAACTTGGATTGGAAAAGACCAGAGTAGCGTTCGTAACTTTGGTAGGGACATACTCATGCGTAATGGTTCCGTTGCGGACTTCACCATGCCATCCAATTGAACTGGGATTTGCTTCGAGAAACTCTTCAAAATTCGACACGTTCAAGAAGTCGTCACCAACCCACTCGTATAAGACGTGAGAGCTGACTTCCAAGATGTAGACGTCGAGGGTGCCATTAGCTACAATTGCTATCTGCAATCCTTGTTGAGGTGTTAGAATCGTTTCAACGTCTACATCTTGAACCCATTCGGGAGGAATGGCGGTCGAACCTGCCGAAGTAGCGAGTTGAGCAGAGGGAATCAGCGAAACGAGGAGCAAGGCCAGACCTATGGTCAGGAGAACGGTGCCTCCACGACCTAAGAGGAGTACCCATCGTTTCATAAACCAAGCCTCCTGATGAAGTAGTAGTAGCCTAAGAAGAAAAGAAACGCGACAATCACATAACTGGTTCCCAAGAAGAGAAGCACTTCCGAGAAGACTGGAGTCCAAAGTTCGTTGCCGAAGGGCAGGTTTATCGAGTAGTAATTTGATAATACAACGTTGGGGGCAATCACCGACATAATTTGAAGAGGTAGGGGAGAGTTTGTCGCAAATGCAACGAACATGGCGACACTTGAGATGATGTTCAGAGCGAAGTAGAGGACGATGCCGATAACAATAGTCAATCCACCTCGTCGAAGGACCAGTGTTACCAAGAGCATGATGCCCGCAATAAATAGAGAAGGGCTTAAGGTTGCGGCATATGTTAGAAGCACCGTGCCTAAATAAGGGGAGATAACGTCTGGCGCCAAAACGTAAAGGGCTGTAATTTGGATGGTGAGAAAGAGAGTTAGGGCGACGCCCAGTGCGGAGAGAAGTTTTGCGGTTAGAATTCCCCACCTCTTGAGGGGGTAAGATAGGTAGGATTGAATTATCCCTTTTTCGAGGTCACTTCCCAAACCATAAGCAACGTTTTTGAAGATGAGAATGATGAAGATAAAGAGAGGTAACCCAAGAAGAGAGGTTGTCAAAGTATAAGCGATGGATTCGTTCGAGACAGTTTGGGGAGCGATGAAAGCTCCAAAGCTAGCAAACACAAATGTGCCGAGCGTATAGAGAAACGCGAAGATTTCTAGAATTGGGAATCGATAGTCCTCGTGTAGGGCGGACGCGAAAATCTCTAAAAACGGTTTACCTTTTCCCAATGGTCATCACCCTTTTTCGTTCGAGCGAACCGCTAGCCGGTACAGCTCTTCCAAGGAGGCACTTCCCGTCTCAATTCCCAAGATTTTTACTTTGATTTTCTTCGCCAGTTTAGGCGCGTCCTCGTAAAGTTTCGCATCCATTCCTTCAGTTACTCGAACCGAGATCCCTCGCAGGTCAGTGTCTAATTTCTCGATGTACGCGAGCTTCTTGATCTCAGAGGCCAGTGCTTCAGGGTTGTCGGTGGAGATCCTAATAATTCCCACAGCATACCGCTCATACAGCTTACTCAATTGTCCCGACGCCCAGACTTTGCCTTGGTTAATAATCGCTACAGAGTCGCAGACTCGACTCAACTCGGGAAGGATGTGAGACGAAAGGAGAAAAGCCACGTTTTCATCCTTGTGGAGTCGTAAAATCAAATCCAGAAGCTCACTTCTTGCCTGGGGATCCAAGTTCGCCGTCATTTCGTCGGCAATAACCAGCTCAGGCTCATGAATCAGGGCATGTGCGATCGCAAACTTTTGAAGCATTCCAGCGGAAAGAGCCTTAATAGGTCGATCTCTCGCTTCATGCAAGTTCACTAATCCTAAAACCTCCAAGGCTCGAGATTCAGGAACACCGAAAATCCGGCTTACCCTTTCCAGATAGTCTAAAATTTCTTGGTGAGAGGGGAAGAAAGCCTTTTCATACACCACTCCGATGCGCGACCGTATAGCTGTGTTGTTCCAAGGATCTTGACTAAAAACTTTTACGTGACCTCGATCCGGCTTTAGCAAGCCAAGAATCATTTTAATAGTCGTAGTTTTCCCTGCACCATTAGGCCCTATCAAACCAGTGATAGAACCCTTGTCAACCGTCAAGCTCAGACCATCAACAGCGACCACTCTGCCATAACTCTTTGCGAGATCTTCCGCCACAATCAAGGGCATAATTATAGTCTATGACGGAAAACAGCATTTAAATTTTGATATACACATGCGTGCTTTCTTAGATCCATGCCTCGATATAAACTCGGAAATTTGAAATAGTGTGCACGAATCTAGCTATCAACAACTTCGTATTCTTGCTCATTTTTCACACCTAACCCAAGCTCAACAGCTCTACGGATCTGAGTGTAACTCCATGGATCATTCCTTAGACTAGAACCGTTAAAAGCTGCAACTGTCTTTAGAGCTTCGACATCCAAAGCCACTCTATCTCCGGAAGCTAACACTAGACCTGGATTTCGAAGATCACCAGTTGCAGGTCCTCCAGAAATGAAGCATTTCCTGCCATCCATAATGATTAGATGTGGATGAACAACTAAATTCAAGTCTGATACTTTTTCCTCTAAATGCCTTATGTGAAGCTGCATCCTTTCTCTTGGCACCATGAAACCGACAGCTAACTTCAAACTGAAGGTGAATTTCGCGAATCTATGAGTCTTCATACAACATGTATAAACAACTTTTTTCGATTCCAACGCTGTCTCAGGCAAACTCACATTTTTTAGATATGTGCCACGAGTTGCCACCCTTTTCCAGTTCCCTTCATTGAAGATTACAACTTCTGCTCCAGCCTCCTCCGCTTTTTTCAGCATCCCTGTTTCTTTCAAAAC
>CP070835.1:1012727-1015045 GCA_020341775.1 Candidatus Bathyarchaeota archaeon
AAATCCCTTATAGCGAAGTGAGTGACACTGCTGCTGGAGGTGCAGGGGCAATTACATCTACAAAATTTAAAGAAGTCGGCGTTAATCTGCAGGTGAGTGGAACTATAACCGATGGCAACAACATTTTTCTGACAGTTGATACGGAACAGAATGTCATGACAAATGAGAGCACGACTGGTGTACCTGTAGTCGACACGAGAAAAGCCACAACTTCACTCTTGCTGAAGGACAACCAAATAGTCGTTATAGGAGGCTTAAGACGACAGGAAACAACTAAAAAAGTTGACCAGATCCCGATTCTCGGGGATATACCTCTGATTGGTCTTCTGTTCAAATATACTAACACGATAGTCAACAATACCGAACTGATTGTGTTCCTCTCGCCACATATTTACAAAGAAGGAGAGCCTATTCCCGAGGACGCAATGTCAAAGTTCAATGAGATAACCGACAGACCAATGCTTTTGTTGCCAAAAGAGGCTAAACAAAGAGAATACTACCATCAGTTTGACCAGAGCATTAGGGAACAGGCTGTTGCTATTGAGCTGCTGGAGCAGAAAATCGCTGAATGCAATCAGCTAAAGGATGTATTAAACCAATATCACGAGCGGCTTGAGAAATCTGTTAAGGATCAGGCCGGTGCTAACGAACAGCTTCAGGAAGAAATCTCCAAATTTAAACAAGCAGAGGCTGAATTAAGAGAATATCGTGATCAAATTGACCAGCGTATTCAGGAGCAGAACGCCGCTAATGAACAACTCCAATTGCAAATCAGCAAAGGAAAGAAGGCAGAGCGTGACTTGGAAGAGTACCGCGCCCAGCTTCAGAAGCATCTTGAGAAGCAGACTACAACCACTGAACAAGTCAAACTCGAAATCGCTAAGAGCAAGCAGGCCGAGAGAGATATAAAAAAGGAAATGTTGCTGGAAAGGATGTGTGCGTTGAAAAATAAAAGAGATGAAGATTCTACTAAAGAACTGCTATCAACTTTGTCATCATTGGACGATATTCTTAGCCAGGAAATACAGGAGGCTTTGAGTTCCTCGAAAGAAATCTTATCTGATGAAGGTAAATAGCGTGCCTGAACACATCTGGGGCTGGTATGTTTCCCTGCTTAGGCGGCGATGCTTTCCTAGGGGTGAAAGTCTAACAGGCTTTTATAGATATATCATCTATGGCTTTGTCGTATGCGATGCACAATTTTCTACATCTCAACTTCAGGTTTTTCCTAATTCTGTGTTGAATTCTTGCCGATGACCATGTTTGGAGTGGCCCTGTGATAAAGAGAATTCTATGGATCAGACAGGTTTTTTTGGGATCAGTAGGAATGTTCGGAGCGTTTAAGTCAAATAACAAAATTGTACCAACTCGGATACTTGTCGTTGATGATGAACCCGACTGTCTCAGCATCATCCAATGCCGCCTTGAATGGTGCCACTATGAGGTTATCACCGCAAGCAATGGAGCCGAGGGATTCCGAATTGCAGAAGATGAGAGCCCGGATATAGTCCTTCTTGATACTAATATGCCTGTTATGGATGGCCATGAGATGCTCGAGCGCATGAGAAAACATCCTGTATTAAAAGACACCCCTGTAATCATGGTCACAGCACTCTGTGGGATGCATGATATAGCGGCAGCTTCCGCTCTTGGCATTTCAGACTATGTTACCAAACCAGTTGATTTCACAAGTCTTCTTGAGAAAATATCCAACATTTTGGAAAATAGAACATCAAGATCCTTCAAAAAGTAGAATTCAGAGAAGTAACAACTATCTGGGGTACCTTCTATCAATCGTTGCTCTTGTTTTGTTCATCCTTGTTCCAACGGAATTGCTGGAGCTATCGAATCTCCTCGGATTTTCAAACAGGACGCTTTACCAGCCGGGCTCGCTTGGTATAACGTCCAAAAACTAATTACCAGCACCAATGGTGATCGACCCAGAGACATCCGTGATCGAGCCATTCTAATGCTCCTCTCTATTTATGGATTTCGCAGTGGTGAGATTGCCAAACTGCGATTGGAAGATTTGGACTGGGAACGGGAAATAATTAATGTTTATCGTTCCAAACAAAGTGTTACTCAATCGTACCCCATCGTGTGATTGTTTGGGATGTCTATAATGAACCGGGGAATAGAAACGGCATTTCTTATGGCGCTTACGAACCTCCAAACAAGGATGAACTCGCATATAAATTGCTAGAGAAGACATTTGCATGGATCAGAGAAGTTAATCCAGATCAGCCAGTGACTTCAGGTGTCTGGGCGGGCGAATGGCAAAAAGATGAAAAGATCACTCCGCTTAACCGGTTCATGCT
>CP070835.1:1015145-1045436 GCA_020341775.1 Candidatus Bathyarchaeota archaeon
GATTCTAAATCTCGGGGGTAGTAAGTTATTATCTCTACACTTTCCTCTGTAATCGAAACGGTGTCAGAATGTCGAAAACCGCCAAATCCTGATTCATAAATACCTGGCTCACAACTCACGACCATCCCCGGCTTCAGAACTGTGTCATTTCCAGAATCTAGCCACGGTGGTTCATGGCCCTCTAATCCCAAGCCATGGCCTGTGTGATGGCGCATGTGCTGGCCTAGTCCATCTTTTGTGATGACCTTCACAGCCGCCTTATCAGCATCGCTGCAATGGGCTCCCGGCTTCAAAGCTTTAATTGATGCTTCCTGTGCTTTCAACATAACTTCAAAATGTCTTTGCTGCTTTACAGTGGGCTCTCCGAGGATCATGGTGCGCTCAAGCTCGCAGCTATAGCCGCCCACATCGGCGCCAGCGCCTGTTACAAGCACATCATACTCTCTCATCGCACGCTTCGTCGCTATCGAGTGGGGAATAGCGGACATTTCACCGACTTGACCGCGGAAGCCCGCACTTGCAGGGTATCGCCCCCAACGTTGAGGTTCATAGTCTGGGCCAAGCGCTCTCTTCATGATTACCGAGGCTTCATGGCTGGCAGCTGCAGCTACATCAAAATCCCACAGGTTTGGCGCGGCATATTCTTGCAGAAGGGAATGAGCTAGGTTTGCCCATTTCGCGCTTTCGCGAATTAGCTTGATTTCGCCATCGGACTTTATTAAGCGCATTTTTTGAATAATGTCTTTTGCTAATACAAACTTGGCTCTTGGCAGTTTCTTGGTCACAGGCGGCCCTTGATATCCCCAAATGCCCGCTGCTCCAGACAGGTTATCGGTTCCGATGTTCTTATTTGCCAATCCCATGTCGTTCATGAATTTGGCAAAGTAATCAACAGGATGTTTCTTTCCTGGATAATCATAGTAGGTTTTGATGTCTTTTATTAAACGAGTTTTTAGCGGAATGTGGTCAACTTCCAGCAACGGCCCCATAAAAGTAATTTCGCCGTCAAGGGGGATAATTAAAGCGGCGGGGCGTTCAGTGGCAATGTAGGAATATCCTGTCAGATAGAAGAAACTCACGCCACTAGTGAGGTAGAGCGCGTCAAGTTTTCGCTGGACAAGGGTTTTTCTGACGTGTTCAATCCGTTTTTTATTTTCACTTTCAGATATGGCTAATCTTGTCATTGAATCTCCATAAGCATTTTGGTGTTGCACATAAAAGATTTTTTTATTTTCATTAGGCTTCAGTTTCGAAGAACTCCGCAAGTTTGCGGTTTGGGGATTCTCGAATAATTTCGGCGCAAATTTGAGGCTGCAAGGGCCTGAAAGTCATCTTTAACATGTCGAGTAGCCGCTGGGTTCCTTTTGCGATGTTCGGAGCTGCAAGGATACCTCGCACTTCACGGTTAGCATGGTTCTGCACAGCCCTCACATACTTGGAAAGCTGGAGTACGGCGTTACGCCCAGCAGTTTTTCGCTTGATTTCTACGACCACAAATTTGCCGTCGCCGTCGATGCCATAAACATCTACGAAGCCAGGCTCAACTTTCTTCTCAAAACTTACTGGCTTAAAACCTGTTTCTATTAGGGAAGGTTGCAGCAGGACCGCCTTCTGCATGTCCTCTTCGCTAGCATGAAGCGAAAAATCTCCTGCGTCTCTCATCTTCATGGCAAAGAGTAAGAATATTTGGTCAAAGTAAATGTTTAGAGACTCCGCGGGCTTGCGTCGCACAGCCTTAATCTGTAGAACGCCATTTCTGACCTTTGACTGAAAGATGCATCCAGGTGGCTGCCAATTCACTGCCTCGTAACTATTCGGTCTGTGAACCAAGACAGACCCATCCTCCTTAACGACAACGATGCGTTCTCCTGGTTCAAGTGTGCTGCTAGCGCGACCTTTGTAGTCGACCCAGCAACGTCCAACTATGAGTAGGACTTTCCGTCGAGCAAGTGTTTCTTTCACCGATCTTTCGGTGCCTTCGTTAATTTCTGGGTTCTCCAGAACGCAAATCTGCCTTTGATTGGACATGCCAGTTCGCCGACAAACATTTAGTAAATCTAGTTTACATAAGACTTCTGATGTCCATGACTGAATGGAAGCAGAAGCGCCGACACATGCTTCATTACAATTGTATCGCTCATCTCTACAACACGCGCTATGCCGAGGAGCAGACACCGAAGATTGCTGTTTCTGTTGCGACTGTGAGTCCTTTGATGGAAGATTCGGTTCTCGACTTGGGCTGCGGCACGGGCTTATTAATATCTCGTCTTCGAATTCTTACGAAAAATGTCGTCGGCTTAGACATTTCCAAAGACATGTTAAAGGATATAGATTCAACTATAAGAAGGGCGACAAACGTTCACCTAGTTTTAGCTGACGCCGACTTTGTCCCGCTCCGTAAAAATGCGTTTGACGCCGTCTTTGCGATAACACTGCTGCAGAACATGCCGAATCCAAAGCAGACCCTTCGAGAAATGAGATACGCCGCAAAACACGACGCCTCTATCATCGTTACTGGTCTCAAGAAGCGTTTTTCTGAGAACGCTTTTCGAAAGCTCTTTGAGAATACGAAACTGAAGACGGAGTTGTTAAACACAGTGGCCAATCTCAATTGCTATGTCGCTGCTTGCCATGAAGCATGACGTGAAGTGCAGTTTTCTTGTGATGCATCTACTCTCGTGCCTTTTCCACAGTGCTGATCTAATCTTTTCGAGAGCACGCATGCTTCGATGCTAGGTTTTGTTTCATTCCGTCGAAAAAGCTGGCCAGATCAATATTTCCTCCGCTGATTATGATTCCCACTTTTTTAGATGCAAGATTGATTTGCTTTGACAAGACTCCAGCTAGTGAAACTGCGCCAGAAGGTTCAACCACTAATTTCATTCTTTCCCAGAGAAATTGCATTGCATCCACGATCTCCTCCTCGGAGACAGTTATTATCTTATCCACGTTTTCCATGATTATTCGAAAAGTGTTGTGCCCAAGGGAAGTTCTCAGACCGTCTGCTATCGTGTCCGGATTGCTCATAGGAATGAGTTTTCCAGCTTTGAATGACCGATAAGCATCGTCAGCGTTTTTGGGTTCAACACCGACAACCTTCACCGAAGGAAGCAGACTTTTGGATGCGATTGCAGTTCCACTCAACAATCCGCCTCCACCTACTGGGCAGACAACATAGTCGAGTGGACCTACTTCTCTGATCAGTTCATAAGCAGCAGTTCCTGCGCCAGCGATAATTCTAAGGTCGTCAGAGGGATGAATAAGAGAGTAGCCGTGCGTTTTGATAAGCGGGATGACGGCGTTCTCTCGAGCAGTTGGATAAGAATTGCAGATGACGACGTCTGCTCCGTAGCTTTTTGTTGCAGCCACTTTCATTGGCGAAGCGTTATCGGGCATAGCAACTACTGCTTTTATTTCCAGAATGTTGGCCGCCAAAGCAAGCGCTTGCGCATGGTTTCCAGAGGAATGAGTGATCACGCCCCTCTTCTTTTGTTCGGGTGAAAGTTGCGATAAAGCATTATAAGCACCTCTGAATTTGAATGCCCCCGTCTTTTGAAAATTCTCACACTTCAGGTAGCATTCACAGTCAACGATCTTGTTGAGAGTCCCAGAAGACATGACAGGAGTGCAAACCACAACGTTCTTTATTCGTTTGTAAGCCCTTTCTATTCTTCTAAACATTTGAATCGAGGAAGAAGCATTGTTATAGGATAAATAGCTAATGCTTCTTGCCTGTCGGTTCATTGCGTTTCAATTAGCAAAGCATATAAGGTATGCAGCTAAATATACCAAATATGCAGACGCCACAGGATGCCCCTCCAATAAAAGACAAGAAAGAACATGTGCGACGAACCACGATAATCCTCGAAGAAGATGAACGCGAATACATAGACAAACTCATCAAAGATGGAAGAGAGGCAGGTATCAAGCAGCTCGTTTCGAAGATGCTGGACGTGTATCGAAGCATGATGATCTATGATTGGAAATACCCTGGCGAATACTACGCGGGCATAAGCCGCGTCGCATTCATCAACGTTGAATTCATCAATACTCTGCTGCAGCACATACCATCCGACCAACATCACGAAGTTGGGAGAAAGGCAGGAGAGGCAGCCAGAATAAGCATGGAGGCTACTCTGAGCCTAAACACCACGGACAGAAAAAAATGGCCAGAAGTCTTCAAACGCCTCCGCATTCAAGGCATGGGCGACTTGTACCAAAAGGACAAGTACATCATCACCAAAATTCCATTCATAAACAACTCCGCAGTCCAGTGTGGATACCTCGAAACTCTCCTAGGCATAAACCTTCAAGCACGCACAGCCAATCCACCTTACGTCTACGAAATCACCGGTTAGAATAATTTTTTCGAGAAGCCGTTCTATTTCTAATACAAATTATTGTCTAGTGTTATGTCTCAAATTAATGATTCAATTCGCGAATTCGAAATAAACGCATTTAGATCATATTCTAATTCTGATTTCGAATTCATACGTCTTAAATTTCAAACAAATTAACGTTCATTCATCCTGCAGGAAAAAAGAGAAAATGCAATCCCTAATGCCGGAGTTCTTCATGCTGTTAGGAATAGACCTCCTTCTGGCTACAAGCCTACTAACGTGCATCTTGGATCAACACTTTCCAGAAAAACTCGCTTACCTCTATCAGCTGATGGCACTAGCAGGTTTTGGACAACTTCTAGTTACACGGGAGTTCCTGACCTCATTCGCCGATTACATGCGGTTTTGGTACAGTGTGATCTACTTGACCATAGCCATAGCCAACATCGCTGCCCTCAATGCCTACTTATACTTCTATAAAAAGAAGAGAATGATGGCAAAACTTTTTTCAGCCATCGCTACAGTTCCCAGTCTCACTATATCCGTAATGTTCATCCACAACTACGCCGTAGCAGCCTCGCATCCAATAATCCAACTTCCACAGCTGTCACTAGATCTAATGTTCATGAGCATTTTCGTGTTCGATATTCTAGTTGTTAGCGTAAGCATTTACGCTTTGATAAAGCCAAAGTGGTGGCAAGTCGCCATCCCGACACTGGCCATTCTGATAGGTGCAACAGCCTTCGTGTCACTGAAGCCAGCAATCGGAGAAACTGCCTTCATAGCAGGCGCAATCTACATCTACATAACGTTGGGGATTGCATGCGTCGGAGTCTTAGGAGCAGGATTCTACGTACTCCTGAGATTTTGGTCGGAAAAGCAAAGAATGAAAAGAGGTGATGTAGCAAAATGAAAATAAACTATCGGAAATCGACGAAATTCATACTACTACTAATATCAACGCTTATAATAGCTTCTGTTAGCGCAGCTACATACTACTCGTTAACAATGACATCGACTATCGAAGTTTACGAATCAGACGTCTACTTTGTTGTAGGAAGCGACAACAACACAAAGGGATTGTTAGTGACCCTGGGCAACAAGAACACAACCACGACTCTTACCGGTCTTCGAGCCTACCCCAATGCAAGTTTCACATATACTGACCCTGTTAGAGTGAGAAACAATGGATCATCTTCAGTTCAGCTCAGATTAGCACCTGAAACAGATCCCTCGGGAAACGCCGCGGACTTCGTGTATATTAAGTTCCTTTTGAATGCAACTAGTGCTGGAGATCGCAAATGGTTGAATTACACTTCAGATGGCTCGTCTTGGACTAACCCGAGCGGCCCCACAAGCTGGACAACGACAGGCATAGCCGCAGCCGCGGAATGGCCTATTGTAGTGATGACCAAAGCAAATGCAACTGCGACAGCAAGCAACACCGTAACAATTGGAATAACCATTGATGTCGACTAATCTCACTCTTCTCTTTTTTCTTTTCTTTCGGAGAAAGAGGGCATATGAACAAGCAACACAGGGAATCTAGAAATGTTCGAAAGTCGATCTGGATAGCCTTAGCTTTAATGCTCATCGTCGGATTCGTTTTGCGGCATGCCACTGGGAGCACTCATCTTTCATTGTCAATGGAAACTGACGCGACAACTGCCACCCCCCCTGTGGAGCTGCATGGGGGTTCAGCTGAAAATAGCACCAGCATAGTATACACAAACAGAACAAGCGCAAAGGTGACCGTCGAAGGTGAAGGTGACTTTAACTACGTGCTAAATTTCAGTGAACAGGATGAAACGGATTGGAAGATCAGACTCAATGCCTATGATCAATCAAATATAAGCCGACTGTCGAACTGCTCAATCTATATTTACGGCGGAGTCAACTCAACTCAAATCGTGATCTCAAATGGCGAATACACCAATCGAACTGGCCCCTGGTACAACCTCTCAGCGTCAACTACCGAATGCATTTGGATGCATGTAGAAGAATCTGCATCAGGAACTTCAAATGTTAACACTTACTTGGAAATTCTGGTGCCAAACACCAAGGTCTATGCCCGCTACATAGTTGAGTTTGAAATCACATGACAAAAAAGCGCGTACTCTAGACCCCACAGATGAAATGCACAGGCTTTTTGAGGATTTAACCCTCCATTATGTGAGGTTCGAGTAATATATTATATAGTAAGAATCAATATATTTATATCGGATGACTGCGATAAGTAAGGTTATGACTCGGCGTCTCGTTCAATTCGAAGTCATATCCGCTAAGAGGAAAACAGGGATCTTCCATGTTGATTTTGCGTTCATATGTGTTAAATAAGCATTCGCAGAATGGTAACAGAGAGGTGCAAAGCAATTTGCCGAAAATACTGAAATCTGAAAGAGCCATCTCTCCAATTCTCGCCACACTGTTGCTTATTGTAATTGCAGTTTCCGCCATAGTGGTTACATATGCTTGGGTCATGACCTTTATGGGAGCACAGAGCGGAACAGCAGGAACTCTGTTTCAGATTCAAAACGTATATTGGGATACAGGCACTAATACCACTAAGATCGACATCCAGAATTATGGAACCAGCATAGTCGAAATCGTCGCCGTGTATGTGGGAGTGTCTTCGCAGAACACTCTTGATGTGACTTTGTATACAGACGTTGAGGATGGCGTCACGATCAAAGTGGACGATTTTGAAACTGTTACACTCGATTGGCCAAACGCCTTTGAAACGATGTGGACAAGTGGAGAAAAGTACTATTTCAAAGTTGCAGCACAGAGTGGATCGCCTATAACTCAAGGACCCTACACAGCTGACTAGTTAAGAGGATCCAAAGATTTCTTTCTGCGAAAGGTAAATTCTTATTACTGCTGTCTTTCTAAGAGAAACTACTCGAAAGCGAATACTGGGACGTGGCATGGATCAGATTCTATCGTGGGTGCGCGTTACTATCACTCTAGCCTTTTTGTCCTACGCTTCGTGGAGCGACTTCAAGACGAGAGAGGTTAGCAATAATGTTTGGGCGGTTTTTGCCCCCACAGCTTTCTTGTTGACTTGTGTTCAGCTCTTGGTTTTTCCGCCGATTGGAGATGTGCTGTTGTCGATGATGTATTATGGCTTGTCCTTTGCACTGACTTCGGCCTTTTCGGTTGCTCTGTTCTACGTTGGAGCATTTGGCGGAGCTGATGCAAAAGCGCTCATGTGTATCGCCTTAGCGATCCCGGAGCCAAGTGTACTTGGGGCCCTCTCAGATTTTTTCTCATCGACCTTGCAGGTTAGTTTTCCATTGTCAGGGTTTGTCTCATTCGTTTTTCCGATCACCGTGTTCAGTAACGGGGTCATCGTGGCAGCTTTCAGCGTCTTTTATGCTCTGTTTCGCAACCTTCTGTGGCGGCAGCGAACTGGACAAGAGCTGTTTGAAGGCTACAGAAACGAATCGTTTGGGCGGAAGGCGTTAACTTTGCTGTGTGGCTACAAGGTTTCGGTGGCAGACTTGCGGAAATCTTTCTTGTATCCTCTCGAAGATTTTCGAGCAGCGCAGTCAGGCGAAATGGAAAGGTGCCTGCTACTGTTTCCACGAGAGGAAAATCGCGAGGAAATTATCGAACGGCTTGTTGCTGCTGAACGGGGAGGTAAACTGCAAAAAACTGTTTGGGCCACTCCGGGTTTACCGATGTTAATATTCATAACTGTTGGGCTAATTCTTGCGTTGACGATTGGCGACGTTGTTTGGATTGTGATCAGCCGAATTCTCGGGTAGCATTGGAACTACCCAGTATCCACAGCTATTGACGGTGGATCTTCTACAATTGCCCAAAGCCCAATGTTGCTCCCCAACTCAGGGTGTATGGGGTCGGTGCCATCAAAGTTGACGACCGCTCCGCACCAACTTATGTCCAGGGCGTATTGAAATGAGACAGAAGCCATCTCTACAGGGTTTACCTCGATGATTCGCCCAGAGTTGGCCACCTTCAACGCGCCAGTTTTTTCGCCGCCAACGCCGTCAAAGAAATAGAGCAGTTTGTTTGCCCGGTCAGTGAACATGATTCCTGCACCAGTGTTTCCGGAGATAAATTGGCTCCAATGGTGAGCCCATCCTGTCGGTGAACTATAATTGTAGAAGAGTCCCTCCGCGCTGGAGGTGACCGGGTAACCTCCAAAGGTGGCGTTCTCAGATAGCTGTTGTCCTGTGGATACAGCAAGTTGAATGGCGTTTAAACTGGTAATTGCTCTGCCCTGAGCTGAGTCCACGAATATAGTCCGTGCTGTGTACGTGTAGTACGTCGCGTTGGCGGGAAGAGTCAACACGATTTGGGAGTAAACGTTAGGTACACCCACTTCTACGGCGAGACGACATCGGCGGATGTACACGTCGTACGCGCTTCCGCTGTTAAACCTGTACCTAACTCTGAGTCGCGCGGTGTTCACTTTTTCTGCGGTGTCAAGAATGTCTGAAAGATCATGTTCTCTCCAACCATAGCTGCTTGGAGGGTCGATAGGGTAGTAGCCTAACGTGTGAGTGCCATTATCGATTTCGAAATCGAAATATTCGTCTCCTTGGCAGCTTGACTCAAACTGGATTTTGACAGAAATGGGGTCTGATGTCACAGACAGGTTTTGAAAGCTGAACCAGCCTTCTTGGTCAAAGTCGTCGTTGTCGTCGATATACGAGCTCGTAGTGTCGTCCAGGTAGGGGGAACTGCCAGATTCTCTCCACTGCCGTTCTGCCTGATCGAAACCATCAACATACAAGTTTGCAGTTTCGAAGATTCCGTTGCTCCATTCGGCTTCTTGCTGCACAATGTCTCGTACGACTCCGTGGTGGATCACATAGGACGGATCAGCTCCATATGTAGGGTCTTCGCCATTGATTCGTAAAAACTCTGCAGTGCTCGAGCTGGACCCCAGCTGTGAGGTTATGAGAAAATTGGTGATGCTCAAAGTCAGGATATTATTGGTTAATACGCCATTGTCCGGATCGTCTGCTGTGAAGTATCTGTTCTGCCAGGCATAAGCTGTCTGGTCTGCAATGTCGCGTCCATCCCACCATAATAAAACGTTTTCGACATTATGATTCGCTAGAAATACAAACATTTGTCTTCTGCTGAAAACGCTGACGTTGCTTGTCAAGCCCGCGGGAACTTGATAGTTTGACCCCCAGTCTTCGATTTGGAAGGGAACTTCGCGGTTTTGTCCATTTATAGTTTGGTTGACGTGAAACGCTTTTACAGGAATTGGTGGAATGGGCTTACTGGCGGTGGTTAGTTCCAAGTTTTGTCCAAGCGACTTCAATGTGCCATTTTGAAGCACTTCGATGACCAGCGTGTCTTGGCTGAGGGGGGAATACAATGGTTGGTTCCAGCTAAAGGTATAGCTGTAATGGGAAAAAGTTGAAGCGGCAACAGTTATGCCTCTGGAATCAACTACCTGAATCATGTATGCTGAAGCGTCGATGCCACTTGGGACGGTGAGGTTGTAGACAGAGTGCAACTCTGAGGACGTGATGGAATTAATCGTCACCCCGGTATTGTTTAGCTTCCAAGACGACTCGGTATAGCTGTAGTTGTAGAAAAAGAAGTTACCCGCGCTTAGGCTGGGGTAAGAGCTGTCGCCATCGCGGGTGACGTTCACAAGCACTGAACTTGTCTGTGAGGGGTTGACCGTAACGGTGAGGCTGACAGAAGTTCCATATTGTATCCCATAGATGCCTATTCCCGTTAAGTCGTATGTTACGTTGATGGCGCCTTCGCTCAAGCTTGTTTTGTTAAACCACGCAATTGTCACGTGAAAGTGGCTAATATTGAATGTTGGACTCCAATCGGGGTGTATGTATGCGATGTTTTCTAGACTGCTCTGCATGTACTCAGCAGCAAGACTCTTGGCATATGTCGTGTTTCCAGTTACCTGCAAGATTGAACCGTAATACGCTACTGAAAATTCGAGAATGTGGTCAATCGCTATGTTCATTTCATCAATGGTTCCTAAAATTTGGGGTCGATTTTGGAGAGGATTATTACGAATTATTGAATATGTGGTGATGATGGCTGTGACAAGGACGATGGAAACCAATACAGCAGCAATGATGGAGAACTGCCCCTTGCTGTTGAGTAGTTTGTTGATGTCAACTTCCTCCTTGTTGGCTGAGGTGCAGCACCACGAGTCTCTGCGTGGGGCTTTCGCCAGTCTTGAGCGTGAACTCTGTCTTGTAAATGATCGGGTGATAATACGTGAGAAGCGCCAAAGCTGCAATTCGTATATCAGGTGTTCTCGTCAAGCCGATAGCTGTGAGTGCTCCCGTTCCTGCGTGTTTGAAGGTTGCAGCTGCATGCCAGCCGCCTACAGGATTGAACACGCTTGCTTCGATAGTAGTGTGATAGGTCCCTTGAATCCAAGAGGGGAGAGCGCGGGTTGCGGTCTGATAAGGGGAAGGGTAGATCCCGTAATAATTGGCGTAATAGCGTGCTTCGGGGGAGAAATCGACAATTCCCGGATTCCCTGTGATCCACGAGCTGTCATAGTTATAAGTCGGGTAGTTCTCGACGTCTAATCCTCTGAGGAAAGAGTTCAGGCCTCCCGCGTCTACTCTTATCATTCCATAAATTCCCCAATCGTTGTCGCTTGCTGCGAATTTCGCAGTGTTGCTGACGTAGTAGAACGGATATCCGACAATACTCACCCAGGTCCAGTTGTATTGGTTAACTCTCTTGCCAACTTCATAGCAATACTCAGCGTATGAGTCTCGGGCATACAAGTCAGCATATGTGGATGGAATTGGTGCAGCTTCTCCAAAGGTGTTGATTATGACGGCGTCCATGATTTTTTCATGAGGAAGACTGGAAACTTCGTTTCCATCTAAGAGGCTGCCGAGATCTGTGGTGTTTTGCACCACAACAGTTGTGTTGAAATAGGGTGCAAGCAGAATCTGCAGATCTGCCGCAAGGCTTTGGCCCGTGTAGCCGGTTATCCACCATCCGTTTGCGTCGCTGCAGTTGAGAATGTACAGTGTGCCTGCAATCTTCTGCGGTGTAACTGTGAAAGTTACATTGGTTGATGTTACAAGATAGCTCGACGCTTCGGATTCTATTCCAAGTCCGCTTTCCGAGTTTGTGATAGAGTGAAACTTCTCGTAGGTTGTGGTGTCGCCGACTTTGATCATGTCATAGACAGAAAGGTTGTAAGCGATGTTTGGCGCTAAGCTGGCGGAGAGCGCCACTTCTAAGTCTGTCCAAGCTTGGTCTGCCACGTCTTTGAAAATAGTCTCAGTCAATTCCTTATTTGCGTCTAGAACGTGCAGCGTTGTCAATGCAAGTTGTCGAAGGTTGGGGGAGGAAATCTGTCTAGGGGATGGTAAAACCGCAAACAACGAAGATGCGATAAATGCGACTGCAAAAACAAGGATGACAATTGAAACTTCGATAGTCCGCAACATGGATTCAAGACCACCATCCACTTGGTCGCCAAACCTGATACCCTTGTAGACTCCAACAGGTTATCTTCGCCTGATATGTTAATTGGTCCACCACGACCTGCCTAAAATCTGTAGCGGCCCAAGAATTTCCACTGAAGTGTTCGCCGAACGATACCGAGACTGCCAGAGTTCCTATGCCCCAGGGCATAACGTTCATTCCCAACTGGTTTCCAGATCGGTAAGTAACAAGCAAGAACCCAGGGTGGCCAACTGGCAGCGTCGTTATTTCATAGTTCTTGCTACCATAATTGAGCCCGCCAGATGAGTTGGCAATAGGCCATGCTTGGAACTCGAAATTTTCTGTCAACATAAAAAAGGTGGCATTGAATTTGTAGTCGGGTACCGGTACTCCTTGGTCATGCACGTCCCAGCTGTGGGCCAGATAGATTTTGCCTGCTTCGTAGTCTACCACAAATGGCATTACTCCAGCCCCTTGAGTGAAGGTTCTGTGAGTGTAGCGACCTAAGCCTCGGAGACCACTTAGACTTGCATACACAACCGCTGTGTATGATTCGATGGATCCATCAAAGGTGAAATTTAGATAGGCCACGCCAGCAGTGTCCGTCTGCACTGTACCGGTGAAAAGCTCGACTGACGCATATGTGCCTGACTTATACGCCCGATAAAGATAATAACATAAGGAAGCGCCACCAAAAGAAGAGCCTGGTCCATTCACCTCAACCTTCAGAATTAGAGGGTTCGCCTGATATTCCGATATTGAAACTTCCACTAACGGAGCAATGCTGATTTGAAATCCATAGGTGCCATTTACTCCTAGCAGTCTGGCTGCTGTTTCATACGTAACGCAGTCAGTAACTGGTATGAACAAATAACCACCAGGCCCCAAAGTCACATTGTTGTACCAGATTCCTGAGTCACGTGGGTACTCGACTGGTTCGCCAGGAAGGGAGGCCAGTCTCATGAGAGCAAACGAGCTGAGTACGTAGCCGCTTTCCCAGGGCTTCTGAAGGCCAAAACTAGACAACGTCGAGTTTGTCTCGCCCCAATTATAAGGGTAGCCGGGGCTCAGCAGAATATTGTCGAGTAGATCGCTGGTTTTAAGTGCAACGTGTCTATTTTGCTGATACAAAATGGCGGCCTGCAGCGTTTGAGTGAATAAACCGAGAAAAACTAGTACTGCCCCTATGAACGCCGTGGTGGCCACCAGATGGTCAATAGTTACTCCAGTCATTCTTACTCACCTCTCATTTGAACGAGAAACTGAGAGAGCCATTAGCGAATTTTTCCACCTCTATGCTGGCACTTGTGGAGTTGCTAACAAATGTGGACTGTCTCCATGATACGTTAGGACCTAAAGTGACACGGCTAGTGGTGGTGGTGTCTATTCCTATCAGTGCCAAATACAAGTCAATGAAGGTGCTGTTTTCCACTTTTTCATCAGAGGCCGTAATGACGTATGGGATAGACTCGATGTAAGGTGGAACATTAGCAGCTTGGGTGGTTACCCCAGCGAAGACCTCCTCCCGGTTCAAGGAGAAGTACAATTGCTGAATGGTGCTTCCTACATGGCTCGCAACATCTTGCAGGGCGGTTTCTCGGCGCCGAATAACCCAGGTATCCATCATCCAGCTTGCAGCCATGGGGATTAAAATGACTTGCACTATTAGAATAGGGGCCATTATGGCGTATTCCATACTTATGTGCGGCATCTAAATATGGACCCCCAGC
This sequence comes from Candidatus Bathyarchaeota archaeon, assembly GCA_020341775.1. Classification (GTDB taxonomy): domain Archaea; phylum Thermoproteota; class Bathyarchaeia; order Bathyarchaeales; family SOJC01. The sequence goes on from CP070835.1 coordinate 1,028,653, forward strand.
GCCACGTCCACGCTCCCAACATAGAGTTCAAGGACAGTTTCCTCTGTCAGGGATATTGATTCTTCTGTGTCTGGAAAGCTGAAGAAAAGATTGTCGAATCCAGCTGAGGGAAAATGGGCTTCAACTTTGAAGCCCGTTACGGTGTCTCCAATCTTTGAAATTGATTCGCCAGTGAAGGTTATAGACTGAGAATACTTGGGGGCTTCTCCTTCTGTGAGGATTGGAAGGTAAAGCCTGATGTATTTAGTGTTGCCGATTGTCAGGTTCAGCATTCTTATTGTTGGAATAACCACAACTCTAACAAAGCTTCCATCTGCCATAGGGAGTTTTTCTACAGCGAAGACCCGTGCAACAGGTGCAGTTGCTCCACTTAGCAGGAAGCCTGCATCAGAGGAAGGGTGCAGTAGCTCAAAATAGTTATTCCCAACAGAGTAGTGTTCTACGGGCATGTTGAAGCAGATGATGTTTGTGGTGTTTGTATAGAATTTCAGGTTTGATTGTGAGGTGGTGTTGACGTGAATTGTGTAATTGAGGGCTGTTGTGACTGCGACATTTCCATATCTGCTTGAATAGCGGGCGGTCTCTGTGCGCCCAATGACCCACGCCACATCGTCTATCTGAAGTCCTAAAGTCCGCATAAATTGCTTTGACGAATTGAATTCGCTTTCGACCATTCTGAGCAAGAGAAAATTGCTGGCGAATGAAAGCGCAACTGTGATCAGTGTCACCATGACGCCTGTCATTATGACTGCAGAGATTGCAGGACTGATTGCTTTATCGTTCCAGCGTTTTTTATTTCCTTTTCGGGCCATTCTAGTAGTTAGCCTCCTAGATGCTGATCAGAGATGGGGCCACCTTCGCTGCTACAATGGCAATTATTGTCAATAATGCTGAATGCTTAAAGCCTGCAGCCACGGATTCCTCGCTGATTTTTCCTCCAACCAGTCCAATCAGGTAGCTGTGGATTATGACAGATGTGGAAAAGACGACTAACAACGAATCGATGTCGATGGCAGTAGTTGCTGCGTTGGGCCCTGCTAGGCCGACGGTTCTAGTTGTGAAGGTTAGCATCATAACTGTTGTGGCCACTAGCATGAGAGCTGCGAAATAAGGCATCATTATGTAGGGTTTAACTGCCATTTTCTTTTCTTTCTCCACTTCTTGTGTCGTGGTGCTGAACTTTGCCAGAGACTCAATCATCGCGATAGTGCCGCCACCAACGTCAACGGTCTCTACTAACAGAAACATGACAATTTGTGTTGCCCAACTCTTAGTTCGGCCCACGAAATCCATGAAGACTTTTCTAAGAGGGATTCCCCACGACAGTTCGGCAGTGATTTTCCTCAGATGTTTGCTGAAGCTGCCATATTCTCGACTGGAAAGCGTTTCAATGCACCTTTCGGGCGCAAGGCCAGTCTTTCTTGTTTCCGTAAGATCCTGAAGAAAGAGTGTGACTCCGCGTTCGGTACTCGACTTTTCTGAGGAAAGTCGTATTTGGATAATTGCTGGTGGCGCCGCTGAAATCACGAGAGCTATCGAAACAGCTGTTGGGATGTCCACGAGGTTCGTTAGAGGAGTGAGAAACGGAAGTGGGAATAAGCCGAAGAAGTTGGTGAGGAGCATCAGAACTGCTAATGCGATGATGATGCAGACCCCGAAGGCTTTGTAGGGTCTCCAGTCTGTAATGGGAGATTTGGGCTGCATTCCATGCGCAAGATAAATGAACACAAATGAAAGCAGTGGTGTAAACACGAAAGTGTACATGATTATTCCCGAGTATGTCGACATTCCTGTGCTGTAGATTGACTCCACACTAAACAGAATGTAGAAGCACAGCGACATTAGAACCATGATGATGATGAAAGACTCGAGAAGCATACCCAGCCGTTCTGCGGCAGCTCGCACTCTGGCTGCTCTCGTCTTGAAAAGTTCCTCGGCTTTTGCCTCGAGGAAACTGGTGATGTCTCCGCCGATAATTACGGTGGAGGCGTAGCCTCCGACAAATTCACGATAGATATCGAGGGGATTAGTTTTTGCGGAGTTCTGCATGGCAGTCAGTGGATCAACACCAAAAATCTCCACATCTCTAATTAGGTTTTTAGCTTCTTGGCTCATGGCTGGCAGTAACTCGGCTTCTCCAAGTCTCTTGAAGCTTGTATATGGAGGAATACCTCCTGACGCCATGACTGCAACATAAGTCGCTGCAAAGGGCATCTCTCTTTCCAGCTTTTGAGATCGTTCGCTAGCTTTTGACATCGGAGTGAGCATAAACGCAATCATCACAAAAATGGGGGCAGGCACCAAGAAGATGAGCGGGATGAAATGGAAGAAATACAGGAGCACAAGGGCGGCTGCGCTTACAGGGAGGGTTAGAAGCGCTACAAAGAACATTAACGATACGTATGTTTCAGGGTAGATCCTCATGTCTGCACGTTTTAGATAGCCTTCAAATTCGAAGACGTTCTTTAGAAATGCGGGTGCTATCCTTCCGAAAAACCGGAATGAGAGACCCTCAAGAGTGTCGAGTAGTGGCAAGTGGTTCGACCTCTCTTAGGCCAACTTTTGTGTAGAATTCATCTGGTCTAGCGTAATACTCTGCGATTACCGCGGCAACATCCCTGTAGCTTCTAATGTTCTGTTCTCTCATCCAATGCAGCACCCTTCTGCGCTGCTCGATCTCTTCACGAAGATCCTTATCGCTCAAGCCCGTGCGTTCCGAAATGAAGGGCAGCATGACGCTGTCGTTGAAAGTTAAGGCGTAGTCATCTTTCGCGGCGTTCCATTTGAAAATTAGGCGATAGTCTTCGTAGTTGGCAACTTCGTTTATTTCCATTACACGTCGGAGTGCTTTTGTTTCTCCCTCAAGTTTGAGATGAACTCGCTGGACTGAAAGAACGATGTTTAGCAGCGGTATGTATGCAGGGGCTATGTTCATTGGTTTTTGAGTGAGACGCTTGACTGCAGAGTCAATGTCTTCCGCGTGCATCGTGCTCATGCCACCGTGTCCCGTAGCCATTGCTTGGAACAGAACATAGGCTTCATTGCCTCGAATCTCTCCAACCACTAAGACGTCTGGTCTGTGCCGCATTGATGTTTTTACCAAGTCAAAGAGGGTGACTTCGCCTGTTTGGTTTTCACCAAGCCCGTAGCTCCTTCGCGCAATCAAAGAGACCCAGTTTTCGTGTGACAGATTTAGTTCAGCTGTTTCCTCAATGGTGATTAGTTTGCTTCCCGGTTTAATCAGGCAAGCAAGCGCGTTCAGCGCTGTTGTCTTTCCAGCAGCCGTGCCGCCTAGAACCATGATGGAGGCTCTGTTTTCCAGGCATAACCAGAAATACGCGGCCATCCCTTCCGAAAAGGTTCCAAGATTGATTAAGTCGATAATTGAGTAGGGGTCTTCCCTGAATTTTCGTATGGTAAACGCAGTCCCAAATGGTGTGATCTCGCGTCGATAACAGACAGCGAGCCTGTGTTTTCCGGGAAGAGAGGCGTCGACGATGGGAAATGCTGAGCTTACATGCTTCCCCGCCATGTGAACAAGTTTCACGACCATGTTATCCAGTTCAGAATCTTCATGGAAAACGAGGTTGGTTTCAATACTTTCAAATTTTCGGTGCCATATGTAAACTGGCTTCTTGACACCGTCGCACGATATGTCTTCAATGTTAGGATCACGCATCAGAGGATCGATTCTTCCGAAGCCCACAAGGTCTCGCTCTGCGTGGTAGAGAATTTTGTACCAAGAGACATCAGGTAGCCATCCGAGGCTGATGCGGTATTTGTCGACAATTTGTCGTGCTTCAGTAGCAAAGAACCTTCTGGGATCGTCGATCTCCTCTTTGGGAGACTCGATTTCTGCTAACAAAATATCTAAGACGCGGTTGTAGATGCCTTGTTCCAATGCGTCTAATTGGAGCTCGTCGAGTATATACTTATACTCGCCAGTTTTTGGGTTCTGCACTATAGCCACGTGGGCAAAAGGCTCATACAACGGATACCTTTCTACAACCTTGAAGCCCCGTGGCACAGGTTTGGATGGTGCAGATTTCGCTATCTTTTGCATGTCCTCCTGGTCCCGGAGTTTTCGGGACTTTCTCTTCTTCATAGAACCTTTCAGTTTTGATGATGCCTTTTTCAAGTGTTGCAACGTTGCTCTCCTATACAAGTTAGATTGCGCACCTAAGTATTAAATATTGCGTCTTGCTAAATCATAGTTCAGCTAAAAGACGGTTCTTCTACTTGTCTTGGAGTAAAAGAAGGTTCATCCAGCTAAAATTGGACTTGCACGTGTGTGAGGTGGACGCTCACAAAGAAAATAGAACGGGGTGGAAAGCCAGTTAAGAGCGTCTTTGCCGTGGCTGCTATCCTCTCAGTTCGTTTACTTTCGCGGTCAAAGGCGGCACTAGTTTGAATAGGTCTTCTACAACGCCATAGTCGGCCACAGAGAATATGGGTGCGTTCTTGTCTTTGTTAACAGCAATTATGAGGTCGGAGCTTTTCATCCCTAGAACGTGTTGAAAGGCGCCGCTGATTCCTAAGGCTAGGTAGAGTTTTGGTTTAACTGTTTTTCCGGAACTGCCTACTTGGCGGTCGTTTGGAAGCCAGCCTTTGTCCACGATGGGTCGCGAACAAGCTAGGGCGCCTCCAAGAGCTTTTGCGAGTTGTTCCAACTGTGGAATCTCACTTTCGTCTTTTATTCCACGTCCGACGCCTATTAGTACGTCTGCAGCTGTTATGTCAACGCCACCTGGGGGGGGTAATAGATATTCGATGAAGAGTTTTTGAGTGATGTCCTCGGAAATGGGAGAGGGTACTTCTATAACATCTCCAACGGACGCGGCTTTCTCTGCTGGAAATGTTGCCTGACGGACAGTGACGATGTAGCTCTCAGCTTTGTTCAACACTGCGGTTGCATTAACTTTGCCACCATACATCTGCCTAGTCACGGTTAATGTTCCCGTTTCAAACGCCAGTTCTATGCAGTCGGTAGCTAATGGCAAGCCAAGTGAAACAGCCAGGCTGGGAGCCAAGTCGATGCCAAAAGATGTGTGTCCAACTAGTGTAATTAAGGGTTTGTGTTCTTTAATTAGATTGGAGAGCACTATCTGATAAGCTTGGGCGTTGAAGTTCTCTAATTTCGCATCGTCCACCAGAAGCACTCTGTTTGAATATTCGGAAAGCGTTTTTGCGTGTTCTTGAACGTCTTTTCCACAAAGCACTGCAGTCAATTCAGCATTGGTTTTCTGCGCTAATTCTCTAGCTTTAGTCAGCATTTCGAAAGTTATGTCTCTAATCTGTCCTCGTCTATGCTCTGCGAGTACAAAGATTGGCGTCACCTATACTAGCCCCCTCGCTTTGATAATGTCAGCAATTTTGCCAGCCACCTCTTCAGGATTGCCGTCTAGAAATTCTGCCTGTTTCTCCACAGGTGGCACGTACATTTTCTTGATTCTAATCCACGACCCCGCTTCTCCCACTTCATTCTCGCCGAGGCCGATTTCTGCGAGCCCTAAGACTTTAATTTCCTTCTGCATTGCTTTTCGGATTCCCATGATGGAAACGTAGCGTGGTTCGTTGATTCCGGTTTGAATTGTTAGCACAGCGGGTAGTTTTACTTCAACCTGTTCTTCGAGACCGCCTTCTAGTTCCCGGTTGACTTTGACGAGGTCCCCGTTTAGGCCTATTTTCTTAACCATGGTTACGTGGGAAATGCCCAAGAGTGTTGCAAGGATCGGCCCTGTTGCAGTGTATCCATCGTCGCCTGCTAGGGCGCCGGTCAACAATATGTTAAAGGGCAGATCTTTGACCGCTTTGTGAAGAATTTTAGCAATAGCATAGCTGTCGGATCCTTCAAATTTGGGATCGGTGAGTCTTATGGCATTGTCAGCTCCTCGGGCTAAGCATTTTCGCAAAGTGCTGTCGGCGTCTTCAGGGCCTATTGTGATTGCGGTGACTGTGCCTCCATGTTTTTCTTTTATTTGTACAGCTTCTTCGAGCGCATAGTCGTCCCATTCGTTTATGTCAAAGACTAGCCCGCTTTTCTCGATGGATTTTTCAGTTGCGTCGATTTTTATTTCGGCTTCGGCCGTTTCGGGGACATGTTTTACACATACGATTACATCCATAGCGCTTCCTCTCAGATGCCTAACTTTTCTTTCAGCTTATTACGTTTTTCTATGGGAAGAGGCCCGAATTTCCTTATTCTCTCGGAGAATCTTGCAAACAGGTCAGCTGCTTTCTTGTATACTGGTAGTGGTACGTAGCTGTACCGAACTCGCATGCCTTTTATGTCGTTTTCGGACAGAGAACGGTTCATTTCGATCATTCTCTTTTTCGTGAAATGTTCATCAATTTCTTCTTGTCCTTCAATGACTAGTATGCCATCGGCTCCGAAGGCGAAGGCGTGAAGCAGATGCTTTAAGCCCAGGATCGCTGTTGAAGGAACAGCTACTATTCGAATGTCTTCTGGATAGCTAGTGCGATCAAGTCCTAAAAAGTCCATTCCTGTGTATCCTACGTTCCTGTCTACAAATGCGATAATTCTGACCTCGTCGAGCTGCTTCTCCGCGAGTACGCCTCGGAGGTTGGCGATGATCTGCCGACTCGTGGAGTTCTTGAAGTCGATGGCTTCAACTGGGCAAACAGGGATGCAGGCTCCGCAGCCCATGCAGATGAAGGGGTTTATTGCAGCCTTCTCGCCTTCCATGGCGATGGCGTTAACAGGGCAGATCGGAACACAATCGCTGCAACCGGTGCACAGGTCTTTGACTATGAAGGCCTTTTCAGGGCTTGTGATTATGCGTTCTCCTTTGAGAAAGAGCGAAGCTTTTGCAGCAGCTGCGAGGGCGTCAGAGACAGTGTCGCGAACATCTTTTGGGCTTAGGGCGCATCCGCAGGCAAAAACTGCAGTCTTCAGAGAGTCGACGGGGTCAAGTTTAGGGTGTTTTTCTTGAATGAACCCGTCTTCTCCAAGTGAAAGTTTCATTTTCCCCGCCAGTTCTTTAAGTCCGACGGGTGGAATCATGGGTGTGGCTAGTGCAACCATGTCAAATTCCTCTTCTTTCACTTCGCCCATTAGTGTATCTTCTGCAAGTATGACCAGTTTGTCTTCCTTGTTCTTCCAAATTTCCGCCACTCTGCCTTTCGTGAAGATGACCCCAGCTTCTTCATCGCGCCAGTATAGTTCTTCATACCCCTTGCCGGTGGCTCTTATGTCGATGTAGTAGATGTGGACGGAGATTCCAAGCATTTTCTTTAGGACGAATGCTTGTTTCAGCGAGTACATGCAGCAGATTCGGCTACAGTAGGGTATGTGATTCTTGTCTCGGGAGCCCGCACAAAGCACTATTGCCATTTTCTTGACATCGGTGCCATCAGCGCGTTTAATATAGCCTGCCGTTGGCCCTGACGCGGAGGTTAGTCTCTCCAAATCCATCATTGTGATGACGTCTTTGTAGACGCCGTAACCATAGGTTTTCAGCATGTTTGCATCATAAATGTCGTAGCCGGTAGCCATAATTATGCCGCCTACTTTCAAGTCTAAGGTTCTGCCTTGGTCTTCAAGGTTGATTGCTTTGGCTGGACAGACTTGCTCACACTTTAAGCATTTTGTGCACGCATCAAAATCGATAACGTACGCTGAGGGCACAGCTTGAGGAAACGATATGTAGGCTGCTTTCCTTTGAGACAGTCCTTGGTTGTACTTGTCGGGCGCTAGAATCTGACAAACTTTGGAGCAGACACCGCAACTTCGGCACTTCTCGGTGTCTACACCTCTTGGTTTCATGAAGATTTTTACTTCGTAGTTGCCAGGCCGGCCGCGTATGTCCTGTACTTCGGAGTAAGTGAGTAGGCGAACGTTTGGGTTTCTGCCCACTTCAGCCATTCTCGGAGTGAGAATGCATTGGGCACAGTCTAACGTGGGAAATACTTTGGTGAGTTTTGCCATGTTGCCGCCGATGCTTGACTCCTTTTCTACTAGATGGACTTTGAAGCCTAGGTAGCCAAGCTCCAAGGCAGCGGTGATGCCTGCGATCCCCCCGCCTACAATCAGGATTTCTCGTGAACTCTTCTCGCTTATGCTCTCTAAGGGTTCAAGTTCTAGGCTTCGTTCATAGCCGCCTCTGATTAAGCTTATGGCCTTTTGTGTAGCGGTCTCTGAGTATTTTGGACCGTGAACCCATGATGCTTGCTCTCGAATATTGACAAATTCAAGCATGTACGGGTTCAAGTCGGCTTGTTCCAAGGCGCTTTGAAAGGTGACAAGATGCATTCTGGGAGTGCAGCTGGCGATCACAACTCGGTCCAGGTTTTTCTTTTTTATGGCGGTGATGATGACTTCTTGGGAAGGTTTTGAACAAAGATATTTCTGATATTTGGCGTCGACTACGCCTTCCCAGTTTTTGGCTGCTTCGAGAACTGCCTTCACATCCACGACGTCGCCTATGTTTCCACCACACTCGCATATGTAAACTCCAACTCTGGGCAGCTCTTTCTCCATGTTGAGCTCTCTCGTTTCACATAGTTTGTTTTGATTGATACAGAGGAAAACGCTTAAAAAACCTTGTGTTCCATCTTACCTGAAAGGGGCCATGGAAAATGAGTGCGCAAGAGTTCGCTCAAAAACACAAATTACTCGAATGTATTCATTGTGGAATCTGCACAGGAAGTTGCCCAGTGGCAAGAAAGGCAGCGTTGAATATTAGAAAATACATGCGCGAAGTCTCCGTCGGCGGTAAGCTAACTATACATCCACAAGATGAATTGTGGAGCTGCACAACCTGTGCGACTTGCGGAATACGATGTCCAAAGGAGATTCTTCCCTACGATTTCCTCATCGACATTCGAGGACTTGCTGTCGAGCAGGGCCGAATTGCCACTACACTGCGAGATGCCCTAGAAAGCATCTTTAAAAACGGAAATCCCTGGGGTCGAGTCAGAAGTAAAAGATCGGATTGGGCACGCGATTTGAACATTAAGCATGTGTCTCAAGGCGTGGAGTTTCTCTATTTCGTGGGGTGTACGCCTGCTTATGATCCGCGAATCCAAGACGTGACAAGAAGTTTGGTGCAGCTCTTTGAAAAAACAGGGGTGAGTTTTGGAACGTTGGGAGATGAAGAGAACTGCTGTGGAAACGAAGTTTATGGAATGGGGGAAAAGGGGCTATTCGAGTTTCTAGTTGAAGAGAACATGAAGCTTTTCAACAAGCATGAAGTAAAACAGGTTGTAACCAGCTGTCCCCACTCATACCATTCTTTTAAGAATAAGTACGGACAAACAAAGTTTGAGATTTTTCACCACACACAGCTTCTTGCAGATTTGATTGATGAGGATAGACTCAGGTTTTCGAAGAGGCTAGACAAAACAGTGGTCTACCATGATCCCTGCTTCATTGGAAAACAGAACAACATCTATGATGAACCGCGAAAAGTTATTGAAGGCATTCCGGGCACAAAGCTTGTGGAGTTCGAACGTTCGAGGGAGCGGAGCCTTTGCTGTGAGGGTGGTGGAGGAAGAATGTGGATAGACATTTCGGGGGACCGCCTTGCGGAAGCCCGTGTCAAAGATGCAGCTGAAGCGGGAGCCGAGATATTGGTGGCTGCGTGTCCTTTCTGTGTGTTGACCTTCGAAGATGCGGTTAAGACAGCAGGCCTAGAAGGGAAACTTCAGATTCTGGATGTCGCAGAGCTCGTTTCCCAAGCAATCTGACCGAGAAGATTCTAGATTTGCGATTTCTGGCGCTAGATTAATATAAACGTTAGTCTAGAGACTTGTTTCTCTTCAATGCCAATGTAGGTGAGCATATTGGAAACGTTAAGTCATGACATAGTTATTGTGGGTGCGGGCATGGCTGGTCTGAGAGCAGCAATTGCGGCTGCACAATTTGATACGAAAATCGACGTGGCTGTGATTTCCAAAGTATATCCCGTGCGTTCTCATTCGGTCTGTGCTCAAGGCGGGACTGCCGCGTTGTTGAGAGAGGGAGACTCACACGATTTGCATTCTTGGGATACCGTGAAAGGGTCAGACTTCCTTGCAGATCAAGATGTTGTAGAATTTTTTGTGAAAAAGGCTCCGGAAGAAATCATCGCCCTAGATCATTGGGGGCTGCCTTGGAGTAGAACGGAAGATGGAACTATTAATCAACGTCCATTTGGCGGCCACAGTTTTCCGAGGGCTTGTTTTGCAGCTGACATGACAGGCTTTCATGAAATGCACACATTGGATGGAAAAGCCAAGACGTTTGATAACATAGAATTTTACGATGAGTGGTTTGTTACTTCTTTGCTGGTTCAAGGCCAATCCGTGGCGGGCTTAACAGCTCTGGAGCTTCGAACAGGCGAAATGGCGGTGATTCAAGCTAAAGCCATCATAATGGCGACAGGCGGCTATGCACGGGTATATGAGTTTACGACGTTTTCCCATACTGCAACTGGGGATGGAATGGCCATGGCTTATCGCGCTGGTCTTCCTCTCAAAGACATGGAATTCATTCAATTTCACCCTACTGGAATGGTGCCTTCAGGAATTTTGATCACAGGGGGAGCTCGTGGCGAAGGAGGGTACCTCGTTAACGCCGATGGTGAACGTTTTATGAAACGATACGCACCGGAAAAAATGGAGCTGGCGCCTCGCGATATAGTTTCCAGAGCTGAAACTACGGAGATTCAGGAGGGACGAGGACTGGAAGGGCCTTACGGATCCTACATCGCCTTGGACCTCCGGCACATAGGCAAGGCGAAGATCGATGAGAGGTTGCCCCTTATACGTGACGTGGCAACAAAGCTGAGCGGGGTCGACCCTGTTGAAGAACCAATTCCAGTTCGGCCTGCTGCCCATTACTCCATGGGAGGTATTCATGGCAACATGAGAACTGAGACGCCGGCTTCAGGGTTTTTTGTAGCTGGCGAATGTGCCTGTTTAAATGTTCATGGAGCGAATAGACTGGGGACAAACTCGACCTCGGACTGTCTAGTTTTTGGGGCTGTTGCTGGCGAGGAGGCGGCAAAATACGCTCGTTCACACGATTTTCAGGAGCCCTCTCGTGAGAAGGTCGCGGCAGAAGAGAAACGAGTTTTTGATGGAATTTTAGGTAGCGAGGGAGATGAAACGGTTCCAATAATTAGAGATTCTCTGAGGCATATAATGAGCCAGCATGTGTGGGTGTTTCGAAGTGGCGATGGACTCTCGAAGGCTTTGAGGGAGGCGAAGAAACTCAAAGAACGCTTTGCGAACATCAGGATCGAAGACCGAGAAAAACAGTTTAACACTGACTTGGTGGGAGCCCTCCAGCTTGACTTCACTTTGGATCTCTGTGAAGTCACGATTGCTGGGGCACTTGCTAGAACCGAATCGAGAGGTGCTCACACCAGGCTTGACTACTCGAAGCGCGACGACGAAAGCTGGTTAAAACACACTCTTGCCTACTGCACAAAGGATGGCCCCAGACTTGAGTATGTGCCAGTAACGATAACCAAGTGGCCTCCAGCGGCAAGAGCCTATTAGGAGATGGACAAACATGAATTCCCAAGTTGAAAAGACTATTGAATTCCAAATACGCCGCTTCAGTCCGCACCAAAATAGGTGCTACACATCTACGTTTGGAGTGCCAGCCCGCAAAGGAATGACCCTACTAGACGCCTTCATGTTCATCAAGGACAACTTTGATGGGACATTTGCGTTTAGACACTCTTGTAGAATGGGAGTATGCGGAAGCTGTGGAGTCATGGTCAACGGAAAACCTATGCTCGCCTGCTACACTCAAGTGCTTCATCTGAATTCTGACAGATTAATCATTGAACCACTGCAGCATCTGCCTGTCATTAAAGACCTTGTGGTCGATCTTGACCCGTTCTTTGACACTTACAGCAAAATAAGGAATGTCCTAATCAGACCTCAAGAAGCCCTCAGAAGACTTGAGGAATTCATTCAATCGCCCTCCAATCTCAAAAAGTACTGGGACCTCTCCCTCTGCATCAAGTGCTCCATCTGCTATTCCGCATGTCCTGCGGTGCTCGACGACAAGTTCCTTGGCCCTGCAACTTACGCTGCGAATTATCGATTCATCTCCGACTCCAGAGATGAGGGAGCCGATGAACGATTGAAGGCGATGGCGGACAACATATGGCAGTGTACTTCCTGCAACTCGTGTACCCTATTCTGTCCGAAAGAAATCCGATGCGCATCCTCCATCGTTGACGAACGTGGCCTCCTAGTCGAGACTGGGGAAATTCCGAAGACGGCAAAAGAAGTCCTCACAAGCGCTGTAAGATATCGCAACCCAATGGGAACACATCCCAGCAAGAGGATGGATTGGGCTAGGGATCAGGAAGTCAAAACTTTTCCATCAACCACGAAGGCGGATGTTCTCTGCTTCATAGGCTGCGCACCATCTTTCGATCCAAGAAGTCAAGAAATCGCGCGATCAATGGTCTCAGTCTTTAACAGTCTCGATGTTGACTTTGCCACTCTTGGCAACGAAGAACACTGTTCAGGAGATCACATATTACGACTTGGCGAAAAAGGTTTATTCGAGATTCTTGCGGAGCACAACATATCGACATTTCGAAAATTCGATGCGCCGAGAATCGTCACCTTGTGTCCTCATTGCTTCAACACTTTCAAGAACGATGAGCCTTACAGAAATGAGCGATTTGATGTTCAACACTACACCGAATTTCTTGCGGAAGCAGTTGATAATGGTAGGCTGAAACCCGCCAAAAAGGTGAACCAAAAGGTTACCTACCACGATCCGTGCTTCTTAGGCAAGCGAAACAACATATACGAAGCGCCCAGAAAGGTTCTACGCGCAATCGAAAGCTTGGAGCTTCTTGAACTGGAGAGAACGAGAGAGAATAGTTTTTGCTGCGGTGGTGGGGCTGGAAGGACCTGGACAGAGGATTCTGTGCCTGACAAGAGACCCAGCGTAGCTCGTGTGAAAGAAGCTTTGAAACTGGATGTCGAGGTGATTGCCACTGCCTGTCCGTTCTGTGTTACTACGTTGGAAGATGCTGCGAAAGTATTAGACGTCGAGGACAAAATTGTCGTGAAAGACCTTTTGGAGCTCCTGAGACAGGCGCTGTAGCGTCTGCTACTGAATGCCTAGCTTCTCGTAGATGAGCTTTCTGTTGTTTCGGGTTCGGCTTTTAATGTCCTCGAAGAGATTGTTGTTGTGCGAATCGATAGCAATTGTTAGCGGACCAAAATCTTCCGCATCCAGTATCCAGAGGGCTTCAGGCATACCGAGATCAAACCATTCAACCGCCTTGACTGCTCTTATCGATTTAGCTGCCAAAACTGCTGCTCCACCAGTAAAGGCGCCATAAACCGCGCCGTATCTATGCATCGCCTCTGTAGTGCGATTACCCATGCCGCCCTTGCCAATGACGACGCGGGTTTTGAAGTTTTTGATGAACTCGTCCTCAAAAATGTCCATGCGCGTACTGGTTGTTGGACCCGCAGCTACAATGATCCAGCCGTCATCTTCCTTTTTTACGATGGGACCGCAGTGGAAAACGGCTAGGCCTTCCAAGTTGATTGGAAGTTCTTTTCCTTCTTTATGGTGTTGAAGAGCTCTTTTGTGGGCTTGGTCCCGAGCGGTTACAATTGTCCCAGTGACATAAATTACGTCGTTGACTTTGAGTTTTCGTATCTGCAATTCAGAAATGGGGGTAGTTAGCCTATAAATCGCCAATCATTATTCACCTCACATCATGTGTCATGTATTCGACTTGTCCATTTGGATGTATTTGGGCTGTTGCCCGTCTTGCTGCCCAGCAGTTGAAGGCGACAGCTGCTGGATAGGAAGCAGGATGTCTAGCAGCGTAGTCAACGTTGACTCCTATAACAGTGAATTTACCTCCAAGTCCCATAGGTCCTATGCCTGTCGAGTTTGCTGCTTCTAGCAGTTCTTCTTCCAGTTTCGCCAGTTCCAGGTTTTGGTTAGGTTGATTAATGGGTCGTAAAAGAGCCTTCTTAGCTAGTTTCAACGCGATGTCTGCTCCGCCCCCAAACGCAATTCCTAAGATGTTCGGAGGACATGGCTTTGACCCCGCGTTGATGACAGAGTCTATGACAAATTTCTTCAGTCCTTTGATTCCCTCGCCAGGCGAGAGCATGCCCATAGCGCAGACGTTTTCTGAGCCACCGCCTTTAGGTTGAACGGTGATTTCGACTGCGTCGCCCGGTATGATGTCCCAATTAATAAAAGGTATGTTTCTACCTGTATTGTCACCACTGTTCTTCAGTTCGAGAGGGTCAACCGCATTAGGTCTGAGGGGAACTTCAGTCGTAGCTCTTTTGGTTGCGTTCCGCAGAGCGTTTGGAATCTTGTCAAGGTTTTTAGCCTCTGCCCCCGCCTTGACATAGAATATTATGGTGCCTGTGTCTTGACACATCGGTGTTTGGGTTTTTTCGGCGAGTTCGATGTTGTCGAGAATCGCTTTGAGTTGTGTTTTTCCTGCAGAACTCGTTTCTTGTTGATAAGCCTTTTGAAGGGCTTCTTTGATGTCCTTTGGCAGCTCCGTTACTGCAAGGCGTAGCAGCTTCCCTGCCACCATTTCTGTCGTCTGTTCGAAGTTCACGCGTATCTTCTCCCATTTGAGGTTCGGAAGTGTAGTTGTTGGACTTTGAGGTTATTAGGTTTTGTGTGAATAAGGCGTCTTGCGTACGCGCTCGATGAGCTACAGCCTGCTTGCTATGCTCTTGTAACTCCCAACCCAAAATGCTGCCCAGTTTCGAACTTTCTTCTTTTTCTACAAATACAGGTCCTGCATCACAAAATGCGTCCATAGCCAATTTTGTCCCGAATCTGAGGTAGGAAAAAATCCACTAACCGCCGGATCCCAAATGCTGATAGCCTATAGCCGCCTCCATCTTCCGTCCGCTTCACCAACGCCTCACGGCACAGCTCCCCAAGTCTTGTTCCCACAATCTTTCCACTCTTCCCCAACCAACCTCGCAACTCATCCCTTGACAACCAAGTCCTACTTAAGACGCCGAGACGGCCACCAATCCAAGCTGCCAACAACATCAAAAGCAAGCACTCACTATCAGTCAGCCTCTCCTTCCCAACCAGAACCACCGGCCCCTCTTCTCCAACAGCCACCAAACCTTTACCCGCCTCAACGACCTCACCTAAATCCACAGTTAAAACGACGCCCTGCACCACATCCAGAAGCGGAATCATCTCACCAAAAAACCGGTTAACACTCACCCAAACACTATTCACATCACCCTTGAATGTTTCTTCAACATTCTTGTACCGAACCTGAACCGCCACACTCACATTAAACATCCTCCTTCAACTTCGGCACAACTTCTCCTTCAACCCACTTCTCGCCTTGTGCCGTCAATCTAAACTCTGAACGCCCTGGATCAGGCTTGAACACTAATCCACGCTTCGTCATCTCATTTAGGCGCGCAGGAACCATAGCCCTAACCCCACTAGACTGCAGTAGACGGTCGATTAGTGCTGCCGTGCTCATCCTATTCTCTGAAGCGTATAGTACTAAGCCAATCGCTTCATAGTGCGTGAACTTCCCTCGCGCCGTAACCACTGGGCCCTCAGTAGTGAACTCCACAATGCCTCCCAAATGGGTCTTCAAAGGAGGTGACAACTTGGAAGAGATCAGGTCTCCAACTTCAACCAAGAACTCCGGTGGCATATCCCTTAACATAGCTAGAATCTCCTTTGCAGTATCGCCTTCAACCACCACCTCGCCAAAGGGTGCCTTCACACGGATGTGCAGGCGTCCTGGCAATCCTCAGACTCCCTCCTTTTCAGGCAAAATGTATACGTATCCCGCATCGGTCTTCCACCGTCTCACCTTTCCCCTTTTGACAAGCCAAGACAATACACCTGACAAGGTCGTTGAGGGATAGTGAATGGCGTTCACCTTTAATGCATCAACGATCTCAGTCGACGTTCGGGGTCGCCAAGTTCCCCATTCAGTTGCCAGCAACTTCAAAACTGCTTGACTACAGTTTTTTGCTTTTTTTATTGACGGGTATGTTTTGGCCATGGAAGCGTCAGACGACTTTAGCTTGACCGTCAATGGAGTCTGCTCTGGAGTCTCGAAAGCTGCGAGCTTGAATGCTTTCTGAACGTTCTCCATTAGTTTCGGCAATTCCTCAATTGTCTTTAACACGTCTTTTCGTGCCCCTGAGATTTCAACTTCGCTCTGATTCACTTTGACACGAAATGAAAACGACATAGCCTGTCATTCTTCTCCTCTTATACCTAAAGGGATATCAAAAGAATATTAAAAATCTTTTACTGCCCACGACAGAAATGTGTATTGCTTGTAAACGCTATCCCCCTTTCATTGCATCTCGTTTCGTCTTTGGCTCTGCGTGTGGATCCTGAAATAGTCTAGCCGTCAACCTTAGGCATTGGCAGTAGGTCCCTAAAATCGTAGACTGCGTAGGACACAAAGGTGGTTCAACAGAGTTAATTTCCATGATGGGCATTGTGTTGACCATCAGAATCTCGAAGCCAGCTGAAGCTTCAAGTGAACTATTGGCTACAAAGCCTTTTGAAGGTCAACGAAGTTGAGGCGCTTCTTTATGTTAACTATTGTCAACATGAAGGAATTGGCAGTTCGGGGATTTGCTTCCTGCTGCAAGTCTGACATGAAATTTGAATAGCCGGTGTAGTTCTTGTGTATAGTGACAACCACGGAGTTTTTCCCATTCAACCCGTCGCCTTCAGCAGCAAAGATTACCCGAGGATCCTTTCTAAGCCATTCATGGGGTGGCTTGATGTTGGGTTCCAACTGAAAGAA
>CP070835.1:1045536-1047992 GCA_020341775.1 Candidatus Bathyarchaeota archaeon
ACGGTACCAATGTGCAGGAGAACATAAAAAGCCACAGAAGGCTGCCAATCAAGAAACTCTTTCGCTATGGCTAAATGCCCAGAGCTGGAAACGGGCAGCCATTCAGTCAGACCTTGAATGATACCCAAAATCACTGTTTCAACAATCGAAACCATAGATGTCCCAGTGATCCACTTCGTATATTAAATTTCCCAAAAAACCCTGCTTCATATGTGGTCTAGTTAGCACGGCAACAGCCCTTCAGCTATGACTCTTTTTTTGAGGATCTGAGAACCAGTCTATCCTATTTTGACCGGTCTTTAGACAAAGGCAAAGCTGCTAGCATCACAGCTCCGCCACCCACAGCAGGTTTTAGCAAATTCTCGCCGCAATATGGGCACACTCGAAACTCTGCCATGACTTCTCTTCCACACGCAGGGCAAAGCTTGTGTTTTTTGATCTCCTTTTCTAGACCTTTCATCATTTTCTTCAGGTATTCTACATCGCCTTTCAAGTCGTCTAGCCCCTTCTTAGCGGCTTCAAAGCTCAAAACTTCCCTGCGCACGTTAAAAATAAGATCTCGCAATCCAGCAAGTGATTTGCTGTTGTTCTCCAAGGTCTCGCTCATCATCTCCAAAATGCTTGTCTTAGCTTCGAGGAACTCGACATCGGCTTGGTTTTCCTTCTTTCCGTCTTCCAACACTTTTCCGAGAAAAGCCTCTATAGGACTCCTCATCGCCACTGTTGCTGTTGCTCCCCAAAGAAGGAAGACAGCTACCAACGAACAAAGTAGATAGAAAATTGGACTGAGGTTCATGGGCACAAAAGGTCCCACAGAGGGATAAACTGATAAAAGCCACGATACATTTTCAACACCAACCAGCCACAAGAAACCGTCCAAAACATGTAAACCAGCTAGAAAAGTTGAAGACCCAAGGATCCAGACCGCAAGCCCCTTTCTTACCAACCTAGACGACTCCTCTAGACAACAGTTCTAGAAAAAACGAAGGTCTTCGCTAATTAATCAACTATTCTCCTAGAAGACATGTGTCGATTTTCGATATATATCAGCTTCGAAAAGCCACACTAGCTTTATATGGCGAGTTTTTCTTTGTCAAAGTGGGAATCTGAATGGGATTCAAAGCACGGCATTACTCCGAAATCCGCGCAGACGAAGTTACGCAAGAAGATGTGAAGGGGATTAAGATACGCTGGTTAATCGCCAAAAGTGATGGCGCTCCAAATTTTGCCATGCGTTACTTTGAGATGGCGCCAGGAGGATTTTCTCCCCATCACTCTCACAAATGGGAACATGAAGTTTTCGTGTTAGATGGTGATTGCATTGTTGTCTGCGGGAACGAACAGAAGCAAGTCGGACCTGGTTGGGTAGTTTTCATCCCACCGGGAGCAATGCATCAATTTAAAAACTCTGGCAATGAAGTCTTGAAGTTTCTATGCCTTGTTCCACATCATGAATAACCGTCTGGTCTTCATTTCCATTTGTTAAAGGTGAATTTTCAATCTGAATTTCTGAACCGCAAAGGTTAATGGGCTATAGCGTTGACCCTTTTTGGCAGAGGTGGACTGCTTGAAAAGCATTTTATACAATGCTTGCAAAGAACTAATTGAAGACGCCAAGACGGGTTGCGCTGACTTGGTTTTTAAAGAAGTTTGTTTAGAGATTTTGAATCGTGCGAAACATATTCTGGACGATGAAGAATTCAAAGCTCTGGTGAAATATGCCTCCGAGCGCATGCAGGAGAAAGCAGTCATCTCAGTTGATGCAGTGAGATAGAGTTGCCCTAGTGATCTCTCTAGTTTCTTCTATAGTTACACGCAACACAGCCATCTGCTTCGATTCTGTCTTGAGAAATAAGGGAATTACTTGGCTCTTGCTAGAACCATGAAGACTCCGAGGACTACCAAAGCCAAGCCTCCTGCGGTAAAAAAAATGGGAAACATCAAGTTTGGGCTTGTTGCAGTGATGTAAAACACGATTATGCCAATGAGAATTATCAGCAAAGCAAAGAATTTTTCTGCGATTGTGAATCCTACTGAATCTTCGCTGCTCAATCATGGAACCTTCCATTCGGGTTTACATATGGTTATCTAAGTGTTATTTTAATCTTCTCACGAGGGACGCCCTCTCCTGTTTAATCGGATTCTTCCAACTTGGTCGGTAAGTATTCATCTACAATATATGTGAGTCCATAGCGGCTGAAAGCTTCTTGCTCTGCTTTTTTCCGGATTCTCATGAAAGTCTTAATTTCTCGTTGCCATATCTTGGCTTTGTACCTGGGGTCTCTCTGCAGTTCGTGAAGCCGTTTTACGTCGATTTCTGTTAAGGGATCAGAGGGCAGCTTATAATCAACAATATCGGTCGCCCAGACTCCACTCCACTTTGCGTCTGGGGTCGTTAGGCCTCGAAGATGCGCTGCGTTTGCTGAGCCAGATATTATCACCATTGCTATGTGCAT
>CP070835.1:1048092-1049245 GCA_020341775.1 Candidatus Bathyarchaeota archaeon
ATTTGCAATATGAAGAGATTTTCAGACTTATAACCCCAAAAACCAAAGCAATGATCGTTAACACTCCTTCGAATCCAACTGGTGCAGTTTTCGATGAAACATCTTTGAAACACGTTGCGGAGATAGCCTTAGAAAATGACCTTATCGTAATCTCTGATGAGGCCTATGAAGCAATAACATACGATGGATTTAGGCACATTAGTCTAGCCTCTCTGTCCGAGATGAAAAGCAGAACGATAAGCGTATTCAGTTTGTCAAAAACCTACGCAATGACCGGTTGGCGTATAGGTTATGCTTTGGCAAACCCGGAAATAACAAGACAAATGATAAAGCTTCAAGAGCATCTTACAGCTCACCCAAGTTCTATCTCTCAGACGGCCGCCGTCGCCGCACTGAATGGATCCAAAGGCACTACTGATGCTATGGTTAAGGAATATTCAGAAAGAAAAGAGCTAGTTGTTGAAGAGTTGAAAGGAGTCCAAGGGATCGAATGTTTCACACCACAAGGAGCATTCTATGTCTTTCCAAGGATCAAATCCTTCAATCTCTGCTCAGATTCGTTTGCAATTAAACTTCTCGAGAAGGCGAGAGTAGTTGTGGTGAGTGGCACCGCCTTCGGAGATCATGGAGAAGGACATGTACGAATATCATATGCTACATCCAAAGATAAAATCAGACAGGCTATGCAAAGAATAAGAAACTCTATTGGAGACCTATAGCAGGTTTAGCTGAAGACTTACTTAGAGCTTCGAACAATATTCCAATATATAGAAAAAGAGTTTTAAAGATGGCAACGTCAATATGGCATTTCTGAAATCATGGATGGTAGAGAATTTGAAGATACTACGTGTAAACATTGACAACTGCACAGGCTGTCAATCATGCGTAGTGACCTGTTCTTTGGTCAAACACAGGGTCTTCAGCAAGAAAAAAGCACTGATATCAATCTGGAAGGACGAAAATAGGTGTTTAGGAATTCCTATGATATGCGAGCATTGTGAAAGACCACCCTGCATGGAAGCGTGTCCTCAAGGCGTCATAACCAAAGATTCCTTGACGGGCACGGTGACAATTGATCAAGCCTCGTGCACAGGATGCGGAGCTTGTGGAGAAGCATGCCCATTTGAAAGTGAGATCATTCGTCTCAAAGATG
>CP070835.1:1049345-1050990 GCA_020341775.1 Candidatus Bathyarchaeota archaeon
CCATATATCCCCAAGCCCTCATGAACCCAACGTGGCTGGTCGTGCATGTGAAAGTTTTATAGTTAGCGTGACCTTTGCTCTAACAAGCAGTGAACAGAATTGGGATGAAATTGTCGCCAAGAACTAAGTTGTTCATGTCTACAATGCTAATCATGATGATTTTGTTCATAGTTTGGTATCTTCTGCCTTTTCAAGTCAATCTGGGTTATCGCTTTCGTATTTTAGGCTTGATAGCATTAGTAGTGGCAATTGCTCTGTGGTCTCTTGTGACAAGAATCAAAAAGGGATGAGCCCGAGGAAGATTTTTGAGCCTAAGCTCTACAGTTGTGCATACTTGCTGCATCATTTTCCCAGGATCAACATCGGTTTCACCTGTTCCTCTCTGCCTTTCAGGTTGTCTGCGCGCACGCATTAGAGATGTCATTAGATACCTGTACGCGCCCCTTTTGTGTGGACTCACCTATTTCGGGGTTTCTTGTTTTTCTGAGAGTGTTATTAGGTGGCCGCTGAATAGGATGAGCCAAATGAACGCGGGATATACGATCATGCGTTCCATTCCTCCAGGACCTATACCTAAGAAGAACTCGCTGGTTGGCGGTTCACTGCTGGTTAAGGAGCCCGTTGTCACCAGACCAACTGCGAAAAGCACCAACGCTCCAAGTGTAATTGCTCCCAATAGCACGCTAATCCCGGACAAAGGCAGTTTCGATGTTTTGAACGAGACTATAGCAGATAGGCCGCCGAACCCGAAAGCCATCAAAGACACGACACCATGAAGCGTTGTAAACGCGCTCGTGAAGATTCCGACACCCATAGCACCAATAGCCATTAGGGCGAGTAGGACGGTCAGACTCCTGAAATCAACGGTGCGCGGTAGAAAGTATGCTCCGATGAGTGATAGCCCCCCGAAGAGGAAGGCAGAAGAGTTGAAGACCATTGAGGAAGGTCCGACACCAAGGTCGCTGATGTAATTGTCAGCAACATTGTAGTCGGGATACAAAGCTTCTGCAACCACGAGGCCCAAGATGAACTGAGCACTGGCCACCAAGAAGAGAATCCCAGCTATTCTGCCATTCCGACTTGCCATTAATTGCTCTGTTATTTCATGGAAAGATAAGGCTTGTGCATGCGCGCGCGTGGTGGGTAACAGCTATAACCTGATGCTGGTCTCTTTGTTTGCTAGAGGAGCAGATGTCCTATGGATCTGGTAGTGTTGTGCGACTTCGATGGGACGATCGTAATGGTTGACACAGGCATTTTCGTTCTAAACAGATTCGGTCATGGGGACTGGAAAAACCTCGACACGCAATATGAGAGGGGTCAAATCACACTCGAAGAATGCATAAAGAAACAGTTTTCGCGAGTGGTGGCGACCCGAGAAGAAATCCTAGTTGAGCTGGACAAGGCTGTGACCTTCCGCCCAAACTTTGAACCGCTGATCAGATACTGCAAGAAGAAGGCGATTCCATTCGTGATCGTCAGCGCGGGCCTAGACTTTGTGATTCACCACTTTCTAAGACAGAAGGAGTGGGAAGACTTGGTGGAGACGTACACAGCAAAGACGCAAGTCACCGTCAACGGCATAGACTTCATCTTTCCAAAGCTCTTTGACCAAACCTCTGTAGACTTCAAACAAGACCAGGTA
>CP070835.1:1051090-1076720 GCA_020341775.1 Candidatus Bathyarchaeota archaeon
CAGATCGGTGGCATAAGAGTTCTGCGTAAGGTGAAAGAGGAGTGAGTGCATCTTCGCGCAAGCATAAGGCTGACGCTCCCACTTCGATTAATTTCGCCCTCGTCATGTGCAGCACCTCGCGCTTCACCCGTGCAGAAGAGGGAAGGCCGGTTGATGATCCGTCGGGCGCGTTGATTGCTCAAAAGCTCAAGAAAGCTGGCCACAAGCTCGTCTTCCAAGCTTTAGTGCCAGATGACCAAGAAATGATTCAAAGAGCTGTAAGAAAAGCCTTAGAAACTGGGGACGTAGAGGCGGTGGTCCTCTGCGGCGGAACGGGTATCGCGTCAACGGATGTTACCATCGAAGCGGTCACACCGATGTTGAAGAAAGTGCTGCCCGGTTTTGGCGAACTTTTTCGTAGGATCAGTTATGAGAGCATCGGCTCTGCAGCGATCATGACCCGCTCAGTGGCCGGGATCTCTGAAGGAAAAGCGATTTTCTGCATTCCGGGAAGTATAGATGCTGTGAAGCTCTGTCTCGACAAGCTTATATTGCCCGAAACAGCTCACATCGTAAAGCACGCTCGGGAAAAGTCATGATTAGGGACAGCTTTGGTCGCCCTGTTCTGAATCTGCGGATATCAGTCACGCAACGTTGTAATCTGCATTGTCCATACTGCCACCGAGAAGGTGAAGAGGCGGAGCCCGATGACGCAACCGTAGAAATGGCCCCTACAGAGATCGTTCGCTTAGCAAGGATAGCCATCGACTTAGGTATTCAGCGAATCAAACTGACAGGCGGAGAGCCCTTGCTGCGAGACGATATTGTGGACATTGTGGGAGGGATTGCAGGGCTGGAGAATTTGAAAGATTTGTCGTTGACCACGAATGGAACGCTCTTGGCGTCGAGGGCAAAGGATCTGCGGAGTCATGGCTTAATGCGAGTCAACGTTAGTCTCCCGTCTTTGAAGGTTGACACTTACCAGAGGTTGATGGGAAACGGCTTAGAAGATGTTCTCGAGGGGATTGATGCTGCAGTCGACGTTGGCCTTCACCCCGTGAAGATTAACATGCTCGTATTAGCTGGTGTGAATGAAGGTGAGATTCCAGCTATGATTCAGTTCGCCAAAACGGGTGGTACGCTTCTGCAACTGATAGAGCTGGAGCCCGTGAACCTCGGAAAGCCTTACTATGAACGGTACCATTATTCATTGGCCAAAATTGAAGAAGACCTTGCAAGTCAAGCTCTCCGGGTGGAGGTTCGACGTTACATGCAGAACCGGCACATTTATCATGTGCCAGAAGGGCGAGTAGAAGTAATTCGACCCATAGAAAATACCGAATTCTGCGCTCACTGCACCAGATTGAGAGTTACTAGCGACGGAAAACTGAAGCCTTGCTTGATGGTGAATAGTAATCTGGTGGACCTTTTGACGCCCATGCGACGTGGAATGAGCGACCGCGACTTGATGAAGATTTTGAGGAAAACTTGCCAAGGAAGAGAACCATACTACAAGCAACCCGTCTTTCAGATGGCAGAATCGTGAGAACAAGAAAGGCTCTCACCGTTGAGAAGGCCTAAGTTGCCAAAGATGTAACGTGGCGATTTCTATAGGCGAGACCGATAATGAGCCAGATTAATCGATGGCTTTCAGAATTTCTTTGGCTCGTCGTTTGCCGCCAGCGATGTAGTTGACTTCTTCTTCGCTGAAGTTGAACCAACAAGTCAAGCCGGCTGCCATTAATGGATTGTGTTCAAAGATGACCTTGAGATAAGGCAGGACGTCTTTCTGAGCTGAAGACACCGAGAGGTGCATTCGCCCTTTTATCTTCTTCCCTATTCCTGCTTTCAATATTCGCTCAGGTCGACTGGCCGACAGAGTTCGTATTCTTTGGGGAAAGCGAAACGGCACCCAGCCGGAGGGCTTGGATTTGTCTCTCGCCATGGCGACGCCTGCCGTCATGAAGTCAATAACATAACGTAGTAGCTTCCAATGTCGTGTTCGCCGAACTCGTGCTCGATACAGGTCTGCTATTGCGAGAGCCTCCATGGCCTCCTTTAGCTCAGAGGGCACATTGAAGTGGTAAGGCGCGTTTTCGTAGATCCACTCAAAAAGCATGTCTAAATCAACGTCAGCCAAATCTGCGGCTTGCTTGGCAGTGTCACATGTCTTTCCATACAAAACTAGGCGCAGTACGCTGAAAATCACGTCTTTGCGGTCTCGGTAAGCAAGCCAAGAAACGTCATCATATGCGAGTTGCTTTTTTCCTTGCGTGAGAGCCTGCAAATCATTTACAGCGGAGCGCACGTCGCCTTCACTGCGTTGGGCAATGAACTTCAATGCTTCTTCCTCGAAGGCAATGCCTTCTCGGACACAGATTTTCGTTAAATGTTTCAAGACTTGGCCAGCTGGCGGCTTCTTGAACTCGATTATCAGGTACTTTTTTTTGTCTCGAAATGAGACAAACTTTTTATCCCAAAAATCGTTGGCAATCAGGATGATGGGGCATCGTGCGTCTCTTATTATTTTGGTTATCGCGGGGATGGCGCCCCTGTCTACGTTTCCATACACGCCATCCATCTCGTCTAAGAGGATAATGCGTTCTTTGCCAAAGAACCCGCGGTATTGTGAGGCTAAGCCGGCGAATTGCGTTATCTTTTCTTTTGTCCGGTAGTCGCTTGCGTTTTTCTCGATAAGTTCCATGGCAAGGTCGCTGGCGAGGGCTTCAACCGTCACCGTCTTGCCGACGCCGGGAGGTCCATGAAGGAATGCCGCGTGCTGTTTGGGAACTCCCATTCCCCAACTCTGCAACCATTGTTTCAGAGTGCCGATGGCAACGCGGTTGCCAACGACTTCGGCTACGGTTCGAGGCTTGTGCTTCGTCGTCCACGCCGTATGCACGAAGGCTAGCCACCTTTCAACTTGGCGCTCGATTCAGTAAGTCGGGCCAAAAACGCACTCAGCTGTACTTCTTCGTCTGCTCCTTCCACTAGGCGGAAATCCACGTCACCCACTATTTCTGCCAGGTTGATTTTCCAGTTTTCAGGAATGTCTAAGCGGAAGAGCTCCCTGTGAATCTGTTTTATCAAGTCGCTGCCAGCCACGCCGAATTTCAAGATCATTTCACGAAGCCTTTTCCTCGCTTCGACGAAGTTGCCATCCATGGCGATTTTCATCATCGCGCGAACGTCTGCAGGATGCGCGTGTCCGACTACAGCGTAGACTGTCTCTGAAGTTATCGGTTTTCCGAGAGAGGCTGCTGCCTGCAATGAGTTTATGGCTCTGCGCAAATCACCCCTGCAAACGTCGTAAATGGCATTCACGCCGTCCTCCGTTAAGTCGACTTTTTCTTTTTCAGCTATGTATTTGATATGGACTTCTTGTTCTTCTTTGGAGAGATAGGTGAAGCGGAAGGGTGCGCAGCGGCTTTGAATCGGTTCAATGATTTTCCCGCTGTAGTTAGCTATTAAAACGAATCTGCAGGTTCCAGTGTATCTCTCCATGGTTCGCCGTAAAGCCTGTTGGGCGTCGCCGGTCATGTTATCGGCTTCGTCTAGGATTAAAATTTTAAACGGAATCTCTCCAAGTGTTCGTACACGAGCAAACGTCTTCACTGTGGCTCGCACAACGTTTATTCCGCGCTCATCACTGGCATTCAGCTCCATCAAATTCTCTCTGTAAGCTTCGCCATACAAATCGTGGGCCAGACACAGCGCTGCCGTCGTTTTTCCGGTTCCCGGTGGACCTGCAAAAATGCAATGGGGGACGTTACGTGCTTTTGCGAAGCTTTCGAGTCGTTCCACGATGTCTTTCTGGTTGACCATTTGATTCAAAGACTTTGGCCGATATTTTTCCGCCCACATCTCAAAACTCATGACTGTCTCCCACACATAGACCGTTGAGATAGATGGCTAATCCCTATTAAAGGAATTGCCACTCTTCATGAATACAACTTTTAAATTCGGCCCTTCGCTTTTCTAGGAAGATGGTTCAATGACTCACCAGAAAATGCTGACCCGCAACGTCATAATTCAAAGTCTCGTTGACGCTTTGCAGCCACTCGGCTACGTGTATGCCTTTTGGGAAGGAGGCGCAGCAGCCTTCAATCGAATAGACGACTGGTCTGACATTGATCTCTACGTGGTTGTTGACAGCGGGAAAATCAACGAGACCTTCTCTGCGTGTGAAAGAGCCTTCCAAAAATTGTCTGTTATTGAACAGAAGTATGAGGTGCTTCACCCTCGGTCTTCAGGTCTTTTCCAGGCCTTTTACCGATTAAAGGAAGCAGGTGAATACCTTATCATTGATCTTGCGATATTGACCCCCAGTAGTCCAGAAAAGTTTTTGGAGCCTGAAATACACGGTGAAGCTGTCTTTTACTTCAGCAAATCGAATGTTGTTCAGCCTCAACAACTAGACCGTGCCGCATTTATCGAACAATTACAGATGCGAATAGAAAAGCTGCAGTCGAAGTTTGATATGTTCAGCAATTTCATCCAAAAAGAGCTCAACCGGAGGAACCACCTCGAAGCCATCGACCTTTACCACAACCTCGTTCTGGGCACGTTGGTTGAAGCTTTGCGCATAAAGTACAATCCCTATCACTCTGACTTCAAGATGAGGTACGTACACTATGAACTCCCCCCTAAAATAATTGACAAACTTAAGCGTCTGTACTTCGTCAGGGACGAGGAGGAACTTCGAGAAAAAAATCATGTCGCGGTTAAATGGTTCAATAGGTTGAGGTCAGAGACTATTTTCAAGGATCCCAGTCGGCTCATCGAGAAGAACTAACACCGAATGCAAGAGCGAGACCTATCGTGCACGCGCTCGACTTGACATTCCTTTTTGTTTCGACTGCGAATTTGTGAAAAGCTGAGGGTTAAGGCCATAGCCCGAGTGTTTTTATGGCTTCGGCTACTCGCCCCACACCTAAGAGGAGAGCAGCTGTCCGCATGTTAGTCTCCTCTTCACTCTTAGTTTTGTCCACGTCGTGGAACGCTTTTACTAATATGCGCTCCAGCTTCTGGTTCACTTGCTCTAGTGTCCAGCGTTCCCGTGTGAGGTTTTGAACCCATTCAAAGTAGCTTGCTGTGACTCCACCTGCATTGGCGAGAATGTCGGGAATCACGAAAATTCGCTTCTCACTTAATATTTCATCCGCTCGTGGCGTGGTGGGTCCGTTTGCTGCTTCACCCAGTATTTTTGCTTTTATCTTTCCAGCGTTTGCCTTCGTGATCTGATTCTCCAAGGCCGCGGGAATAAGTATGTCACATTTCAGTTCCAAGAGGGCCTCATTCGTCACTTCTCGCCTCGCCTTTTTGAAGCCTAGAACTGACCCGGTCTTTTCTTTGTGTTCGAACACCTTGTAAGGGTTGAGCCCTTCTGGGTTGTAGACTCCACCTCGTGAATCGCTTACAGCCACGATTTTTGCGCCCCAGTCATGGGCGATCTTAGCCGCGTTCCAACCGACAGTGCCAAATCCCTGAACAGCTATTGCAGCCCTTTTCAGTTTTACACCCAGGTCCTTGGCAGCTTCCCTAACGGATATCATGACTCCCAGCGAGGTTGCTTCGGTTCGTCCTTTGGATCCTCCTAGAATGATAGGTTTTCCTGTGACGCATTCTGGTACGCTGTAGCCTTTGAATCGGCTGTAGGTGTCCATTATCCAAGCCATTGTTTGGGCGTCGGTGTAGATATCTGGGGCAGGTACGTCTCGGTGGGGACCAATGAAGTCCAGAAGCATGTTGGTGTATCTTCTCGTCAGTCTTTCCAGTTCAGCTTTGGACATTTCTTTTGGGTTGCAGCAGACGCCGCCTTTCGCGCCTCCATAGGGAATGTCTACCACTGCGCATTTCCACGTCATCCACATGGCGAGAGCCGTGACTTCGGCCAAGTCGACGTTAGGGTGATATCTGATTCCTCCCTTGAATGGTCCTCGCGCATCGATGTGTTGGACTCGGCAGCCCCAATAGACACAGACTTCGCCGTCATCCATTTTTGTGGGGATTGAGACTGAGAGTGTCCTCTTGGGGCGGCTGAGGAATACGTGTACTCCGGAGTCGAGGTCGAGGATCTGTGCTGCGATTTCTAGTTGTTCTAAAGCAACGTCCAGAGGGCTTATGTCTCCGCCCATTGCAAGTCATCTCTGACACTCTCTTGATGAAAGAATACACTTAAAATTTGGGTTTGTCTGCGCGTGTTGTGCCTAGAAAAAAGGAGGAAGGGGGGTTTATTCCAGGATTTTTTCGATAGCCTCGGTTTCTGCTTCTTCGGGAAGTGGTAGACCTGTGACTGTTGCTGCTCTTTCAGACAGAGCCATCAAATCGTTCCTGTTGATTAGGTTAAGCTTCCATTTCCTCGCTCCCGCCAGCAGCTGCATGAGACCTACGCCGATGCGATCAGAAAGGTATGTGTGCAATCCCACGGCTTCCCATGGGATTTCTTTGAATTTCTCGCCATACTTGTCCTTCAACTCTGGAGCTGAGATGTAGAATTTGTCGGGTGTGTCACCGTACCTTTTTGCGAATGTGCTTGGAAGTTTTCCTTCTTCAGACAACTGCCGGAAATAGTTGGCCTTCATTACTGCTGTTAAGGGTGAACGTCCCATGAGAACTGCTTGTACCATCGGGCCTTCGCCATAGTTGCTCATAGCCATTGCTTTGAGGATTTGTGTCTCGCTGATGAAGCCGCCAGCCATAATAAGATCAGGCACAAATCTGCCCTTTTTCGCGAGGATTCGAGCGCACTTCAGGGCCAGAGCTTCTAAGTAGACTGTGGGAACGCTCATTTCATCCATCATGGGCACCGGGCTCATGCCCGTTCCGCCTCCTGCGCCATCAAAGGTTACTGCTTCAATTCTAGCTTCAGACGCCAGTTTCATGGTATAGGCCACGGCGGAGGGTCGGTAAGCTCCGGTTTTGAGGATGACGTGTTTTGCGCCTTGTTGCCTTAGCCAGTCGATGTCTTCGAGGAAGGACTTCTGCTGGGGCATGCCTACTCGGCTATGTCTCTCGAACGATTTGAAAACTCCATCTTTAAAAGCCTGCTGAACCGTGGAATCTTCTGGATCGGGTATGACGATGTACCCTCTTTTCTTTAACATGATCGCTTTTTCAAGGTTTCGTATCCTTACTTCTCCGCCGATGGCTTTCGCGCCTTGGCCCCATTTTCGCTCAATGACGTTCACTTCGAGCTTCGAAAGCGCGTAGGTATCTACGCCTAGCCTTTGGTCTTCAACATTCGTTTGAACCACAACTTCGCCGTATTTGCCATCCCAGAACTTTCGAAAAGCGTCGACACGTCTCTTCAACTCTTTTGACTCTACAACTTTGCCTCCTTCGATTCGGGATTCTCGATCCATTCCGCACACGTTTTCTCCAATCGTTATCACGACGCCTGAAAGGGCAGCGCCAATTGCCAATCCATCCCAATTTAGTCGTGCAACCTCTGTGGACCCAAAGGCCCCCGTCAAGATTGGCAGTTTCAGGGGGATGCCTGCGACTTTGGTCTCTGTGTTGGCATTGTGAAAGAGCGCCACATCAGAGTCGGCTTCGATCCCGCGAACTTCGAAGAGTGACGCTTGAATGTTGAAGTGGGACCAGTCCAAGCCGAAGTCTTTCAGTGCTCCTGCGGTGCTGTAGCCGAATTGGAGCGGTTCAGGATAGAGTGTTTCTCGTCCTCGGAAGGTTGAGAGGCTGATTTCACAGAGGAAGGGGCAGTCGCGAATGCATATTGGGCACATGCCGCTGGTGGGACTTGTGTCTCTCACTCGTGTCTGTGTTCCTGTGGTTGATTTTCCGTTGAGATACGCACTGTTTCTGTCTACACGTTCTGGCATTCTTCTCACCTTTACGTTTGCAAACTTCAGAATATGAGCGAATAGCTACTGAAAGATTTAAAGATTCCTCCAACTGCTCCTCTTTGGCGGAGGTGAAGGTGAACCCCCCGAGGGAATCTAAAATGTTTGGTATTCCTCATGCTATTTTTTGACTACACATTTTATATTCTCCCAACACCTTCTTTTAGACGCTTGGAGGAGGGAAAGGAGCTGCCTTCACGTTATAAAAATCCAGTTCAGACTGCGGACTTCAAGTTCACCAATAAGCCTGTTAAAGTCACCGCGAACCGAAATGAAGAAAAAATCGAATTGGCGGGTTTGGACGTTGGGCCTTTCGAAGAAGGAAGGGAATACGAAGTCCGATTTTGGGTTGCCCGAGAACTTGAACGCGCTGGAATCGTCCGCTTCCGAGGGGAAGACATGCTCGATGTTGTCAAGCTGCACAAAATACGGTGGAAAGAAAAGGTGCAGCCCACCAACAAAGTTTCTAGTCTCCCAGCGGAGTTTTACCCTAGACTGAGACGTTACCTTTCCTATCTTCAAGAAGCACCTAGCAACACCTCCGAGAAATTGAAGAATCGCGAAAAATCTACGAGCATTTCGCAGGATATTGTTAACTGTCGAGTGAAAAAAATCGTTTCTCTCGCATCATCTCCACCCCTCACTGCGCAGACACTTCAAAACCTCACACCCGAGGAAAGAAGCCTTTATCACTGCCTTCACGGAATCATCAACGACTGGAGAGCTGCCATTTTGAAGTTTTAAGGCGGCAAAATAGATGACAGAAGAAGTTGAAATCGACCCTCAGCAACAGTTTGAGGACTTCTTTAAACAGGAGAAATACCGGGAAAGAATATCGCAAATGGCGATGGCCAACAACAAATCCTTTGTTGCAGATTTCGAGGATTTAATGGTCTATGACATGATGCTCGCAGAAAAGCTGAAGGAAAAACCCGATGAGTATTTCGCCCACATAAACAGAGCAGCCTATTCGCAGCTGGAAATCGAGGATAGTGAATATGCCTCAAAAATAGATACCGTGACAGTTCGCCTTCGAACCCTGCCTGAATCCACGCATTTACGGCTACTGGGAGCTGCCAACATTGGCAAACTAGTGATGGTTGAGGGCATAATAGTGCGAGCCACCCCAGTGCAGCCACAGGTAATGCGCGCAGCCTTCAAATGTAAAAGATGCGGAGAAACCGCCTTTCTAGAACAGGCTGGGCCTTTTCTTAAAGCGCCTATGAAATGCGAGGTTCCTCACTGCCAAAGCAAAGGACCCTTTGAATTTGTCCAAGAGGGCTCCATTTTCATAGATTACCAGCAGATTCGTATACAAGAACGCCCCGAAGATTTGCCTCCAGGTCAGCTGCCTCGCACTTTGAACGTCAAACTCATAACTCGAGACCTAGTTGACAAAGCTAGACCAGGTGACCACGTCGCGATAACTGGCACCGTACGCGCGGTCGCGCCTTTCCTTCCGAAGGCGGGAAAACTTCGCGTCTTCCGTCTTCACCTCGACGCCAATTTTCTCGATGTGGAAAGCAAAGAACCTGAAACTGCTTTTGTGTCTCCAGAAGATGAAAAACAAATTCTTGAGCTTGCCCAAGACCCATGGATTCACAGGAACGTGATGCGTTCAATCGCTCCATCCATATATGGCTACGAAGACATCAAAGAAGCCATAATGTACATAGTTTTTGGCGGCGTCCCAAAGCATTTGGCTGACATTTCAATCAGGGGCGAATTGAACATCCTTCTTGTTGGCGACCCGGGTACTGCAAAGTCTCAACTGCTCCAATACGTAGCCGCCATTGCGCCAAGAGGGCTATACACATCGGGGCGGGGAACAACAGCGGCAGGATTGACAGCCGCCGTGTTACGCGAGCGAGGAGGTGGGATGACCCTTGAGGCTGGCGCACTCGTCTTAGCAGACAAAGGAGTTGCATGCATCGATGAGATTGATAAAATGCGTCCAGAAGACAGAGTGGCAATCCACGAAGCCATGGAACAACACACCGTGTCTGTGGCAAAGGGCGGCATCGTGGCAACCCTCAACGCAAGAACTGCGATTCTGGCTGCAGCTAATCCTTCTTTGGGAAGATATGACGCCTACAAAACAGTGGCTGAGAACATTAATTTGCCAATCACCATTCTTTCAAGGTTTGATCTAATTTTCGTGCTGAAGGACGCGCCCCAAAAAGATTTAGACGAGAAGATGTCCACACACATCTTAGAAATCCACAAAAGAGGCGCGATGCCGTTGGAAACGCCAATCCCCTCAGATCTGCTTCGAAAATACATAAGCTACGCCAAGAACGTGAAGCCAACGCTGTCCGATAAGGCAATGAAGCGTCTTAAGGAGTTTTATTTAGAAATGAGGGCGGTGACCGAGAAGATTGAAGGCTCCCCTATCGCCATTACAGCCAGACAGTTAGAGTCGCTTGTTAGGTTAGCAGAAGCTAGAGCGCGGATTGCCCTTCGAGGGGAGATCTCCGCTGAAGACGCTGAAGCCGCCATTGTGATTATGAATAAATCTTTGGAGGAAGTGGGCATTGATCTTTCAACGCACATGCGGGACATCGACATAATTATGGTTGGAAAGCCGAAGAGTATGCAAGACAAACTTAGAGTAATTCTCAACGAAGTGGTCGAAATGTCCAAGGAGACAGGCATGGTAGAGAAGAAGATTCTAGTGGATGAAATTAGAGACAAACATAAGATTGATGTGCCGGACATTCAAAGGCTAATTGGAAGAATGATAAAAGACGGGACAATATATGAACCACGATCCGGCTTCTTAAAGAAGGTGTAGCTCCAAGGTTTTTGGATTGAAAGTCGAAGATTTGGAGATTCCGAACCAGGTAAAAGAGGTAATTAGAAATTCGGGAATATCGAAGCTGTATCCGCCGCAAAGAGAAGCGATTGAGGCTGGTGCTCTGAAGGGTAATGCCCTTGTTTTGGCAAGTCCGACGGCGTCTGGCAAAACTCTCACTGCTGAGTTATGTGCGCTCAAGCACATCGTGGAACACGAGGGAAAAGTCCTCTATTTGACACCTCTGAGGGCTTTGGCTAACGAGAAGTACCAAGAGTTTCGAAAATACCGTGAAGTGAAGAAGGCTAATGGAAAACGTGTTCGGGTAGGCATTAGCACGGGTGATTTTGATGGAAGCGATCCTTGGCTGGAAAGATATGATATCATTATCTCAACTAATGAGAAGGCTGACTCGCTTCTGAGGCATAGGGCGAAGTGGATGGATGAGATTTCGTTAGTTGTCGCTGACGAGGTCCATTTGTTGAATGATCCAGAGCGGGGGCCAACGTTGGAGGTGGTGTTGGCGAGGGTATTGCAGATCAACCCAGAGATCCAGATCTTAGCGCTAAGCGCAACGATTAAGAATGTTGAGGACTTGGCGGATTGGCTTAAAGCTCGGCATGTAACAACTGAGTGGAGGCCTGTTAAACTAAATGAAGGTGTGCTTCTTCACCAAGAGATTCAATTTAAAGACGGTAAAGCCGTGAAGGTAGGGAAGCATGCTAGAGACCCCGCTTTGAATTTAGCTTTACACATCGTGAAGTCGGGCGGGCAAGCACTCATTTTTGCGTCGACGCGGAGGAATGCAGTTTCGTTGGCAAAGAAGATTTCTGGAAAATTGGAGACGACTCTGTCTAAGCCGGCAAAACGTTCGTTGAATCTGCTGGGCGAACGCGTACTAGCTTTGGGTGAGCGGACGCGGATTAGTGAGTTACTCGCGGATCTTGTTAAGCAGGGGGCAGCTTTTCATCATGCTGGTTTGAGTGGCAGCCACCGAAAGCTGCTTGAGGACGCGTTTCGCGATGGCAAGGTCAAAGTTTTGTCAGCAACGCCAACGTTAGCTTTCGGCGTTAACCTACCGGCGCGGATGGTGATTGTCAGCGACTATAGGCGATACGAAGTTGGGTACGGCTATTATCCTATTGCTGTCTTAGAATACAAACAGATGGCGGGGCGTGCGGGAAGGCCCAAGTATGACAAGGTTGGGGAGGCCATTCTCATTGCGAAGACAGATGATGAGCAGGACTACTTGATGGAGAGCTATGTGTTAGCCGAGCCTGAGCGCATTTGGTCCAAGTTGGCAGTGGAACGCATCTTGCGTCCTCACGTTTTGTCGACGATTGCGGCCAAGTATGCTCAGAGTGAGCGGGGACTTTACGATTTTTTTGGAAAGACTTTTTATGCGTACCAATATGATCCGAAGGCCATAAAGCTGGTCATTGCGAAGATTCTGAAATTTCTTTATGATGAACAGATGATTGAAGTCGCGGACCGAGATGTTTTTGCCACGACGTTTGGACGTCGAGTCTCAGAGCTTTACATTGACCCTGTCTCGGCCGTTTTTATTCGTGATGCACTGAGGTCACGCGCTGCGGAAATCACTGATATCAGTTTTCTTCACATGATTGCTCATACGCCCGACATGTTTCCGCGTTTGCGGCCCTATTCCAATGAGGTTGATGAGCTGGAGTTGTTCGTCGAGAAGCATAAGAACGAGTTCATGTTTGAGCCCGCCAATGAGCTTGCTGATAACATGGAGTTTGAAGAGTTTCTAGGCGAGGCCAAGGCAGCTTGGGTGCTGCAATCATGGGTAGAAGAGGCTACTGAGGACCAGATGATTGAGCGCTTTAGAGTGCAGCCTGGAGATTTGTACAGGCTTGTGAATTCGGCGGAGTGGCTGCTTTATGCTTCTCGAGAGCTTGCAGGGCTGCTGAAGCAGAAAGACTTGGTGCCTAAGTTAAACGTGTTGAGAGAACGCGGCGCTAAAGGCGTGAAAGCTGAGCTCCTGCCACTTGTTCGTCTAGAAGGCATCGGAAGAGTCCGTGCACGCATCCTATTTAACTCGGGGCTAAGAACCCTAGAGGATCTGAAACAGGCGCCTGTGGGGAGGCTTACAGCGTTGCCTCTCGTTGGATCCAGGGTTGCCAAGAAGATCAAGGAGCAAGTTGGCGGATTCGTGAAATCAGAACAATGGAAGAAATTAACAGAAGAAGAAACGCCAGAACAGCAATCTCTTACAGAATACTACTAGCCTAGCATTCATGTGCAAGAGCAACGTTTTGTGAATCTTGTTGCTGACACTGCATGGGCAGGAGCTGCGCGCAGTGACATTAAAATAGGTAGCCTCCTGCATCGAACAGCACAAACCCTAATAGTCACGGCAAAAACCCAAAATGGGGCAGCAAATGCTGGACAATAGCCAACTCCTACTGCAACGACTGAACCAACAGGAATGCCCTCACATAATCTGCTATCCAAAATACACAGAGGCAGAATTTAAACGTCGCCTTGGAGAGCTGAAAAAACTGAAGATCACTACGATTGAATTCGAAGGGGAAAAGCATGTTCGGAATGTGCCAGTGTTAGGAAAAGGCCATGTGGGGATAGTGACAATCGCCTACCTCGAGCAGAAGAAGGTTGCCCTGAAAATTCGCAGAATTGACGCTAGCAGAGTATCAATGAAACATGAAGCTCAAATGTTGAAGGCAGCAAATCGGGTAGACGTTGGGCCACATTTGCTTGGAGTCACAGATAACTTCCTAGTAATGGAGTACGTTGAGGGCATCTTGCTCCCTGAATGGTTAGAAGCGCTGCAAGGAAAGAACGCTGGTAAAAGGCTGAGCCACGTTTTACGGTTGGCGCTAGAACAAGCTTGGAAAATGGATAAGATAGGACTGGACCATGGTGAACTGAGTAATGCGTCAAAACACATAATAGTTCAACCAAGCGGCTTGCCTTGTCTTGTTGATTTCGAAACTGCCAGCGTTTCTCGAAACGTCTCCAACGTGACTTGCCTATGTCAATACTTCTTTGTCGGGAGCTCTATTGCTAAATTGATTCAAGCAATCCTTGGAGCACACCAAGAAAAAGATTCCATCAACGCTTTGCGGACCTATAAGGAGAACAAGAACAGGAAGAGCTTTGAGAATGTTCTTTTCGAATATGGAGTCTCTGCGAAAACCTTTCTCGAATAGAGGCGGCACCATACCTTCTTAGCTATTCTTCTTTTGTGCTGGCAAGCGGATCAAGAGTCTTCATGGAGTCTCTGGCTTCTCCGTAGGTATTTTGCTGTGTCCAAGCGAGGTTGTTTATAGAAACCATAAAATAGATCTTTACGTATGTCAAATATTCTTAAGTATACTTGCATGAAACGATGTTACATGTGATGTGCCCGCTCGAATAGGTGTCTATTATGCCCATGAAAATCCGGAAATCCGAATCCGACAGCCAGCTCGTGATAGAAAGGATCCATCACGCAAAGAGTTATGGAATGACGGTTGACCGTTCGATTTGTGTAGGTTGTGAGCTTTGTAGTTTAGTTTGCCCGAGAGAAGCCATTGCAATTGAGAAAAATCCGAAAAAGACGGGGCAAAAGGCTCAGCCGCCCATGATTGATGTGGACGAGAACAAATGCCACTTTTGTGGAATATGCACCGCTATCTGCCCTTATGGCGCGGTTCAGGTTGTTATAGATGGAAAAACCATTGCGTCTGTAGTGGAGAAGGAGAGCTTTCCTCAACTCATCCGCGAAATCTCTGTAGACGTCTCCAAGTGCCCAGCGAACTGTACTGAGTGTGAAGATGCGTGCCCCTTAGATCTCATCAAAGTCACACAGGCACCAGACTCAAAAATAACTGTTGACGTTAAAGAGGAACAGTGCCCTTGTTGCGGTGTTTGCGAAGTCAAATGCCCAGAAGGAGTCATTCGAATTAGAAAAATCTTCACTGGAAAGCTGAAAATTAACCAAGAGAAGTGCCCTTCTGGCTGTCAGGATTGCTTAGACGTTTGTCCCATCACTGGCGCCTTATATCTTTCTGAAAAAGATGGTAAGGTGCATTGCAACGAGATTTTCTGCACCTATTGTGGCGTCTGCAGGATCGTCTGCCCAGAAGAGGGGGCGTTAGGGCTTTCTCGTTCGACTATCCGTCACACTCCAGTACGCTCGGGGGCATGGAATAGAGCTCTTGAAAAATTAACATCGACAACAGAAATGACAAAGGAGCTGCGCGGAAAAGGAAAAGAGAGGACTATGGAAGCCGTAAGAAAACTCCTTGAGCCGAGGAAGAAATGAAATGAGTAAAACTCAATCCAACCCTAGAGAGAGGCCCTCTGAGACAGCTAAAAAAGGTCTACGCGCCAAATCTGGAGAAGAAACGGCGGAGATTTCGGCAACTGCGCCAATAAGAGCCCAAGAATTCGACCCTCACTTCAAGCATGAAGTCAGCAAAACGCATGGCGGCGAGAAGCTGAAGCAGTGTTTTCAATGTGGCACGTGCACTTCAGACTGTCCAATTGCGAGGTTCAGCGACTCCTATAGACCTAGGACTTTGATCCGCATGACATTGCTTGGGCTAAAGGACAGAGTACTCACGAGCGAGACTCTTTGGTTGTGTGCGGCGTGCTTCACATGCACCGACCGTTGTCCTCAAGATGTAGAGGTTGCGAGCGTGATACGCATTTTGAGGAACACTGCAGTCGAAAAGGGATACATGCCGCAAATTTTCAAGGAATTAGGATCGAGCATTCTGGAAACGGGCGTCGCCTACCGAATACCAGATTTACGGCTCAAGAAGAGAGCGCAGATTGGCTTGCCGCCCTTGCCCAAGGGAAACCCGGAAGCTATGACGAAATTGGCCAAAGCAACAGGTTTCTCGAAGCTGCTTAAGAGAGGCGAGCAAGCATGACGGCCCCAGAGAAGAATGCGAAGACAACTCCAAAACCAACAAGATTCTTGCTCTTCCTAGGCTGCGCTATTCCTTATCGAGTCTCAAGCTACGAGATTTCCACCAGAAAAGTCCTCCAGCAACTGGGAATAGAATTGGTGGAAATGCCCGAATACAACTGCTGTGGCCTGCCCATCGACCCAGTCAACCACAGCATGACGCTTACTTTAGCTGCTCGGAACCTATGCTTAGCTGAGCAGCAGGGACTCAGCATCATTGCTCTGTGCCCGGGATGTGCAGGGACACTGCGCAAAGTAAACAAGAAATTGAAGGAAAACAAGGAGCTTAAAGAAGAGATCAACGGTTACTTGAAGGCCACAGGCCTCGAGTTTAAGGGGACAATAGAAGCTAAGCACGTTCTGCAGCTGTTAGTGGAAGACGTGGGACTAGAAAAGATAAAGGCCTCAGTGAAAACACCACTAACCCGCTTGAAAGTTTCTGAACATGCTGGCTGCCACGTAACACGTCCGGCTGACTCGGTTGACTTCGAGAACCCGGAGGACCCTCAGGCCCTCAAAGACCTCGTGGAAGCGACAGGAGCGGAGTATGTTGAGTACGTCGACAAATTGGCCTGTTGCGGCGCTCCGATTGCAGGCGTGAATGATAGGATCCCGCTTCAACTTACCAAAGAGAAGCTAACTCACATCAGAAATGCAGGCGCCCACGCCATGGTCACTGTATGTCCGTTCTGCCACATGATGTTTGACACCAATCAGCCCCGAATAGAAAGGCTGTTCAACGAAACCTTGAGGATTCCAGTGCTCCACTACCCTCAGCTGTTAGGCCTCGCCATGGGATTCAGCCCGGAAGAGCTGGCGCTAAAGGCGCTGCGGGTAGACGCCACGCAGATAGTTTCACGAATAAGCGGCAAGGAGGATGCATCCTAAGATGACAGAGGAGAAGCCTCGAAT
Source organism: Candidatus Bathyarchaeota archaeon (assembly GCA_020341775.1). Taxonomy (GTDB): domain Archaea; phylum Thermoproteota; class Bathyarchaeia; order Bathyarchaeales; family SOJC01. Next base: position 1,067,580 of record CP070835.1, read on the forward strand.
CGGCGTGTTCGTCTGCCATTGCGGGCTCAACATAGCAGGCGTGATCGACGTAAAGGATCTTACGGACTACGCAAGAAGCTTGCCCGACGTCTTTTTCGCAAAAGACAACCGATACACCTGTGCTGACCCCGGGCAAGACGAGATCAGAAAAGCCATCAAAGAAAACAAGCTTAACCGGGTTGTGGTTGCGGCGTGTTCACCGCGCATGCACGAGCCCACCTTTCGGAAAACCTGCGCTGAGGCTGACTTGAATCCCTTCTTTTTTGAGATGGCTAACATACGTGAATTTTCGTCTTGGTGTCACCCTAGCACACCAGAAGAGGCAACTGAGAAGGCTAAGGAAATTGTGAGGATGGCCGTTGCTAAGGCAAGACTGCTCCAACCTCTCAAAGAAATCGAAGTGCCTGTCACAAACAAAGCGCTAGTCATCGGCGGTGGAATAGCTGGAATCAACTCTGCTCTAGATCTCGCGGAGATGGGGTTCAAGGTCTATTTGCTTGAAAAGACTGAAAGCATCGGCGGACACATGGCCCAGCTGGATAAAACCTTCCCAACTTTGGATTGCAGCATCTGCATCGAAGGCCCGAAAATGGTGGATGTGGGGCGCCACTCAAATATCGAAATCATCTCCTACGCCGATCTGATCAGCGTTTCGGGCTATGTCGGCAACTTTAAAGTCAAGATAAAGAAAAAACCGCGATACATAATTGCTGACAACTGCACCGGCTGCGGCGAGTGTAGAGATGTCTGTCCAATCGAATATCCGAACGAGTGGGACGTAAATATGGGAGTCAGAAAAGCAATATCGGTGCCCTTTGAGCAAGCTGTTCCACTGGTCTATTCTATAAACTTGGACCACTGCATCGAATGCTATAAATGTGTAGACAGTTGCGGAGCCAGACAGGCGATCAACTTTGACCAAGAGCCGGAAGAAATCGAACTAGACGTGGGAGCTATAATAGTTGCCACGGGCTTTGACATCTACATGCCGTATGATGACCCTCTGTATGGATACGGCAAATACGACAACGTCATTACAGCTCTAGAGTTTGAACGACTCATTCTAGCGGCTGGGCCGACAGGGGGAAAAGTGATCCGCGCTTCAGATGGGAAAAAGCCCCACAGCGTCGCCTTCATCCAATGCGTAGGCTCACGGAACCTCAAAAAATATGAGTACTGCTCAGGTTTCTGCTGTATGTACGCGTTGAAAAATGCTATTCTCCTTAAAGAGAAGTACAAAGAAGATGTTGAAGTCTATGTCTTGTACATGGATATGAGAACCCCTTTCAAGGGATACGAAGAATTCTACCGTCGCGCTCGGGACTTGGGTGTAACTTTCATCCGTGGAAGAGCCAGTCACATCATCGAAGACTCGCAAACCAAAAACCTGAACATCCGGGCTGAAGACATGACCCTGGGACAGCCCATTGAACTCCCCGCAGAAATGGTTGTTTTATGCACGGCCGCTGTTCCCAAGACGGATGCAGGAGATTTAGCCAGAATACTCAGTATTTCAAGGGACGCTAATGGCTTTTTCATGGAAAGCCACCCTAAATTAAAACCTATAGACACACCAGTCGACGGAATCTTTGTGGCAGGCGCCTGCCAAGCTCCTAAGGACATTCCGTACAGTGTCTCTCAAGGAAGCGGCGCTGCAGCACGTGCAGCAACAATACTCTCAAAGGACAAATGGAAGATAGAACCCATCGTCGCAGAAGTGACCCCCGAACTATGCAGAAACACAAGGGTGAAATGCGGCATCTGCGCTGATCGATGTCCATATGGATCCATAGAAGCCATCGAAAATCAGCCAGCAAAAGTCGTAACGGCAATGTGCCATGGTTGTGGCACTTGTGTCGCCGAATGTCCTGCGGATGCAATTATCCAGAAGCATTTTACGGATGAGCAGATTTTCGCTCAAATTGAGGAAGCATTGAAGAAAAATCCTGAAGGCAAAATACTCGGGCTTTTGTGCAATTGGTGTTGCTATGCAGGTGCAGATTTAGCTGGCACGAGTCGCTTTGAATATCCACCTTTGATTAGGCCAATACGCGTAATGTGCTCGGGGCGTGTTGACAGAGACTTTGTTTTAGAGGCGTTTAGGCGGGGTGCAGGTATGGTGATGATTGGTGCATGCCACCTGCCCTATGATTGCCACTATATCAGCGGAAATTTGAGAATGAAAGCTCGCATGGATGCCTTAGCTCCTATGTTGGAGAAGTTGGGCTTGAGTCCTCACCGTTTTCGGGTAGAGTATGTCTCGGCTGCGGAAGGGTTGAAGTATGCTGAGCTCATGAAGGAAATGGCGGAGAAGTTGGACGAGCTAGGACCGGAGAAGATCAAGGCAGAAAACGCTAAGCTAAAGCCAATCCTAGACCGGATGTTGGCTAAGAAGCGGCCACAAAAAGCGCAATCCAGCAAGTAATGCCGCGCGTATGTATGAATCTGACCAAGACTATGTAATTGAGACGTTCTGAATTTCGAAGTACCGTTTTGCTAAGAAGCGTATGCGCTCGGCGTTTCGTCCATTCTTCCCGATGGCCACGCCTTTGTCTCGGGGGTTGACAGACACAACAGCGATAGTTTTTCCATCAGGCTTCTCTGTGATTCGAATCTCCCTCACATGTGCTGGCTTTAACGCGTTCTTTATGAAGCGCGTAGGATCTTCAGAATGCTCGATAATCTCATGCTTCTTGTTTGTCATTCGCTCCAAGAGACGGATGTTTTTGCCTCCTTTGCCGACTGCCATGCCGATGTCTCCCTCCTTAACAATGAAGATGGCTCTATTCTGATCCTCGTAAAGGATGCAGTCCTTCACAGTCGCACCTGTGATACTCTCGAAGAGTGCAATAAAACGCATTTCCTTGCTCGTTAATTTGATTCCTGTAGCCATGCTGTTACTCCTCAGTCTCGTCTCCGACCGCTTCTGCTGGAGGGTTTTCAGCCAGTCTCAAAATGTCGGAATCGCCCGCCTCTTTCACGGTTAAGGCTGCAATGGCAAATCGTTTTCCACATGCAATGCCTAAGTCACTATTGTTGCCTTTATAGGTCACGATTGGAACTCTTGACAGCTGTCCGTAGTATTCAAGGCTCTGTATCTTGGTTGGCCTATTTGAGGCTACCAGAATTAGCCGCGCTTTGCCATTTCGTGCACTCCGTAGAGCTTCATTTGCCCCAAAAACTACTTTCCCCGTTTTAACTACAGTTGCTATGGCTTTGTCGACGTCAATCATCCAGTCTTCTCCTGTCTGCCTGCGAGCGTTGACATGTACAGGTTCACTAATCCTGTGCCAATGGGTATAGATTGCCCTACTATAACGTTTTCGGTCACGCCTTTCAATGGATCTTTCTCGCCTTTGATTGCTGCGTCAACAATGTTGGGAACAGTTATTTCAAAGGCTGCACGAGCTAAAACGCTCGACTTAGCTCCACTAATGCCATGACGCCCAATCTGCCTAACGTCACCAGTAGCCGTCATAATGTCTGCAACTAACATGATGTGTCTAATATCAACATCCAGGCCTTGCTCCTCTAGAACGCCAACCGCTTCGTTAACGAGAGAATTGCGGGCTGCTTCGATCCCCAAAGTTTTGGCGATTTCGTGAACATGGTTGGTAGTTGTTCTAGCTGGTTGAATCCCCCGGATTTCAAGGGCCTTGGGCAAGTTGGATCCATCGGTTCGAATAACCCACTCTCCCCGCTCTTCGGTGACGAGAACGCGGTTAACGCCGGAAACTCCTTTCACCTGATGAGAGACAACTTTAGCAAACAATTTTTTGCGATTTTCAGGTTTTTTGGGCTTCACATACACTTTTCTTCCCCGTGGTTTCACCTCAACCCCTGCGCGTGCGCGAGAGAGGTTGTCAAGCACATCCTGCATGGACACCCCCCTGCTCTGCATGAGAGCTTTGTCAAGGTCAACCACGATTTCTTCACGTTCAGGATCGTCATAAACAGTCTTGGCAACATCTTCCACTGTTGTATAGAGGATGTTACGGGCGACGTCGGTAGCTTTTTCTTTACTCTTTCGATGATTCTTGTCCAAATAAATGGACATAATTGGGGTGGACGGAACTCGTCTGGCGTCCACAATCTCAATTAAACGTGGCAGTCCTAAAGTAACGTTTTGTTCTCTTACACCTGCGTAGTGGAAAGTTCGCAAAGTCATCTGTGTGCCTGGTTCACCGATGGACTGCGCTGCTACTATGCCAACCGCCTCTCCAGGTTCAACTAAAGCACGTTTGTAGTGCTTCAGGGTCAACTCAACAGTCTTATCGACTGCTTTCTTGTTTAATCTCGCCTTCTTCAATTCTCGTTTCAGTTCATCTATCAATATTGGTGTTAGCTGATTCTCCACTTCTTTCAATTTCTCTTTGACATATTTGGCTGAAGCTGCTCTGCCACCGCCTATCATTATGCTAATTTGATCAACCAGTCGGCTGACGTTTACAGCTTTTCCATGGTCGCTTTTCGCAGGGTCTACTCCATCTTCGCCATAGCGGAACTGAACAATGTCGCCGACTGAGTTTCGAACTGTTCCATCATATTCTATACGCAAGTGCTCAAGGGCGTTGATTAGACGCCTTTGCATGTAGCCGCTTTGCTGTGTTCGCACTGCAGTGTCCACCAAGCCTTCGCGACCTCCCATCGCGTGGAAAAAGAACTCCACGGGGTCAAGACCTGATTGGTAAGATGAATAAACGAATCCGCGCGCTTTTGGTGAGGGGTCGCCTGGCTCAAAGTGGGGCAACGCTCGTTGCACGTAGCCTCTCATAATCCGTTTTCCCCGTACAGATTGTTGTCCAACAGAGGCCGTCATCTGACCTATATTCAGGTTGGATCCTCGGGCTCCTGTTCGTGTCATGACAATGCCTGCATTTTCAATTGTGAAGTCTTCGTCGGCGATTTTTCCAGCGCCATCACGGGCTTTCGCCAGTTCGTTCATAACGTAGATCTCAAACGAGTCATGAAGCGACTGTCCGGGAAGTCTTTCGAGAGTTCCCCTTCTGTATTTCAGGATTAATTCGTGAACCTTTTTCTCATGCTTCTCCAGCGTCTTCGCGATCTTTTCTTGCGCCTTGGGTGAGAGTTCTAATTCGTCAAAAGAATATGTGAACCCACGAATGGACATGAAGAGCTTGAGTAACTGGCAGATTTTGTTAAGAAATTCTCTGCCTCGTCCCGCTCCGTAATCTTTGATTATTCGATGAAGAATGCTTTCTGACTGCTCTGCACCGATTGAACGTCTATCTATGACGCCCGACTTCAATATGCCATTCTTAATGACGACATAGGCATCATGGGGGCATTTGCCCTTGCGACATGTCGTGCAGCTTTGGCAAATGGTTGCTTTTAGCGAATAGTTAAAGTCTGCTGGTAAAAAGAGGCTGAATATCTGCTTTCCAGTCCACAGTGGATGTGGCTTTTTCTTTGCAGGCTTGGGCAGGTCGCCCTCGTAGCCAGCTGTGCGCAATAATCGGAAGACTTCCTCCACATTTAGGAGTGTAGATTTTCTGGTGAGGAGGTAGGCTGAGGTGATGAAGTCTCGAATTGCCCCGATTATTGGACCACCGAAACGAGGAGAAAGAATCTGATCTTGCACCTGCATGAGTAGAAGAGCTTCTGTTTGGGCCTCCTCGCTTTGAGGTATGTGGAGGTTCATTTCATCCCCATCGAAGTCGGCGTTGTAAGGAGGACACACACAGAGGTGTAGACGGAATGTTTTGTAGGGTAATACTTTGACGTAGTGTGCCATGATTGACATTCGATGAAGAGAAGGTTGGCGATTGAAGATTGCAGTGTCGCCGTTTTTAAGATGCCGTTCCACGACGAACCCCGGCTCTATGGCTTCAGCAACTTTTTCTCGATCAACCACAAATTCCAGACGAATCCGCTTGCCATCCGGTCGAACAACGTATAGTGCCCCAGGATAATTGTCGGGGCCATTCTTAACGAATGACTGCGATTCCTCAAGGTTCCATTCGGTGACTTTTTCTGGAATGGAAAGCTTCATTGCGACGTCCAGAGGGACGCCCACTTCACTGATGTCGATGTTGGGGTCAGGAGAAATAACCGTCCTTGCGGAGAAGTCGACTCTTTTGCCTGACAAGTTGCTTCTGAAACGTCCTTCTTTTCCTTTAAGACGTTGGGAAAGCGTCTTTAATGCTCTTCCAGAACGATGTCTAGCAGGAGGTATCCCCGAGGCTTCGTTGTTGAAGTAAGTTGTGACGTGGTATTGCAGCAGCTCTGAAAGGTCTTGGATTATGAGCGTTGGTGCTCCCGCTTCCATGTTTTCCCTCAAGCGTTGATTAATCCGTATGATGTCCACAAGTTTGTGAGTCAGGTCATCTTCAGAGCGGATTCCTGACTCCAAAGTGATTGATGGACGCACATAAACCGGAGGAACAGGAAGAACTTGGAGAACCATCCACTCGGGTCTGGCAGTTTTGGGATGGAACCCGAAAAGCTCCAAATCTTCATTGGATATTCGTTCAAGCCGTTCGCGCACTATGCTTGGCGTGAGTTGTGGTGAACCTCCTTCAGCTACTTCTTCACGAAAACGTGTTGGCTTTTCGAATGTCACCTTGTACTGCGGCGTCCCACAATGGGGGCAATCTTTCCCCTTCGCCTCTTTTATGACTTTCTTATAAATGCTGTCCGGAACCTCTCCCAGAAGCTTTCGAGCGCGTTGAATTCGATTACGAATCTTTTCGATTCGTTCTTCGGGCAATGTTACGCGCCCGCAATTTCTACATGTTGCCCCCAACAGGTTATGGATGATTTTCGTGAATTCGATGTGAATTATAGGAACCGCAAGTTCAACGTTACCAAAGTGTCCAGGGCAACGGATTGCGGTGTTTCCACATGTTTTGCAGCGCTGTCTCGGTTCAAGGGTCCCCAGTCTTCCATCCATCAAGCCGGACGTTATTGGTGCTCCATCTTCGTCGTAAGTATCGGCAGTCTGCACCTCTACAACGGAGAGTCTTCTCAAGTCCTGAGGTGAAAATAGTCCAAAGTGAAGTTCGCTGATTATTTTGTGAGTTACTTCTTCAAAAGCCATTCTAAGCACGCTCCGTCAATTTCAACTTAGGCGCAACGCAGAGGCTCATCAGTTCCTGCAGTAAAAGTTTGAATGCGTATGAAATAACTACTGGGGAAATCTGTGCATCATCTTCACAGATTCGGCAAACGTAAGCACGCCTCTTAATGTCAAAATAGGCTATGTAACCACAATTCTCGCAGACATAAAGTAGGTATTTGTCAGACTCTTCGAGAAGCCGGTCTCTCAAAAGCATCGCAGCGCCATGGCCAATCAAACAGTCCCGTTCCATTTCGCCAAACCTCAACCCGCCACCCCTCGCTCGGCCTTCGGTTGGCTGCCGCGTCAACATTTGCACCTGTCCTCGTGCTCTGGCGTGAACTTTGTCAGAAACCATGTGATGGAGTTTTTGGTAGTACACTATACCTACAAAAATGTCAGCAACGAACTTCTCGCCCGTTATGCCGCTATAGAAGACCTCTCTTCCGGTGTGGCTGAAACCATAATCTTTCAGCGTTTGTTTGATTTCGCTAGATTTCTCGTTCACGAAGGGTGTTCCATCTGCAGATCTTCCACGAGCAGCGGCCATTTTTCCAGCCATTGATTCTAAGAATTGGCCGATGGTCATTCGTGAAGGAATAGCGTGGGGATTTACTATTATGTCTGGGACAATGCCTGACTCAGCGAAGGGCATGTCTTCTTGTGGCACAATCATTCCGATGACGCCTTTTTGTCCATGTCGCGAAGCAAACTTGTCCCCGAGCTCGGGGATTCGTTGATCACGCACTCTAACTTTTACGAGTTTGTTTCCTTCATTGGATTCTGTGATAAAAATGTCGTCAACGATTCCAGCTTCCGATTGCCTTACATCTACGGAAGTATCACGCATTGAGGGGCCTTTCACTTCAAATTCCTTATATTCTTCGAGAAATCTGGGCGGGCTTATTCTTCCTATTAGGACATCACCGCCAACTGTGCTGGCTTCAAGACTCACAATTCCATCAGACTCGAGTAAGCGATAGTATTGTTCGCCTCTGAAGCCTCTTATTCCAGCTTCGGGAATGATGAATCTGTCTTTTAGTCCGCCCAAATATTGCCGGCTTTCTGCTTCGTAAATCCTAAAAAAGGTCGATCGCCCAAGCCCACGTTCTATCGATGCTTTGTTGAAAACGAGGGCGTCTTCCATGTTATATCCTTCAAAAGATATGATGGCGACGACACAATTTTGTCCAGAGGGCCTATGATTGTAGCCCAAGATTTCCATAGGTTTTGTCTTCACGATGGAAATTTGAGGATAATGTAAGACGTGAGAACGGGAATCGACACGATAAATAAAGTTGGTTGTGTAGACGCCCAGGGCTTGTTTCGCCATGGCGGCTTCATAGGAATTTCGAGGTGACTGGTTATGTTCCGGGTAAGGTATGAGAGATGCACAGATGCCAAGAATTGTGTAGGAGGACAGCTCCACATGGGTGTGCTTGGGCGATATTGCGTCAAGGTTTAAGGCCACATAGATATTTTCTTCCTCTTCTGCATCGATGTACTCGATGATCGCATTTTTGACAAGATCCTCCCATGACCATTCGCCAGATCGGATCTTTTCAACATGTTCAGGTTGGAGCATCGAAACACCTTTTTCAACGATTATTAGGGGGCGTCGAACTCGGCCTTCATCACAATTGACGTAGATTTCTTCTCGCCTATCCATTGTCTTGAAGTGGGCGACATTAATCTCTGAGGAGATTTCGCCTCTACGGCGTCTGTCTCTCAATTCTGAAACAAGCTCGGAGGGGTACGGGTGATGGCCGATCAAGGATCCATTTATGAAAATCTTCGCTCCCGAAAGGCGAAGCTCCCGATTGGAGTCCGGAGCGGGAGTGACTCCCATGGGATAAAGAACTTGTCTTACCTTTTCAACATTCACCGCTACCGATATGCAGGCGGAAAGAGCGAGGTTTTTCACTAAACCACAGTTGGAACCTTCTGGGGTCTCGTTAGGACACAGACGTCCCCAGTGGGTAGGATGCAAGTCTCGGGCTTCGAAGTTTGGTTGGCTTCTACTGAGCGGTGACTGAAGTCTGCGGAGGTGGCTGAGGGTTGAA
>CP070835.1:1076820-1097913 GCA_020341775.1 Candidatus Bathyarchaeota archaeon
CCTTTTGGGATAGGATCCTTGAATACTCGAGCAGGTAAAGAATCAGCATTCCTGTCCAAGCCTTCTCTTACGTTGAAAGCTCGCTGCAAGTTGTAGACTCTCTCGCTAATCACGAAGAGGTCAGCCAAGCTGAGGTCCATTCCAGTAACTGCCCTAACTAGCTCTGGATAAGCCTCAGCGAAAAATGTATGTCTCGTAAACTTGCATACTCCTGTAATGTCATATAACGTCATCAAGTCTTCATGAACCTTCACTTCGAAACCTTTATTTTCAGCGGAAAACCGGTCTATGCCCGAAAACTTCCACCACTTTCCTACAAGTTCGGTTCCATAAACCACCGCTGTTAGATGATCTCCACCACGAACAGCAACGGCCATAGCCAGCCCCATACCCTTAATTCCGCGAGCATCATACGCTGGTAGTTCAAGCCCTTTAGAGTGAATCGCAAAGTCCCGAGAGCCCTTACCCAGCTTCTCACTTGCTGCTTTTACACCATCTGACAGAAGAGCGCCAACTTTGCCCTCTCGGTAAGCCATCTTCTTCAGGACTTCCAATATCGCATCAACATCTCCAAATTTTGGTTCTAGGCCATCTAAATCTTCGCGGCTAAGCAAGTCTTTTTCGAAAGCTTCCATCGTCCAGGACACAGTGAGCCCAGCTGAGATGGCGTCCAGTCCGTATAGGTCGCACGTCATGTGGATGCAGCATAGTTCTTCGAAGTTATCAACTTCTAGATTAGCGCCGAGGGAGTATATTGTTTCGTATTCAGGCCCATCGAGTTCGGTGCCTGCATATTTGCCATCGTTGATTCTAGTGATCCTTCCACACGGCTTAGTACAGTTCGGGCAAGCTTTGTTTCGGATTGTGAATTTTGGCGACCAATAGTAAGGGTCTAATTGGGATAACTCTCCTTCTTTGAGGTTGTCAAAAGCTTTATGAAAATAGCCTTGTTGCCAGTTACGACTAGGATGAGTTCCTCTATTTTCGTTCATCCAAGCAAAAAACTCTCCGGTTCCATACTTCATGTCTAGTCTCGAGTCAGGATTCTTCTTAATCTTTTCCGCCCACTGGATCACTAAATCGTGCAGAGCTTGAGAGTTGGCGTATTCGATATTTGAAGTTCCCTTTACCGCGATTGCTTTTAGTTTTTTGGCGCCCATAACGGCGCCAAGGCCCGTTCTCGCTGCTTGCCGTTCATTCGAGTCTATACCAGCTATTTTTGAGAGGTTTTCGCCAGCAGGTCCAATCACAGCTGTTGAAAAGCCGTGATAGCTAGTTTTTAGTAGAGCAGCTGTTTCCCGCACATCCTTTCCCCAAAGCTCTTGAGCGTCCTCTATTTTTACTGAACTGTCTTCAATCCTTAGAGCAGCAGGTTTCGGACTTTGGCCGACGATTGCGAGTAGGTCATATCCTGCTTTCTTCAAGTTGGGCCCAATTGTGGCGCCTACAGATGCTTTTCCAAATCCGCCAGTTAGAGGAGACTTTGCAATGAAGAGAGTTTTTGAAGCGGTGGGGATGCCTGTCCCCGTCAATAGACCCGGGGCTACTATTAGCTTGTTGTCTTTGCAAAGAGGGTCCAAGCCTTTTTCCGTTTCTTTGAACAGCAACGCAGTCGCAAACCCCATCCCCCCCAGAAATTTGCGGGGCCATTCAGGTGAGATGTGTGTTGTTTTGAATGATTTTTTTGATAAGTCTACCGTTAATATTTTGCCTGTGTACCCTTTCATGGGCCATTCACAGTCATAGCCTATACTTTTAGCTCTTTAAACCATTTCTCTACGACGACAGTAGGTTTCCCTGCTGTGTTGCTAATTTCTTGTCTTGTTGGGGGGGTCTCTCTGTAGAAGGGTATTCTTGTGGATATTCGTTCCTCATAGGTCGGTATGAGCTCGTTTTTATAGAATACGCCTAAAGGTAGCTTGTTGTCCCATTCTCTGGACTTTTCAAGTGCATTCGCAGTTTTTTCCAATTCTTGATCCGGACTCTTCACTATCGGATCCCAGCTAGTCTCTTCCAGTTTGTAAACTCGTTTTTCATACCAACCTTTAGTGTTTATATTATTGTATGTGGGACACGGTTGTTGAACGTTGATGAAAGCCATTCCCTTGTGTTTTACTGCTTGAATTATCATGTCTTTCATGTGTTTCACATCGTAGGCGTATGCTCTCGCGATGAAAGTATAACCAGCAACAAGAGCTAACGCAATTGGGTTGATGGCAGAGTTAAGGTTGGGCTTTGGAAGTGATTTTGTTTGTCTTCCAAGCTTCAATGTAGGCGAGGCTTGTCCTTTTGTGAGACCGTAAACGGCGTTATCGTGAATAATGTATGTCATGTCAAGATTTCTTCTACCCGCATTGACAAAATGTCCAGCGCCTATGCCCAATCCGTCTCCGTCGCCTCCAGTCGCGATTACTTCTAAGCCAGGATTGGCTATCTTGATGCCCGCTGCAAAAGGCAAAGTTCTGCCATGCAAGGTGTGTATTCCATTCGTGTACGTGAAGTGGGGCGTTTTGCCTGAACAGCCAATTCCAGAAACGATGACTGCTTCGTGCGGTTGCAGCTGCAGTTCTGCGATAGCCATCTGTAGGGCAGTGTATATGCCGAAATTACCGCAACCAGGACACCAATCGACGAACACAGGCGTTCTGAGCCGTGAGACTTTATGCGCCAAAATTCAACACCTGCCTTTTGGGAGCCTCACCGCGAATAGCTTCTCTCAGAGCTTTATGAAGTTCAGTGGTGGTCATGGGTCGCCCGTTGTATTTGAGAATGTAATAGTCCATGAAGACTCCGGTTTTTTCGGTGACTATGTTTGCTAGCTGTCCAGAATAGTTCATTTCAACTGTGATCTTGGTTCTTGCTCGACTCAAAGACTCTTCGATTCTCTCTGTTGGCAAGGGGTTAATCATGCGAGCTTGCATGAACTCTATGTCAAAGCCTTCAGTCTGAAGCATTCGCATTGCTTCGAGTATTGCGCCTTTAGGTGAACCCCAGCTTACAACAACGTTTTCCGCACCCTTTTGTCCGAAGAGGCTGAGTTTTTCTTCCAGGGGGATTTCTATATGAGCAGTCTCCAGTTTCTTCATTCTCTTCTCCATCATCATGTTTCGGTTGGAAGGTTCTTCACTTATGTGACCAGTCTCGTCATGCTCGTCTCCTGTGTACCACATGGTAGTACCTTCAGTTCCAAGAAAGGCTCTAGGTGAAACGCCTGAGTCGGTGAATTTGAACCTTTTGTATTCTCCCTGCTGAGCATCTCTATATTTGACAATGTTTCCCCTTTCTATCTTGAACTTACTGAGGTCAAAGAAAGGAAGGCTTTGCGTGCTATTGGCTAAAGCTTTATCTATCAAATGTATAACCGGCATCTGATACTTTTCGGCGTAGTTGAAAGCATTAGCAGCGTCAAAAAAGCATTCTTTTATGTCACCTGACGCAAGAACTATTCTCGGAAATTCGCCATGACCTGCATGAATTGTGAATCTAAGGTCGTCTTGTCCATGACGGGTTGGCAGGCCCGTTGAAGGAGCTCCCCTCTGATAGTAGGTGATTACAACTGGAACTTCATTATTTCCTGCCCAACTGAGTCCCTCCACCATCAAAGAAAAGCCTGGCCCAGAAGTTGCTGTGGCTGCTCTCACTCCCGTTAGCGCGGCTCCTGAAGCCATATTTATTGCAGCGATTTCATCCTCAGTTTGAATAACTAGCACCGCTCCATTTCCCTTCTTCAACGCGAAAATTTCGTGAGCTTCTAGATACTCACTTTCGTCTGCAGCGGGAGTAATGGGGTAATAAGTCTGCAGGCGACATCCACCCAAAATCTTGCCTAGGGCTGCAGCCTGGTAGCCTAAAAGGAACACTTTTTCTTCATCTAATTCTAGCCTTTCGAGTGTGTGTCTAAAATTGTCACCGAAGGTTTGTCTGGCGTAGCTGTAAGCTTTTCTGAGAGCCAGAACATTCATGTCAGCGATTCTGTGCTTCTCACCAAATACAGTTCTTATGGCCTTTTCCACTAAGTCAACATTGTAATTGAGCAAGCTGAAAGATATGCCCACGGCCAGCACATTTTTCATTCTGATCATTCTGCTCAGTTTCTCAATTGCAAGCTCATCAGCAACCTCCTTTAGCAAGTCCAAAAACGGCACCGGGTACACTTGGATATTTCTCTCTTGAGCATTTTCCATCAAGTCTCCTACTGTTTCTCCAATTCCTCTGTTTTCAAGTTTCTTGTGAAGGTCAGCTAAAAATTCGACTGGCAGTGTCTTTATCTCTGAAAATTTGGTGCCAAGGTCTTCCTTCTCTAAGATTACGCCTCCGTTGGCTGCAACATCCTGTGCGTGTCTAACTACTGTTTCAGCGTCGAAGGCTGCAAGTAGGTCAACATCGTTTACGTTGGCTCCAACTGGATCCTCTGAGATTCTAAAGTGAAAATAGCTGTGAAGACCTTTGATATTTGAATGGTACTCCCTTTTTCCGAAGAGATTATAGCCTCCATAGCCACAGGCTCTTCCGAAAATGTTTGCAGCGGTATCGACACCGCTTCCTTGTGGTCCACCTATTACCCAATTTAATTCTTTATTGGTCAAATGGCTCCTCCGCTCCAATGAAAGACGATTTTAATTATCCTCCTGTAGCTTGATCAATGCCAATGCAACAAGTGCAATAATCAATCTCGCCACAGTAAGGGCAGGCACATCTACAATCATCAATAGGGCAATTACATAGTTCACACAAATATTGAACATCTGTCTCTTTCAATTTCTCCACAGACATAGCTAAGATAGCACTGCAACTTGATTAAATTTTTTCTCTAACGCTTTGGAAAAAAACAAATATACACCAACACTCTGATAGAGTGTCAAAAACGCAAGGAGAAATTGCAGAATGCCTATTGATTCAGAATTTATCAAGAAACCGAAAGTGAGCAGCCACAATAACCATGATGTAAGGGGCGAAGTAGATCCACCTAAGAAACTCGGCATTCATGGAACCCAAGTTGCAGTAGATCACGACATATGCAATGGAGATGCTATCTGCGTCTCTGTTTGCCCTGTAACCGTTTTCGAATTGATTGACACTCCTGGGCATCCCCTTTCAGAACAGAAATCCGATCCTGTGAACGAGTCCGAATGCATCTTCTGCAGAGCTTGCGAAACCAGCTGCCCTACTCAAGCGATTATGATAACAGAACCATAACTCCACTTTGCCCCCAAGCTGACTCGATTTTCCTTCTAGAATAGGTAGGTTTTGATATGGACAATAAAGGTCGAGTTCGCGAAATAATCAACCTCTTGGAAGGCGAATACCCAAATGCAAGAATTTCGCTTCATTTCAACAGCTCTTTAGAGCTTCTAGTTTCGACAATATTATCAGCCCAATCTACTGACAGAATAGTGAATGAGGTCACAAAGAACCTATTCAAGAAATACAAAGTAGCCAGAGATTATGCAAATGCTGATCTTGCAGAATTAGAGAACAATGTCCGATCGACGGGATTCTATCGGCGTAAAGCTCTGTACTTGAAAAAATTAGGTAAAATGCTCGTGGACAGGTTCGATTCTGAAGTTCCTCAGACGATGGAAGAATTGGTTACATTGCCGGGCGTTGCGAGAAAAACGGCAAATATCGTGTTGTCAACCGCCTTTAACACCATCGAGGGAATTGCTGTGGATACGCATGTTAAGAGGCTTGCTCAAAGGCTAGGACTGAGCAACAATAAGGACCCAAACAAGATAGAGGAAGATCTGATGAGGCTTGTGCCTAAGGAGCAATGGCCTAAACTTACTGATTTGCTAATTTTCCATGGTCGACGAATTTGCAATGCACGAAAACCGAACTGCGAGGAGTGCGTTATAAACGAGCTTTGCCCTTCAGCTTTCACTATAAAACGATGATGGAAAAAAGCCACCCAGATTTTTTGCAGGCTACTCTTTTACTCGGCGGATTGGTGTCAACACCTGAGTGGTTATAATTATCTCGGCGAATATTTCCGCTTTTGCTTTGCATATTGGGCAAACATGAGGTGGATCTTCGCGAAAACACATGTATCCACATTGCCTGCAATACCACATTTTCATCTCAATATTTGAAGGTTGTTCGGATTCTGTGGAAGGCACATGCGGCTGCATCTCGGTGGAGGTTTCCACAACTTTTGCATAGGCTCTTGTCTGCTTCTTCATAGGTCTCCGCTCTGGAATAGGAACTATAGAGGTTTTGCCTTCATGTACGTCTTTCCTGACGTACAGTGCGCAATAGCAAAATCCAAACTCCTCCAAATCTGCGTCTCGATATTCACATGGGCACAGAATGTCCCGGTCAAACTCAAACTTACCCGAAGCAAGCCTACATGGGCATGAGGGGTAACCATATCTGTCCTCGTTGCGCGTGAGTCCTTCAAGAAGGTTTCTTAAGAATTCAGGATCAGGGTGCAAATAATAGCCATGCATTCGCGCATCGTTTTCTGCTCTTTGACGGGCCTCCTTTAGGAGGATCAAATACCTAAAGCCTCTTTTATCATGTCATCATGGAAACCATTGATTATAACATCATCGTCGACTATGATTGTAGGATAACTAAGCCGTCCTCCCCTCTTTAGGATATCCTTTTTGATTTCTTCACGATCCTCCTCACTGCAAAGGTCGACGTCAACGTATTTAAATTCAATATCGTTGTCTTTTAAGAAATCCTTTGTCCGTTTACACCATCCACAGGTGCTTATTGCATACAATAGCACTCGATGTTTGCGATTTCTGCCTGGAACTTTGTTGCTTTTCATTGGCATCCCCATTTTTCTACAAGGTATCTATGCGAGCTAGTTAAATTGTCTTTTGCAGTCACACACAACTTGGCATTTTGCGTTCCCGGAACTGCGCAATAGTTCATGGCAAGACGGCGGTGCTTTTGCACTGTTTTTGCCGTACGCCAAGAGCCAGTTCTATGATTTCTGGTATTGTTGAATAAGCAAAATCTGGGCTTGGCAAGCCAATCCTTACTCCAGTGCACCCTGAATCCACATATATGAAGAATTCACGATTCCTGTAATGATAGGCGGCATACCTGGAGTTTCCATATTTAGGTTGATCTAAAACTTTGAAAGGCCACAGCTTGCAGGCTTGTGGCTTTGCATGCTGCAAACTGCAGAAAGTCGCGTTTGCCATCTTCCCCAAGAAGACACATGATCCGTCAGATCTTTTTCCTAAAAGAAATCGGTTTATACTCGGTGAAGTGTATGCTACGCCAAAATTTTTCACGATGTTTAGCCATTCTGGAAATTTCAGGACAACTTGGTAGAATTTGCAGCATGTTCCGCATGAATGGCATAGCCACGACTTGACAAGATTCCAAGGGACCATCTGCATAGTTCGCCAGCGACTTCCTATTTGAATAATTAGGACACCGCCGATTATTAAGAATTCTCAATAACGGTCAAGTGCGAGCATAGCGCCAACGGAAGACTTGCTGGTGACTGAGGCGTACATGCATGAAGGCTCTGCCTTTATCTGACTTGTGAATCTTTTAAAAGGAAGGTACATGGTTGATCGAAGTTTCTCTACAGCCCATCTGTGACGAATTTGTCTACGTTCCTGTTAGGAGGCTTTCGAAGGAAAGCTAAATTTCGCTAAGCCTTTGAGAATCTCCGAAACTGCAACTTGTGGCGGTATGTCGATGCTTTCACATTCGAATCTCACAATTGGAACTTTACTTTTGTAATACTCTAGGAGCGGTTCAGTTTGACTTTCATAGACTTTCAATCTGTCCTTTATAATCTTCGGTGTATCGTCAATTCGCTGGTAAAGTTTACCCCCACATTTTTCGCAAACTCCGGGCTTCTTTGGCTTCAAGAACTGAAGGTTATAAACTTCCCCGCATTTCTCACAGATTCTTCTACTTGAAAGGCGGGTCACTATGATCCACTCGGGCACAATTAGTTGAACAACTGCATCGATTTTCGTGAATCGGTCTAGCGCCTTCGCCTGTTCGATGGTTCGTGGATAGCCGTCTAACATGAAACCTTTATGGCAGTCATCTCGAGCGAGTCTTTTCTTCAGAATCTCTATCGTGATGTTGTCAGGGACAAGGTCTCCTTTGCTCATATATTCTGCAATTACTCTGGCGATTTTTCTCTCTTTTTTTACTATTTCCCGGAAAATGTCTCCTGTTGCTATCGCAGGTATGCCGAGTCTCGATTGTAGGCGTGCGGCGTAAGTTCCCTTTCCTGAGCCCGGGGGACCAAAAAGTATGAGCTTCGTGTCACATGTCTCCTTTTCTAAAACTTATGGTTGAGAAAAGTGTATTTCTAAGTACGACAAGAAAAGCGTTGCTATTGAATACTCGCTCCAAGCGAGATACTAGCCAGGCGTGCGCGCGTCTTAAACTACATGTGCAGGGAGATTTCCATCGAAGAACATGCACGCATCAAGGATGGCCTACTTTGTATAAACATAAATTGTATGTGAAGGGTAGCCTAGCTTTGGATTTTCACAGAAATTTTCAGTCTTGTGCGGTTTCCACCCGAGAATCTCATAATCGTGAGAGACGACTCGCGTGCCTTTTCTTAACTCCTTTTCTAGCTTTGACTTAATCTTATCGTTGGCGCTGGTTGTAAGGTACAGAAAGACAACGTTGGCCGGAGCAACGTTAACCCTGAAGATGTCTTCTTGAACAATTGTCACGCGATCTTGGATGCCAAGTTCATAAATTATAGATAGTGCCTTTTTAGCTAGATCTTCTCGTAATTCTACACCGACAGCTCGAGCGCCAAATTCCTGGGCAGCCATTATTACTGTTCTTCCATCACCAGCGCCTAAATCGTAAAAGGTTTCTCCAGGCTTTAAGTCAACGGATGACAACATATGTCTGACTACAGGGAGAGGCGTTGCCACAAAGGGAGCAATGAACAATTGAATTCCTCTATTGTGCTTCTGTTACGCGTTTGACTTTTTTAAGGTTTGTTGAAAGTCCTTAAGCTACATATGTGGTTTTCTTTTTCTGTCTGGGCTGTCTTGCTTCCCCACACTTCATGCAGCTCTGTTGACAGTTTTCAAGGTATTCTTCCTCGCTCTGTGTTACCGAATCAGCAGCTTGGTGGCAGAGTTTACTTTGTTCAATACAACCTGCTTCTTTGCAGAGTTTTGATATTAGGCTGCAACACTGCTCTACGTCTTCTGGGTGAAATGCGACACGATTGGTTCGCACAAGCAAACACAGCTCTCTAGCTAAAACGCAGGTGCGAATGTAATTAAATCTGCTTAGAGTTTTTTCCCTCAGGATCTGCCGGCTGACTTCCAAAGATCCATACTCCATTCGGTTTGTCATGCCTATTTCTGAGAGAGGATCATTTATAGTTTTGGAACTTTCAATAGATACAAGTAATTCAGCTTTGCTTTTAGTCAAAAATATGTTTTCTGTACACTAAATTTGTTGTGTGGATTGCAGTTCTTCGTCTAATTTGCCCAGAACCTTCTCTTAAGCGCTTTACGCTCAGCTTCTATCAGTAATTCAAAAAAATGATCATTCAAGATTTTTTCTCTTTTTAGGAGTTTCCTGACATCGTCCGACTTTACTCGCCGCGCAGAGAAAGCTATTGCCGCTGCTTTTCCATAGCTCGAGATCAATTGGGCAGTGTTGACAGCTTTTTGATGAAGTTTTTCTTCAGCTTTCGTGAGGGTCTTTCCTTTCTTTTCCAGCAGTGGCCACACACTGTCTTCTTCTCTTCTGAGAAGCCCCAATCGGTTTGATCCGCATTTTGGACATGTGGGTCTATCAGGCAGGTCTCTGACACGTATCATTTCAAGGTAGTCCCAGCAGTTTGTGCAGATGAAACTTCGAACTTCGTTCAGCAATCTGGCTCTTGCGGATTGGATGAGAATGAGTCGCATCCTATCTGGCGGTACAAGGTCTGTTTTCATACTTACGCGCTCTATTCCAACCCTCGCTATAGGAGTCGCTTTCCCATTGGTTTCAACTTTGACAATTGCTATCTCGTTTTTGCGAAGTTTCTCGATCACTAGAAGCAGCTTTTCCAAGTCCAAGTCCTTGGTAAAGGCTTCTTTAAGGGCTTCATCATAGATTGCTGTTCCTTCGAAGCTTTTTAAAAGTTGATTGAGGCTTACACTGCTAAAGTCTACCCACTTCTTTATGGCTCCAAATCTCCTAGCTACGTGAATCATTCGACGCTTGAAAACTCCTGTTTTCACAGTGGCTCTCACTAGAGCTTCACGGGTTTCGATACTGGATGTCTGAACCAATTCCTTGAAGATCGCTATCAAATTATCTGCTTTTACTGGGTTTGCTGATTGGATGAAAATACGGTAAGGGTCATGTTGAACCGCAGCAGTGTGGCCAGTTCGCTTGGACAAATAGTGTCCCAGCAGTTGAGCCAACGCACGATTGGTTAAGCTGCCAAAGTTTGCATGAACAATCACCAAGTCTTCCCAGTCTTCGACAGTTAAACGCATATCTGTAGGCACAGGATAGTTGCTCTTTACCTGCTCAAACGTTTGCTCCAGCGCTCGTACTATAGTGTCTTTTTGTGCAGGGTACTTTTCAGCCAACATGCTAGCGATTTGGTCAATAGTTTTTCCTATCTTCATTTGCTGTTCAACAGATCTTCTGATTTGACCGACTTCTTGAGAAACCTCATAAGGCACAGGAATTTCCTCTCCTATCCAGCTTGGAATGGCTCCTGTAGGATCGTCTACAGGATTGACGAATATTTTATCACCGTGGATGTGGACGATTTTCCATGGGCTTCCTCGTATGATGAATTTAACGCCTGGTTTCCCAAATTCAGCTACAAAGGCTTCGTCCAAGATCCCTATCGCGGTACCAGAAGCGTCGTCTATGACTATGTAATGTTTTTCTGCAGGTATCATGGACAAGTTGTCGAAGTAGTATTCATACAACGCTTTGCTTCTCCTGGGTCTTAGTGCTGTTGCATCTTCGAAGGAGACCCAAGCGATTCGCGGAAATCGTGAGTGCATATATTCCAGGATTTTCTGGATTTCTTCTATCGTTAGGTCTTGATATGGATAGGCATTCTTGAAGAGTTCTAGGATGTCGCCAAAAAACAGGCGTTTTCTTTTCATCAAGAGCCCCGCAATCTGATGGGCGAGAACATCGTAAGGTTTTTGAGGGGTAGCCACTGGTTCAAGGCTTTCGAGGTAGGCTCTGCGACCGATAGCCAAGGCTTCTAAGGTGTCGTCAGAATCCATTGTAACGACTAATCCCTTCGCAATGCGCCCGACTCTGTGGCCGCTTCTGCCGATGCGTTGAATTAACCTGGTAACTTGGCGTGGACTCATGTACTGGACAACAGCGTCTATTCTTCCTATGTCAATGCCCAGTTCCAGCGAGCTTGTGCAGACCAGACCTTTTAACTCACCATTCTTCAGTCCCCTTTCTGCTGCGACTCTTGACGGTTTGGCCAGTGAACCGTGGTGAATAGAGATCGGGAAGTCCATGTCCCATATCTTGAAGCGGCTGGCTAGCACCTCGGAGATGGTGCGGGTGTTGGTGAAGAGCAACACTGATTGGTGCTTCTCAATGTGATTCCGTATGATTCGAAGTCGTGCTGCCACTTCTGGGTGGGTGTAGAGTGACGCAGCTAGCTGGTGATCTTGAGCAGTTGGTTGCGGATAAGTGATTTCGAGCTGCATTTCTCTTGCGACTGGCACTGTTACGATTTCTACTGGTCGTCCAACGCCTACTAGGAATTGAGCTACTTTTTCTGGGCTGCCTATTGTAGCAGAAAGCCCAATCATTTGAAAATCCTCGTCAGCGATGGTGCGCAGCCTTTCCAAGGCAAGGGAGAGTTGGCTACCACGTTTACTGTCCGCCATTTCATGAACTTCGTCAATTACAACCCATTTTACACGCCGCAGATGTTGCCTGAGTATCCATCCAGTTAATACTGCTTGCAGCGTTTCAGGCGTTGTTATTAAAACATCAGGAGGACTCCGTGACTGCCTAGTTCTCTCCTTGGTGGTAGTATCTCCGTGGCGTACGGCTAGTTTGATGTCCAAATTATTACACCACCACTGTAAACGTCCTAACAAGTCGCGGTTCAAAGCACGTAACGGAGTGACGTATAGGACTTTTATTCCAGGTCGACGGTCCGACGTTTGAATTAGAATGTTTAGAATTGGCAAGACTGCCGACTCTGTTTTACCCGTTGCAGTAGGGGAGATTAATAAAACGTTCTTTCCCTCAAGGATCTTAGGTATAGTCATTTTCTGAGGTTCTGTTGGAGTTCGGAATCCTCTCTGCTCAACAAGCCTTCGAATGGGCTTCACAAATTGGGTGAAAACATTTTCGGATTCAGCGTTCAAGAATATTTAAAACTCCAAACGCAGAAGATAGTGAAGAATGCGCCTCTAAAAGTCTTTCTAGTTCTCAATAATCTTTGTCGATGCAAGTGGTCGCGGCCATCTACGATGTATCAAAAGAACGCGTCTCGACTACGTGCGCCAGTTATCTCCATTTAAATATTCTTCTGTTATAGAAAACCTCTGGAAATATCAGCAAACCCGACATGGATGCCACTATTACTAGAATCCATTCGAGCGGATCGGTCATAAATACAGTTCCAAACAGTCCGAATAATGGTACGAGTATTGTCAAGATGGCTGATACTATAACGGCGATCAGCAAATACTTATTCGAAAGAAAGCCGACCTTGAATGCATTTAGTTTTTCAGATCTGCAATTCCACACAACAAACAACTCCTGTAACGTCGCCCTCGTAAAAGCCATCGTTCTAGCCTGTGCCAGCTTCAGAGGAGTCAAAGGTCCAGGAAGAATATAATATTGCCAAAAGAATAAACCCCCCGTTAAGAGAAATTGGGCTGTGAACGTGGCGATGATCGAAGCTAGTCTGCCATGCAAAATCCCTTCCTTTGGATTTCGTGGAGGGCGATCCATCACGTCATCTGCTGGAGGGTCCATTGTCAACGCTATCGCTGGTCCTCCGTCAGTGACCAAGTTCAGCCAGAGAATCATACCAGCCGTCAGGGGGAGCTCCAAACCCAGTAGCGCAAAGGTTCCAATTATTGCTAATTCGTCAAAGTTGGATCTTATCAAGAAGAAAGAGAATTTTCTGATGTTATCATAGACAGCCCGCCCACCTTCTACGGCTTTGACAATGGTGGCAAAGTTGTCATCTGCTAGCACCATGTCCGCTGCCTCTTTGGTTACATCTGTGCCTGTTATTCCCATGGCAACGCCTATATCTGCTTGTCTGAGCGCGGGAGCATCGTTCACGCCATCTCCGGTCATGGCGACAATTTCTCCCTTATTCTTCAAGGCCTTCACAATTCGAAGCTTGTGCTCAGGGGAGACTCTTGCATAGACCCTGATGTCTTCAACGATTTTCTCAAATCTTTCGTCGCTCATTGCATCCAGTTCGGTTCCTGTTAACGCAGTGCTGTCAGGGTTGTTTTCTATAATTCCAATTTCTTTAGCCACCGCCATGGCCGTGAGCTTGTGGTCGCCAGTTATCATGATTGTCTTTATACCTGCTTTTTGGCACAGTTCGTTTGCTTCTCTTGCTTCTTCCCTTGGGGGGTCGATCATCCCTGCTAAACCAATCAGAGTTAGGTTGGTTTCCAACTGTTTGTTGATGTCTGCCTCTTTGCTGAGTTCACGGAAGTTCCCAGGTTCTATATCAGCTACTTCTTTAAAGGCTACTCCGAGTACACGTAATGCATCATTGGCCATTTGCTCATTTGTTTCTAATATTCTCTTTTTCTCTTTCTCTGTTAGTTTCTGTTCTTCTCCATTCTTGGAGATTTTAGTACAGCGCGCCAGAACAACTTCTGGTGCCCCTTTCATGAAAGCCAATAGTTTCTGCGTGTGACCGTCAGAGTTTCTATGAACTGTTGTCATCCGTTTTCTTTCTGAAGTGAATGGGATTTCGTGAACTCGAGGGTTCTTTTCTTCCAATTCCGCTTTAGTCATTTCTGCTTTCGCTGCTGCAACAATTAAGGCGCCTTCAGTTGTATCACCGATTACACTCTTCCCATCATAGGACGCGTTTGTGCAAAGTGCGCTGGCACTCAGAAGTAAATTCAGTGTGGGAGCCTTCCTTGGATTCAAAGGTTTACCGTCTAAGAGGAATTGCCCCTTTGCTTCATAACCCGCACCAGTTATTTCGAACAGCTTGTCGTTCGTGAAAATCCTGCGGACCGTCATCTCTCCTTTGGTGAGCGTACCCGTTTTGTCTGAACAAATAACTGTAGTAGCGCCTAAGGTTTCTGCCGAAGCAAGTTTTCTAATTATTGCATTGCGTTTCGCTAGTTCGCGGGCGCCTAGTGCTAGTGAGATTGTAACAACGGCTGGGAGACCTTCTGGAACGGCTGACACTGCAAGAGCGATTGCCGTAATGAAGTTGTCGAGCAGCTCGCCAGCCCGAGCAGGATCCAACACTTCTAGGATGAAAATAGCAGCACATGCAAGCACAATTATTATCCCTAGCCTTTTTGCAAAACTCTCCAGTTTGAGCTTCAGAGGTGTTTCCTCTGCTTCAACAGTTTGCACCAGCTCCGCGATTTTTCCAAACTCGGTGTCCATGCCTGTTGCTGTTACTACCGCCTTACCCCGACCGTATGTCACGTGAGTTGCAGTGAAGATCATGTTTTTTCTATCTGCTACAGGCGCGTCTTCAGCGACTGCTTCAATTCTTTTTTCTACTTGCGTAGACTCGCCTGTCAAGATGGCTTCGTTAGTTCTTAAATCCACCACTTCAACTAGAACACTGTCTGCGGGAACTCGGTCCCCCGACTCTAGAAGCACAATGTCCCCCGGCACAACCTCTTTGGCTGGAACCATCACTTCTTTTCCATTTCTCATTAAGCGGGCTCTTGGAGCGGTAAGTTTTCTCATGGCTTCCATTGCTTTTTCAGACCGGTATTCTTGGACAAATCCGACGACTGCGTTGAGAATGACTATAGCAGCTATGGTAATGGTATCTACCTGTGGTTGTCCTTCGATGTACGCGGTGATGAAGGAGATAGCAGTTGCAATCAGCAACATTATTACAAAAATGTCTTTGAATTGGTTGAGAACAATCTGAAAAGCAGAGACTCCCTTCTTCACTGTTAATTCATTAGGTCCATATTCTTCTAAGCGTCTTTGGGCTTCTGACTCTGTTAGACCTAAGGAGTCCGTTTGCAGTTCATCAAGCACAGATTCAGTTTTCTTGGAATGCCACGTCTTAGCCATTACATTACGCGCCTATTGCAAGTTCTAGCTTTAACAATATTTTCTCCTTAAAGGGTTTTTCTGTCGGCAAGCACATCTATTAGACTGTTTCAGTGCTGCCATAACAGAGCACACGCGTGTATTCGAGAACTTTTTTTCCCGCGCGCACACAAAGAAAGCCAGAAGTACTTTTGGCCAGCATAGACTTGTAGATTTGCACAATCAATGGCTTCAACTAGAAAAGGAGCCCAAAATGGGCTTCTTCGCTGTAGTTTCGCAACTGATAGGTTGAATAGTGCTTTTCGTGGAAAGTTTTGCGCGCTTTCTTCATGGAAAATTTTTTATGTATTATCATAACAAACCATAATCCATTGTATGGAGGAAATGTGATGCCTAAATGTCCAAACTGCGGCGCTGAAGGCAAGTTCAGAAAGCAATGGAAGATGGCGGGTCGCCCTGACAGCCACGGCAAGAGAATGCAACTTGAAATCGGGCTTTATGACTGCCCGAAGTGCGACAAAGCTTTCCGTGTTGTCCTAGGTAAAAAAAAGATCTAGAAACTTCAATTCCAATGTGACTGCCTCATCTATCTCCCCTTTTTGTGCGGCCTAGAACTCAAGTTTTAAATATTCGGCGGCAGACAAAACAGCAAAACTACCACAATTAGAAGGCCTCTGAAGTGTCTAAGATTAAAGCTGCAATGAAGAATGAATATGTGAAGTCTTTGGTTATTTTAGTGATAATTCTCTTCAGTATTGTTGTTTTTTGGTTTGGCATAAGAGCCTACCTCAGAACTGACTCTCCATTACTTGCTGTCGCCTCGGGAAGCATGATTCCCACACTCAATGTTGGCGATTTAATAATTGTTCAAGGCGGATTCACCATAAGCGACATTAATGCAGCATACGGAACCGGAGACGTAATTGTTTTTCACAAACCACGTGATCCAGATGAGCTCATCGTTCACCGCGCAGTAGAAAATCACTCTTCGTACTTGAAAACAAAAGGCGACAACAACAATGGATTAGACCCTTGGGAAATCACAGATGCTGATCTTGTAGGCAAAGTAGTTTTTAATATTCCCTATATAGGCCACATCCCATTATTCGTTCGCACGTCAACTGGAATGCTAATCATTATAGTTTTAATTGTGATTTTAGTTCTTCTAGAATTTATAATACCTTTAGCTCGCGAAAGGATAAAACCAGACCAGCCTGTAGAAAATCCTGACTCTTCCAATGGAAATTTGCTGCAAGACTACCCGTTCTTTTCTATGGGCGCGCATCTTGGCGTACCATATATGTTATAATATAGCAAAAATCTTAAATCCAATACTCGAATGTCTTCTGGACAAGTAGACTATTGTCGTATGTGGTGGCAAAGGCAAATATGATTAACAACCCAGCTGCATTCTACTCCAAAGCCGCTCTCAACATTAAACGTTCAGAGATTCGAGAACTTCTCAAATTCACTAGGCAGCCAAGCATAATCTCTTTCGCTGGTGGCTACCCTGACCCAAAAACGTTCCCAATCAAGGACCTTGAAGACATTTCATGCCAGATCTTGAGGGAGAAGGGAGCTACCGCTCTACAGTACGGACCAACCGAAGGCGAAGAATCCCTGAGAGAGGAAATTGCTAAATGGATGTATCGTGAGAAATCATCCATCAGACCGGATAATATACTTATCACCGCGGGTTCCCAACAAGGCTTAGACATCATTTCGAAAACATTTCTAGATCCTAACGATATCGTGATACTAGAGTTGCCTAGCTACATCGGTGGTTTGCAGGCTTTTAACGCCTATCGAGCTAAAATGGTGGGAGTGCCCCACGATGATGAAGGCATGAGAATCGACCTTCTAGAGAGAATCCTGGCGGAGCTCGAGAAAGAGATCCAGAAACCCAAATTCATCTACGTCGTTCCGGACTTCCAAAATCCTTCGGGGATCACAATGTCCTTGGAGAGGCGTCAAAGACTTCTAGAAGTAGCCTATCGATATGAAATTCCAATTCTTGAGGATAGCCCTTACCGAGATTTACGCTATGCTGGAGACTCTGTTCCAGCAATCTACAGCTTAGATACCCAGAACCATGTAATCGTATTAGGCACTTTCTCAAAGCTACTATGTCCTGGACTCAGAATTGCTTGGACAATGGCTCCGACTGAATGGATGGAACGACTGGTAGCAGCAAAACAAGGCATGGATTTATGCTCTCCCACATATACGCAACTGATAGTTGCGGAATATCTAAAGAGAGGTTTATTGCCAAAGCAGATTGAAAAAATTCGACACATTTATGGCGAGAAACTGAAGGTGATGTTGGAAGCCTTGGAAAAATACATGCCGCAAGGTGTAAGCTGGTCCCACCCTAAGGGTGGCTTGTTCTTGTGGATAGAGCTGCCAAAACAAGTGAATACCACTAACCTATTTCCAAAAGCTATTAAAAACAAAGTGGCTTACGTCATAGGCTCGGCTTTTCACTGCGATGGAAAAGGAACCAATACTATGCGAGTGAATTTCTCATATCCATCAGAACCTCAAATAGTTGAAGGGATACGGCGCTTGGCGAAAATGCTCAAAGAGCACATCTAGCCGTCAACACTGCGCGCAAATCTCGGCGATTTGTTAATTTCTATCTTGCCCTTGACCTGACTCGCGGCTCCAACAGTGTCCAAAGCCACTCGACGAATTCTCTCAAATTCTTGGTCTGAATGAAGACGTCACCTGGGCCTCTGATTTCAGTTACCAGTCCTTCGCCACCTAGCAGCGTTGATTTCAATCCTCCGAATTTTTTAACCTTGTAATCGCAAGTATCACTGAATGCCACTAGATGGAAGTTGTCAACTACTAGTGTTTGGCTGGATTCTAATCGATGTTTGTCTATAGCTCCAAAGGTGTTTATGAAAAGCGTCCCATCGCCTGAAACTTTAATCATGAATAGCCCTTGTCCAAAGAGTCCTTTTGTGAAGCCTTGCCATTTGATGTCCAAATCTACGCTTTGAGTAGAGGCAATGTAGGATGAACTTTGTATTATGTAGCCCTTTTTTTGGTTTACCTCTAAGGTTTCAATGTCGCCTACTGGTGCTGAGACAAAGGCGACCTCACCAAGGTTTTGTTGGGCGGTATAATCGTTCACCCAGAAGGATTGACGTCCCATCAGTTTCAATCCGATACTTCCCAAAATGCTCTTCTCACGTCTTCTCGTTTCAACATCAATATTAGGGGTCATATAAGTCAAGGCGCCGGATTCTGCGGTGATGCATTCATTTGGCTCTAACTTGACAACCAACATCGAATATGACGGCTTATACTTAATTTCATATTTCAAGTTTCTATTCCAACTCCAAAAAAATTCTCTTGACCGACATGTACATTCAGCTGAGCAATTTTCTTCATACATCACTATTTAAGCTTACCTCCCCAGTCAAAGCCGAATCTGCAAAAGTGAGATGCCGCTCCACCACGCGCAACGCATGCAACGCTTGCATGTCGCACGCCCCAAAGGGCTGAGGAAATCTAGGTGAAACTTCCGAGTATTCGGCCTCGTATGGATCTCTAAAGGCTTTATATATACGTGTACAAGATGTATAGCATTAAATAGGTGTTATGAATGCCAAAGGCTAAGGCTACTATTAACATTGAAAACGTAGTCGCCTCAGCGACATTGCGGCAACGCGTTGATTTAAATGCGGTTGTAAAAGGGTATCCAGGTGTAGAATATCGACCAGAACAATTTCCAGGCCTAGTCTTTCGCCTAAAACGACCAAAAACAGCCACTCTAATCTTCAACTCTGGAAAAATGGTCTGTACCGGCGCCAAATCCGAAAAAGAAGCTCGAAGAGCTGTTAAACGGGTTATTAAGGAACTAAAGAAAAGCGGCATAATCATCATCAGCAAACCAGAACTAAAAATCCAAAACATCGTAGCGTCAGCAAGCCTTGGAGGCACCATCGATCTAGAGAAGGCAGCCTACACGTTAGAAAAAACCATGTACGAGCCCGAGCAGTTTCCCGGGCTAATCTACCGAATGGCTGTACCTAAAGTCGTTATCCTACTTTTTGCCAGCGGAAAGCTTGTATGCACTGGCGCTAAACGAGAGCAAGATGTATACGAAGCTGTCAGCAAGCTCCATCAAGAACTAGAAGTTAAAGAACTAATTTTTTATGACTAATTAGTCAAAAGCCTCAAATATGGTTGACCATGCGCGCGCGTGTCATCAGTGCGCGGGTGGCAACCATTATTAAACACAATAACAAGGTAGTATCGATTCCGAGAGTGATCAATTTGACTGAAAAGAAGTTCCCTGTCTCTGAAACGTTGAAAGTCGCGGATGGCAAAACTTTGTATAAAAATGACAGGTGGTGGTCAGCAGTAGTGGCTTTAGAATCCTTTGGACGTAAACAAGTATGCATCTATTTGTGGAATAAAAAGGGGGACGAATGGAAGAGAAGACAGAAATTTGTTGTGACAGGACAAAGCAATTGGGAAAAGCTCAAAGCAGCAGTAGAAAGTCTACTCCCATATCTGACTGGTGATCCTCAGTTTGTAATAAAAGAACCTTGATACACGCGCAGGTAGAGTTGAGTAAGTTTTGGAAAAGCAGGAAGTTATCGACTTAGCAAAATCTTATGCTGCTGCTGGCTTTCTTTGTTCCGAGTCGGTTCTTAGAGCAATCAGCAATGCGCTGGGAGTTCAATGTAAGCTGATTCCTAAGATTGCTACAGGGTTTGGGGCAGGTATTGGTGGTCAAGGGATGGTCTGTGGCGCAGTAAGTGGGGGCGTCATGGCACTTGGTATCCATTTCAGTAGGAACGAAGTGAAAAACGAAGAAAAGAGAGTCTATTGGTTTGCTCTTAAACTCCTCAACCGATTCAAAAAAGAACACAGCCACCTAACCTGCCGAGAATTAACAGGCTGCGACTTCAACACAGAAGAGGGGTATACGAAATATCAAGCTGAGAGCATGTGGGACACAAAATGCAGAAAATATATCGCTACATCTGCCTCGCTAGCCTTCGACCTAATCCAGGAGAAGACATGAAGAGCAACCAGTTTTGCAGAGTTCATATATAAAAAAGAGCGATCCGCAAATGTGTTCTATGACTAATTGCTCGCTAAACTAATTTTTTATGACTAATTAGTCGAATGCGCGTGCAAAAGTGGAAGCTCCCGCTGCTTCAAGAATCAAGTGACACGCCATGAAATTATGAGAGATTTGGGGATTAGTTATCCTTCTCTTGTTCGGACTCTACTTCTTCGTCACGCTTTGAAGCATGCTGCTTGGTCATAGGTTACCACTTGATGACAATTGTGTAACGTTACCACCACCAAAGGATAAGGAATTGCCCTAAATTCCACTTTTTCTTAACTCCTGAAGGTATGTAAAATGAAAAGAAACCACATAAAGTCATATATGCTAAACACGGACAGAATATCTGTGTCGTCTCTGGGAGACAGGGTCTACCTGAGGACTCGCACCGGGTAACTTTCGGGACGCCTTACAGACTATCCTTCAAGCATTCCATGCTAAACGCCGTCAGGTCAAAGCACGCTGTCTATTCCCGACGACCTTCTTTTTGCAATGAAGGCGTCAATAAAGGGAGCAGTTGGTGGATATGAAAAGTATCGTCTAAAAAATCTTGTGAATTATTACTAATCTTTCAGATTGTCTCATTCCACACGCGATTCTTTTCTAGTTTTTTGCTAATAATTCCTGTTTGGGAAAATTGTGATGAAGCGAATTTTTACGGTTGCGACTCTCACGGCCTTCAGTGTTTTACTTCTCGCTACAGCAGCCCGCGCGCATTCCCCAAGCCATAAGAACTGAAAGAAAGAGGAGATAGGCTCATGGCAATCAGCTGGGTTTGAAAAGGATGAGTTTTGAAATAGTTA
>CP070835.1:1098013-1099028 GCA_020341775.1 Candidatus Bathyarchaeota archaeon
GTCAAATCCCCCAACGGCTTTGAGTGCACTCATCCTGAAACCTCCAACAGTTCCTCCGAATTGTGGAATGAGGTTCAGGTTGTATCTTGCCTGCTGGCAAATTTGATAGCCTCCCGCTCTCTCAATATCCATGATTCGAGAAACGAAAGACTCCGGACTATTGATTGGGACAACCCGTCCCATAACCCCACCGACTTCTACATCCACAAAGGGAGCCACAAGTCTCTCCACGCAGTCTCGCGGAGGCAAGTAGTCAGCGTCGAAGATCAGCACTATCTCGTTTGAAGCTACTTTTATTCCAACATTAAGTGCTTCTGGCTTGCCATTTCCGCCATTTCCAACTCGATGTAAAGCCTTGATGAAGGAGAATTTCGAGGCGTATTCATCGACAATTGAGGAAGTTTCATCTGTTGATCCGTCGTCGATCGCAATCACCTCGTAATGCGACTCATCTTTTGGATAGTCCATGTCGATAAAACGCTCCAGTATCTCTTTTGCCACTTTTCCTTCCATATGCATAGGGATCAGAATTGACACGCTTGGCTTGTATGTCCCTGCCAATTCCTGTTTGCATCTCCGCTGGTCTTTGAACAGTCTATTACTGAAAAATCTGAAGTGGCGTACGATATAGAGACACATTATCGCGATTATGAAGAGTAGGACTAAGCTTGCAAATTGCCCGACTATCGCGATAAGCTGCGATTCAGAGGCTAAAATTCATCACCCCCGCAGTTTCAATCTTTGAAAGATGAGACAGTGCAAGTGAGTAGAATGTGACTATATAGACAAAATCGACAAAAGCGCCAATAAAATAGTGAAGTAGCAAGAAAACTGAACCGCCGAAGTAATATAGTGTAGCTGTCACAAAGGATATCCGAAGTAGATTCCAGAAAACAGAGAACCCTATTGTTAGAAAAAGCCAGAGAATTTTGATCCAAAGTGAACCTCTTATGGTAAAAAGGAGAGGAACGAAGATTAAAGTGATCAAACAAAGGCTAATGGCACCAGAGCACGA
>CP070835.1:1099128-1100556 GCA_020341775.1 Candidatus Bathyarchaeota archaeon
CTTCTTATCTGTCTTCCATTGTTTAAGAAATGCTTGAATATCCTTTAAGTATGACTTATCAATTCCGAGAGAATTCTTTTTACTGAGTAGAAAATCGTCCATTTTTCTCACATAAATTGTATATTCATCTATTGTACTTTCTTTTGTTTTCCTTGACTTCAGATATTTTCTCAATGCTTCTTCTTGCATAAGTCTCACCTTATTTTGTTTGCATGCGTGGCCAGAAACAGTTTATTATCGTTTCAAAACTGTTATTTAAGTTTGACACCTAGCATAAAACTGCACACGCACAACAATAGAAAGCCATTTCTCTCTGCCTTGAGAATATCTGAGCTATGAAGAGGACTTTCTTCAATAACTGCGTCTTTTGTGTTTCAAAGGATGTGTACGAGCCAGCGGAAGACACGTTTCTCTTGACTGAGAATCTCAAAGTCAACGCCGACGACGTGGTTCTTGATATGGGCACTGGCTGTGGCATACTGGGAATTCTAGCTGCAAAGAGGGCGAAACAGGTAACTGCAATAGATTTCAGTCCTCATGCAGTACGATACGCCAAGTTAAATGCGAAGGCTAACAAAGTTGAGAATAAAATGGATGTTAGACTAGGCGATCTATTTCAGCCAGTGAAACAGGATGAGTTCTTCACTCTTATACTCTTCAATGCTCCATATTTACCGTTGAGCCCAAGCGAAGAGAAAACATGGATAGGGCGAGCGTGGGCTGGTGGTTCAAAGGGAAGAGAGCTTATAGACCGCTTCATAGCTGATGTGTCACGACACCTAAGCGAGAATGGTAGGATTCTTTTGGTTCAGTCCTCTCTGTCTGATGTTGAGGAGACACTGAATAGATTCAGAGAGATAGGATTAGAAGCCAAGATACTCTCTGAGAAGAGGTTCCTGTTTGAAACCATAATCTTAATTGAAGCCCGAAGAAAAGACTAAAATGCTTCCTTTACTGCTTCTTGTGTTTCTTTTCATACTCTTCGGCGTGATGTTCGCAGCAGAAGTAGTGTTCTTCGCCGTCAACAGTCCTCTTGTAAGCTGCAAATATGCATCTTTCACGGGATGGAATCTTCACATTGCACAGTTCACATTTTGTGGAAGTCTTCATTTCTTAACCTCCTTCTTTTTGAGGTAGTCCTCTATGGCAGCGTGTAGACCGTCAGCGGCCAAGTTAGAACAGTGCATCTTTACGGGCGGTAGTCCACCCAAGCTTTCGGCTACGTTTCCTCTTGTTATTTTCATAGCCTCTTCCAAAGTCTTGCCTTTTGCCAGTTCCGTAATCATGCTGCTGGTTGCGATGGCAGCTCCGCAGCCAAATGTTTTGAATTTGATGTCGGCTATTCTGTTTTCCTTTACTTTGATGTAAATGGTCATTAAGTCACCACAAACTGGGTTACCTACTGTTCCAATGCCGTCTGCCTCTGGC
>CP070835.1:1100656-1133719 GCA_020341775.1 Candidatus Bathyarchaeota archaeon
GCCGTGAACTCCCCGGCCCGTGTTTCTAGACGGAACATGCAACCCTGGTCCCCCATTCCCGTACTACCGTATCGCTACGGGTTTCTTCGAATGGGATCTATCCTTCCGGGCTGCATACGTCTGTAACCGTCTGGTTTCAGACTCTTTTCAGCTCCCTTCCGGGATACTTTTCAACTTTCTGTCACCGTACTAGTGCGCTATCGGTCTTGAGACGTGTTTAGTCTTGGAAGTTGGTGGCTCCCAAGTTTCCACACCAAAACCTAGGTATGGTACTCTGGGATTCCGGCCTAATTCTTTCCAGTTTTCGATTACGGGACTTTCACCCTCTTTGGTGGGTCGTTCCAGACCACTTCAACTTTGCTGGCGAAGACATAGCTGGACCCATAACTCTACATCCCTCGTAAGTTTCCTTACAAGATTCAGTTTGGACTTTTCCCGCTTCGCTCGCCGCTACTAAGGGAATCCTTGTTAGTTTCTTTTCCTCCCCCTACTATGATGCTTCAGTTCAGGGGGTTCCCTCTCCGTTGTCGGAGTGTCACGGTTCCCGAAGGAGCCGCGACGAGAAGTCTCATTGGGGCATCCTCGGTTCTACAGCTGCGTGCGCTTACCCGAGGCGTTTCGCTGCTTGCCGCGCCCTTCTTCAGCGCTCAAGCCTGGCCATCCACCAGATGGCGTGGCATGTCGGACTTTTTTGGCGTGTAGGTGAATAGGTGTTTGTTTAGTGTAGGTTGTTGGCTTTTCGATCTTGCTTTTGTGTAATGCTCATTGTGAGCTCAAAATGTCCTAATATTCCAAGCTCACTAACATTCTTAGCTTTGCAATCATATGCGATTGAAAGCAGCATCTACATTTTTGGCGTGTGAATGTTCGCCAAACAACTTTAGAGGCGAAGTTTTGGGATATAAGGATTACTGTGTCGTTTGTGGTTGTTTCTGGCTTTCTGGAAAATCTGGTTTTGCTGCGTTTTTTACATGTTTCTGTGTAGCATGCACCTGCATATGGGCATGTCCACAGACTTTAGGAAAACACGGGTCAGTTGATTGACACAGGTTATTTCGATGTATTTATGTGGAGGGCGCCACAATGGCTTTGAGATGGTGAAACCGTGCAAAAAAATGGACGAATCACGATGAGTCACGGAGCTGGAGGTGCTGTGATGGCTAAATTAATCGAACAGTTAGTTATACCATATCTCGGAGGTTTTCAAGCCGAGGTTGGCCTAGAGGCGTTGGATGATGCTGCAGTGGTCGATGGGGTGGTGTTCAAGAGCGATTCACATGCAGTACAACCTATTTTCTTTCCGGGAGGTGACATAGGGCAGCTAGCTGTGGCCGGAACGGTGAATGATTTAGCTGCTTTAGGAGCTGAGCCGGTAGCGTTGGCTTGTGGTTTCGTGTTGGAAGAAGGTTTGCTTTTTAGCGATCTGCAGCGGATCATGGCGAGTATGAAAGCCACTTGTGAGAAGGCAAGGGTGTTCGTCGTGACTGGAGATACGAAGGTAGTAGAAAAGGGTAATCTTGGAGGGTTAGTCGTGAATGTGAGTGGAATTGGTCGCAGGAGTGAAGCCTTAGACCATAATTTGGCAGTGGCGAAAAAGCATAGGAGTAGATTTAAGGCGCGTTGGATTTTGGACAGGAATCTAGCCGCTGGAGACAAGATAATTCTTTCTGGATCCATTGGGGACCATGGATTAGCAGTCTTGTCGGCGCAAGAAGGCCTAGCGTTTAGCAGTGACATAGTGTCAGATGTCAGTCCACTCAATCATGTGATCCAACACTTGTTGAGTGTCGGAGGTGTAGTTTCTATTAAGGATCCAACTCGGGGAGGGTTGGCCAACTCTTTGAATGAGTGGAGCAGCAAAGCATGCGTGGGAATTTTAGTGCACGAGAACAAAATTCCAATCCGAAGAGATGTACGAGTGGCCTGTGAAATGTTGGGAATAGATCCTCTAGAAGTTGGAAACGAAGGGAAAATAATTGTCGGGGTAGTTGAGGAGATGGCGGCAGAGGTGTTAAATGCACTAAGAAGCACTGAAGAAGGAAAGAATGCAGAAATCATAGGTGAAGCTTCTGATGAATTTAATTTGGTGGCAATGGAAACTGCAGTTGGTGGAAAACGAATTTTGCCTATGCCTGTAGGCGATCCAGTGCCCCGAATATGCTAATGGAGTTCAATGAGCGCGGTTTCTTGCGCGCGCGCGTTTGGGAGACGGAAGAATCCTGGTGAGATTCACGGAGCTAGGCTGAAGCAAAGCAAAAGAGATGCGCCCGCTGTGGACCCAAAGCCTTCTTGTCACCACATGTCGGCAATCTTCGCGGCCTTAATAATCTTCCACTTGCCAAACATGTCCTTCTTATAAAAGTGATACAAACCACATCGCTGACACTGTAGAATCCGTCGCCCCTTTTTTAAGTCTAACATGTATAACTCTAAAATCTCTCCGCAATCAATGCACTTGCCTGTGTGTCGACGTCGCTCCTCATCACCAAAAATCCCGACTGTCAAAGGACACCACACACGCTACACAAATCCTTCCCTACACAATATAAACACTACCACACCAAAAACAATAAAGCAAATATTCGACCCCAATCCTCTACTACAAACAAATCATTAAAACAAGTGAAATGAATGACCTCTACACATCGAAAGCGCTTAATATTCCATTGGACAACCCCAAAAAGCCTCCTAACCATCATTCTCTTCGTCACTCTCACGATAATAATAGAATATTCAATCATCACATTAACAACCGCTGCAGCTGATCTCGCAGCGACAACAATACTCTTGTTCAATGTGCCAATAAACCCCGTCTACCACCTGCTTCCCTCCGCAGTCATAATTACTCTCACGGCTTGCTTTACGCACCTCACCACACAAACAGCTGTGTTTCCCAAAAGAGCTCAACTCTTGCAATCACTCCCCCCACGAAAAATCCGCTTAAAGCCTCAGCGGTTAAAGGTGTTGAGAAGAGTCTATGAAAAATTCACAACCTCAGCAAGAAAGATAAAGGATCAAATTCTCAGAACATCCGCCCTCACTCAAGTCCAACGGCGAGTACTCCTGACTAAGACCATCATCAGAAGCGCTGCTACAATAGTGACAACCTTCATCATCCTAGTTCTCCTCATCACTTTGGCGGCATATCCTTATCCAATTCCAACAGCAGCCCTGGCCGTTTACAATTGGAATAAATCCTTCCTTAATTTCGTCGCTGGAACAATGGAAGCTTCCAACGCCATCGCAAATGCCCTATCACCCCTAGGTGCTGTTGCAGGAGCCATCCAGAATGCACTTATTGCTGCGTCACCTGCATTCCATACCACAATTGATGGATTCGCCTCCGCAATAACGTTGGGTCTTGCACCACTCAGCTCTATTGAGAAGTTTGTCTTAATTCAAAATGTAGCTGCTTGGACTATAGCTACTGCAACTCTGATCTACAGTCAATACACCAAAACTCGCCGGTACAGACGGTAAACACCGATGCATGACGAACCAAGATTCGGCCCCGCAGGAGCTCCTCAATGGTTTAAAGAACTAAGAGCACCAACCAGCGATCTTCCCCATCTTCTCCAAGAAGAAGGCCTCAACGCACTTGAGTATGAGGCCGTACGGTGGGGATGTACCCCTCAAATCAAGCAGGGAGACGCAGAACGACTAGGAAAAAACGCTAGAAAAAGCGATGTCTGGCTAACGATACATGGTTCCTACTATGTCAACCTTCTCAGCAAGAATGAAACATTAGAAGCGAGCAAAAGAAGGCTAATCGCCTGCGCCGTCGCAGCCAAATGGATGAATGCGCATACAATTGTCTTTCACACAGGTTATTATACTAAAAAACAATCCCACAAGAAAGACCTACAAAACTGCATAGAAGCTCTAAAAGGAATACTAGAAACGATGCAATCTATGAACATCCAGGCCAACCTCGGACCAGAGACCGCGGGCAAACTCGCTCAACTTGGAAGCCTCGGAGAAATCCTAACAATTTGTGAAGAAGTAGACCAAACGCAGCCTGTCATTGACTGGGCGCACCTCCACGCTAGACAGAGAGGAGGCCTTAGAGATGCGAATGACTTTCAACGAATAGTGGAAAGTATTGAAAACCGTTTAGGAACTAAGACAGTCAGAAATCTACACTGCCATTTCTCACACGTGGAATACACTTTTAGAGGAGAAAGACGACATCATTCTCTAAATGCGCATAGATATGGACCAAAGTTTGAGTCGCTTGCTGATGTTATAATCAACAATAACCTCCACCCAGTGGTCATAAGTGAGAGTCCCCTCCTTGATGTGGACGCTAAGAAAATGCGTAATATAGTCTATCAAAAAAGGAGAACTTCTTTTATTATACGATAAGTTTTTGTGCAATGCTATATTGCATTGGGGCGGGTGTAACGGTTGGTGCGACTTGAAGGCTTCAGAGAACTGAAGCCACTCGACGAAGCTTTAGATAGATTCTTTAAAAGGCTTCAGCCAAAAAGACTAGGAACTCTTTTTGTCCGTGTTGACGAAGCCTTGGGAAGAGTCACTGCTAGAAATATCATTGCAGAGAGGTCTTTGCCCTCTTTTGACCGGTCTGCAGTAGATGGGTATGCACTGAGAGCGAGAACCGGGGCCACAGCTTCACAATTTCAGCCGAAAACTTTCCTTCTTGTTGAGAAAGAAATCTTAGAAGAAGGAGAAACAAAGGAAGTTTGGACAGGTAATGCGCTTCCAAAAGGAGCAGACGCAGTTGTAATGTTGGAGCATACAAAGAGAATTCATGATCGAATTGAAGTTTCCACTCCTTTGACGCCCAACATGAATGTTTCGAGGAGAGGTGAAGATGTGATGAGAGGCGAGATTGCAGTGAGTGCTAAAACTCGACTAAAACCACAACATTTAGGTCTATTAGCTGCGATTGGGAAAACAGAAGTTGAAGTTGTCCAAATTCCTAAAGCGGCCATCATAGCAACAGGCACCGAACTCATTAAGCTGGGTGAGAAGCAACGTCCACATCAGATTGTTGAAGTTAACAGTATAATACTGTCCGGGATGTGTTCAGAACTCGGAGTTAAAGCGTTTAGACTAGGTATAGTAGGAGACGACGAAAAAGAGATTGCAGAGAAAATCCGTCAAGGTTTGGCAGCTGCAGATGCAGTGATCACAACTGGTGGCACAAGCGTTGGTCTCCACGATTTAGTGCCAGCAGCAATCAAACAGATAGATTCGAAAGCTATTGTGGTTCACGGTGTTGCTATTCGTCCGGGCATGCCGACTGCCCTTGCGGTCGTGAAGAATAAACCTGTGCTGATTCTTTCCGGAAATCCCATAGCTGCAGCTGTAGGGTTTGAGGTTTTTGGTCGCCCTCTTTTTAAGGAATTATTGGGATTGAATGAAATAGAGAGAATCAGAGTGAAGGCCAAGATGACACGGAGAGTTGCAGGAGTTTTAGGGCGACGTGTCTTCTTAAGGGTGAGAGTTATAGAAAAGGATGATCAATTTTTCGCTCAGCCTATTCGCATAAAGGGATCTGGCATCATCACTACAATGACGTCCGCCAACGGCTATGTCATCATTCCTGAAGATAGGGAAGGTTTGAAAGAAAATGAGCAAGTCACCGTTCATCTTTTTGATGTTTTATTGAGTGAATAGAAGATGTTTAGGAAACTCATTAGTTTAGATGAAGCGAAAGAGAAAATCGCAGGTGCGGTCTCCACCAAACCAATTGGCATCGAAAAGATTTCATCGTCAAAGGCTGTTGGACGCGTGTTGGCTGAGGATATTGTTTCACCCATGCCAGTTCCACCATTTCATCGTTCAACGGTCGATGGATACGCTGTTATATCAAAAGACACCGTCGGTGCTGAGGAAGACAATCCAACTTTGTTGAAGCTAATAGGTCGTGTTGATGTGGGGGAAATATCGCCGCTAACAATTGAAAATGGCAATGCTGCTGAAATTGTGACTGGCGCACCTTTGCCTGCTTGCGCCGACGCAGTAGTCATGCTTGAACACACAACAACCGAGGAGAAGGGGAAGTTACTTATCTATAGATCGGTGGCACAGAACGAAAACGTAATGATGAGGGGCTCCGACATTCGAAAAAATGAAACTGTTTTGAAAAGCGGTACTGCACTATCATCTAGGGAACTAGGTGTATTGGCGGCGTTAGGATTCACACAAGTAAAAGTTCTCAAGCAGCCCAAGGTTGCAGTAATCTCCACTGGAGCAGAAATTGTGGAACCTGGAAAGCCTTTGCCACCAGGAAAAATCTATGATATAAACACTGCTACATTGACTGCAGCAGTACTTGAATGTAGTGGAGAGCCTATTAATTTTGGAATTGTTGAGGGCGACGATGCTGAATCGCTGAGAAAAACAGTTAAGATGGCGATAGATGCTGCTGATATTGTCATAACCTCGGGTGGGGTTTCTGTTGGAACAAAAGACTTGATTCCTGAGATTGTCTCTGAACTTGCAAAAACGGGTTTAGTAGTTCACGGAGTGGCTGTGAAGCCAGGAAAACCTGTTGCAGTTGGAATTGTCAAGAAAAAGCCGGTCTTTTCACTTCCGGGACATCCAACTTCATCACTTTTGATGTTTCATCTGCTTGTCCGCCCAATCCTCCTAAAAATTGCGGGAAAACAAGAAGAGCCCCCCAATATCGTAAAGGCGATCAACGCAGTTAGGCTGTTTTCAGCGGTAGGGCGACGCACTTTCATAGCTGTCACCTTATCCCGCGACCATAAAGATCGATGGTTGACTTTTCCAGTGGCTACAGGTCAATCAGGTGCAATAACCACGCTTGCGAAAGCAGATGGCTACGTGGAATTGAGAGAGACTCAGCAATTCATAGAGGCGGGAGGAGAGGTCACAGTTTTTCTGTTCAATCCTATAGAATAATGTTATTCTAGGTTTGCTCTTCTTGCCACCACATACATCGTTGCTATCCAAGTGAGTAGAATATATATCAGCCAGGCAACCACAGCAAGTAATTGACCCAAGTTTGTGTTAGCCATGGAACTACTCAAAAGGGCGTTAAGCATGAAAGCGCCATAAGTTGTGCCAATGAAGAAGAGCCCTACAACCAACCAGAGAGACCATTTTTGAAGTCGATAGAGTCCAAAGGCGGTAAATAAGCTTAAAACAGCTACCAAGCCTACATGAAAGAGACCTAACCCATAGATCCCGACGATTATGAAGTTGACAATACCAATTACAGAGTAGAAGAGGGCGAAAAAAAGCATCCCCTTATTATTGAAGCCTAGTTTAGGTCGCCAACGCACTGTTGAACCTTCCTTTGAAATACGGCTATAGACATCTAGGTAATAAATCTGTCTCTATGGGCTTTTCTATTATTACTATGGTTTTTCTGCTTTTCTTGCGTTTTCGGAAGAATTTGTGATCACCCATCTCAGCGACGTATTCGAAAATGCATGCATACATCGCATGCAGTAGCTCCGGTAGAGCAATCTCGCAGCAAAAGCATCTATTCTTGGCGGTTTTGTTAGTTTCAGGTGCATCACCGCTGGTATTTCATACTATACACCAAAAATAAGGGCGTAGACTTGTTTAAACATACTTTTATTAGCTTTGCAGCAAACTTTATGGAGGTCTTATAAAAAATGCTTTGTGGAATGATTAGAATTGGCTTCAAGCAACTGCAGGGTTGGCGCGCACGCGCATAAAAGGGATGGTAGAAGTCGGGAGGGGAGAGGATTCAGCAGAGAGGAATTGAAGAAGGCGGGTCTCAGCGTGAAGCAGGCTTTGTGCATTGGATTGGCTATTGACACCAGACGACGCACAATTCACGACGATAACGTGGAGCGGCTTGCACAGGAGTTCAAGAGGCGGGGTACCTCTAAAAACATGTCTCCGCGTCAAAGGATATCTCTACGAGAACGCGTTTAGAAGAAGGAATCTAAGGTGGCGAAGGTTACATCTCCTGTAGTTTATATTGATGTGCGCTTCTCAGCTCACGCCACCGAAAATCTAGAAAAGACAAAGAAGGCAGTGTACAACTTGTTTCCTCCAGATCGGAAAGATAAGATGAAGTTTACAAAGGAAACCATTAAAGGGCACCATGGTAACCTGATAACCCTTTTTCAAGCAAGAATCAAAGACAAAGAAGTGCTGCAAGCCTTTGTTGAAAAGCTCTCTACAGGTCTTTCAGAGCTAGATAAAGAGACAATGTCTCGAGAGGCAAAATTGCTCGTTGAGAGGAGTAACTTATACCTTCGTCTTGACAAGCAAGCAGCAGTTGAAAATCAAATGAGGCTCTATAGAGCCGATCCAATTCACATACGCATTCATTTCAAGCGGAAAGATAATCGAAGCATCATTGAACTCTGCAGGGAACTTGGGTTAATGTCATGAAGCAGTTTGCTGATCTTCACGTATGTCCAAACCTGGATGACAAGGAGGAGTTAGAGAGAATTATTCGCAAAGCGTCAAGCTTGGGCTGTAATTTGATCGGAGTTTCATTGCCTTTCAGACCTAGGCACAAAACAATTAACTTCTTGCATAGACTTTGTAGAGACAGCTGCATTGACTTGGCTACTAGAATAGATCTGGCGCCAAAGTCGTCAAAAGATCTGTTGGAAAGCTTGAGGTTATTTCGACGAAGGTTTGACTTAGTGGCGGTGAACTGCTCTTCAAAATCAATTGCCCGACAAGCTGCTAAGGATCATCGCGTTGATTTGCTTGTCTTTTCCTCACGTAATTCTCACAGGCGGTTTTTTGATTTGGCTGAAGCAACATTAGCTTCACAGAGCGTTGCTGCGCTGGAGGTTAATATGGCTTTGCTTTTAGGCTGTAGGGGTTTTTCTCGAGCACGTTTGCTATCTTGTTTGTGGAGGGAAGCAGAGATTGCACGAAGGGTCGGCGTCTCCATTGTGATTTGCAGTGGAGCTATTGACGAGTTTGGACTTCGTAGTCGACACGACTTTGTGAGCCTTGCTGCTCTATTTGGGATGAACGATGCGACCGCTTTGAATGCGATTTCCGTTGCGCCCCAAGCTATCGTAACGCGAAATCGAGGGAAACTTGGGTCTGACTATGTGTCAAGAGGCGTACGTGTGGTGAGGAAGGGGAGGAATTGCGGCGACTGAGAAGGCGTTACTTAGCTTTGAAGGCTGAGGGCCGACGATTTCTTGATCCCGACGATCTTATGCATACCGTTTGGAGTGCCGTGTATCAGCTTTTTGGGGAGCATGGGGCAAGTCAAACTGGTTTGGTTCTGGTGGATTCGGATGGAAAAAGTGGGATATTCATAATTCGATGCTCTCATAAGGCTTTGAGCTTGGTTTGGGCCGCTGTCGCCTCTATTACGGAGATTAATGGAAAGCGCATTGCTGTTCGAGTGGTGGGAGTGTCAGGGACACTAAAGGGACTCAGAAGAAAATTGCTTAGACAGGAGGTTAATGGAGGTATGAGCAAAAAAAGAGATACCATTGAGTCCATGTTGCGGAAGTGGTTGAGAAATGCAAGAAAACTGGTAGTAGTTGGGATCGGCAATGAACTTCGCAGAGACGATTTTGTCGGTGTCAAAATTGTTAGAAACGTAAGGGAAAACACCTCTGATCGGGTCATGTTGATTGAGAGC
This sequence comes from Candidatus Bathyarchaeota archaeon, assembly GCA_020341775.1. Taxonomy (GTDB): domain Archaea; phylum Thermoproteota; class Bathyarchaeia; order Bathyarchaeales; family SOJC01. Next base: position 1,110,252 of record CP070835.1, read on the forward strand.
GAAACTGTTCCAGAAAGCTTCATTGACACCATCACCAAGTTTCGTCCAACGCACATTCTAATTATCGATGCGGGATTGCTTGGCTTGGCACCAGCCAGTGTTAAGTTTTTAGAGTCAAGTGAAGCTTTAGGTCCAATCACTACCACAATTTCAACCCATGCTCTTCCTCTAAGGCTTTTTTGCGAATATCTGCAGAGGGCAATCGATACAAAAATTGCCTTGATAATTGTGCAACCGAGAAGAACCGATTTTGGCGAAGGTCTAAGTAGAGAAGTTAGGGAAGTCAGCGATACAGTTGAAAAGACGCTGCAAAAAATCTTGTCTGCCTTTTAGCCTTTTTGCTTGTAGATTCACCTATTTGCGGGCTGTGTCAATACAAGCCAAATTTTAAGTCTCCTTCTTCTTAGCACTTACGCCTGGTGGAGGCCGTTTCTGTACGTATCTGTACCGTCGGGGCCTTCCCACACGTGTCAAGACTCCCTCCCGAACTAGATCCACTAATGCATGCGCCACTGCTGTGCGATCGTAGTGAAATCCACTTCGCCCCATTTCTCCATGAACCTCGCCCAGGGCCCGTCCCAATTCAAACCAACTTGCCCTCCACAGGTTCAATATAATACCTTTGCAAGTTTCTCCTCGACCGCCCACATTAATTCCGCTGCCAGTCCTTTCAGAGCTAGTGTGACTACCAATTACTTCCTTCTGCTGAGCCAATGCTCTCAAGACTTCATCGACAACATTTCCCACTTCCCCTACCCCGCACTCCACCTCCACGTCTACATCTCCTACGCGGAGCTTGATATGCACACGCTCACCACTAGCTGCTTCTCCTGTCATCGTCTTCACCAAATGCTTATTGAATTGCGCAAGTTGCTATTGCGCAACACTTAAATACCAAGAAGATCCAACCAAATAGATATTGGTGAATCTTGGTGAATGCACAATTCCCTATAACAATAACACCAAAATATAATTTTCCACTCCCTCCAGAAAATTTGTTGCTCCCCCAGCAGCTAATAGAATTGAGCATGCGTTCTCTGAAACAGCTAGAAAAATTTCATCCACCCCTTGGAAAGGGGCCACCTTACCAATCTACATTGCCGAGAGGTGATAGACAATTCCGCACAGCAAACCTCGTGAAGCTGAAGCCAAATGCCTTGCAGACGCGCATAGTGGCAATTGATGCTTCAAGTATAAGAATTGGCGAAACTGAAAGAGGAACACTGCTTGCTATACGAGGTGCTATTGTATGGAGACAAGCGAAACGCTATCGTTATCTGCGTTTAGGTCCATTTCCTTTTCACATCACTGAGAGGAACAAGAATGAGATTTGCAGTTTTCTCCACAGCGGCAATAGAGCCGCAGTCGTGCATGAAGACTTTATGCCGAGCTTCATTCACCTTCAGACCAAACTGACAACTCTGCTTGAGCGCTGGATACAAGCATTTGTGATTCAAACAACACATGACAGCTTGATTCTTTGGGATGGAAGCCTAGTGGTCGGCCCTTTCGATGTACCGAAGCATTCTGTAGAAGAATTACTGAAAGAAGCTCGAAGTCGCAAGAATACTATCTTAGCTTTTTCAAAGATGACAAGGTTGCTTCTTCATGGTCGTAGAATCACAGATTTTATATGGAGACAGCCCCCTCCATGCCTGCTCAAAATAAGAAACCATTCCATGATGGCTGGTTCAATGAGTCTGTTGGGCAGTGTGTATGTCACAAAATTGAGTGCTGGAAGTTGCGCTTTCCGCTTAGATGTAGATAAAGAGCTATCTCATAAAAGAGCGGTTGAGGCAGTTCAGAATCTGCTTGGAGATGATTTGATCCGCCAAAGCTATCCAGAAACTCTTCGATTGGCTCACATATTTTCCACATTTACTGCAAACGAAGTTATAGGGATACAAAGGTGCTTTGCTCTGGAAAGCAACATGAAAATCGTCACTCGGCCAAACATTCGTCGACTACTCTTTGGTCGGTTTGGAAAAGGCGCAGAGGGCTAAGTGTCTTGCGTCTCTATCGAAAAGAAGGCTCGACCATACAAATTGTATGCTTTCCCAACGAAAGAGTTGAGAAAGGCGACTATCTGACCATCGGAGATTCTCAAATTGGGAAAAGCCTAATCGTCCAAGTCATAGATATCCAATATGCCAACGTTCCAGGCATCTTGGAAGAGCTTCTTCGACACTACGACGGTGACTCATACATACAGGGTGAAGACGTGGATCCATTTGAAGTGGCAACACACATTGCCTACATCCAAGATGCGCGGCTGCTGATCTGCAAAATCAGAGCCACAGAAAACGGTGGCGACCTAGTTTTTGCCAGTTCATGGCTTCCACATCGTTCTCGCGCTAAAGTCCAGAAACTTTCCATTGAAAGATTGCTGACCAAGGCTGGAACTAACAATGGATATTCAATTCATCTGGGAGAAACAGCGGAGAAAAAGCAACTCAACGTGGATGTGCGGGCTTTAGATGGTAGCCTTAATATCATCACAGGAAAGAAGGGAACTGGCAAATCCCACATATCCAAACTTCTGACGCTCAGTTTGGCGAGCCACGGGGCGCCTGTTGTGATTCTCGATCTTAATGGAGAGTATACTAGACTTAGTCACAACAATGATGGAAAACCAAACGAATTTCTAGAGAAGATCCACGTTCTAAATCCTAGGCAAAATCTTAAAATTACTCTAGGGCAGATGGAGCTTCGAGTGATGCTCAGCATTCTCATTAATGCGCTCCACTTACCCGGGACATCTGCCAGAGAATTTAGGCGCATATGGCATTACCTTTTACAGCAAAATGCTTTATCAATGCATGAGTTAGGTGAAGCAATAAGAAATTGGAAATGTAATCAGCATATTCGAGACGCACTGTACTCCAGATACCATACATTATTGAATTCAGGCCTGTTTACCGACAATTCAACACAGATAACCTCGTTAGGAGAGGCGCTAGACCTGGCTCGTGTAGGTGGTGTGGTAGTAATCAACCTCCGTGATACTTCAAACATTGACAGGCTTATTGTAGTGGAATTCTTACTTGGAAAGCTTTTAGAATTATTATCAAATTGGAAGTTGCGGGCTGTCTTTCTGTTCGCCGAGGAGGCTCATCTCTACTTGAAAGAGACCTATTGGGACGACATTGTAACCAGGATGCGGCATTTTGGAGTATTCACAACTTTCATCACAAACCAACCTGACACTATTCGAGAGAACATATACCGTCAGGCTGACAACCTGTTCCTTTTTAACTTTACAAATGAGCATGACTTGGAAACCGTGTCTAAAGCATCAAGAGTAGACTCTGAAACCATCAAATCCGTAGCCCGAGATCTCCCCCCTTATAATTGTCTCGTTTCAGGAAGGATCGTAAATGACTTTCCAATCGTTGCCAAGATTAGAAGGTTGGATGTACATGCGATGGGGCAGACACGGCTATTTTTCTCTGATGAAAACTGATTTCTGAAAGTGCACATTTGATTGAATCATAGCGCGGGCAAAGATGCTTCAGGTCACTCAATCCACGGAATTCTGAGTACACACGCTCGACTTGACTTTTGACATAAAAGTGATTGTGCCAATAACACTAATTGCGGACGCAACTTGAAAAGTAGCAACATAAGCAGTTGCTTGCGTCGCTCCCGAACTGATTAAGTAGTCAGCAATTGGACCTCCTATCGCGGTGCCTGCTATGCCAAAGGATATGTGAGTGGCTGCGTTGTACTGCCCAAAAAGTCTTCCTCTCTGGTCTGCAGGAATGATGTCGGATGCCAATAAATATCCAACAACATTAATGAGTGCTGTCGAGATCCCGGTCAGGCTGTTAACCATTATCATCTGAAGCGGGTTCTGTGCGAATACATATAGGAGAGGAGTAACGACGGCGAGTGAAAGCCCCAACCCTAAAGCCTTCTTTCTTCCAACTCTATCTGCAAAGTGCCCCGCTAACAAGCTGGTTATAATAGAAGCGATAGAAGCTGAATTGCGAATCATGGAAATGCCGAGAGAATTAGCTCCTATTGGGGAGTCTAAAGCGACGTAAAGTATCAGTATTTGCAGGATTGAGTAGATGCCTAACCCAACAATGAAAATAGAAGTGAGAAACCAGTAGAAATTCCCAGGGTTATAGCTGGTAGGTCTCACCGCCTTGTGTCTAACAACATTTCCGTCTATTGCACCCGCGTGCCTCGTTTCGTCGATCTCTACCGTGGAGCGCGTCCCAAGCCAAATTACAGCTGCACTAGCAAGCATGATCCCCGAGGCAAAAAAGAACAAGACTCCATTTCTGAAGCCTCCGCCCTCGCCTTCATAGTTATAGAGCAATCCTGAGACGGAGATCCCAATTATTCGGCCAACGCCGCCAACACTATATATGATGCTCATCAGTTGTCCCCTTTCTCTGGACGTGGAAAGATCTGAGATAAGTGCACTCCACCCGAGATTGCTCATCGACCAAAAAAACTCAAGCAGTGAAAGCCCTGCAATTATACTGTATGCCGCAGCACTTGACCCTACCGTGTTAAACAGGCGGACGTGAACAAAGTAGACAACAATGTAGCCAAAAGCTGCGATTGTTTCTCCGACGACAACTAGGATTGCGCGTGCTTGATATTTATCAGAGATTTTGCCCCACACAAATGCTTGAGAAAGACTATTGGCTATCATTGTGAGGCTCGCAAGCAATGTTGTCTCTGTGACAGAGAGCCCGAGGTCAACTCTCAGGTATAGGGATAGGAATGTGTAAAATAAGCCTCGTCGTGCCATAGCCATGAATTGAAAACTTGAGAGACCCGCTGTGATTCTTGCTTTCAAGACAACCAGCGGAGAATGGAAAGGATGCTTTATTCAGTCTTTTGGTGCGCTAATCACCCAGTTTGTTTTGTGCGCGCGATTATGGAGCAAAAAAGTGAGAGTTATTTGGACAGCTTTTCTCCGCAGTTCCCACAGAATTTTGTTCCAGTAGGATTTTCGGTTTTGCATTTGGGGCAAGTGATTTCTGTGTCAGCGGTTGCTTTGAGTAATGTTTTGCCACAGTTGCCGCAAAACTTATTGGTTGTAGGGTTTTCTGCTTTGCATTCACTACATGCAACTTTAGGTGTTGGAAGTAGGTTTGTTCCGCAGTTTCCACAGAATTTCATTCCCGCTGTGTTTTTTGCGCTGCATTTCTGGCAGATTACTACTTCTTGCGGTTTTCCTGCTTGAGCTTGTTGCATTTGCTGAGCCATTATATAAGGCATAGTTAAGCCCAGACCTGCTCCGACGCCTGCTGCAGCTGCTCCTCCTCCTGCTGAACCTTTCAGTTCGCTGGCTGTTTCTTTCATGTATTGCATGGTCATGGCTTGAGCGCCAAGTTCCGAAGCAAAGCGCCTAGCCTCTTCAGGGATCTTTACACCTTCGAATATGCAGTCCACAACTTTTAGACCGATACGAGCGGCTTCGTCACTTATTTTTAGAGCGACTTTGTCAGTTGTGATGTCCATGCTTTTGACGACAGTAAATATGTCGAAGTTTCCAAACTGGTCGATGATCCGCTCGTTTATGAATCCTCGAATATAGTTTTCAATGTCTTGAGTGTCAGTTGCGCCACGGTTGCCAAAGAATTCTACGACAAAGAGTTTGGGATCCTCGACTTTGTAGAGAAGGTACCCGTAGAATCCAAGCTCAGCCTGATATTTTATATCGCCGCTAGGAGCAGAGTATGCTGTACCGCCGAAGTTGCCTCGGAATTGACTGTTGCTAATGAAAATAACCGAACATTCAAAGATGTCACCAATAATTCCTAGCACTTTCAAGGCGCCAGTCAAAAGAGGAACATTCTTACTCGTGATCGTATGCCTACCAGGTCCAAAAATATCATAAGCCTTGCCATCCCGGAAGAAGACTGCCCATTGATTTTCTTTAACAATCACTTGGCTCCCATATTTCAAGGAAAGATTGGGAAATCTATAGGCGATATCTTCTTCTCCTGCAAAATCCCAAGCAACCTTATCAATAATTGGCATTAAATCTACATCTCCAAAGGTCTGAAACTCTCTTCTCTTTCATTCCATTTCGATTCGAAGTCGAGTATTAGAGACTTGATGTTCCTAATCTTAGTGTTCAACTCGTTCCACTTCTCGAGTTCACTGTCTGAGTACAATTCTGCGACAGCTTTAACTATGCCTTGAAGGTCCAAATCTAAGGCCTTGTCAAAATTAAATATTCGAGCAAGCTCCTTCTCTCTTATACTTCCTTTCCGATCCCATAATCCGGAGTATCCATAGTCGCCATGGTGAACTTTTTCAGCGACTCTGTCAATAACTTGGAGAACCTTCTTAAGGTCATCGCCCATGCTTTTCTGCTCAGCGTTCAGAGCCGCCAGAGATATTTCTTCCCACCTATGTCGTAGAGCTTTGAAGTCAGCATAATAGAAATCACGGAGCTTCTTGTCTACTTCACGCAAATCTTCTTTTGTCCCATAGCCACCAGTGAATACGTTTTGAACTGTGTCGAACACTCCTTGCCTTTCTTTAATCTTGTCAATCACTTCTCTTTCCGACATGGAAAAATCTCCTAACCAATCTGAATAAACTATCTCACCTAAATCTTTTTCCTTGGCAGAGATGCTTTGTGCACACACATAAAAAACTGCGTCGAGTACATTTGAAATGCTATCTTCCAAGCGGGAAAGGGCCTGATTGAAGGTGTTTGCTTAACAGCGCATTGAGGATAGGAGTCTAGCCTCTGAATCAGAGGTCTGTATTCCAAAACTGCAAGATACAATTAAAACCGATAGCCCCTCTCCGCAGCAACCTAGGCACATCACCGCTCAGATCAACTACAGTTGAAGAAACACCAAACTCCACTGATCCTCCATCAAGGACCATATCTACTACATCGCCCAACTGGTGATATGCATCAACAGCAGAGCAAGGAGGGATACTCCCACTTTTGTTAGCACTGGAGCCAACAAGGAGACCTCCGCAGAGCCGCACAAGCTCAAGTGCAACATTGTGGTCAGGTATCCTTATGCCGACAGTCTTTAACCCAGAAGTCACAACGTCAGGAAGAGCCTTTTTTGGGAGTACTAGTGTAAGAGGTCCGGGCCAGAACCGCTCGCTAAACTTCCTTGCATCATCAGAAAGCTCTGCAACTCTCTCCACCTCAACTATATTGTGTGCAAGGATAGGCAAAGCCTTATCCCGACGACCCTTAACTCTGGTAAGCCTCTCAACAGCATCACAATTGAAGGGATCACATCCCAGTCCATAGACAGTTTCAGTTGGATAAACAATTAGCCCGCCTTTCTGGACAATCTTTGCAGCAGCTCTAAGGTTCTCCTGAGAAGCTTTCAGCACTCGCTTGTCCACATCACACATGCTGCATGCAACCTAATGATTCCCCGAGCGCGCGCAATAGAGCAATATGGTCAGCAAGTAGGCGCGTCACTGCGAGAAGGCTCCACGCCGTCGCCTCACATCATCCCACGAAATAAGACGTGACATAACTATTAGATGTTTCCATGAGCATAGCCTTTAAATGTTAAAATGCTCGTAGCTAATCTAAAAATCCTCAAGGCTTGAGAGTTGAAACCGCAAAGACCAACACTAGTTATTCATGGAGGCGCTGGAGAATGGCGCTTGGAAAGGCGAGAAAAGGGCATTGCAGGCGTCAATAGAGCAGCGAAACTGGGATTCAACATTCTGAAAGGTGGTGGAAACGCCCTTGATGCGGTGGAATCCGCAGTTATGTCTATGGAAGACAACGAAGTTTTTAACGCTGGAATAGGCTCATCGTTAACGTTCACCCGAAGTGTTGAAATGGAAGCCTCTATAATGGATGGCAAAACATTGTCTGCAGGAGCTGTCGGATTAATAGCTGACGTTAAGAACCCTGTACACTTAGCCCGAATAGTCATGGAAAACACGGACCACGTTTTCATAGTAGGACGAGGCGCTGCAAAACTTGCGGCAGCTTTCAATCTGAAACGTCAAGACCCGCACACTGATCTCAGAGAGAAATACTGGCGTGAGTTGAAGGAGAAGATCGAGCGGAGTGAGCTAAGCTATTTGCAAAAATTGTCTAAACTATTGAGAACCAATCAAAACCTCTTGAGTTTGGACACAGTTGGTGGGATTGCAGTTGACAAAAAGGGCAATGTAGCAGCAGCTACATCAACAGGTGGACTCTCGCTGAAAATTCCAGGGCGTATAGGAGACTCCCCTCTGATAGGGTGCGGCAACTACGCAGATAATGAAGCAGGCGCCTGTTCAGCCACAGGAATAGGAGAAATAGCCATCAGATTAGTTCTAGCAAAGAGCGCATGTGACCAAATGCGTAGAGGACATACGCCGCAAGAAGCTGCAGCAAATTCAATCAAAGAAGTAAACCGAAGAATAAAGAATACCGCTAATCAAATGGGCTTAATCGCTATTGATCCCCGCGGAAGGATCGGGGCTGCGCATAATTCGCCTCATATGTGTTGGGCCTATATGACTCCAACGACTTCTAGTCCTAAAACCTTCTTTAAAGCAGAAACGCTTAAAAGACCACCTTCTTCCTAGAAGGTCTAACATGAAAAGAACGAGTCACATGGTTTGAGATTTTTTCTGGAGGTGAAGTCTCTGGTCGAGGAAGATGAATGGGAGGAGGAAGATTGGGATGACGAGGAAGATGAAGACGAGTGGTGACGTTTAGATCCCAATCAGTTTGATGGATTTTTTGCAGCGTATTTTTCCCAATTATTCTCTGTGTTGTCTTTATAGGTGTACTCAACTTTTATTAATTCCCTGTTTTCCACTCTAATGAATCAAAATTTATCGTTAGGAAATGGGTACGACCATGGTTCGCATCGCAGTACTTGACGCAAATAGATGTAAACCCAAGCGGTGTGATAGAATCTGTTTTCACTTTTGTCCAAAAGTAAGGAGCAATGTAGAAGCAATAGTCTTTGAAGAAAGCCACCCCAAAGTTATTGAATCGTTGTGTGTAGGCTGTGGCATTTGTGTCAAGAAGTGCCCGTTTAACGCGCTCACAATAGTGAATTTACCCGACGAGCTTGAAGTAGAATCTAGTCACCGTTTTGGACCCAATGCCTTCAAACTCTTTCGTCTCCCTATCCTGTCGCCAGGTGTAGTTCTTGGCTTATTAGGTCAAAATGGGATAGGGAAGAGCACTACAATTCAGATTTTATCTGGTGAAATTAGATTAAACCTTGGAAACTACAGCAGTCCACCGAGTTGGACAGACATAGTTAAGCATTATAGAGGCTCAACTTTGCAGGAATATTTCCTAAAGCTAAGTGAGAATAATTTGAAGGTTGCACACAAGCCACAGTATGTGAACAGGATTCCACAAGTCGTCTCTGGCGAAGTGTGTGAATTGCTAGAAAAACTTGATGAAAGAGGTAGACTTAGAAAAATTGCAGAACAGCTTCAGCTAAAGCAGATCTGGACTCGTAAATTAGATGTTTTGAGCGGTGGCGAGCTTCAACGAGTCGCTGTTGCTGCCGTTATACTTAAGGACGCTGATGTATATCTTTTTGATGAGCCTTCAAGCTTTCTAGATGTGAAGCAGCGTCTGGCAGTTGCGCGTGCAATACGAAGCTTGAAAGAAGAAGATAAAAATGTTGTTGTTGCCGAACACGACCTCGCTGTGATTGATTATTTGTCAGATCAAATTTGTGTTTTTTATGGAGAATCGGGTGTTTATGGCGTTGTTTCCCATGTTCATGGTGTACGTGTAGGCATCAACATATACTTGCAGGGCTATATTCCAGACGAAAACATTCGATTCAGGGACGAACCGATAATTTTCCACGTAAAGCCTCCAACTATAAGTGAAGCAGGTGGTGAAGCCATTCTTGAATGGAACCAAATGAAGAAAACATTCGAGGGATTCAAGCTAGATGTAGAATGTGGGGAAGTCAAAAGAGGCGAAGTTGTTGGAGTTGTGGGTCCAAATGGAATTGGAAAAACGACTTTTGTAAAGCTTCTAGCGGGAATTGAAAAGCCTGATGATGAAACAAATGCTGCACTCTGCAAATTAGCAGTAAGCTACAAGCCCCAATATATTTCTGCAGAGTATGATGGCACAGTAGAAACACTATTAAGAAGCATTAAACAGGCGCATTTTTCAGCAAGCTGGTATCAAAGCAGAGTGTTACGACCTCTTAATGTGGAAGAATTGCTGGATCGAATGGTCGGTCAACTGAGCGGGGGCGAACTCCAACGAGTCGCCATCGCAGCCTGTCTCTCTCAAGAAGCTCAGCTTTATCTGATTGATGAGCCAAGCGCCTACCTAGATGTTGAAGAACGTTTAAGCATGGCGCGCACCATCAGAAGATTTATTGAGGAAAAACAGGCGACTGCGTTTATTGTGGAACACGATGTGGTTGCGCAAGACTTCATTGCTGACTGCTTAATGGTTTTTGAAGGAGAGCCAGGTGTAAGAGGTGTTGCTAATCCTCCAACGACGCTTAGAAAAGGTATGAATGCTTTCCTAAAGAAGATGGAAGTTACATTCAGGAGAGACCCAACCACAAAGCGACCGAGAGTGAACAAAGAAGGGTCGAGAACCGATAGGTATCAGCACAAAATAGGCGAATATTACTACGTAGCAGAAAAGCAAGAGTAGATTGGCATAACTGTTTTTAACGAACTCCAATATGCTATACACGGTGGCAATGAATTTGAACACGCTTTGGACGCCCCTGATTCTCGTTAACTTCAAAGCGTACACACAAGCAATGGGAAAGAAAGCTTTAGAGCTAGCCAATATGGCGGAAAGCGTAAGTGCTGAAACAGACGTATGTATTGGACTAGCCCCCCAATATACAGATATACAGCAGCTCGCCCAGAAATCCTCTTTGCCAATTTTTGCACAACATGTTGATCCAATATGGCCAGGAAGTTTCACAGGTCACATTTTGCCTCAAGCTGTGAAAGAAGCAGGTGTGGTGGGAACATTGATCAACCATTCGGAACGTCGTTTGAAACTAGCGGAAATCGACGCCACCGTCAAAATGACTAGGGACATGCAATTAGCATCAGTGGTCTGCACAAACAACGCAAAGGTCAGCGCATCTGCCGCCGCATTAAGGCCAGATTTTATCGCTATAGAGCCTCCTGAACTAATTGGAACGGGCACACCTGTATCACAAGCTAAACCCGAAATCATCATCAAAACGGAAACCCTTGTCAAGCAAATAAATCCAGAAGTTATCATTCTATGTGGCGCTGGCATCACGAAAGGTGATGATGTAACTGCAGCTCTAAGACTAGGTACTAAAGGCGTTCTTGTTGCTAGCGGCATTGTAAAAGCGAAAGAACCGAAAAAAGTGCTTCTAGATTTTGCTCAAGCAGCCACGACTGTCTGATGGTGCTGGTTCTTGAAAGTAGAAATCGAATGCCTCTCGTGCATGATACATCGTGGTTACTTGGAGATTGTGGGAGCAACTCAGAATCCCTCTCTTCAATTCGCCGCAGCTTCAACGCTCTTGGAATATATGGCAAAAGAGTTTAATCCAAACGCAGTTGCGGCGATTCTTGGAACGATGCGGGATCGAATGATCAAGAAAATCTCCGGTACTCTAGACATTTACAGGGAGAAAAAACGTGCCAGCAACCAAGTAGCTCTCAATCTACTACCTTCACTGAGGAACTTGGTTAGCCAGGAAGCTTCACAGAAACAAAGATTCAGAAAAGCAAGTCTTATTGCGATTGTCGGTAACACTATCGAGTTTGACATTCCGGGACATGAAGTAGATTTCAACAAATTGAAACAATTGATTGAAAGCGCTGAGAAGGAGTTAGCAGTTGATGACATATCAGAGATTTACCAAGAAGCCAATAAAGCGAACAAAATCCTTTTTTTAGCGGATAATGCTGGCGAAATCGCGTTTGATAAGCTCTTAATTTCCGAATTGAAAAGTTTGAGTGCAAAAGTTATAGTTGTAGTTAAAGCGGGGCCTATTCTGAATGATGCCACTTTGGCGGATGCAGACGCCGTGAACATGCAGGAGGTAGCTGATGCCATTATCACTACTGGAGCCGACGCTGTGGGCCTGCCTTTACCAGAGGAACGCTCCAAGGAGTTCATTAAGGCCTACAAGGAAGCTGATTTTATTATTGCCAAGGGCATGGCATACGCTGAAACCCTGACAGAGGTAGGATTAAAGCAACCTCATGCTTTGCTCCTGAGGACCAAGTGCAATCCCGTAGCCAAATACTTTGGTGTCAGCCGTGATGAGAATGTCGCAAAATTATACAAACCTAGAGGTTGAAGCTGCGTGAAAATTAGTTTACCTCAAATCACAATTCACCGCCAACCACTTTCAAATCTGGAAGAAGCTCTAAGATTGGAGTGGATTGTGACAAATAGTTTAGGGGGATACGCTTCTTCAACGGTTTTAGGGATAAATACTCGCAAATACCATGGAGTCTTGGTGGCTTCTTTCAATCCTCCTGTGGACAGGCGAGTTGTACTCTCAAAGCTTGATGAACAGCTCCTCGTTGGGGATGAAATCTACCATCTGGGCGCTAATGAATTTAGTCATGGCATACACCCTAAAGGCTATGAATATCTCGAAAGCTTCTCAAGGTTTCCATTTCCCACATTTATTTACAGCATGAGAAAGGCAAAACTTCGCAAGACAATTCTAATGCCCTCTGAGAAAAACGCAACAGTTGTTTGCTTCGACGTTGAATCTCCCTCGAAAACAACTTTGCGTGTCTCGCCTCTCGTCAATCTCAGACATTTCCATGCCGTTACGGATAAAGACGCGATTGACCAGAGCTTCTTTCAAAGCACGAACTCTGAGAAGACAAAACTCACTATGCAACCGGACTCAACTTTGATCATGTCCTCGACTCATGGACGATACATCGCTGAGGGGAAAACATGGATTGAAAGAATGCTTTTCAGAACCGACAAATCCCAAGGAAACAGCTACTTCGACGATTGCTACATCCCTGGGCATTTCGAAAATGAAATCGAACGTGACACAAAATCAAGATTCTGCATAATTGCAACGGCTGATAAAAATGAAGAGGATGCAGAAAATGTTCACTCTTCCGTAATTGAAGAATTGAGGGATTTCAACAGCTTTTATCAAAAAGAACTGGATAGATTACACGCACCCGTAAGGGAACTCTATAATCAACATCCCCACATAATTCGAGAAGATTGGCTCAAATGGCTTGTTTTAGCTGCTGATTCCTTTATCGTAAATCGGACCTCCACAAACACGAAAACAGTTATTGCAGGCTATCACTGGTTTGAAGATTGGGGGCGTGATGCGCTGATCTCTTTGCCAGGTCTCTCTCTTGTCCTTGGACGCTTCCATGTTGCTCGAGAAATACTGCTAACTTTCAAGCATTACATGCATAAGGGCATCATTCCTAATCGGTTCCCAGATAAAGCTGGAGAAGATCCTGTCTACAACACGGTTGACGCCACATTATGGTTTTTCAACGCTGTTCTTCAGTACCTTAAATATACAGGCGACTTTGACTTTATCGAGAAAACGCTTTGGAAAACGTTGCAGTCTGTAATTACCTATCACGTACAAGGAACAATAAATAACATACATCTTGATGATGACGGACTGATCGTACACGCCCCACAGCTAACGTGGATGGATGCAGTGATCGACAACAACCCGGTTACACCCAGAGAAGGGAAAGCTGTAGAAATTCAAGCATTATGGTATAATTCACTGAAAACTATGGAACTTATCGCGACTCATTTGAGACGCGATGATCTTGTAGAGAAATACAAAAAAATTGCAGACAAGGCTGCAAAAAGCTTCCGCGAAAAATTCTGGAATCCCAACCTAAATTGCCTTCTAGACGCAAGATATGGAGAAATAGAAGACCCATCACTGCGACCAAATCAAATATTGGCTGTTTCACTTGACTTTTCTATGCTTGACAGAATAAGGCAGACAGCAATAGTCTCTATTGTTCAGGATAAGCTATGGTCGCCCTATGGATTGAAAACGCTTTCACAGAACGACTCGAAATATCGTGGAAAATACTGCGGAAACTGGGCTGAACGTAACTACGCCTACCACAATGGCACGACGTGGCCTTGGCTAATTGGACCATTCGTCACAGCGTTGTTGAAAACGAAGAACTTCGACGCCCAATGGAGAAAGTATGCTTTTAACAACTTCCTTCAGCCGTTGTTCAAGAACCAAGTGGAGCAAGCTGGACTCGGAACGATAAGTGAAATTATGGATGGTGACCCGCCTCATTCACCAGGCGGCTGCATCTCACAAGCATGGAGTGTAGCGGAGCCGTTAAGAGCATTTGTTGAGGATGTGTTGTTAGAGCGACCACCTTTTGAAAATGATGTTCTAAGAAAAATCTCAGCCAGCAAGCCAAATAAGTGGGAGAGATGATACAGTGAAACAGCTGAAAAGAGTTTTCAGGTCGAAACAACCTTGACTGATATTTGCTTAATTTTTGAAGTCCATCAGCCACTGAGGTTGAATCGCAATTTCCATTCAGATTTGTTGACACGACCTCCAAGAAGCAAGGAAGACCTGTTTGAACTCTATTTTAATAATCCTTTGAATAGACACATCTTTGATCGTGTAGCAAAGAAGTGCTATCTTCCAGCAAATAACATCATACTCAACGAGATTAGAAGGTTTTCGCGAGAAAGGAAGCAATTCAAGGTTTCCTATGGAATCTCAGGGGCCTTTATTGAACAATGCCAAAGCTGGAATCCAAAACTCGTCGAATCTTTCAAGAAACTAGCGGACACAGACTGTGTCGAGTTTCTAGGCGAAACATACTATCACTCTCTTGCAAGCCTATTTGGCATTGACCGGTCAGAATTCATTGACCAAGTGAAAATGCATCGACAGTTGATAGAGGGGTTGTTCAATCGTCAACCAAAGATCTTCGAGAACACCGAGTGTCTCTATAATAATGCTATTGCAAAAACCATTTCAAACATAGGTTACGAAGCCATCATAACGGAAGGCGCAGAACGAATTCTCCGTTGGCGAAGCCCAAACTTCATATACAAAGCGAGAGGGTCTTCTATTCCTGTCTTGCTTCGCAATTACCGGCTCTCCGATGATATTGGCTTCCGTTTCTCCGCGAGATGGTGGAACGAGTGGCCCTTGACAGCTCAGAAATATGGGAGCTGGCTTGCAACGGCGCAAGGACAAACGGTTATTATTTTCGTTGATTATGAAACTTTCGGAGAACACCACTGGCCTGAGAGTGGAATTCACGAATTTCTTAGGTGGTTGCCAAGCGAAGTGCTCAAATGGAAGCACCTACATTGGCGCACTCCCTCTGAAGTGATACGTTTCCACCAACCAGTCGGCGAGATTGATGTTCACGAATATAACACCGTATCTTGGGCTGATCTTGAACGTGACCCAAGCGCTTGGTTAGACAATCCCATGCAGCGAGTCTCCTACGAGGTTTTGAAAGGATTAGAACCTTTTGTGAAGGGCTTAGGAGACAAATTTTGGATAAGGCTTTGGCGTTATTTCCAGATGAGCGATCACCTCTACTACATGAGTGTCAAAGGTGGAGGACCTGGCGACGTACATTGCTACTTCAATCCATCGGGAAACCCAATTGACGCTTTTGTTTCATTTTCTAACGTGATTTCTGATTTTGAAGCAAGAATTTTGCGGGAACTTGAGAAACCTGAGCTTGCAGCGAAATGGATTTTGCGACGGTTGTCGACAGACAAAGGCTTCACATTCTTCTACGAGTTTGCGCGACCAACTGACAGGGTGGCCTATGATCTGGCCGAATTCGCTAAAACACTTAGTAGTGTCCCCTGGCAGTCACTTCAGTATCACACAGAAAGAGGTGACTTTGAAAGGTGGCTGAGTCAAGTGTTAGGAGACAAAAAACTGGCTGAAAGCGTAAAATCTATTTCTGGAATGAAATTTATTGGTGAGAAACTTCGGAGAAAACTTGTTATGGCTGTTGATGCAAGAGTAAAGCAGCTTGGGGCATTAGCTGGTAAGGATAACGTGTGATTCATGAAGATATGTTTACTATCGTGGGAGTTTCCTCCTCGCATTGTAGGTGGAATTGCTCGTCATGTTTTTGGATTGGCAAAAGCGTTGGCGAAGGATGGCCACGATGTGGGTGTCGTCACATTAGATTTTCCAGGGGCTCCGGATTACGAGGAAATTGAGAGCTTCAAAATTTACCGCTCAAAAACAGAAGTAGGTCACCCAAACTTCCTCGTTTGGGCGTTTCTATTCAATCATTTCTTGGAAAAACGCTTGGCCACGGCGGAACGAGATTTTGATTTTGACTTGATTCACGTTCATGATTGGCTTGCAGCGCCCGCAGGTATCGGCTTCAAACACTTCATGAACAAACCCTTGATATGTACAATGCACAGCACAGAGGAAGGTCGGTCAAGTTTGCATCATCCTGATTCCTATATGATCGATGGAATGGAGTGGTGGGCGTGCTATGAAGCAGCTCGCATAATTGTGACTAGTAATTCCATGAAGGGTGAAATCTGCAATCATTTTAAGATGCCAGGAGAGGATGTCGACGTCATTCCCAATGCAATTGATGTAGAGAAGTATAATGTGGATGCGGACCGTTGGGCCGTTAGAAGACGTTTTGGCGTTGGAGACCATGAGAAAATGGTGCTATTTGTAGGTCGGCTCGTACCACAAAAGGGAGTTGAGTATTTAATTCGAGCAGTGCCTCGGATTGGTTGGCGTTTCCCAGATGCAAAATTCGTCATTGTTGGTGAAGGATGGATGCGGGGGCATCTGGAGTGGCTGGCTGACCGGTCAGGACAGCATTGGCGGATCAACTTTACAGGCTTCATTTCTGATGATGATTTAGTAGCTTTAACTAAAAGCGCAGACGTGATGGTTGTTCCCTCTGTCTATGAGCCGTTTGGCATCGTGGCGTTGGAAGGTATGGCAGCAGGCGTACCTGTAGTGGTCAGCCAAGTTGGCGGTCTAGCAGAGGTGGTGGAACACGATAAGACTGGCGTGTATGTATATCCCCGTAGCGTTGACTCTATTGCATGGGGTGTTGAACGCGTTCTTTCTGATTCAGGGTACAGGGACTGGCTGGTTAAAAACGCATATAGCACTGTTCAGAGTCGGTTTAGTTGGCAAGCCGTTGCAAAGCAGACGGTTGAAGTTTATAAGAGGGTTTTAGGAGAAGAATAGGATATGAGCAGGTATCCCCCTGTTTCGCCCCGCCCAGAACTGCCTGAGGAGTTTCGGTTTTTATGCATGTTGCATAATGTTGGCGCCATCAACGCTGAAAGATCGCTCAAGGTCGAAGAGATTGCCAAGTGGACAGATAAAGAGGTTTCTACTATTGGAGAGTTTTTGCGGAAACTGGCGGAACTTGGGTATGTGCAAGCTGTCAAGAGCAATGGAGTCAAATACCACGTTTCAGTGGCGGGCATTCGTAAGGTTTTAACATTATATAGTTAACTCACACGTATTGAGTGGACGTCCGATCGCTAGCTCCTTGCTGATTTGCTCGGCTTCGATAAAATGAGATTAGACGAAAGCAACGAAGCATGCAAACAATATCGCGGTTGTCTATCTGTTACGAGTACGCACCTTTTCTGCGCCTCTGCCTTTGTGGCGAAGTCCTCTCACCTTTTTCCCTGCACTCGTTAATCCCCGAAAAACACGCCTTTTGTGGACTTTTTCGCAAATCCAGTTAACGTCCTTGTCTGTTTTGATGACAGGGTGCATAGGGTCAACCAGAATTACCTCGTACCATTTGTAGCGTCCATCTTCTCCAGTCCAGTAAGAATTGAGAACTTCCAAGTTTGGGAACTTTCTCGCTGCTCTTTCTTCAGCTAGCAGCCTTAAGCTTTTTGCAGGTTTGTACTTGGCAGACCCCATACGTCGCGGTGTTCTGCCAGATCTGGGTCTAGCTCTTCTCAATCCCCCCCGTCGCATCCTAACTCTAGATATAACGAAGCCTTGCTTGGCTTTGTATCCTAGCTTCCGCGCGCTATCCAACCTTGTAGGTTTTTCAATTCTAACAATAACGGGCTGCTTTCGCCATTCAATAAGTCTCTGCCACATTAGGTCTTTCACATAAGAGTCTTCTGGCTTTTCCCAGGCTTTTGCAATGTACTTGTACGTCATCTAATGCTCCTCAGTTGTAGGTTCAACCTTAAAGGTTACATTCCAGCGGATAGTATCCGCCAACAGCTTTAGGTTACAAACTAGGAGTCCTAATAAAGCTTTTCGCAGTTGTGTGTAGGCAGTGAGTTTATTAACGACAGTAAGCAGCTAAAAAGCGAGCAAAATGGAAAGCTGGGACATTATAATAATTGGAGCAGGACCTGCGGGCTTAACAGCAGGGATATACGCAGGTCGAAGTGGAATGAAAACCCTCGTTCTTGAAGAAAAGATGTCAGGCGGTGAAACAGCCATCGCCCCATGGATCGAAAATTATCCAGGGTTTGACAGCATTAGCGGACCTGACCTGGTAATGAAGATGGTGACACACTGCCAGAAGTTCGGGGCGCAGATAAACGAACTAGAAAAGGTAGTTTCACTCGATCCCAAAGGCCAAAAAAAAGTCGTGAAAACAAACAAAACCACGTACTCAACACCTGCTATTATCATCGCTACCGGAACCCATCATCGACGGCTCAACGTGCCCGGCGAAGAGAGATTTCAAGGGAAGGGGGTTAGCTACTGCGCTATGTGTGACGGGCCTTTCTTCAAGAGCAAGAAGGTAATTGTTGTAGGAGGGGGAAATTCTGCAGCAATATCAGCGCGCTATTTGTCAGGTGTAGGGGCAGAAGTAGAATTGCTGCACCGCAGAAGTCAACTGCGGGCTGAAGCAGCCTATTTGGATGATCTGAAAAGAGAGAACGTGAAATTTCGTTGGAACTCCGAAGTCAAAGAGATTAAAGGTGAAACCATCGTGAACAGCGTTGTAGTGCATAACAATAAAACTGGAGAACTAAATGAATTGAACGTTGACGGTCTCTTCGTCCAAATTGGAGAAACTCCGAACACGCAGTTTGTCGAAAAAGCAGGGATCGAAGTTGACAAGAAAGGCTACATCGTGGTTGACACGCGCCAGAGAACTAATGTTCCAGGCGTTTTCGCAGCTGGCGACGTAACAGTCAAACCTGTGAAGCAGATTGGAACTGCAGTGGGAGAAGCCATCATTGCAGCAACCGAGGCTTTCGGATATGTTAACCGTCCTTATTATTATAAGTGATGCGCACCTACGGCTAACTGGAATTCCTGCGTGCTAGTTTTCTTTCAGCACATATTCGTCATATTCACGTTCTAGCTGGTTTTTGTGGGCTAGCTCTTCTTGTGCTAGCTTAGAAAAAATCTTCCCAGTCTCAGTGCCCTCAAGCCCTAAAGCTAGCGAATCGTAGTAATCGTGCGTTGCTTTCTCTCGTTTCGCCGCATAGACAAGTATCCGTTGATAGTCCACATCTTCAGACAAAGCAGTAGTTTTCATTGTGTCAACGATTTTGAGGTCTTGAATCCTCTTTGCACGGGAACCAAGCTCCGAAAGCTTTTCTTGATCTTCCATTATCGCTAAGAGTTTCTTTTTATGTTTCAACTCTTCTTGCGCTAATTCTTGCAGAAACTTTTTAGAAGATGGATACTTGACTTTGTTCTGTGCCATGATGTAAAGAGCATGAGATTGCTCTTCAGTTTTTATTGCTGCTTCTAGAATAACCTTCAGATTTGGATGGGCCATTTTTGCTTTCCCTCTAGAGAGATGGATTTGCCAATTCTTGAAACATAAAGCTTTCTTATTTGCGTCGCAACAATTGATTTATTAGTGCGATTCACGGATTATGCTTTTCTTAACATAACATGTAGTGAGCTCGGACGAGTGTTGTGGCATGAGCGAAGTGGGCATTGTCGGAATCAACTTGGATGATAATTATTGTGGTCGGTGCTCAATATGCTCCTCTATTTGTCCTTATGATGCTATTGGTGTTGACGCTGAAACAGGTGAAGTTCGAATAGACATAGAAAAATGTCAATTTTGCGGAATTTGCTATAGCGCTTGCCCAGTCAATGCAATCGACATAGTCTATTACGATAGTGACACACTTCTGAAAAAACTGGAAAAAGCAGCAGCTAAGAAAGGGGCAGACACTTTGGTTCTGATGTGTAGAGGCAATAGTCCTTCAACATGTCAAATAGATGAAATTCTCGAAGGTGTATGTTGCAAGAGCTATGTACCTTTGCGAGTTCCATGCGTAGGTCGTGTTCCCCCAGAATTTATCTTTAAAACGCTAACTTTGGGGATCAATAACATTATCGCTATACGGTGCGAAGAAGAATTTTGCCGGTTTAAAGATGGCAGTAGAATCAACAATCAACGATTATCGATAGCAAAACGCGTTCTAGAGGAGTTGGGCTATGATGATGTGCTAAGAGTAAACACGTATGCTAGGAAGGCTGTCTATGACACCGACAAATGCGTAGGGTGCGATAAGTGTGTTTTCATATGCCCCTACGAAGCTATTGATGTGCAATCATTGGCAACTCCAGTCATCAATGCTGACAAATGTGTAGGATGTGGTGCATGTGCTCTCGTCTGCCCTCACTTGGCCATTCAGCTTGAAGGCTTCGAATATGAAGCTGTGGCGCGCCGTATTCAACGCTATGGAGCAGCTGCAAGAGAGCTGAAAGCCAAAGGCGTCTCGCCCTTAATCCTAGCATTTTGCTGTCAATGGTCCGAATTTTCAGCTTTGGATCAACCTAAAACCCGTTTATTTGACAACAAAGTCGTCTTAATGGAAATTCCATGCTTCAAGGGATTAGACCCTTACCATGTCATTGAAGCTTTACATTATGGTTTTGATGGTGTTCTGGCAGTTGTCTGTTCTGACGAAGATTGTAAACTTGAAAAAGGCTACGATGTAGCTCAGCGAAACACTGCTGTACTACGTCGTGTGCTGAAAAATCTAAACCTGCAGGACAGATTTGAGCTTTACACAGCGTCGCCGAGAAATGTTGGCGACTTCACTAGGCAGCTCAGGTCCTTCATTGAGAGGATTGGCTCTCTTTCTCCTCTCTCCTTGTCTGCGCGACCAATAACAGTGGATGCGGATGATGTTTGATGTATAAGATAATTACCAAGCAAGAATTAGCTGCTAAAATCAAATTGCTTGAAGTTAATGCGCCGGACATAGCTGCAAAAGCGAAACCGGGACAGTTTATAATCTTGGTTGTCGATGAAACGGGTGAAAGGATCCCACTCACCATAGCTGACTACAATATTGTCAAGGGAACCGTAACGTTCATTTTCAACGAAGTGGGCAAGACGACAAAGCAGTTAGGATCTCTAAACGAAGGTGATAGTATTGTGAACATCGCTGGTCCTTTAGGAGTCCCTTCTGAGATCAAGAAGTTTGGACGCGTCCTATGTGTCGGCGGTGGCGTAATGATCGCACCTTTGCATCTTCAAGTCAAAGCTTTGCGGGAGGCTGGAAACGACGTAACGACGGTGATTGGAGCCAGAGGAGAGGATTTGCTCATTTTTGAGCAAAAGATGAAAAAAGTCAGCAACAAGGTATACATCGTCACTGATGATGGGTCACGAGGATTCAAAGGTTTTGATTTCCTCAAAGAACTATTGAAAGCTGAAAGCTTCCAACGTGCCATAGTTATGGGTCCAGTTATCATGATGGAAACCGTGTCAGAAATTAGTAAATCTTTCAATATTCCCACGATGGTGACGGTTACACCCATAATGGTGGATGGCATGGGAATGTGTGGCGTTTGCCGAGTAACTGTAGGTGGTGAAACGAAATTTGCATGCATCGATGGCCCCGAATTTGATGGTCATCAAGTTGATTTCGAAGAGCTCGTCAAACGACAACGCCTGTTTCTGCCGGAGGAAAGGCTTTCATCAATGTTTTGGGAAAAGCTGGGAGGGGGCTGCCATCGCGAAAGATAAGCCTTCGCCCAAGCCTGTAATCAAGAAAAGCGTTTCCATGCCCAAACAGAAACCTGAAATAAGAAAACACAATTTTAACGAAGTTGCTTTAGGCTACACCGCGGATCAAGCGGTTGCTGAAGCAGAGAGATGTTTGCAGTGTCCAAAACCGCAGTGCGTAAGTGGGTGCCCTGTTGAAATCGAAATCCCCGATTTCATTAGACTCATAAAAGAACGTCAATTTGATGAAGCAGTTAAGGAAGTGAAAAGAAGGAACAGTCTTCCGGCAATCTGCGGTCGGGTCTGTCCACAAGAAGAACAATGTCAGCAACAATGTGTAATGGGAAAAGCGGGCGAACCAATCAACATAGGAAGGCTGGAAAGGTTTGTTGCTGATTACGAAATGAATAGAGGTACAAGTACAATTTCGAAACAGGAGCCCACGGGAAAAAAGGTGGCAGTCGTCGGGGCTGGTCCTGCAGGTCTCACCGCTGCTGCCGAGCTCGTTAAGCTTGGACACGAGGTCGTAATTTTTGAAGCCCTTCACAAACCAGGCGGCGTGCTTATCTATGGCATACCGGAGTTTCGGTTACCTAAGAGAATCGTTGCTGCCGAGGCAGATTACGTCAAGAGGCTTGGAGCGTCGATTGAAACTAATGCTCTTATCGGTAGGCTATTCACTATTCCAGAGCTTCTCGTAAACAGGTTTGACGCGGTTTTTGTTGGAACCGGGGCAGGACTACCACAATTTCTGAAACTACCCGGTGAAAATCTGGGCGGCATATATTCAGCAAACGAGTTTTTGATTCGTGTGAATCTGATGAAATCCTATGCTTTTCCAGAATATGATACGCCTATCAGAATTGGTAAAAAAGTAGCTGTTATAGGAGCTGGCAACGTGGCAATGGACTCTGCTCGCTCCGCCTTGAGACTTGGAGCCGACACCGTTTACATCGTATATCGAAGGTCAAAGGCGGAAATGCCTGCTCGAGCAGAAGAAGTAGAGAACGCTGAGGAAGAAGGCATAATCTTCAAACTTCTCACAAACCCAACCAAATTTTTCGGTGATGAGAAAGGATGGGTAAAACACATGGAGTGCATTGAGATGCAGCTGGGAGAAACCGACGAATCGGGACGAAGACGCCCCAGTCCAGTTGAAGGATCAGAATTCCTAATGGACGTGGATACCGTAATCATTGCAGTAGGAAGAACGCCAAATCCCATCATTCAGCGAACCACAAAGGGATTGGAAACCACCAAATGGGGCACCATCAAAGCAGAAGAGGAGACTGGAAAAACCAGTTTGCCAGGAGTCTATGCTGGAGGCGACATTGTAACGGGAGAAGCCACTGTAATTAAGGCCATGGGAGCTGGAAAAAAAGCTGCGCGCGCAATACATCAATATCTAGCTAGCCAAAAGTGATGTTCCATAATGAAGCTTGCGAGTGGCAATCTCACGTACTAGCTAATTAGATAACGAGAAGATGCACACATAAAGAACCACGAAAAGGGATTGTTATTTAGCGACTAGTCGTGCGAGTTTGACGATCTAAGTGATACAAGAA
>CP070835.1:1133819-1155653 GCA_020341775.1 Candidatus Bathyarchaeota archaeon
CGATATTCCCACCTCGTCTTATACTTCAATAATGGTAGTTGTGAACTTCTCACCCTAGGAATCTCGAATTATTTCGGAAGCCCTGCACTAAGAGTGGTCTGAGGAAAAGCAGCTCTCGCATATTGTGCGGGCAGTGAGTGAAGGCACAAGTTGAAAGTACTTGTATAGCCCCGCGTATGGATAGTGGAACCTGCAAAACTAGTCTGAGAACAACCTAGATACGGGTTTTCTCAAGTACATGAAAGAAGACTTCAAGAATTCTGTAAGTTAATCCCCAAACCACGTGTCCATCAACAAGAAAGGCTGGGACATCTCCAAAGGAGAGCTTTGCAGTTCCTCTGCATTTTTGCAGCTGCCGCATTGGTACCCATAAATGTCCCGCAAGCTCTTCATTAAGCCTAATTTTAGGTTCATGTTCCAAGAGAAATACAAACGCAGCAACTTGGATCCTTGGCCTCACGATTGATCTTACCGTTTCCAATGCTCCTAGAAAGCAGCTATTGTGGGCAAGGTTTATGTTGGTTTCTTCCATAGTTTCTCGAATTGCGGTTTGCTGTATGTCCCGATCTTTAGGGTCACGCTTTCCACCAGGTAGGGCCATCTGTCCTGACCATGGATCCAATGGGCTTTCGACTCTCTTTACCAAGAGAACGATGAAATCTTGATTGGCAGGCCTCAAAAGAAGAGCCACTGCAGCGTCCGCATCTCGCACTTCCGATAGAGGCTCCAATAGCTGAGACAGGCTATCTCTGACTTCAGGATTGCATGACATCGTTGTCTCGTTAGGCTTGGGTGCATAAATAGTTTGTAGTCTGGACGCGAAAATGGAGCACAGCTTCGTTATGGCTGCTAATAGCTTGACATGGCTAGTCGTACTAGCTTTGGATAGATGCTGCGCGCGCCTCGCAACCATATTGGAGTACCTCATACCTTACAACAGCTTTGCATTTACGCCCTATTTGGATATTGAAGTTTTAACTTGACGCGAGCGTCGCATGTATGGCACGCATTTTTGAGAGAGGTTTTTATGTAGCTTTTGCTTAATAGCTTTCAGTGACATTGAATGGACGAGAAGATGAGAAAAAAAGTCGAAGAGGCAATTGAAGAGATTCGGCCGAATTTGAAAGCTGACGGTGGAGACATCGAACTTGTCGACGTAAATAATGGAGTCGCTAAAGTCAAGTTAAAAGGCGCCTGCGCAGGTTGTCCAATGTCGACGATGACAGTTAAATGGGGAGTTGAGAATTTTCTCAAGCGACGTATCCCCAGCATAACTAAGGTCGAAACAGTCTAGTCAGAAAATTCAGACTTCGACTCCTAATTAGATATTTTCTTGACTACGATTTCAAGTTGATGGCAGGCAGGCATGTTTTTGAGTTGTGAAGTCGGAATCTTGACGTTGGTGGGTGAAAAGAGAGGCAGTGGATTAGTACTGTGTGATTCCGGTGAAGCGGAGATTTTTTAATTTCATTGCAGGCGTTGTGACTTCTTCCACTATGTTGGTGTGCTTTCCAATCATAGGGATGTCCTTTAATGCCGATAACATGCTATCTGTGTAGCGCAAGTTCATTACGGGCTTGGTGACTTCTCCTCTTTCTATTAAGAAAGTGCCGTCTCTAGTGAGTCCTGTGAGAATGGCTTTTGTAGGATCGACGGGGTTGGTGTAGTGGAATCTTGTTATAAATATGCCCTGCTTGGTTTCTTGAATTAGTTCTTCGAGGGAAGCATCTTTGGGAGTGACTGTGATGTTTATCGGCATTGGTCGACTGTAAAATCCAAAAATGGGCGGCAACGCATGCCCCGTGCTCTTCTTATCTTCTTTTCCAGCCGTGAAGGAATCGTAGCAAATGCTCTTCTCTGAAACTTTCCCGTTCTCTACGAGCTGAATCGCTCTCTTTGGAACGCCTTCACCGTCAACTGGAAAGGAATAGAGCGCATTTGGGTCCCTCGCATCATCTTTTATATTAAGCTTCTCGTCAAACACCTGTTTGCCCAAGTTGTACTTGATGAAGGATTGGCCATCTTGATAAGTTGTCGCTGAAAAGCCAATGTAGGCGAGATACGTAAATAACCCAGCTGCGGCTCGCGGCGAAAGAACGACCTCGTATTCTCCTACAGGGATCTTCTTTGGGTTAATGCTGTTTATGGATTTTTCAGCGGCCTCACCGCCAATTCTTGTTGGTTCGATGTCTCTGATTCGCTTAGAATGCTGCTCTGCAGATCCAAACCCTTGGGAGCCTCTCGATTTTGAGATGACAGTTGTCTGGAGCGACGTAGTTGATAGCAGCGCCCAAGCTGAAACTCCGAGCGAGTTGGCGATGGCGAAGGCAAAGGATGCTATAGAAAATGACCCTGCAACTGTGTTGACCATTTGGGATCGTGAATGAGCCGTGTCTATCGCCTCCAGGACTTTCTCAGCTCTGTATGCCGGTGTACACTGTGCTGTTTTGCTGTCATATGTCCCCTTGATCGGCGTCCACTTTGCTGGTTCTGGGAGACTCTTGAAGTCTTTGTTTGAAGGTGTGACTTGGGCGATTTTCACTGCTTTTTCCACTGCCTTTTCGATTTGCATCTTGTCCAGAGAATAGACTCGTAGCGTGCCAATGCTTTTGCCAACAACGACCTTTATTGCCACTCCACCTTCTTTTGAAGCGACATTTTGATGAATTTCTGAGTTAGCGTATCGAGTCAATGCGGAATCTACTAGAAATGCTGCGGCTTGCGCTTGACTGACATCATGCTTCAGAGCAAGGCTAACAGTTCCTTCAGCAATTTCTAACAGTCTATTTGTCACCATATTTGTTCTCACTCCTTATTTGATCAGTCCGACTCGAATTTTCTTGTACCGTGCAGTTCCGCAACCATGCCCGACGTACATGACCTGTCCGGGTACGCCTTTGCCGCAGTTGGGTGTTCCCCACATCGTCCAATCATCTTTACTCACAGCGTCGCATGACCCCCAAAATTCAGGCGTAATTCCTGTGTATGTGGGATTTTTAACGATTTTTTCCTTGCTGCCATTCTTGATTAGCCAACCGATTTCGGTGCCGAATTGGAAATTTAACCGTTTGTCATCTATACTCCACGATCGGTTTGTCTGCATAAGAATCCCAGCTTTCGTGTCTTCCACGAGTTCTTCGGCTTTCCATTCGCCCGGCCCCAGATTTATGTTTGTCATTCGAATCAATGGTATAGCGAGAGGGGAGTCGGCTCGCATGCCGCCGCTGCTTTCTTCAAGGCCTAGCAATGCTGCGGTTTCACGTGACGACTGATAGCCAACGAACATTCCGTCTTGCACAAGGTAGACTTTTTTAGCTGGTGTTCCTTCGTCATCGTATCCAAACGTACCCAAGCCGCCTGGAATAGTTGCGTCGGCTGTTATGTTGACAGCCTTCGAGCCATATTGATACGTTGTTAGTTTATCAGGTGTTAGGAAACTAGTGCCCGCATAGTCAGCTTCCATGCCCAACGCTCTGTCAAGTTCGGTGGGATGGCCACAGCTTTCGTGAACTTGAAGTGCCAGTTGGTCTCCCATAAGGATTAAGTCGGTTGTTGCAGAAGGACACCTTTCTGCTTTTAGCAACTGCACAACTTCTTTTCCCACGCGGCTAGCATTTCTAGCGAGTTCTAACGATTTGAAGAACTCGTAGCCACTCGTTGCAAAATTGCCGCGGAACGAGCTTGGGTACGAACGTCGCTGAACTTCCCCATTTTTTATGGCCACAGCTTGGATTCCTCCTCCGCACCAGTTTATTTGCTGTTGGATTTCAGCGTCTTCTGTGTTCAGGAACAGTTTTGTCTCTTGCTTCGATCTGAAGAAGGCGGATGACACTTTGATGAGTGGCGATTGTTCCGACAAGGTGCGTTCTGCGTCCGTCAATGTTTCCATTTTGTCTTCAAGAGGAACTCTAAATGGGTCTTCCTTCAAAGGTGTGGAATATGTGTCTTTCTTAACATCGGGTTTCTGCAACGAAACGGGTTTTTTCTTGGCTTTCATGCTGGCCTTTGCGATTGCTACAGCTTTGCGAGCTACATTGACGACCTCTTCTCTTGTCAAATCCACAGATGCTGCGAATCCCCACGCTCCCTTGAACATCACGCGTATTCCGAATCCTTTTGTCTGCGACAGGTTGACTTCTTCCGGGGTGCCATTTTTCACAGTCAAATTTTCGTCGAGGATCTCTACCACTCTGACATCAGCGTACGTTGCGCCTGCATTGATAACTTCTTCTAAACCTTTTCGTCCAAGGTCTATTGTCATTCAGTTTTTCTCCTTCGCAACTAGGTTGTTATTGACGCTTAAAAAGCGTATTCAGTTTAAAGGTTAATCGGTAGATCGACGTTCATGACTTGACGTGGTTATGCGTGCTTGCGTGGTCATTCAGAGTCTGACATTGAGGACAAATGTAGCTGCTTGTTGAGCCAGTCTTGATCTTTGTAACTGTTGAATGACAAATAGGGCAAGGATCACCAGGTTTGTAGGCTATTCTGAATTGGTCTTTGCCATATCCACCTTTATTCCCATAGAAGTCCTTTTCGTAAGCTAGTCCACCTAATCGTATGCTTTCGTTTAAAACCGACTTTATAGATTTGTAGACAGCTTCGATTTCTGAAGCCTTTAATGAGGGAATAAGTCTTTTTGGATGAAGTTTGGCATTGAAAAGTATGTCTTGTATGTAGACGTTGCCTATGCCCGCTAGGTTGTGCTGTGATAGTAAAAAATTTTTGATGTTGCCCCTTTTCTTTCTAAGCATTTGCTTGAAAATGTCCAGAGTGAACGTCTTGTCTAAAGGTGAGATACCGAGTTTGGCGGTTAGCTTGTGCTCGCCAAGCTTGTTTGCAGCCATAATGTGTAGATAACAGAACCACCATACTCGGATAGTGAAGCCTGACTCATCGTCGAGAGCAAGTCTGATGTGATATTTTTCTGGCAGTTTGCTGCCTGGCTTGAAGTAGATAACATCTGCGCCCATACCTGAATTGAAAAGGAGAGTCTGATCTGAGTCAAGCATTATGAAAAGCCACTTTCCTTTGCTGCTAACTGATTTTATAGTTTTGTCACAAACGGCTTTCTGAAACTCCATCAACGACACATTCAAACATTTTGGGTTAGCTACTTCAACTTCTAGAATCCGTTTGCCTACGATTTTTTCCTTCATCTGTCGGCTTAGATTAACTAGTTCGGGAAGTTCCATGCTACCTTCTTCCAGGATGTTGCGTCACGTTACTAGAAACGGAGTGTTTTAAAAGTTTGCGTTATGAAGTTCTTTCTTCGTTCTTAAGGGGAGATGTCGCCAAATAAGTTGTCTTTGTTGACGCTCGCGTTTGCACGATTGGCTGTTCACTGCCACCTTCTGAACACACTGCTGCGAAACTGAACGAGCGTACCAAGCTATTCTTATCTGTCGGTTGTGCAACGTACATGTTGGTTGAGGCGTTGCAGCCCTTTAGAGTTGTGATGCACGTTGACTTTGACTACTTCTTTGCCCAAGTTGAAGAAAGAGAGAATCCGGAGATCAAAGGCAAACCGGTTGTCATATGTGTTTATTCTGGTCGAGGGGAAGACCGTGGCGCTGTGAGCACGGCAAACTACATGGCACGAAAATATGGCGTAAAATCCGGAATGCCTATAGCATTTGCACGAAAGAGGCTGAAAAACGTTGAAGCTGAGTTTTTGCCAGTCAACCACCGCCTTTACGATGGTGTTTCAGAGAAGATAATGGCCTTAATTCACAGTCATGCGGACAGTTTCGAACAAGCTGGAATTGACGAAGCGTTTCTGGAGGTTACTCAGAGGGTGGAGGGAAGTTTCGAAAAGGCAAGATGCCTAGCAATTGAAATCAAGCGGCAAATCTTCGCTGAAGAAAAAATCACCTGCTCAATCGGCGTAGGCCCAAATAAGCTTGTTGCCAAGATAGCTGCTGGAAAGCAAAAACCCGACGGATTAACGATTGTGAAACCAGAAGAGGTTCAACCGTTTCTTCTAGGTTTGCCTGTGCGTGAACTTGTAGGTGTTGGGAGAAAGACCGAGAAAACCCTGAGAAATCTAGGCGTAAAGACTGTTGAGGAACTAGCTGCTATGAGCTTAGATCGGCTAATTGACACTTTTGGCAGATCTTTTGGATCTTACCTTCATAAGGCTGCCCACGGAGTGGACGAGTCGCCGGTTCAGCAGAGAGGTCAACCAGAATCTGTGAGCAGAATGGTGACGTTGAAAGAGGACACCCGGGATATAGCCACAATGATGAGAGAAATCGCTTCTTTGGCAAGAGCTGTGCATTCAACAGTAGTTGCGCAGAGATTCAGCTTCAGGTCAGTTTCAGTCATAGCTGTTATGGAGGACCTCACGATGAGGCTTCGCTCAAAAACCTTCGAAAAGCCCATAAAAAACCTTAAGATCGTTGAGCATACGGCTGAGGAATTATTAAAGCATTTGCTAAGAGAGGAGTTGGAACGTTCTGTGAGGAGAGTCGGAGTCAAAATACACAACTTCATCGAGGAAAAAGGACAGAAAGAGCTAACCGATTTTGTTGAGACGTAACGGAAAACAAATTGTCAATCAACTTATTCCCCGTAATTATTCCGATTTCACAAAACTTTTTTCGGGCCTTTCTTTGAGTTCTGCAGTGGAAAAAATCTGAAAGGCTTAACTCTGGTGAAGGACCATAGCTGCCTCACTTGCATCCCAAGAAGCAATCGAGATGTATCGAAGAATCAGCGAAAGCCTTGCCGATCCGTCATTATTGAAGCGGCTTAAACGATTTTTTAGAGAAAAGCAGACCTTAACTGAACTACTCGAATGGGTTCATACGAAGCTAACATTTTGCAAGGGCAACATTACTCGGCATAATGATCCATTTGAGATAATCAAATATGGAAAAGGCAAATGTAGAGAGTTCAGCGTCTTGTTCACTGCTGTTTGCTTAGCGAATGGTTATCGCGCTCGTTTAATTCTCGACATGTCCGACCACGCGTGGACAGAAATTTGGACTCCACAGCAAAACAGGTGGATTCATTTTGACCCTTCAGAAAAGCGGGTGGATGATGCTGAGATGTACGAACGAGATTGGAAGAAAGATCTGAAAGAGGTTTTCGCCTTCGAAAAAGGAAATATTGAAAACGTGACCAAAACCTACAAAATGTCAAGTAAACGTTATTCGCGAGGCGTTAGGACATGAAGTTTAGCGGTAGAACGGTAACAGCCATCATAGAATTTCCAGCCAACAAGGTTTTATTGGTCAGGAGAGCCACCGTGGCTTTCAAGGGTTTCTGGGCTCTGCCCGGTGGAGGTGTTGACGCTGGCGAAACTGATGAAGCAGCTGTGATACGAGAAGTTAGAGAAGAAACAGGACTCATTGTTGAAGTAGTGAAAAAAATTGGTGAATACCACGAAACTGGCGTGCAAGACGGAATAGAATACGATTACTACCCAGCGTGTTTTATCGTGAAACCTGTTGGAGGCAAGACTGCAAGACAGGAACAGGAGATTGAAGAGATCAAATTGTTTGACATTGAGAAACTTCCGGAAAGACTTGCCTTTGAACATTCAAGGATGCTCAGAGACTATGTAGATGTGCGTCTACATCGCGTCTAGCTTGGACCACGAGTCTCGCTTTCTAACAAATGCTTTTAGGTCTACGTAGACGAATAATACTTGAAATGTTTGATGCAGTCATCTTTGATTGGGATGGAACTTTAGCCGACACACATAGCTTTGTGGTCAACTCGTTTCAAAAAGCGTTAATCTCGTTTGGATGTAAAATAGACGACGAATTCATAAAGAGAAGGATCGGAATAGGGGCAAGAAACACGATTAAGGAAGCTCTTCAAGCTGCAAACATGCCTCTTGACGAAAGTGTAATTGACCAGCTGGTGGAGCAGAAGATTGAGGCGCAGATGGAACAGACCGAAGTCATTAGCCTCTTCGAGGGCGCCTATGAGGTTCTAAGCTCTTTGAAAGCCAAAGTAAAAATGGCCTTGGCAACCATGAATAATAGAGCAGTTATCGATAAATTGCTTGCCGAAAGAGGGCTAAAACCGTACTTCAATGTCGTCATCACAGTCGATGAAGTTGTTCAACCAAAGCCCGACCCCGAGATTTTTCTGAAATGTGCCATCAACCTCAGGTGTCATCCAAGGAACTGTGTCGTTTTAGAGGACTCAGTGTACGGCATAGAAGCTGCTAAAAAAGCGAAAATGAAGTGCATAGCCATCCCCACAGGCGCGTTCACCTTGACGGAATTGGAGAGACAAAAACCCGACTTAATCGTCACGTCACTCCGCAAGACAGAGGAGATCCTAAATTTTGTGCTATGCTGAATATTCTGCGTCTTAAATTCTCTCCCAACTAGCCTGCTTTGGCAACCATCACACCAGTTGCCTTGACGACGGCTTCCACGGCATCTCTAACTTGTATGTTTAATTCTTCAGTCGCCTCTTTCGTAATCACGGCGGTAACGATGGTGGGTGCAGCAATTTCAATCTCGATCTTAGCTGTCACTACTCCCTTTTCAACACTCTTTACACTGCCTCTGAGTCGATTTCTAGCGCTAATCTTCAAATATTCATTCTCCTAAAACAGTCGATATCAACAGTTTCCTATAATGAAGGTTTCGCACTCATGCATGATGCAACTAACCTCACAGGTTGCTATTCTTTTTAGCCTTCATAGAAGAGGGTTAGTAAAACTCAACATGAGACATCTGATCTAAGCGAAATACTAAAGTTGCAAAAGGTCGAATATCACAGGGAACTGCCAATGCCTATAAACAAGCAAGAATTTGAGAATGGCAAACTGCACAGCAGATTGGAGGATGAGATTCTTTCTTTCTTAGATGAACGGAAGGGACGGGCTTTCACTTCACAAGAAATAATGGAAGGAATCCGGTATCACACCGAATTTAGCACTCCCGAAATTTCGAAAATGTCAACTTTTGCAATCGCTGATTTCACGGCCTTTCTCCAACATCTAATTGAAAAGGGAAAAATAACGATGAAGATTGTCAGAGGTCGGATGTACATAATTGCAGCAGGAGATAACCTAGCCAAATGCCCCAAATGTGGAAATGAAATTGGACCGAAGAAAACTTGGAAGATGGCTGGGCGTCCAAATAGGAAAGGTGAGAAAACCCAGCTTTTAATAGGGCTCTTTCAATGTCCGAAGCACGGTGTCTTCAGAGCTGTTTTGAACAAGGAAAGAATTCGCGTTCGGTCAAGCGCGAAACGTCGGAAAACAACTGCGCCTCGCAAGAAGTTGACGCGGAAGAAGAAGACTGCGGGAAAGAAAAAGAGGGTCAAGGGAAAAAAATCTGCTGTCTGGAAACTTGTATAACAACTCTCACGCGCGCGCCGAGGGTAGGTGCAGCATCAACTCAAGCTAGCACAACCTGATGTTTCAATTCATAATTTCTTTAAGGCAACCTAATACACAACAGTACGAGGCTTGGAGTTCGCAAACGTGGAGAAGACAATTCGACGGCACAAGTTTGGATATATCGTTGGCGCATTATTCTGCCTCTTGGGGCTGATCGCGCTGATAGCGGTTTTATGGAAAGCTTGGCCGAACCTATCTTCTGACCCAAACCCATTGTCTGCCTTTGGGAATTCCCTTTGGGAAGAGCAATTCAGTCTGATTCCAGGAGTCCAAATAAGATTGTTCTATTTCACATTTTTGGGAATTGCAATGCTAGTCATTGGAGCTTCAATATATGCCTTCAGTCGCCAATGGTTCTTTCTTCCTGGCAAAACAATGACGCTGCAATGTCCCTTCTGTAGAAAGAGCTGGAAAACAAGCTACGATCGGGGGCAGATTCTATGTCCCCACTGCCGCCACTTGGTTCATCCCAGGTTGACAAAACGTTAAACCACTAGGTATCGTCTTCGAAAAAGTGAACGCTTCATATGCGCATACCATATATATGACGACCTCATGTGTTGTTTTGGAGAGGTGTGAACCTCCCGGCATTAGGACGTCGTCTGACCCGTCGTACAGCTGAGAGGTCTCAGCCCTGCCTCTCCAAGTTAATGTCTGACGTGCATATTTTCCTAACTTTTATATTCGTGGTTCCTTGGATGATTAAGTGATAAGATGGAGGACACCTTTTTGAGTGAAAGATGGGTTCGAATTTCCACTCAGATCTTGGATCAATTGAAAAGCCTAGAAAAAGCCGAGAAGAAGGACCGTTTAGACTTGGTGCGGTCTATGCGTTTTACGTTGAGGGCGTTGGAAATGAGCCTTGTAGGGTGGAAACAATGGGTCAACAATCTTGAGATCATGACAAAATTCCCAACAGAGGACTTGGAGAAGATGAACAGGAAACTTTCTGAGCTCACTCGCTCCTTTTTAGAGTACGACTTGGAGGCAACAAAATTAGGGAATAAAATAGGATTGGAAACCGTGAAAAAAGTGAAGAAAGGCAGGAAATCTAAAACTAAAAGCTCCTACGTTGCCTAGCGGGAGTTGAGAGCTATTGAAGAGGCGACAACCTGATGCGTGAGAAACTCCAGAGAATTCCTCCTAACCAGAAAGTTACCTCAGAGTTTCCAGTCCTGCATATAGGCTCCCCGCCCCAATTCCACCGGAAAACGTGGCATTTAACAGTTGAAGGCTTGGTGGAAAATCCATTAAAACTGACTTATGAAGAACTTTTAAAACTTCCAAGAATAGTGAGGGTAAGTGACTTCCACTGCGTAACTGGCTGGAGCCGCCTAGATACAAAGTGGGAAGGCGTCGCCTTTAAAACCATTTCTAACATGGCCAAACCTCTCAAGAAAGCCCTTTATGTAACCATCGTAGCTGAGGGTGATTACTCCACAAGTCTACCTCTCAAAGAATTACTATCCCCCGATGTGCTACTTGCATACAAACTGGACGGTTCGCCGTTGCCAACTAAGCATGGAGGACCACTACGATTGGTCGTTCCAAAAAAATACGCCTATAAAAGCGCAAAGTGGGTGCGAATCCTCAGATTCACTGTGCAGCAAGAACTGGGCTACTGGGAAAAACGTGGATACAGCAACAGCGCGGATCCATGGAAAGAAGAACGGTATGAATGAAGCAGCAGAAGCAGCGTATACCAAATTCTATTACAAACCACGCTTGCGGTTGCTAACCACCATAGCACGAAACTGCTTATATGTTCACTCAATGAGCGGCAAAAGATCTTCTAGAATGTAATCAACAAACTCCTCTGCAGTACTTTTGCTGAAAAGTGTTACCACACAATTCCTCGTGATGCCTACAACGATTCCCTGCTTTTGGACTTCAAAAACAACATACCAGATTTTTCCATGCTTAAGATAATTACGATAGATCTCAGTGTCAGTCAAATCAGAGCCTGCCAGACAGAGTTTTTCTATACCAGGTATATCAACTTGATCAAACCATATGAGCTTCGTTGCTTGCGGACTCGACTCGTGTAACTTCTGGAGAGTTGTGTGGGGAATTTTCGACTCCACAATAGAGTGGGGTGTGATGAAAAGAATCTTGCTGAGCTTGTTGGCGACGTAATTCGTTAACAACTTTTTCACTCCACGCGCCACTGAAGGTGCCGATATAATGATGAACCCCCTTTTGTCGAAAGTATTTATCCAAAAAGAGGATTCCTCAGTAACAGGTGTTTCAACCAACTTTCGCTGGTAAAACCGTTTACGCATGAAATCTTTGCTAAAGACACCTGATATCGAATTTCTCTTCATTTTCAGATCTAAAACTTCTGACACAAGGCTGGTGGTTTCCCCAGCTTCCGAATAGTAAAGTTCTTCTTCTCGGAAGTCCTTAAGCTTTCCAACCATTAAATTGGGAGAAGCTCTTTCTTTTATTTCAAATATTTTGGCTGGCAGTACCACGTTTTGCACCACTACAAGTCTAATCCAAGTTTCATTTCTGTTTTACGTTTGAGTATTTCTCCTTGATCTTTGAGATAGCAATATCGGCAATCATAGCATGAGAGATCAAAACAAATTTGGCTCCAACAAGACCAGCTAGATCTGCTGGCTTTTGGTCTTGAGTTATGAGTAACAAATCATTTTTCTTGGCATATTCAACAACGTCCTTATCCTTTAACCCCTGCAGTCCTGCCTCCTGTGCCGACTCAACATCCCACCCTAATATTTCAAAGTATTCTTTCAATCCTGCATACATTTCATCAAGGAGAAGCTTCATTGAATCACATCACTTACCTATACAGGCGCCATTCATATTAATGCAGCTCCACCTTCCACGTAGCCGCGTCTCAACCAAAAAAAAGCGGTGAACCTCAGTTTTCTTTATTAGCACGAAACACAAATGCAATCTTCTATTGCGCGCACGCAGAGACATGAGAGTTGAAGGAGAATTATGCCACGCGAGAAATCATGCGGAGCTGTCGTGTTTAAGAAGAATACAACTACCCTATATCTCCTTTTGCATTATGCGTCAGGGCACTGGGATTTTGTAAAGGGACAAGTTGAAGCAAATGAAAGCGAAAAAGAAACGGTGATGAGGGAACTGAAGGAGGAAACAGGTATCGAGGGCGCTGACTTCGTGGGAGATTTCAGAGAAGAGATAAACTATTTTTACCGAAGAAGGGACACGACGATTTTCAAGAAGGTCACATATTTCTTAGTTCAAAGTCATACAAGTGAGGTTAAACTGTCTTATGAGCATGTGGCATATGTATGGCTAAACTATAGAAAAGCCATTGAACGACTAACCTTCAAGAACGCCAGGAACGTGCTGAAAAAAGCACACACATTCTTGAAAAGTGTAGAATCGGTGGGGCAAACGTGATAACCACTTTGTCGGGGCAGGTGTCTGCGACCAATTAATGTAAATATATCCATTTTCGATATATGTCGATTGCAGAGTGAATCAATATATTAAGACATGCGATAAGATTTGTTTGTGAGTACACCATGAGAACAGTTCAACAAAAATGCAGAAAAGCCAAAAAAGTGGCAAACTGCTCTTCAGCGAAACAAGAGCGCTTGCCTTGTCCGCCATGCATCGAGTTTCACTTGAAAGAGGAGGCTAATCGTGGAGATTTTGGTAGTCTTCTGCTAGAGGCAATTGATGAAAACCTGGCATCACTTGGTGATACTCCCAAGCAAGCAATATATTTCTGCCTTGAAAGGCATTTCAACATGAAAAGACGGGAGATCCCTAATAGACTCGAAGAGTTTGCTGACGCTTTTGAGAAGATACTAGGCGAAGGAGCTAAGCTTCTTGAAATCCGAATAATGAAATGCATATATAAAAAAACCCAACGGTTCCTCAATCACCATCCTCTGAAAAATGAATTGGAATTCATTGCGTACCTTCAAGCATTAAAGGCTTCTCAGAATCCATGAACCACTGATGTGCACACGTGCGTCGGCTTTGAATTACCATCAACTTAAATATCATGCAAACAGAATATGTGTTTGATATCTATGCTACTTGAAGGACAACTGTATTATTGGGGAGATAATGCTAGACACATCCCTGAAAAGCCCGGAGTGTACGCCCTCTACGATAAAGATAAGGTTCTGATTTATATTGGGAAAAGCAGCGATCTGCGAAAGGAGTTCACTAGCTACTTAAATACTAATTTTGGGGAAGACCCGTGCAAGCGTGAAACTATTTATTACAAGCGAGAGTTTACTTCAAGTCAAGAAGAAGAAGTGAGGGAACTTCTAGAGGAGTATAGGAAAACGAATAACAAACTTCCTAGATGCAACAGCCACACCGCGGCACTTCGCGAGAAGGTTGACCAGGAAATGGCGTTCCACTTCTATGAAGCCATCGGAAAGCCACTAGGCGAAGTAGCTGTCACTCTTGAGGATTTAAGAGAAAGAATCGAAACGATACCAATCTCCTCAATTGAATTCCACCAAACAAGAGGAGATTTCAGCAATTGGATCAAAGAGGTTCTGAAAAATCCTCAACTTGCCGAGAGCATTCATAAGCTAGAGGCATCAGGGCAAAAGCTTAGGAGCGACCTGTTGATGGCGTTAAATAATCCAAAGACAGATGAGACTGCTTGTCCCGAATGCGGCGTCAAAACGCCATCTATCAAGACATGGAAAATGGCAGGCAGGCCTAGCAAGACTGGAGAAAGATTGCAGCTTACAATAGGCCTGTACAAATGCTCCGAATGTAAAAAAACGTTTCGACACGTATTAGCCAAAGAAAAAATCAAGGCTTCCTAAGACTGCAAGTCATATTATGTCGTGGAATTGCCACATATAATGCGTGGAAGACTGTAGCTCAGCTGAGAGCTGAGATTTTACATTTTGCGATCAATCCAAGATAATTCAGTCAATGGCCTGCAAGATGCATGCCACATATTTTTCGACAAGTTTTAAATTTGATATGACGCAAGAAATGCTTCAGACATCTGATTTGTAAGAGATGCTGGTGTTGTCATGGAAAAAGAAAAGGTTTTACAGGAAGTGCAGCACGATAAAATCGAGTTTGTAGATTTGATGTTCTGTGACCTTTATGGAAATCTGAAAAGTGTCACGATTTCGCCCAGAGAACTAGAAGACTGCCTTGACAATGGCAAGTGGTTCGACGGCTCTTCTATCGAAGGGTTCACTAGAATCCACGAAAGCGACATGCTATTAGTTCCCGACACGTCCACGTATCTTCGTCTTCCCTGGCCTAGGCACGAAAAAAACGCTGCCAGAATAATCTGTGATGTTCACGAACCAAACAAAGCTCCATTTGAGGGTGATCCCCGATTCATTTTGAAGAAAGTTCTGGAACGGGCGCAGAGCTTGGGATATCGATACCTGGTCGGGCCTGAAATTGAGTTCTTCTTGTTCAGGTCCAAAGACACGCGGGCATACCATGATACTGCTGGCTATTTCGATTTTTCGCCTCACGATTTTGCTACAGACCTACGGGCGTTGATGGTTTCCACGTTAGAGCAACTCGGCATAAATGTCGAAATGACACACCATGAGTGCGCACCCAGCCAACATGAAATTGACATCCAATATGGCGACGCGTTGAAGGTCGCTGACAATACATTGATACTCAAACAAGCAATCAAGACTGTTGCTGGTGACGAAGGTTTACATGCAACTTTCATGCCGAAACCTATCTATGGCGTTAATGGAAGTGGAATGCACACCCATCAGTCAATATTCAGCGAAGACGACCGGAATCTTTTCTATGAAAAAGGAGACAAATACAACCTGTCATCTCTAGCTTACCACTTTTTGGGTGGCCAACTCCGCTACATTCACGAAATTGCAGCTGTCTTGTGCCCAACCGTAAATAGTTACAAACGGCTGGTGCGCGGATATGAAGCTCCTATTTACATTTGTTGGGGACAAAGGAATCGATCAGCGTTGATAAGGGTCCCGAAACACAGTGAGGGCAGAGAAAGATCAACACGGCTTGAGCTCAGATGTCCAGATCCAAGTTGCAACCCGTATTTAGCCTTCGCTGTTATGCTTGCTGCGGGGCTAGAAGGAATTGCAGACAAAATTAAACCGCCTTCTCCTGTGGAAGAGGATGTTTATGGATTTGATGACAAACGACTGGCAAAGTTCTATATCAAAACCCTTCCATCAGATCTCGAAGAAGCGATGGAGGCGTTTAAAAAAGGTGAATTGGTTAGAGGAATACTGGGTGAGCACGCTTTCAACAAGTATTTAGAAGTTAAACTCATGGAATGCGAAGAATTTCGCCGAACCGTCACTGACTGGGAGATCGAGAAATATCGAAATCTATAAAGAGTTCATGGAGTGAAGCTTAGTTTATAGGAGCTATTCGGCTTTTCCCATTGCTCCACAAGCAGAAACAGTAGTCCCCACGGATGCTGGCCAGCTCAGAAAAATTGCTCATTTTTTCAAGGAGTTGAGCTCAAAAACTGTACTATTCTAGCTAAAGCAACTGTGGCTTGAGCCACAGCAATGGGTTTGTTTTCTGCTAGTTCTCTGATGTTGTCGATGCCAAAAGCTCTTTTCAAGAAAGCGGCATCTCCCCAAGAAACTCCAGCCATTGCCGTTATTGGTTGCTTAAGCAGCTTTCTGTATTCGCCAGAGTTAAAGGCCCAATCTAAGATTTGCCCCGAGCTCTCGGAGAGAGAACTAATTCCCTGAGCGAGGGTTACATATTTATTGGTGGCGAGATCTTCGACCGTTTGGATTCCAAAGGCCTTTTTCAAATCTTCTGCATCTGATTCACTGACTCCGCTTATTGCGGAAACAGGTGCTTTGCATAGTTCTTGAATATCCTTTTTCTCATAAGCCTTGTCATAGAATTTAGTTATGAACCCAGGTTTCTCCAACTCAAATCCACCTAGCTTTTGCGTGTACAGGTCTTGCACGAAGCAGATATAAACATTCTCTTAAATGCTTGGGACTTTAATTGGGAAACATGGTTTTCCGCAATTGAGGAATCCCTTCGCTGAAGGTTGCGCATGCTGTGCGGGGCAGTGTTGCACGTAATTGTATTCTGGCTTGTAGTCTTTGTTGAATAGTCGAAGTATTGCACCGAAAATTTATAGCGCCTTCATAAATAAAGAATAACTACTTCACCAGGTGGAAAAAAATTGCTTAACCCAGTTCTAAAGGCTGCCAATAGAATAAGAAAGCTTGAAGTTCAAGGAGCCAGAAATGTTGCCATTACAGCGATTCAAGCTGTAGAGGCTTTAGTAGGGAAAACTAAGGCAAGGAACAAAGAGGATCTTTTAGAAGAGCTCTCAAAAGCTAAGCACCTTCTTTTCACGTCAAGAGAGACGGAACCACTAATGAGAAACGGTGTTAGATGGATCATAAATCAGGTGGAAAGAAGTAGAGAGGAAGGGATTATGAAACTTGTAGAGATAGTCTCGTGGTCTTCGCGACGCTTCCTAGAAAGCCTTGAAGATGCAAAGGACAAAATCGCTGAGATAGGGGCTAGAAGAGTTGGAAACGACCATACAATTCTCACTCACTGCCATTCTTCAACGGTTACACATTTGCTCCGAAAAGCAAAGCAGGAAGGAAGAGATTTTGAGGTCATATGTACTGAGACAAGACCTTTTTTTCAAGGCAGAATAACTGCGAAAGAAATGCTGGATTTAGGAATAAAGACAACTTTGATTGTGGATTCTGCTGCGCGTTTTTTCATGAATCAAGTTAATTTTGTGATTGTTGGAGCCGACGCTATTACTTCAGAGGGGAATGTGATAAATAAGATTGGTACAAGTATGATTGCCCTAGCCGCGCAAGAAGCCCGAACGCCTTTCTACGTAGTGTCGGAACTCCTGAAGTTTGACCCTGCTACCATGTATGGCGATTACGAAAGAATAGAGGAGAGAGATGCAGCGGAGATTTGGGAGAATGCCCCAAAAAATATCGCAATAAGAAATCCAGCTTTTGACGTGACGAGGAGGGACTTCATCCACGGAATAATATGTGAAGAGGGCATAATTTCTCCTCATTCAATAATTGAAGTGATGCGCAGGAAACACCCGTGGGTTTTTAGGTAATCGAATGACTACAAGACTTTATCCCAAATTTGCAGTGCCACTCTAAGTTCCTTGTGCGCCTGAGCGAATTTTCTTAGTGGTATACGCTTTACGGTCGCGTCCACTGCTTGTCGCATGGCTTTTGCGCCTGCCACTGTTCCCTTCTTATGACCGTGAATTCCTCCGCCAGCTTGAATGACGCAATCTTTCCCGAAAAACTCCGTCAACGCGGGGACCAAGCCTGGGTGTAAACCACCCGA
The DNA here is from genome assembly GCA_020341775.1 of Candidatus Bathyarchaeota archaeon. Lineage (GTDB taxonomy): Archaea > Thermoproteota > Bathyarchaeia > Bathyarchaeales > SOJC01. Next base: position 1,151,506 of record CP070835.1, read on the forward strand.
GGCAACCGGAAAGACCTGTTTTAATCCAGACATCTTTGCTTTTAGGGCCTTAATGTTGGCTCTCACCTCTTTTCTTGTTTCATGCATTTTTCCAAAGACTGTGCCAACGTGGAGTTGGTCTACGCCTATTATTCTTGCTGCTTTGGCGATTACATTCATCGAGATTCCATGTGCAGGATTCTTTGTGAACGCTGCATGACCAGCTCGGTGTGCATGAATCACAAGATTGAAGTCTCTCTTGCGTAAAGTTTGCAGCGCTGCGAAACCACACGTTATAATATCAACCATAACGTATTCTCCGCCTTGTTCAAGTACGAACTCTGCCCTTTTTACCATCTCATCTGTTTCAGCCGTGATATTGGCCATGTAGGTTTTTCTTTCCCCAGTCTCCGCCTCGGCTCTGTCTCGGCTCTCCAAAGTTTGCATTACACGATCTTCAAAAGGATTAAATTTTTGGCTGCTCAGGTTTTCATCATCTTTGACCATGTCGCATCCTCCTATCCACGCTTCATAGGCGACCTGCGCATGGTCTTGCGTCTTCAGCCCGAGCTTTGGCTTGATGATGGTTCCTACTAACGGGCGGTCATAAACCTTCAAAAGCCGGCGTATCCCTTCAATACCATATTTTGGACCTCTGAAGCTTTTTATTAACTTCTCAGGCAGGTGGATGTCCCTTAACCTCAGTGATTCTAACGCTCTTAACCCGAAAATGTTACCGGATATGCTGCTCAACAAGTTGGGCATGTTATTGGGTTCGAAGAGTTCAATTGGATAGGCTACTTTTACATCGGCACCATTTATGCTGAAAACTATGGCTGCCAGTTTCTTCAAGTAGTGTTTTGTAGTTGTGAGCTCTGTCCACGTTCCAATTGAACTTTCAGCAGCGACTCCACCAGCTGCCTTCCTTATGTCGAATTCTTTGGGCCTGATGGTAAAATCACAAATAACGTCCGTATGTGCAGGTTCGTATTTTAAGTCCACGAAGTCCTCGTATCTCAATAAGCTAACCTCCAACAACCTCTAGTTTGCCTAAGATTTCTGCTGGCCGAATTGATAGTTCATTCTTCAGTGTCTTCAAACACTCCCAAATGGTTAACGACATTCTTGTTCTTCAGGCTGTAGAAAACCCATTTTCCTTTTCGTCGATCCTTCACTAATCCCACATCTTCTAGGATGCCTAGGTGGTGTGATGCTGTAGGCTGGGTTAGATCCAAAGCAACCATAACTTCGCAGACGCACATTTCCCGAATATTCAGAAGTGCCAGGATTTTCAGTCTCGTCGGATCAGAAAGCGCCTTAAACAATCGACCTCGCCTTTTAACTTGGTCTTCAGTCGCAATTTCTCTGACCAGCTGCTTGAGATCTAACGCATACCTTGAAGCATCTTCGGCGGGGCAGATTCCTGAACTTACTAAACGAGCAAGCCTTTTGGTGACCTTTAGCTTCTGCTTAATCATGAAGACCAACATATAGATTTGATATCAAAATATTTAAATATGTTTTCGAAGCACTCATATTGACAAACCTAAATACGTTATTCCGGCAACATGTTTCGCGGGGCGGATATACATGGTTGAAGAAAGTCGCAGACTCAGCATCTTCGAGAGATATCTTGCAGGATGGGTTGCACTGTGCATGCTTCTCGGACTTTTTCTATCACAGTATTTCCCAGCTATAAGTGTTGGAATCGACAGCCTGCAGATTAGTGGAATATCCGTTCCTATTGGAATATGTTTGTTCCTGATGATGTATCCTGCACTCCTAAACATGCAGTTCGAAGAACTGCGGAAATTGGCTCACAACCCTAAACCGATTGTCCTGACGATGATATCGAATTGGGTTTGGGCACCTCTGGTGACTGCTTTTTTGGCATACATATTTCTGGCCAATAACGATCAATTAATCGTGTCGCTAATACTGCTTGGTTCAAGTCCGTGCACAGCCATGGTTCTTGTGTGGGGCACTCTTGCAGGTGGAAATCAAGAGCAGAATGTTGTCAATACTAGTTTGAACACTTTGACGATTATGTTCTTGTATACGCCAATTGTTTCTTTATTAACTGGAATACAGGACATCCAAATTAACAGAGTCACTCTCCTCGTGTCTGTTTTTGTATTCATTGGAATCCCTTTGGTTTTGGGTTTTTTTTCAAAGAAGTACATAACAAGTAGGAAAGGGACAAATTGGTTCAATGGCGTATACAAACCTACAATTGGAAAAATAGCGATGCTTGCCCTCTTGACCACCTTAGTCCTGTTATTCTCTTTGAATGGAGATGTGCTTATCCAACATCCTGAGGAGATGATACTCGTCACTGTCCCGCTACTTCTTGGATTCGCTATAATTGTAGGACTCAATTTGTGTATTACTCGGCTTATAGGTCTCCGATACAAAGAGGCAATCATCACCATCATAATAGGCTCTTCTAGCCATTTCGAAATCGCAATTGCTACCGCGATCAGTCTTTATGGATTGGGTTCACAAGCCGCACTTGGAACAACGATGGGGCTATTTTGGGAGGTTCCAATCATGCTTGGCTTAGTCTATTTAGGCAAGAAACTCAACAATCGCGGGTTCTGGGGTGAATGAACGAAGCCAGATGCAACTAGTGTCGTGCCTGATGATAAATCTGGCAGGAGCCATGTTGTGCCAACAGGCTCTGTGCTTCAAGAGAGAAGGAGATTCATGAAGATTCGAAAAAATAGTTTAAAGCGTATTAATTGCGCCTCACGTTGACTTCAGTTCGCTAACTTCTGCCAAGTATTTCAGATTTAAGGGTCTGTATACAGCTTTTCCTGCGAGATTCACAACAATACTCTGAACATCTTCTAGTATGGGTCCGAGCTGCTCCCTGTGAGCAGTCAAGAACTCGTCAAGGTCTGCATAGCTCCTGTGAAGTGAAAACATGACGCCAGTCATTCCCATTCCCCTACAGCCTGCTCCAAAAATGACGTTCGGTTGTTTCTCCAACCATTTCATCGATTTCTCAAAAGCGTTCCTGCCTTCTCCAGTTGATCCTAATCTGAGGGGGCTCTTGACCAAGGTAACCGCAAGAATTTCATAGCCAAGTTTTTTCCATTTCGGAATTGTGGTATATCCGTCAATCACCTCTCTTTCTAGTCTTGCCCTTCTCCTAGTCACAGTAGGCTGAGAGACCCCAATCTTCTTTGCCAACTGCCGATCGCTTACCTTGGAATTCTTCATTAACTCAAAAAGAATTCTTTGGTCAGTGTCCTTTAACTTCATTATCTATCAATAGTAATATGTTTCATAGTTATTTTTTATGGCTTGTGGAGAAACCTAACAATCCATGTTCGTGCTTGTCCTATGCGCTCGCGCACAATTGCTTCAGTTACAGGAGCAGATTCCAATTCTAGAAAACATCCCTTGCGCGCGCTACACGCGCTACACAAAATATATATTCCCGCAAGAAAAAGGCTGGAACACCATGCTAGAAGGTACTATAACACAACTACTCATTCTAATTACTGCTCTCACCAGCTTAGCGGTGGCAAGCCACTTTGCAATAAAATCAATCGAAAAACTCATCGAAATTACTGGATTGAGCGACGCATCAGCCGGTTTCATAATCCTCGCAGTATTAACTTCTGCCCCTGAGATAGTCGTCGCACTCTTCGCGATCGCTCAAGGAAACCCCGCCATCAGCATCGGCGACATCCTAGGATCCAACGTGTTCAACATTGGAGCAGTCATCGGAGTCTTAGGCATCATCGGGTACCTCAAGACCTGCTGTACTGACTTACTCGTAGAGCTGACAGACATGCTTTTCATAACAGCTCTAATTCCACTTCTTCTGGTCATTAATCAATACCACATCTTAGACATTCCAAGCCCAATCATTGGCATCATCCTCCTCGCCACCTTTCTTGCAAACACATATGTAATGGCCCGAAAAAGAACACCACCTATCAAGGTGAATGGTAACAAAGTAATAAGCAGAAGAAAAAAGGGCGCTGTGATCGCAACACTCTTGCTTACCTTCACAATTATCGTAGTAGCTGCTCGCCTAACCGTCAATTCAGCTTTAAACATAGCTATTGCCTTTGGAGTCCCGCCAATCCTAATAGGTGCAAAAATCGTTGCTTTAGGCACCTCACTGCCAGAATTTACAGTCGACCTTGCAGCAG
>CP070835.1:1155753-1161686 GCA_020341775.1 Candidatus Bathyarchaeota archaeon
ACTGTGCTTGGAAGATTCGCTTCAGGCTCATAACCGAAAATTCCGCGCGACAACTCACCCGCCAGAGCTGGAAAACCAAGCCAAGAAACCGTCATCAAGACAAAAGGTAACACTAGCAACGGATAGTAGAATTTAGGGATTTTTGGCTTCGAGATCGCCACCTTTCTCCCTTTCAAAAGTTATCTTCAAGCTGGGAATAAAGCCCTATTCCTCAGAAGACAATATTCCTCGCATAAAACAATACACCAACACTAGTGGCAAACCTGCCCTCGTTTGCCATTTAGCGCCTGTTGATGGAATATGACAATTGTGCCAGAAGTTACCAGCGTGATGTGCCTACAGTGCTGCCTTGCCACAGGGCGTCTTCTATCCTCACAAGTCTTTGATGCGTGTGCGTATCCGTCAAAAAAGTGGCTAAGGCTTCTTAATCCAGTATATGGTTGGACCGCCCTTAATACGGGGCCCGTTGTTGCCATTAGAGTTGTTGTTTAGAGCTTCAATGATTTCTTTATAGCTTTCTATGTACTCAAACCCCTTCTTGGTAGTCTTGTAAAATGTCTTCCCACTTCCTTCAACCTTTCCCAGCAGTTGCGTTTCCATAAGCAAATCAAGATACGTGTTCAATTGGGAAAAACTCAGGTTTGCCCTATACATTATCTGAGTTTTTAGCGCTCCATCTCTAGCTATGTCAAGAATCTCAGCGATAATGAATAAGCGGTCTCGACGTTTTCGCGGACCATCCCAGTTTATCAATCTATACACCTTGTCTAGAAGTTATGTCTATAGCATTCATCCGTGAAGCCGGTTAAAAGGAGTGTTTCGCAAGATTCTATATTTCGGGCAATGACATATTTTCGCGTTCCAATCAATTTATGCATGAATGTGACGTGAGCTGCCGAATTGTTGGCAGTCGACTGGAGAGCATACATGCAACACGAATGTTTTCTTTGATTACGATGTTTTGCGGATGTATTGCAGCATGTTTCTCTTCCAAAGGAAGACGTCTTTGGTTCGCAAAGTGCAACCCGAAGCGTCTGGATGACCTCCTCCAGACGCTTGCGCCAAGCGTGCAGTTGTCGATTCAGCTAGTGCAGCTAGATCGGTTTCTACGTTGCTCCCGCGGCGCAAAGACGCTTTCACCTTTTTCGGAGCTTCAGGCGACATTACGGCTATAATGGTGTTTGGATAACTATGTTGTAGTTGCGTAGCTAATTGGCTTGTGATGTTGAATTTTGGGTCCACTGAGTAGAAGGCTATTTGAGATTCTGCATGAAACTCAGCGTCAAATTCAAACTGTTCGCGAAATCTGTTTATCTCGTCATCAACTTCTCTTCTAAATCTGTGGAGGAGTAGGGCTTTCCTCGTTTTCCCTTCAAGCAATGTTGTTGGATCATCCATCGACAACGCTTCGTTTAACGCTTCCACAGCTAATTTTGCGCCCTGACCGTCTGAATGTTGATAGCCTGCGTTTACAAGGTGTGCTATTGCCATCAAGGGGGAGCGAAGTGCAGTGGGCTGATCGATGGCTTCAAAAGGATAGAGGGAAGGGTACAGACCTCTCACCTCTTCCAACAGGTCTTTACATTCTTTAACACGGTAATCGTGAACAACGCCTACGGCTGCCACCCAACACATGCGCCGGAGGTTTGTGTAACGTTTGGACAGGATGTAGGAGTAGTAGGAGGCAGGGATGTTTCCCAAACCCATGTTCAGGGGATTTATGTGGATGCAGTTTTCAGGCCAATCGAGAAATCTTGATTGAATGTGATGGTCGTAAATCAGCATTTGCGCATGTAAAGCTGGTAAAAGAGCCGCGATCTTCTTTGGTGACCGAGGAAGAGCAAGGTCCAGCGACACGATGAATTTAGGGTGTCGTTCTCGAAGTTTTTTGGTAAGCTGCCGCGTCAACTCAACTGAATGTTTCTCGGGGGAAGCGAAGTCTGGAGACTCACCCGTACTTTGCGTGGCCACCAAATTGAGGAGGATTGCAGCAGCGCAACATCCATCTGCATCGTCATGAAAAATCAGGAAAGCAGAATCGTCTTTGAAGATGTTCAGGAGTATCTGGTTTGACAGTTTGACGATTGTTTCCCAGTCTCGCAAGAAGGTCAACTACGTGTGTCTGTAGTTAAAGGCCCAAATAAGCTGTTCTCATTTGCAATCGTGTTTGTCAGGCTTTGATGTAGCCGAGCGATTCAAGCTTTCTGATGATTTTCACCACGTTTCTGCTGGAGGGGTCATGCTCTGTATCCAGCAAAACTTCTGGCGTCAGAGGTTCTTCATAGGGATCTTGAATTCCTGTCATGTTAGTTATCTCTCCAGCGAGAGCTTTTTTGTAGAGGCCTTTCGGATCGCGTTTTATGCATTCTTTGACAGAGCAATTCAGGTAGACTTCGACAAAGTTGGGCAGGTTTTCTCTCGCGTAGGCTCGAGTGCTCCTATAGGGTGAAATCAGAGAAACGATTGCGTTGACTCCATTTCGGGTGAGGAGTTTGCAGACGTAAATTATTCTTTTATTGTGGGTGTCTCGATCTTCTTTGCTGAACCCTAGCCCTTTGCTTAGATTTCTCCTTACTTCGTCGCCGTCGAATAGTTCTACCTTGAGTTTTCGTGCTTTGAGCTCACGCAACAGCTTCTGGGCAATCGTTGTTTTCCCTGAGCCGGGCAAGCCTGTTAGCCATACGGTGAACCCTCGGTTTCCATGTTGTTGCATTTAAACCACCTCTTCGATGACTCTGCCTTCCATGTCATCAGGAACTTTCGCTCCCAAGGTTTTCAGTACAGTGGGCGCGAAGTCCATCAGATTTACGTCTCTAATTCTCTCACCGCCCAGTCTACGCTTCGGATCGAAGTATAGAAAAACGCCATAGCGCGAATGGACTGCGTCATCAGGGCCTCTGTCGTTCTCGAGCAGGTAACAGGAGTTGTAGCCTAAAGTCCCCGCTGAGCGCCAACTGAGATCGTCGAAATATACCGTCAAGTCGGGGTAGTCTCCTACACCGTTGGGGTAGATTTCCTCTGAGGTGTATGTTTTTGTGTCCCACTTTTCGCCTCGCGGTCCTTCAATGTTTTTTAATTCGCGCATTATCTGGTCGCGGAAACTTTCGTAGTTCTTCGGTTTTATGACGCCTTGTGGCTCTCGACCCTCAACATTGAAGAATATTCGACCGTGATAGCCCCCCCAACCCCAAACTTGCGTCTTTGGCCAATCAACCTCCGCTTCTGCCAGCGAAGTGCCAGGAGGGGGCGGCTTCTTGAGGGTCAAGTAGCCGTTTTCAGTTAGCCACTGGTTAATGCAGAAGGCTCCTTTCATCCGTTTAGCGCCGTGATCAGACACTGTGACGACACTAGTGTCTTTATCCGTAAGTTTCAACAGTCCACCAATCTCCCGATCGAGGAATCGATAGTAGTCACGCATAGCGTCTTCATACTTGTTTCCAGGTGTGTAGAGGTGGTGGTTTTTGTCGAAAAACTTCCAAAAAGCGTGGTGAACTCGATCGAGACCGATCTCGACAAACATGAAGAAATGCCACGGTTTGGATTTGGCCAGATATTTAAGAACTGTGAAGTGTTGCTTAGTCATCTTGTAGACTTGCTTGAGTAACTTCTCTTTTTCCTCTGTTCTGAAGACCGCGTCAAAAATGTACTCGCCCACAAGCCCTTCAACTTCCCGCTTAAGCGTGGTGGGGTATGTGTATTCTTTGTTGGCGTTGGGAGTCATAAAACAGGTTATTAGAGCTCCATTAACAGGCTTCGGGGGGTAGGCTGGCGGTACGCCTACAACAACTACCTTTTTTTTCAGTTCTCCGAGAATGTCCCAGACAGTTTTCGCCCTGATTGAACGCGAGCTAGCAAGCCAGATGTCGTTGTAGGTTCCAGGTCTTCTGTGACGAAAACCATATATCCCAAGTCTTCCAGCGCTTTGGCCAGTAGCCATAACCATCCACGCTGGAATAGTTATGGGGGGGTGGGAACTCCGCATTCTTGCATGCACGCCTTCGTCAAACATCCCTCCAATGTTGGGTAATTCCTCGGCGAATTGGTCAAAAAGCAGTTCGGGAGGAGCGCAATCCAACCCAACTACTAATACACGCTTTCTCTTCAATTATACTCACCGATTCAACCAACAAAGGGATTGGGATGCTGCGTAATAACTTCAGCAACTTCAGGGCGCATCAGCTCCTGGGGAGGAATTTGCCCATTGGAAAGCATTTCCCGTATCTTAGTTCCGCTAAAGCTGATTCGGCAATTTTCCGGGTGAGGACAGGCCTTCTCGCTGGTCACCGAACTGCACCGTCTACAATAGAAAAACGACTTGAAAAAGAGGGGAGAGATGCCTAGATCTGAAAACTCGTCGAAAATTGCTTGTGCGTCAAACGGCCCGTAGAAATTGCCGACGCCAGCGTGGTCTCGCCCCACAATGAAGTGAGTGCAGCCGAAGTTTTTCCTGACGATCGCATGGAAGATCGCTTCCTTTGGACCTGCATATCGCATTTCGAAGGGTAGAATGGACAGCACAACAGATTCTTTGAGGTAGTAATTTGTCATCAATGCATCGTAAGCCTTAAGGATTACTTCATCTTTGAAATCGCCGATTTTTTTCTTGCCAATCACCGGATTTATGAAAACGCCATCAACAAAGGCGAGGGCAGTCTTCTGCACGTATTCATGACCCAGATGCGGTGGGTTTCGCGTCTGAAATCCGACTACAGTGTTCCACTTCTTCTCCTCAAATAAGACGCGCGTTTCAATTGGCGCCAATTTGTAATGGTCATAACGTCCTTTCGGCTCATTGATCAAGTCGATTTTGCCCCCCAGAAAGACCAAACCCATCTGTTTGGTTGCTGCCACCCCGGGATGTGAAGAATCTGAGGTGCCAAATGTACAGTGTGCCAATTCCTCATGGTCAAAGCGGTATTTCTCCTCTAACTGCATCAAAGCGAGTGGTTCTCCATTAAAAGCAAGAATCAGCTCATCGCCTTCATCAAGTTTTTTGGCTTGGTCTTCAGAGACGTCGAGCAAAATGGGAATCGTCCACGCCAAGTCGTTCGACAATCGCATCAAATGCAGCACGGATTCAAGCTCTCCCCGAACCATAAATCCTTCAAGAGGGCTGAAAACTCCTTTACAGATATTCTCAACATCACTGGCGACTGCGGCAGAAACGTCAATTCTGTCAAAGTCCTTTGACCACTCAGATGTTTCTTGGCATTTGCTGTTGGATAGCTTTCTATTCACCAGCTTGCCGCCATGGGGTCGCAGCACAAAAATCTCCTCCTACTTAGTCTATGTAGCCTAATGCTCGCAGTCGTTCTTTCACTCTTTCTTTGTCTTCTTCGCTGAAAGGTTCCTCATCTTCGACCTCAGCCACGATTTCTCGCAATACATAAGCTACATAGCTGGAAACCGATGTAAACCCAGTGTCTTTGATTCTCGCCTCCACTTTCTTGAACAAAGGGGTTGGAATGGAAACTGTTGTGAACTTTTTTCTGTCCTCGTCTTTCTTCTTCTTCGGCAACATCAAGCGCTCCTAATTACATATAATTAGCGTAGACCTTCCTTCAATTTAAACGCTTTCCTTTCTATAAGTGTCACGCCTCGCGCACCCCGCCTTCGGGGTGTGGGCAGAGTACGCGGAAAAGTTACTTGTTAATGAGAGCCGACAGAACCTGCTTGAAAACATCAGCGATGGACAAGGCAAACAGAGTCAGATACACGATGTGTGGAATTAGAAGCGCTAATGGAACTGCGAGGGGAAAGTAGAGGAACGATGGAAACAAGACTGCCACGATAGGCACAGAGAGGAGCAGATTGGAAATTTTGGCATCTCGCAACTTGTGGATGTCTCGGGTCTTAAGAATGAGAATAGCTGCGCTTGTGAAGCTGATCCACTCGATGGCCAAGTTGGCTGGGCTGAGTATGTCGATGGGCAG
>CP070835.1:1161786-1173508 GCA_020341775.1 Candidatus Bathyarchaeota archaeon
GGGAAGGTGTAGAAAAGACTACGACTCTAATTTCACTGAAACAGGTAAAAACTGAGTTTGTCCTATTGTAACAGCCGTGAAGTAAAGTCAAAATTCGGCTCATCACGGAAGAAACTTCGCGTCGCAGGCGCACGCGCATGCGCATACAACGCTGAAACTGTGGATTTAAATAGCTAGGGTTTTTAGGTTGTCTGAGCGTCGATGTATACTGAATTTGAGAAACACCAATTCGTTTTGGTTCATCCTTTGATTCGAGGAGTATCTACTTATCTTTCATTGTCTGCCATTGTGGAAGGAAAATCCCGTGGCCGCATCTGGGGAAATGACGCGTTTAATCCCGACACTGCTCTTGTTTGGGATGTGGCAAATGGTTTTGTGTTTGTCCTTGCGGCTTCAAAGTCGGGCATTGCCACCTCGGAGATGAGGCACTTCTTTCGGGATGAGTTGGGACCAATGGCAAAGGCAGCTGGATATGCAAAGCTTTACACCCTCCTCTTGTTCAAAGCTACACAAACAGAGATCAGCGAGCTTTTCATGGATCTGTCGGTCGACACGCTGGATCTCTACGATTTTGCCCTTCAAAGAGAAACTGAAATTAGGCTTCACGACGTTGATGTTCCCTGGGATTCACGATTAAAGCGGATAGGTCGAAGCGTCCTTGACCTACATGGACTAACTAATATTGGTGAAGTTCGAAGATGCATAAAGGCCTGTTGGCAGAGTTTAGACAATTATCTTTCCGAGGGCATCGGATTTGCTATCTTCAAAGATGGCGATGTAGCTTCTTGGTGCTCAACTGACTACATAGTCTCAGACAAGTGTGATTTATACGCTGAAACGTTTGACGGATATAAGCAGAAGGGTTTTGGCACAATTGTGACCTTGGCTTGTGTCAAGGAATGCTTCAATCAGAATTTAGAGATACATTGGCATTGCTGGCCGGAAAATCTCTCTTCTATTAGACTAGCTAAGAAAGTTGGTTTCTTGCAAAGGCCAAGCCAACCAGTCCAAATAGTCACACTTTAACGGGTTCTTGGGCTTGCATGCTCGAGATCAGCCAGTTCGCGTGGTCGTTAATGGTTCAACGTTTTCGTCTTCATTCGATTCGACTTAGTCTCTTCTCTCCAAAATAAAGAAGTGCAATCGCTCGAGAATGGCATGTTGTCGGTAAACGCGCGTTCACATACAAGCGCGATAGAAGTGTTCGGTTCCAGCTCTATGATGGTCTGGATGAGCTATGGATGTCTGCATCTGCCGTGGCTGCTCGATTGGGGTTGACAGCTGCCTGATGATCGGGAATAACATCTTCGACATCCCTGACAGCTTTGATGGTGTATCCTCCGAACCCGATGAATACACCACACACACCAGCGATGACAAACATGAGAGCCATGCCTGCGCCGGGGCCTATTCCGACCAGCCAACCGAATACGGGTTGCAGGCTCCCATCAGCCATCAGAGCTGGCTCGAAGTAGTAATCTGCCAAGGGACCGGACAACAACATGGCGACGGGCACACTAATCTGCGCAATCAATGCACGTGTCGCAAATACGCGACCCTGCACATCTGGGGCAACCTTGCTTTGCCAGATCGCCTGGTTGGACCCATTGATTATTGGGATGAAGAACAGACTGATGAATGCGGCTATCGACCAAACATAAAGGTTACGACCAAGCCCCATCAAGACCATGCCCGTCATGCCAAGTCCCATTCCAGCGAGCACACCATGGACTCGTCGTTTGGGTCCACCCCAGACGCTAAGCACCACGCTCCCTACAACCCCCCCAACACCCATAATAGACTGCACAATTCCCAGCACTGCGGCGTCATTTCCCGTGCGAGCCAAGATCATCGGCGTTGAAACCGTATTGCCAAAGACGGCAACCAAGTTTATACTAAAGAACACGAGTTGAAGGCCAAGTAAGCCTGGTCGTTTGAAGATATACCGAAATCCGTAAATCGACTCTTTCCAGAGGCTGCCCCTGCTCTTGAGCCCTTCTTCAGTCACGATAGGTTGCGGGATGTGGACGATGAGCAACGCACCAATAGCTACAAGAAAGGTGAGGATGTCAATCGTCAATATACCCCCTATGCCGATCGGGGTAATAATCAAGGCTGCTGCTAAAATCGGAGCAAAGATGCCGGACGCAAATTGTGCGGTGGAAAGCATGCCACTAGCCCGGCCATATTGTTTCTTCGAAACCATAGTGGTCACCGCTGCTGAGTACGCTGGGAACTGGAATGCCCCGAAAACACTCGCAAAGGCCCCTGTAATGTACAGATGCCAAATCTGAAGATTGCCGGTTGTATAGAGGAGAAGGACAACGGCTGTCGACGAGATAGCTGCCAAATCGCTGAGCATCATCATGAGCTTTCGGTTCCACCGATCAACTAGAGCGCCTGCGACAGGGCTGATAAGCATCGTTGGCGCAAAGGCGAAAAACCCGACCAGTGCCAATGCCGTTGCGGTCCCTGTAGTTATATACGCCCAATAGGCAAGAGCAAATCCAGCCATCGCGGTGCCTAATAATGAAACTAATTGGCCTATCCACACGATTGTGAAAGCCCGCATTCCGGTTGGTCGCCCCTGAGGCGTCACCGAAAAATCTTGATCTGTCAATAGATATCCCTGGTTTATTGCATTGAGTGGTGATGCTATTATAGACAACGCACAATACGTAATCACATATTGAGACTACATGGACAACAGGCGCAAACTGGCGATTCCGACAGCGTATGCGTGCTTTTGAAAAGACAGAGTATTTACTCTCTGGCGTCGGCGGATAACATTAATATGTTCGCGCTTCTGTAAAAGCCCTCCAGGTGGGAAAGGAGTGGCAGTTGACGAAAGTGTTTGGCAGTATATGAAGGAACATCTAGGTTATTCTGATAAAGAGATGAAAAGGTTTAGAGCTAATCCTAGGAATTCCGCGATTCTTGAAAAGGGGCAATTGTTGTTGAACAGGACTATTGTGGCTGAAGTGGTGGAATCCAAGAACTGCAACAGTCAGCACCGAGTTGGCGATAGGTTTGTGTTTGATGGTGTTGGGAACCTTCTGACGAGAAAGAATCCTAAGAGGATTTGCATGTTTGCGTTGGCACGTTTGACCCCAATGATTCTCGCGATTCACGAGCTCATCTACGCGGGTGTCGATCCCAACGAGATTAAATTTTGCAGAACGGGATGTTTTGATGTTGGAGTGGAATGCGGGGGCTGGGGACACATAATATTGGAAGTGAAGGTAGAAGAAAGGCAGAGATGAGATCGCTCAGGCTATAGGATTCTGTTTGGGTTTGTGTAGTGAGGTTCGAGCCCCCTCAGCTCCAGAGTCTTGTACGTGTTATATTCGAAAAGAAAATGGGAGGGAGTTGTTGGTAAAGCGAGGCTATATGCCGAATATGAGCAATCCTATGCCTATAATGGCCAGAATCGCTACGATGACAACAAAGATTATCACTGCTACTATCGCGATAGCGAAGGCCATTAACCATCCGCAGTCAAAGAAATGTTTGATCAGCGCAAGCCAGACTATGAACATTAGAACAGCTGCAACTAAGCCGCCTACAAGAGCACCAACGACAGCGCCTATGACTGTCCCTAATAGAACGATCCACACAGCATCAAGAAACTTTGCCTTGTCTTTGCCTACCAGTCCTCTTCCAGCCAGCCAAAGTACAGGAGCGAGAATTATGGTGCCTACGACAATCTGTATCAACAATGCAATAAGATCCATTTTTGTCGACCTCTGCTAATCTATTCAAAGCCCCTTTGTTTAAAAGACTATAGGTACGCATCACATTGTCTGGCCCACGAGAGCTAGGTGCCTAGTGACGATGGTCGGGTCGGTGAGATTTAAACCTCCACGTGAGTGGAGAGCTTCAGGATAGCTGACGTGTGGTTGTGAGCTTTGAGGGGCTCTTTTATCCGAAATGCGACTTTTTCACTGTTTCTGTGGACATGGTATGTAGGATTGGACTCCCCTTTTTACAGTGCTTATTTGGTCGTTTACTCTAGCACGCCTAGAGCTTTAAGATGTTCTCGCACAAAATCGCGATAAAACGATTCTTCATCGTCTTTTGGCCCTGCGCGCGCAGGACGAGTGAGTCCCATTGGCTCCAGTAGTTTTCGCAGCGCATCTTGCCAAATGATGAAAGCAGGTTCAGGTCTTCAGCTTCTTTCGCTGCCTTGAGAAAGGCTACGTTCACGTCATCTAACGATCTTGAGATGCCTAACGACGTCAGGACTCTTTGAAAGACTTCTTCTGGGACGCCAAAGTCATACTTGACTAAGGTGTTGCCTAGATCAAACAAGACTGCTTTGATAGTCAAGGTGCTCACTCTCGTTTCATTGCTTCGGCTCTGTATTCAAGGGACAGCTTTTCAATGGCATACCTGAGAGCTGTTCTAGGCATTCCCTTTTTCTTCGTCATAACATAATTGAAAACTTCTTTTGGGTAGTGATTGCTAGCTTCTTTCAACATCCAGCCATAGCCTTTCTGCACCATTACGTCGTGATCCGTCAGCAGCGCATCAGCAGTTCTGAAAACGTCTTCAAGATGGACTTTTCTTCGTGCTGAATAGATCAGACACACCGCACTGGCTCTCCTGACCCACCGATTTTCGGAGCGTGTCCAGTCTCGCGTCTTAGGGATGAAAGCCGGGAACTTGTAGAGGAAAGCTCCGAGGGCGTGAGTGCAGAAATCATCACAGGCGCCCCACCCCTGGACGTGTTCTGTTAGCCATGTTTCGAGAAGTTGAAAGTCTAGGCGCTCGAACTTTCTTCTAAGCCGAAAAGCCCAGTCAAAGGCAATAGTTCTTTCCTCCGAATAGCCAGACCGCAACAGGTCGTTACTGAGTTGAAGAATTTCATGCTTTGGCTTCTTCTTTACTTTCCGAAAGAATTCGGATGACAGCTTTCTAACTACGGGTGTGGGAACTCCATAAAGCTTAGGCCGTTCGTGAGACGCTTTTTCCCAACGAGTTCTCTTTTTTCTCTCTTTTAGATCTGCATACTTCTTCAGTCTATCCCTGATTTCCGCCCTGATCATGTCCTCCACGCAGTCACCTTTGTTCTTGTAACGGTAGACTTTATGGTTTCTGGAAAGGTCGTTTAGATTGGTTAGTTACTGTTGGTGGACTTTTCTAGGGCTGATTTGATTTCTTTCCAAGCGGCCATTCGCTTAATAACGGGTCTACCGTTGACTGATATTCCTCGCGCCAATCCAACTTCTTCGATTGCTTCTCTACTGTCAGTGCAGATTCTTCTGAGCATTATGCTAGAACTCTTTGCATTTCTGCTCACCTCGTCTGCCATCCACCCGCTCCAGGGACATTGGCTGTTGCAGAAGACATCAACGGCTGTCCTAGCTTTCTTTGCGATTCTTTGGCTTTGTGGGAGCAGCAGTTCTGGTGTCCTTTGGGCTCCGAGGTCGAGGTGCAGCAAAACACGAGTTTCATCTCTTGAAACCTCCTTAAATCCAAATCGATTGAAGAAGGTTGTTGGCATGTAGTTAAAATAGCCAAACCACTTGTCCCCTTCATATGCTAACACGCTGGCGCCCCCCACCTTTTTGGCGCGATTGAGAAAGTGATGCATCAGCCTCTTTCCTAAGCCTGTTTTCTGGAACCTTGGCAGAACCCAAATGCAGTTTAGAAACAATGAGTCTTGTCCTTTCACAGGTTCAGGAGCCACGTCGATTGGAAGATACTCGATGAGCCCTTTCCTGCTTTTTTGTGGGCCTAGGGCTACGACGATTTCCAGTCCCTGTTGAAACATCTCCTCAATCCACGTCAGTCTCCTTTCCATGTGTTCTTTCATGGCAGCCTTCTGCTTTTTACCCACGCCCCAGAGGCAGAGATAAGAAACGTGTGAAAGATCCTTTGTGGTTACATTGAGGAACTCTAGTGTCTCGTGCATGCTTAGTCTCGACCGTTTTGTGTTCTCGGGCCAATGGAAGCTATCCGCCTTAGTTCTCCAAGTCTTCTTGAAGTTCTCAAGAATTCCCCTCGGTGTCTTCAGTAGCTTGAATAGCCCAGGTCTGATTGGGGACTTTTTTGAGGGCAACTTTGGTTTTCCGGCGTTCCTTCTCTTTTCAAAGTGGTCAGTTATACATTATGTGCTGATTTCAATGAAGGTTTCGGTCAGCGCACGCGATATTGTGCGTTGTTTCCATTTTTGTGGCTAAATCGAATTTGCTGATGAGGCGCACGCGCATGCTTAGTTTCATTAGCTTCTACAGTGTTCTTTGAGGGAGTTGAGAATTCTTCCATAAGCCATACGAATCTTCGGTCATCAGAATAGCAAGTAAAAAAAGGGGGGTTTGAGGTGTTTGTTTCGAGGTTTTAGAGATCGTACGTTGGTGTCCAACCAAACCCTGCTGCGGTTACCGCTAAGTCTTTGATGTCGATTTTTCCGTCGTTGTTGGTGTCGCATAATGGGTTCCATCGTGCATGTCCAAGGAAGCTGCCGAAGGCTGCGGCGGCTGTTGCTACGTCCCAGATGTCCACTTTTCCGTCGTAGTTGAAGTCGCCTATGTGGGTGGGGTGCATTTCGTAGAGACCGTCCACTGTTGCAAGTGGGATTTCGATTGTTTGGTCATCGACTATTAAGGGGTCAGCAATTTGTAGTGGGCATGTTTGCGGTGGCTTTTCTAAGCCTCGTTCTTGGTAGATGCCTTTGAAGGTTATTGTTGCCAATGCGCCGTCTCCGTGGGGGAAGTCGTTCCAGTGACCAGTTGCGTTGGGATACAGCAGTATGCCTACGAGTATGTTTGGTCCATAGGTTGGATCGTCTAGTATGAGGTGCGTGAAGAATGTTCCGTAGAGGTTCCATGTTGGGTCCTGTAGGAACTCACCTTGAGTCACGTCGACGACTTCTAATAGTGTGTCGTTGTAGCAGAGTCTAAACTGCACCGCTACGGTTCGCCAGCCTTCCCAAAGATTGTTCAACGTAACGTTGAGAGTGAAGGTTTTGTTCAATAACTGGATTTGCACTGTTGCAGGGTCAACTCTCATCTCTGCTGGTGGGCCTACATTTACCGTGGCTTCTTTGGAGTTGTCGTCGAGGAAGATTTCGCCGGGAACTGGGCTCGCTTCAGCCTGTAGTAGGTACATGTCTGCGGGGAGGCTTGTAGTGTCCCAGAGGAAGGTTAGCAAGGCTGTTGCGCCTGAAGCGAGGTTAATGATTGTCTGGGTGCTTATCGGGTTGCTGTCATAGGAGAGGGTTAGGGTGACGTTTTCAGCGGTCAATCCTTCGTTTTTAACTTCGACGTCGACGTTAATTAAGCCAGTGGGAACACCCTCAGCGGGAGGGACAACTTCGATTACTGCAATGTTATGGATTGCAGGGTAGAATATTGTTCTCGGGTACGTCTGGATGATCGTGTCATCGATTAGGCAGGGAGTGTATTGGTTGTTCAGCCACATTTCGAATGTGTCGCGATAGTGAGGGTTGAAAAGTGGCCCGAGCGGGTGGCCTTTGATGCTGCCACTCTCTCCGGGTGGAACGAGGATGAGCGACGTGGCCCAGTCTTCTTTGCATTCATATATTCCCCTGTACGAAGCGCCCGATGAAACGTGTAGGACTTCTGGGCTTGCTACAGCGTGAGTGAAGCCTCCAGGGTCGACTGTGGAAGGGCCGCCATCACAGCCTACGGCTGGATGGGGAACGTTGAATCCAGGCAGCAGTGATCCCATAGGATGTCCGAAGTCAACTACGTGCAGGTTACCGTATTTCCAGTTCGAAAAGGCGGAGTCTGCTGGTGGGCCGAGCTGCGTGGCAATCCAGTCTAGTGCGTCATGGAGGCTCTGGTTCATTATTGTTGGCATGAATTCCCATCCTGGCTGTCCTGGACCCGCTGATGGAGTGACTTTGTTGTCAAAGAGCGTTATCGCGTACGGGTTCCACATCCATGTTTGCGTCATGTTCCACAGGGAGATAATCATGTTGGGGAAGGGGTATAGTCCGTAGGGTCCAAACTCGTCGGAGAACGTGTTGTCTGCAAACTTTTCAAGGAAGACTTCCCAGATTAGCGGTGCTACGAGGTTTCGCATTTCGCTCGCGTTCCAAGTTGTTAGGATCGCTAGGGCGTTTTGTATGGTTGTGTTTGAGTCTCCAGCCATCACTCCCACGAGGATGGGCACCATGTTTCTCGCTGGGATTGAGACGCTGTCCGCTTGTATCATCTTCATATCATCGACACTGATGGGATTAAGGGCTTTGATGAGCTCCGTTATTCTTTCGCCTCTGTATCCTGGGGCAAAGCCGAAGGCTGGTCCTATCCAAATTGGCCACGGATAGCCGAAGTATCCAGGCCCAATGGGCTGGTTGTTCGACGTTGCAATGAACCCTTGCGGCGGGTTCTCTATGCATGGCATGGATACGGGTCCAGGCCATGGGTCAAAGAGGTAGTCTATGGGTGCTGTTGCGTGGGGAAGCCACCCCATCCACTCGTTCTGTCCTGCTGAGCCGTTGCTGGGAGCCACTCCGAGGGTTCCTGTTCCCGCGGGTGGCGGTGGTGGTCTTAGGGGGATTTTTCCTGAGGGACACCAGGCTATGTTTCCGCCTTTGTCCGCGTATACGTAGTTTTGAATTATCACGCATTGATGACTCAGCGCTTGTTTCCATTCTGCTATTGAAGTGGCGTTCATCATAAGTGAGAATCCGGTGACTTCTCCGTAGCCTGTTTCCTTTCCAGCCCATCTGACGGCCATCTTGTCAAAGGGCGGAGGCAGTGGAGTCGTTATCAAAGGTCCGTGTCGGGTTGAAACCACAGGGATTGGTATCGGCTGGGTGAAGTTGTAGACCACGGCTGAACCTATGTTGAAAGGTTCCCAGTGGTCTACATACCAGTAATGAGTTCCGTTGGTGGGATCGTAGTAGTAAAGATCCATCACGTCTGCCATTAAGTTGGTGACACCGAAAGCAAAGTAGTCGTTATGTCCGGTGTATATTACGGGGCCGCCGGGAATACAGCATCCGGTGACGTTAGCCCAGCTGGGCACGTTTATGTGAACTTGCCAGTTTATGCCAGGCGTTTGCAGATCAAGGTGCGGGTCGTTGGCTAACATGGCGTTTCCTGTTGTGGTGTTAGCAGCGCTGATCACCCAGTTGTTACTTCCCCACAGCCCTCCAGCGGAACGAAATGTTCTCTGCAGCGGAGCTGTTATTGGCTCTATTGGGCCGACTTTTGTCAAGGGAGGATCTGGGAAACTAATGGTGGTTGCGTTGACCCATTCAATCGGCATCAGAAAGTCTGACAATCCCGGCAAGCCTTGCGCTTCAAAGACTGGGTCGACCATAGCCATGTAGGCGCCCTTTATTATCTCGCCCTCTGAAGTGTCTGTCAACATCAATCCCATCATCCCTGCGATTGCCAGCGAATCGGGCGGAGTCCACGCGTAAGGTATGAAATAGGGTAAGGGGATGCCCGTTGAAAAGCTCAGGGCTCTATATTCTGTTGGTATGTCATCAGGTATTTTCATATCTGCTATGTACCGGTTGACTCCGTTCGAGAACTGCTGCAGGTTTTCTTTGACGTCGGTGGGGACGATGTTCCCTGGGTATAGGCCATTCCAAGTGTCAACTGCAATTTGGTAAACACCAAGTGTCTTCATTAATACGTCTTGAGCAAAAGCTTCGCTGCCAAGGATTTCAGCGGTTCTTCCTGCAACGCTTCGTCGGAATAGGTCCATCTGGAACAGTCTATCCTCCGCCATGACGTAGCCGAATGCAAAGTATGCGTCGCTGACTGATTGGCCATATATGTGCGGAACTCCCCAGTCGTCTCTATAGACATAGACATAGTCTTCAACTATGCCTGGAATCCACCTGTCAGATGTGCCGGATGTTAGGGTTGCGTTTGAAAATATTGCGGCTGCGACAATTACTACGCTTAGTAATACACTAGAAACTTTCTCTCTTCTCATTCTTTTGTCCCAAAAAGGAGATATCCTCTAGCACCCAATAAATGAATTACGGAGAAAATTTCTATACGAAGCTTCTATTGCGTGCGTCGGGCAGCGCTCGAACTCGTTATCCGGTCACGCATGCATATCTGCTCCACGCAAGAAAAAGGTGAGAAGCAAATTACTCTGCCTTTGCATCGTTGGATTGCGTCGGTTCGCTTTTGAACGGCTAAACTATAAACGTCTAGAGTTCGTAACACATAGAACATGGGCTCTGCAATGACTCATTGCGCAGATTCAAGGTGCCTCGATGTACATTGAATTTCTTTTTTCGGTGTTAGGTGCGGTAGCAATGATGCCGATTCACTTTCTGTCAGTTGAGCATTTGAACCTTCAGGAAAAGTTTGGGAAGGAGAATGGCAGGAGGATTGGTGAGGTTCTTGGTCTTATTTCCGGTTGGGGATTCTTTATCTTTTGGGCAGGAATCTGGCTTTCACCTCAACCTAGATTCTTAATTCCCATTTTTCAAAACCTGTCACTCTTGATTCCCGTTGCAGGTCTCATCGTTCCTTTCCTTCACATAGTAATTTCGGCTCCTTTTCTGATCGTGGGTCCGTGGCTTGCAATCAAAAGCGTGCAGGAGATGACTTTGAAAGTTGCAGAAACACATAGGCCAGAGACGCTCCTCAGCGAAGGAAGCTACACTGTTGTGAGGCATCCACAATATCTTGGCGGACTATTGGCGCACATCGGTATTTCCTTTTTGGTGTCGGCGTGGCTTTCTTTGCTTTCCACTCCATTGATGGTTGCGCTGATTTATCTCCTCTCAAAGAAGGAGGAGAAAGAACTGATCAGAGAGTTTGGCGACGAGTATAGAGACTATGCGCGAAGAGTTCCGATGTTGGTGCCACGATTAAAGAGTCGACATTGAAAATTGTCCTCCACAAAACTCTTTCTCGGTTGATTCTGGGAAGCTGAAAAGGCTTTCAGAAAGGTGCCCATCCATCGAAGTAAAGTTTAAATATTTTAAGCTTTGAAGTTGCCGCGCTAATTGGCAGGAGAATTGAGTCGTGTCCTTGGAAATGCTGTTACGATTCTCAGAGATCATCGGGAAGCTGAAGCGTGTTAGAAGGGCTGGTTGGGTCTCTACCGCAGGAGTAGACAACCCAGAATCCGTAGCTGATCACAGTTTCAGGTGTGCAATCTTGGCAATGTGTATTGGCGACATGATAAATATTGATTCCGAAAAGCTGATTCGAATGCTGCTCTTGCATGATGTCCAAGAAGCGTACACAGGTGACTTCGACCGCAAGGTGAAGAGAGAATTAGGCTGTCGCAAGGTCGCATCAGAACAGAGAACTGCAATCGAAGCTATCTTGTCTTCTCTACCTGTTTCGTTGAGACGGAGGTATCTTCTCCTCTGGGAAGAATTTGAGAGCCAAGCGACACCTGAGGCGATTCTCGCAAAGGATATCGACAAAATCGAGCTGATGTTTCAAGCTCTCGAATATGAACGAGATGGATATGATCCTGAGAAACTTGAGCTCTTTTGGATTGACGGTGGAGGCAAGGCGAAGACTCCACTAATTCGGAACTTGTTTAGGTTACTCAGCGACAAGCGAGCCATCGAACGTGACCAAGCGCGTACAACGAGTGGAGAATAGCAGAGCTTGCGCGCGCGAGCATGCGCTATTTAAATGAAAAGTAGACTCTCCGGTTGTTTTTTCCTTTGTTTTCTGTCTTAAGTAGCTTGATGGGCCCAACTTCTTTCAAGCTTCGAACGTGTGTTCCGCCATCTGCTTGCTTGTCTACCCCT
>CP070835.1:1173608-1177674 GCA_020341775.1 Candidatus Bathyarchaeota archaeon
CTGTCGACGACGGCATCAACCCTCCAACAACAATCTTCGTAGTTCCAGGCAACATGCTTAACACCGTATACTTCACAGTGAGGCAAGACTACACGTATATACAGATCTGGCGGTCGGAACACGAAGCCCTCACGTATACACGTTTAGCACTCGTTCGACCAGGCGATGGAGTCTACGTCGACGGAGACGTGATGAATGGGCAAACCTACTACTACAGAGTAACCGCCCTCAACGAGGGAGGAGCTGAAAGCGGCCTCAGCCAATCAAGTAGCGGAACGCCCGGCGAAGACACAGATCCCCCAACAGGATTCCTCTTGATCAACTATGGAGCAGAAACAACAAACACAATACACGTCAATCTCACCCTTTCTGCAAGCGAAGACGCTGTGGAGATGATGATAAGCAACACTCCCACCTTTGACGGCGCGGAGTGGGAACCCTACAATACAGATAAACCTTGGATCTTGGAAGCAAGAGAAGGAAGAAGAACCGTCTGGGCCTTGTTCCGAGACGAAGCAGGCAACGAGGGAGGAGGGAGCGGACTGGGATCCAGCGCAGCCTACGACAACATAAACTACGTTCAGGCAGCGATCGAAAGCTGTGACCTGTCAGGAGCCAGAAAAGACACCTTCAACCTCACCGACGTCATCTACATCAATGGAACAGGCTACTCACCCTCCGAAACCTTCATCGTATATGTTGTAGAGGATGTGGCGTCATGGAGCGACGGCATGTCCATTCCTTCAAGAATTCCCGGCACGGCAACTACGGTCACCTCCAACCCTTCAGGTGAAATTCCCCCCACAGCCGTGTGGAGTACTGACTTAGCAGAGGGAACATATGACATCATAGTCGACGTCAACGGCAACGGACTGTACGATTTCGGAGTTGATGCGCTTGACGACAATGACATTGAAGTGACTGCAGGACTCCTAATAATTCCCGAATTTCCGACTGCAGCAATCTCAGCAGTTGCCTTGATGCTCACTAC
This sequence comes from Candidatus Bathyarchaeota archaeon, assembly GCA_020341775.1. Taxonomy (GTDB): domain Archaea; phylum Thermoproteota; class Bathyarchaeia; order Bathyarchaeales; family SOJC01. The sequence continues at coordinate 1,174,600 of CP070835.1, forward strand.
GCTGCCCATCGTGATGAAGAAGAGGAGACTGCCGAAGCCGCAGAACCCCACAAAATCCTAAACTACCCCCTTTTTTTGGGTATACATGCAAACTTTCGCATGGATTTTGTTTGCGATTAAAAAAATCCAAGAATGCAAAAGGCTGTAAACGCGCCCACAAAATAAGGTCAGAGCTGCTCTGCAGAGCGGCGCCTTAGATGAATTACAGCAGCAAGCACAATCATAATCATTAACATTGGCAGAATTTTAGGTGATGGAAACTCTTGGATTACCCAAGTTGCTTCGATCACCACTCGGCGAGTGCTCAGCGCTGCGCTTGCGTGCGCAGAGATTGTGGATCCACAAGTCGCGCCCGCGCATCTTAAATAATGTCTTAGGCCTTTAGAGGTTGTCTTGAGGGTGGTTTTTGTCAGAAGTCGCCTTAGTGGAAGTGGATGGTGACGCCCACGCGGCTGTCAGCCGAGGCCTGGAGCTAGTGGGCAGGTTTAGTAAGGCACGGATAAAGAAGGCTTCAGTTGTGGTGAAGGTGGGTGTCTTCAACCATAAGAGTCGGAGAACGAATTATCCGACTGTAGACGTTGTTGGTGGAATAATCAACGCTTTCAAAGAAGCTGGAGAAATCTACTTGGTGGAGTCGGACAATTATAAGGGGTCAGGTTTTGAACGTCTTCAAGTGTGGAAGGAGCTATTCTCTCAACAAGTTGTCCCGTTCAATCTTTCCGATGATGATGATACTCGGGAGGTTGAGATTGCAGGAGAGACGATGGAATTATCCAATATTCTCTTTCGTCCAAAAATCTTTGTGAGCACACATGCACTCCGCAGATACGAGAAAGGAACGATCCTCAAGAATCTCTTTGGCTTAATCCCCATTCGAAAGAAGGCGGTTTATCATAAGAAACTGGTGCCCATTATCTTAGACCTTTTCGAAGTCATCGGCGGAGTAGACCTGGCTGTTATAGATGCAACCCGAGCACATTCAGGACCTTCTGCAAGGAGGTCGAAAGAGACAAACGTTGTCATAGTTGGGAAAGACGCAGTCGCCGTTGAGACTGTGGGAGCCACCCTTATTGGTCCAAATCCAGAGAAGATGCAAGTAATACAAGAAGCAGCAAAAAGAGGATTAGGAGAAGGCCACATAGACAACATCAAGATCCTAGGAACACCGATAGAGGACGTTAAGGAAAGATTCCGATAACTCTGAAGCCTCTGGAGCAACCACGAAACACTAAATCGCGCCCGCATTCGAGTTTCTCCCGCAAGTCATAAAAATCGAAACAGACATAGTGGAGCAAACTTGAGAAGTGATGATTATGATGGGGAGAAACGTGTTGTCTCTATCCTTAGTACTAATGATTTTTTCTGTGTCTTGTATGAGGCTTACAGCTGTTGAAGTGCAGGCATTTGATGGTTTAGACACATCGAAAGCTTATGGGGTGGAGATGCTGTGGAACAATTCAATGAGTGTGTACGATTTAGCCGTGTCACGTGACGGAAAGTACATAGCTGCTGTTAATGGTAGTGGATTGTTCTTCTTTGAAGCGAATAGCTCAAGTCCTCGATGGTGGGAGAGCCCGCCAACATATTTCATTTCCGTGGCGATATCGGCGGACGGGGAATACGTCGCCGTAGGAACTCACGAGGGTCGCGTATACTACTGGAACAATTCTAGATCCAGAGTTGGTGCTCCGAATTCGCCGACGTGGGGGAGTGGTTGGATGTATGGCGCAATCGAGCGGGGTGCGTTGGACATGTCGGATAATGGCGATTACGTTGTAGTCGTCGGAACCGACGTAAACGTGTGGTTTTATGCGGGGTGCACAAGCAGGTCAGGATCGGACCAACTTACGACATGGGTGGACTATCCGGAATCACTGGTTCATGTGGTTGACATGTCACCTGATGGTCGGTTTGTGGCTGCTGGCGGTACACCTGGAACAGGAGGATTCGTGGCCTTTTACAAAGACGCACACAATGCGACATCGCCACCGAAGCTGTGGCATGCACGAAGTTCGCTGCCATTTCCCATATGGGATATTGCGGTTTCGGACGATGGGTATGCAGTTGCAGCGATAACTGAATTTGAGCATGATTACCTGCACTATTGGGCAGACGCCACTGAGTTGTCAGGGGATCCGAACGCAACGTGGACGGGGTATGGCCCATTTTTCTCTTTGGCCATGAGTTCAACGGGCGATGAGCTCGCTTGTGGCATGGGCTTCCCAGGGCCTTGTGGAGTACATTTCTGGGATGAAGCTCGCTTGCTATTAGGAGCGAATCAGACAGAGGATTGGATATGGTTTGAAGGTTGGATAGGATGGGACGTGATAGTGAGTAATGATGGTGGAATTGTTGCGGCAACAGTGACCAATGTTCCTTCTTACAAGGCTCTGTTTTTCCGATCCGACGGTGCCCATATCGGCGAGTTCGACTTGATGCAGTTCAGCCCACTCATTTCGATGTCAGGAGACGGGGGAATAATCGCAGTTGGAGGACCTGGCTGGGATAGTCTTTATGTGTTTGGAGTTTTGGACGACTCAACGCCTCCCATGATAGAGAGCGTGTGGCAGGAGCCAAGCTACGAAGCAGTGACCCCTAATGATGCGGTGATGGTATATGCAAATGTCACTGACAGCGAAAGTGGAGTTAAGCAAGTGGCGCTTCATTACAGTCTGGACGGAGAAACTTGGTTTGCAGTAAACATGACGAAACTGGAAGGTGCCACGTGGAATGGCACCATACCAAGCTATGACTACTGCACTTGGATAAACTACACGATTACCGCTGAAGACAAAGTTGGCAACACAATCACAAGTGAAGAAGAATTTGGATACCAACATCAATATCATGTGATACCAGAGGTTGCATCGTTGCTCATGATACCATTGATCATGACAGCGACGTTCCTTATGGTATTGGTACGCAGAAAATCAATTGGTAAGTGCGCATCAAAAGGCTAGCAAAGGCCTTCATGCCTTTGTGAGATATGGGTGTTCAACCTCATACACCAATTGAAGTTTCTTCCACAAGTGATAAAAAGCAAGTGCAGATACGTGACGGGAAAGCAGTGATTGA
>CP070835.1:1177774-1216000 GCA_020341775.1 Candidatus Bathyarchaeota archaeon
GTAATTGGTGAAGGCTGGGTCTTGGAAGCGCTAGACGACAGCCTAAAATCCTTACAACTGAACAAACCTCGCACAATAGAAATCCCACCCGACAAAGCCTTTGGCTCTCGAGATCCCGAAAAGCTAAAAATGGTTCCAATGAGGCGTCTTCGAGACAAAGGTATAACCCCCCAACTTGGCTTGCGTGTTGAATACGAAAAGAGACTGGCTACAATACGAACCGTAGGTGCAGGCAGAGTCACGTTAGATTTCAACCCGCCCTTGGCAGGCAAAACTCTAGTCTATGAAATCACAGCTCAAAAAAAGCTTAGAACAAAAAGAGAGAGAATTGCCGCACTAATTCACAGGCGGATACCTTTAATCGATATTGTAAAATTCAAATTGGACATCGAGAGAATTTACACAACAATACGAATTCCAGAAGAAGCATTCTATATAGAGGGACTTCAAATCGCCAAGAAAGGCATAGCTACAGACATCCAGCGTTTCTTTCCAACAATCGTAGAGGTTACTTTCCTCGAAACATACGAGAACCCCGACTTAGCAACAAAGTCAAAAGAACGTGTGAGGAAAAAACAGCAAACCAAGAAGTCCAACAAAAACAATTCAAAATAGGCGGTTCGTTTCAAATCACATCGGTTTTTCTCGCAAGTGCTTTAGCAGCTCGGTTAGTCAACCTCTTTTCGTTCAAAATGGTATATCTTTCAGGTCTGATGGTTCTTGCCTTCACCAACGCTTGTATAATATCTTGAGACTCGATACCAAGCTCATCACTCGTCGTGGGAGCACCAGCCTTTTCTAATTTCGATTTCATGCGCTGCCAATTCAAACCATGTAAATGCGCCATCATTATAGCGCCCACCCCTGACTGTTCACCATGCAAAGCTGGTTTTGACGCTATTAGGTCAAGAGCATGACTGAACAAGTGCTCCGAACCGCTGCTAGGTCTGCTACTTCCAGCAATACTCATGGCAACCCCGCAACTTATGAGTGCTTCAAGAAGAACTCGCAAACCTTCTTCACTCCCCGGCTTTATTGACTCAGCATTCTTGGCAACTAATTTTGCACTCATTAGCGCTAGGCTAGCAGCATATTCACCGTAATACTCATTCTTAGCTTGATGTGCAAGATACCAGTCACGAATAGCAGTGAATTTTGCAATGGCGTCTCCACACCCGCTAGCTGTATAACGATGGGATGCTTGAACAATCACCTTTGTATCCGCAATTATAGCCATCGGAGCTTGAGCCATAATAGAGTAAGGCTTCTTCGATCCTTTTATTGATGCTAGAGGGCTAGCAATGCCATCGTGAGACGCGGTGGTGGGTACGCTCATAAACGGAGTGCTTTGGCGTGCGGCACTGAGCTTGGCAACATCAATTTTTGTCCCACCTCCAACTCCAAGAACTATTTGCGGTTTTGTTTCATCGATCTTTCTTCTTACAACATCGATATCCTCCATTGTGGAAGAAGATACGAGGAAATAGTCGGCAGTAATGTTAGAATCACTAAGCAAATCGATGATTCTCCTCCCTGCAATTCTATAAGTTTCCCGACCAGTTACTACAAAAGCAGACTTTGAGAAACCGAGTCTTCGACAAATTGGGATGATAAGCTCTAAGGTTTCGTTTCCAACTACGACTTCTCGTGGTAGTTGCATTTGATGTAGCTTTGTGGTCAACAGAAGTCACTGCTTCGCGTTAGATTGCTTTGCTTGCCATTATTAATGTTCACGAAATCTTTTTAAACTAGTCGGTCATGTATAGATTGCGACAACTTCCTTTAGAAGACAGTCGTAGAGTGTTTTCAGTTTTAAAGGAGAACATAGAGATGAGTGAAACACCAAATCAACTAATCCTTAAGGGAACCACTACTGTAGGCGTTGTTTGCAGCGATGGCGTAATCCTATCCTCGGATACTCGGGTGACAATGGGCACCTTCATAGCGCACAAGAAAGGAAAGAAAATATACAAAATCGACAATCACATAGCGATGACCATTTCGGGAAGTGTTGCAGACGCCCAACGAGTTGTCGATATACTAACGGCGAATGCCCAACTATATAAGATTAATTTTGGCAGACCAATTCCGATAAAGGCGGCTTCGAGGCTAGTTGCAAACCTCCTTTTCTCCTCGCGGTATGCCCCTTTGATTGCTCAAATCCTTATAGGAGGAATAGACGATTTGGGCCCGCACGTGTTCTCGCTAGATCCACTTGGCAGCTTGACAGAAGAAAAGTGTGTGGCCACAGGTTCAGGTTCGCCAGTAGCTTACGGAGTCCTTGAAGACAAGTTTAAGGAGGGCGGTACCACAAACGAAATGCTTCCAATAGTGGTGCACGCTGTGGAGGCTGCTATGAAAAGAAACACTGCAAGCGGCGACAGCTTTGATGTGTCGATAATTAGCGCAGAAGGCTACCGCGAATTGAGCGAGGGCGCGAAGAGAGATATAACAAAGACTGCTTTTGACACGAGGAAAAAGGTGTGACAACGGCTGGCAAAAGCAAGTTAGATGTAAGTCAGACAGTTCTAAACCACATCCCCCAGGAAGCAGAAGTCACTCGGATAGAGTTTGAAGGCCCCGCGTTAGCTGTCTACACCAAGAGGCCTGAAATCCTCTTTGAACAAAGCTCTATCATCGCTGACATTGTAAATCTGATTCGCAAAAGAATAGTTGTGCGATCTGATCCTTCTGTTAGGCTAGCCGAAAAAGACACCGTAGTAGCTATCGAAAAAGCAGTTCCCAAAGAGGCTGAAATTACCAGCATACACTTTGATCCAAGCCTTGGCGAAGTCATTATAGACGCGAAGAAACCAGGTTTGGTCATAGGCAAGAATGGCACTGTCTTGCAAGAGATTGTGAAAGGGACAAGATGGAGACCAAGGATCTTAAGAAGCTCCCCTATCCCATCAAAAATAATCACACATATGCGACATTACCTTCATTCGGAGAGCAAAGAACGGGAACGGATACTTCGAACAATCGGCGAACGAATATTTCGTCCAATGGTACACGAGGTCGGTGATGTGCGAATCACCGCGCTTGGAGGGTTCCGCGAGGTTGGTCGTTCTGCCATTCTTCTGCAAACACGAGAGAGCCAAGTGTTATTGGATTGTGGCATAAACCCAGGCTCAGCAGATCCTCTCGACGCTTTTCCACGACTAGACGTACCTCAATTCAATATTGAATCCCTTGACGCTGTAGTAATCAGCCATTCCCACCTAGATCACTGTGGCTTTCTGCCTTTTCTATTCAAATATGGGTACGACGGGCCTGTCTATTGTTCCGCCCCAACATCAAACCTCATGACATTGCTTCAATTGGACTATTTGGATGTTGCCAACAAACAAGGCTTCATGGCACCTTACGATCAAAAAGATGTTCGCGAATGTGTTCTCCACAATTTGCCATTGCGGTACGGCGCAGTGACAGACATTTCACCCGACATCCGCTTGACGTTGCACAATGCGGGACATATTCTGGGGTCGTCGGTGGTTCATCTTCATATTGGAGAAGGCCTCCACAATTTAATCTACACCGGCGACTACAAGTATGGGAGAACAACACTCCTCGAAGCAGCAACTACAGAGTTTCCTCGAGTCGAAACAATTGTGACCGAAAGCACATATGGTGGCTCACAAGATAGGATGCCATCAAGGATTGCTGCTGAGGAGAAACTTGCGTCAATAATAAACGAAGCGTTAGAACGCGGAGGAAAAGTCATGATCCCCGTTCCGGCCGTTGGTCGAGCGCAGGAGATTATGTTGATCATTGATGGTTATATGAGAAGAGGATTGATGAAAGAAGCCCCAGTATTCATTGAAGGAATGATCTCAGAAGCTACTGCAATTCATACAGCCTACCCAGAATATCTGGCCCGAGAGGTTAGAAACAGCATTTTACATGAAGGCGTAAACCCATTTCAATCTGACTATTTCACGATAGTTGAGCATCCAAGTGCCAGAGAAGAAATAGTGGAAGGAGAGTCTGCCATCATAATGGCAACAGCAGGCATGCTTGAAGGCGGTCCAATTATCGATTATTTTAAAAGAATGGCGTCGGACAAACTAAACACCGTGGTTTTTGTCAGTTATCAAATTGAAGGCACTTTGGGGCGGCGAGTTCAGAAAGGATTGACCGAAGCTCCTCTCATGAATAATGAGGGAAAAATCGAAGTCATAAAAGTTCGATTGCAGGTTGAATCCATTGACGGCTTTTCTGGACATTCCGATAGACGACAGATTATCAATTATGTTCGTCGCGTAACACCTAGACCTGAGAAAGTGATAGTTTGTCATGGCGAAAAAGCCAAATGCCTGAGCACAGCAATTTTCCTCAGAAGACGGTTTAAGATCGACGCTATTTCTCCCGAAACCTTAGAAACCGTTAGGTTGCGGTAGGACTCTGTTCTTGGGATGCAACAGCCTTTTCTCGCCAAATTTTCACGGCAGAAGGGGTTATGACTATTCTCTCTTCTCCTAGACGGGCGATGTCACCGTCAATGGTTTTGATAAACGAACATAAATCGTTCACTGCTCTTCTAATGTCATCGATGCTTCTGGTTGCCAACGGAGTAACTTTAAGAATCAGAATGTTGCCAGATTCGACTTCGCTTTTTATTGAGTCTAAGTCAGAGAGACTCCTGAGGGGTCTTGCTTTCAGGTAGATTTTGGAGATTCCATCCTCAGAAACACCTTTGGAAATGTCGAGCTTGCTACTGTCGTGCGCGGTTTTCTCCAAAGCTTTTTCTGCGTTTGACAAAAGTGCTTCTCCTACACTATTTTGGAGTTCTCAACTTTTAACGTTTATCTCTTTGGGTAACTCACAGAGCTGTAATCTGTTCCATACACCGTTTAATAATCATTACGTATTGAGAATCAGGATTCTTGATAGACATTACGGCATTCTTGGAACAAACGCAAGATCTTCGGTGAAGGAAAGCCTAAGTGTTTGAGCAGACATTTATTAGTGCCATGCGGGAGTTCATTCTTTTTTCACGTCGAGGTTGGAGTGGTGGCGCGTTTAAAAGTCTACGGGATGGAGGACGGCTCGACGTTGTATATCAATGTTTATTACTTGGACTGTTTACGTCTGGAGCAATTCGACGGAACGTGGTTTTCCATGTTGTTCTGGGCGGACCCCCGACGCCTCCTGTGTGCCTGACTATTGATGGACGCTTCTTGCGAGATGTGCGAACGGATGAGCGGAGTTGGGAGGAGATTCTGAGGAAGGTGTTGAATCGTGGTTCACATCCAGGTATTAGTATCAGCAAGGTGAGTCTACAAGAAATAGTAATGCTAAAGAAGAACGTTTTTGTTTTGGAGGAAAAAGGTGAAAGCGTATTGAGAGTAAGATTCGGTGAAAATCCAGTATTTGTTTTAGGAGACCAAGTGGGGTTACCGAAGAAAGATGAGAAATTTGTGCTGCGATTTGGCAGAAAAATCTCTTTGGGCAAAAAACCTTATCTTGCAGCGACCTGTGTAGATGTAGTGAATTATTTGATAGATTCACAAAATGCCTTGAAGCTTTAGCTGTCACATAACTTGGGAACTCAAGAGAGTCACATGAATAATCTTTTGCATTTCATGCGCGCGCCAAACATGTTACTTTCTTTCATATTTAGAAGGGAAGGCGTGCTTGCGATCCACGGCTTGCATTTGCGAAGGAAGGGCTATTGGTTTCAATAGGACTTTAAGACCTCTCACATTCACCCTGAGTCTGAGCGATGAACCGCAAGCAAAAAGACCTATGCGTTTTCTCGAATTTGATGGCTTTGAAGCAACATACGCTCAATGAAATGGGGAGCCAAGTGAAAATGAGAGAATGAAGCGTGCTACTCTTTTCAAAGATGGAGCCTCGGGCGGGCTTCGATCCCGCGACCAACGGTTTACGAGACCGTTGCTCTACCAAGCTGAGCCACCGAGGCATCACTAATAGTTGTGAATTGTTTTCACCATTCGGTATATTTATTGGTTTTGAGAATTCCAAATAGTCTATTACGCTTGAAAGTGCCCGTTCTGAGATTCTGCTGATGTTCAAGCGGTATTTTCTGGCTCTTCTCACCAACTCTGGCTATAGTGTAATTCCAATTTTTTTGCGGCGTTTACTTTCACTCGAGTAAGTTACTCGAGTAGATTGCTGCTCATTCATTTATTATCCTTCTTTCAATTATTCCACTTCGCGTCTCTTGAGCAATAATTTAACGGACACTCTCGTTATGGAAGCAACAGTTCGTATATGCGGCCCGTATACACTGCGTATCCAAAAAGGAAGAAACCGAGGCCCACGAGCAGCACGATTAAAGGAAGTTTTAGCGCGCGCTCTGAAGCCCTCTACCCACATACCAGAGGCGAGCGCTGGCGCATTATGATAAGTTTTATCTGTCCCATGCGCGTGCGTTACTTGTCGCATCTTCTCGCACTTATTTCGAGAGCTTCCTTTTCCACCATTAAAGGTTTGTCATCGGGCGCAGGCTGGCGCGCGCGCTGATTTCCCCAAAGCGTATATTCTAAGCTCTGACATGTCGATGCCCTGCTCGCGCGCGCAAAATTTTTCGTGGAGAATAAGAAAAACTGTGTTCGCGGAGCAATTGAATGTTCTGTAACTAATTCAACACTCTTAGTTGAAAGAATAGAAAAGGCAGGCGACATCAATAAACGTTAGATCCTATTCACTTCAAGACCCTGCGCTGCTGTTTTCAATTAATTCCATAGAAAAAAACCCCAAGTCATTCAACATCCAATAAAATAGCTTGGTTGGGGGGAGAAAATACCCCTTTACGTTCTCCTTTCTCCTGAGGCGAAAGGCTCCCCTTTCCAACCCCCAAGCAAGTGTGCACGCCAAAGCGATAGTTAAGCTTTATTCCACTGTGTTACAATCGTTACTGCGAGGGTTAGGGGCTTGAGTACAGTAGAAGGACTTGGCGAGCGCAAGATTATTGAAATAATCTGGGAAAACTTGGACAAAACTTCAGACATGCCAGTTCCCTTCGGCGATGACGTGTCAGCAGTGAAACTTGAGAGCGCTAAGCTTGCAGTTCTGAAAACAGATATGCTCGTGGGCTGCACTGACATCCCGCCACGGATGAGCTATTGGCAAGCAGCTCGTAAAGCAATTGTTATGAACGTAAGCGATTTTGCTGCAAAAGGAGTAAAACCTCAAGGGATAATTGTCTCGTTGGGTATTCCACGAAGCCTCTCAAAAAAGGCGGTTGAACAGATCGGAAAGGGATTGAATGCAGGCGCTAGAGAATATGGCACATTTGTTCTAGGCGGCGATACGAACGAGGCTAGAGATCTTATAATAAGCATTGCAGTATTTGGTTTGGCGAAGAAAGAAAACCTCGTTCTGCGTAGCGGTGCCGTTATTGGAGACATCGTAGCAACGACTGGACTGTTCGGCTTAGCCTCTGCAGGACTCAAGATTTTAACAGAAGGACTTGGTGCCTCGCAGAAAATTGGACGGAAGCTTCTTGATGCTGCCTTGATGCCTAAAGCCCGCCTTCGAGAAGGTTTAGTTCTAGCGAAAACAGGAGCAGTTACAGCATCGATTGATTCTAGTGATGGGCTGGCGTGGAGCCTGCACGAGATCAGCCGCGCCAGCAACGTAGGCTTCATGATTGATGCTCCGCCTATTGCTTTAGAAACCTACGAGTTCGCAAAAATGCACAACATTGATCCTTTTGAGCTGAGCTTTTATGGTGGTGAAGAATACGAACTTGTAGTTACGGTCGATCCAAAGCATTGGCGTAACGTGCAGGCGAAAGTCTCTCACCAGGGAGGTAGACTCATAAAAATTGGCCAAGTTATGGGAGACAAGAAAATTTTGCTCAAAGAAAGAGGCCAAGTTGCAGAAATAGAAGCAAGGGGTTACGAACATTTAGGATACGATGGGGGACGAGATAGCTGATTCAATCTTGTGATGTTGGCAGCCTCCCTTGCAGAGATGAACGAGCCCTGCTGGCTGAGGCGGCAACCCGTTATGTCTCTGGGGTCAACGATGACTCCACAGCGTCCTTTGAACGAATTATTGTGAATGCTCTTTTGGACAAGCTCGAAGCCGGAATTGATGTTGCCGCGTTTCCGCAGTTTCGAGACATGAACCAGATGTTCCTAACATCATTTGAAGGGATAGAAAAGTTAAATGAAGGTTACCTCGAAACTGCTAGTCTGACTTTAAAACCTGGACAAGATCACCTGCCTGAAGTAGCAGCTATCCAGAGGAATGCTGCCAGAATCCATGCAGAGAAAGGCAGCCCTTTTCAGCTTAGAGTTTGCATAACTGGACCGTACACATTAGCTTCATTTTTTCCACATAGAACCAGTCAGATCTACCTAAAACTAGGCAAAGTGCTTTCAATGATTGTGGCTAAGAATATTTTTGCGGTTCGGCATGGAAAGGTGGCTTTGATAACGCTTGATGAACCACTATTTGGGTTGATTGATGATCCTCTTATCGATAAGGGTGTGGAAGGCAGAGAGAATCTTCTTTTGACTTGGGAGATGTTGACGAGTGAGGCTAAACGGAAAAATGTCGAAACCTCCCTTCACCTCCACTCCACCTCAGATGACCTATTTTGGTCCGTAGGCTCTCTTAGAATTGTAGAGTCTCATGTAGATGATCCTCTTTACCGGATGCCGACTACTAAGAGACTGTTGGATAAGGAAGATAAATCACTAAAAGCCAGCATAGCAATCACCGACTTCGACCAGCTCATCAAGACGAAAATAGGCTTGGCTGCATCTGAAGATACTATTGTTAATGCTTGGAGAAAAATCTTGAGTGGAACACTAAACCCAGCAGCATTCTTAGAGAGTATTGATGTCATGAAGAAGCGACTACTGAAAATTATCCGAAGATTTGGTATGGAAAGAGTTGCATTTGGGGGACCTGAGTGTGGATTACGAGGATTTCCAACCTATACCTCTGCGATAAGCTGCTTAAACAAAGTTTCAAAGACTGTTAGGTCCGTCAATTATTAATCCATTCTATGAATGCGGCGGACAAATACTAGACAAGTTATCAACCCTTCCTAAGCGCTCTCTCAATGTTCTCCAACCTTTTCTCAACTGCATCCAGTCTGTCTAAAATCCGTTTCAGTATGAGTCCTATGTCCCCTGATGAAAATTTGGGCAAATGGAGAGGTGAAGGCCATGATTCGTCTTGCTGTCTCTCTAGTCTTCTTGGAGGATATTCTAAAGTCCTTTTCTTCTTTGCCATCATTTTTCAACCAAACAGCTGATTCTTAATCTCGTATATATGCACATGTGCATGAAGATAAATAATCCTCACTCTAGATCTCAAGTCACTCAGTTACCAGTTGCCTTCTTTGCTGCTGGCTTAGAAAAGAGGGTGCAACCTTCTACTTTGTCTTGCGATGTCCAGCTCGAGGTTTTTCAGCTTTTTCTTCATGAGTCTTTTCTACTCTGATGATTTTCTGTTTTTCCAAGCCTTGAATGGCGGCGCCTGGATAGTTGCGTTCGATTTCTCTCCGCAATCCCTTTGTATCAACGTCACCATATTTCTTAACATATATTATCGCTTGACCATTTTTATCATACTTAACGGAGATGGAATAACCAGACGCTATCTCTATATATTCAGGCTTTGTTAAAATGAATCCTTCATGTTCTTTCATAGCTAAAGCTTCTGCAGGATTTTTCCTCTGGCTTCCTTCAGGCATGTTGAAGCATCCTTGTTATGAAAAGGGAACGCAGAGATTAAAGTCTTGTTTCTCCCTAATCAAGATTCCGCTTCTGAGTCACGCAGGAACACTCGTCCATGCCAACCCAAACCTAACTCCATTAGCTAGAAGCATTTTTAGGGGAATTTTGGTTTTATTGCAGTCGGCGAACAAGCATCCACACATTCGAGACAATAGATGCATTCGGGATGAGTAAATTTCTTCCAAGGTAAATCAAGAATTGGAACCTTCATGGGGCACACATCTACGCAGCTACGGCAACCTTCCTTTGTGCAGCGCAGTACATCTCTTTCAAGCCCTAGAAAACTGAAATGATTGAGAAGAGCCATTATCGCCCCTACTGGGCAGAGATACCGACAAAAACTTCTTGGAACATAGAACGCAAAAGCTATGACCAACCCTAACACGATTAACCGCACCCAAAACAATGGCGGAAGAGCCGCTATCCCTCCAAGAATGTCTGCAAATGGAGCCTCGCTAGAAACTGCTGTGGATATCATTGTGGGGAGCAACGCAAACAAAGTGTCGTGGGGGCTCAATGCATTGAAGGGAGCTTGAGCGAAAATTCCCAGCGCATCCTTGTAAGCCCGGCCAATTCCCATCAGTGTCGCAGCTGATACGGTCACGCTCAAAAACAAAACTATGCCAAGAATTCCATATTTGAGGTAAATCATGTCTCTGTTGGCCCTTGGCGAAACCTCCCTGTGTTTGCGTTTTACAAAGCCCAGTATCTCTTGTATAAAACCAAAGGGACAAACCCATCCACACAACATTCGACCTAACAACACCGCAGATATTAAGAACGATGCTAGCGGAAGCCATGGGAATACCGCCTCATAAAACATGTATTGCATCACCGCAAAGGGATCCCCCACCGTTGACGCAGGGCTTCCTGAGCTCTGCAAAACTGGCGGTAGAAGAGGCTGCGGTTCCAGACCAAACAAGACGGCGTTTAAGAGAATAAAAGAGATGACTAGGCTGATTATTCTCAAGGTCCTGATACGAACAAGCGCGTGTTTGAGGTCGACCATTTTCCGACATGCTCCTTCTCTTAGACGTTTTTAGAACGTGAGGTTATAAGTCGCATAAAAATGTTTCACATCGTTTTAGCTTAAGCGATCAAACATATTCTGTTATATTGCGTTGCGAGATCTCGGCAACATCTGTTTCAGCACCCTTGTCGTCCTCAGATAGTCTAAGCTTCCCATAGACACCGTCATAGCCCGGTGTTACTTTCGCTTTTCCCAACCGAACTCTCTCAATCTCTTCGCCAATTTTTGGATCAACGATCTCGGCCATCGCTTTTCTAGGAGCGTCAATCAACACTCTGTATTCATTCTCGAACTCAGCTATCAATCTATTATAAACGCTCCACACGCTTTGCACATTGGGAGATGATGCGCCTAGCACTGTCGCGATTATTTCAGAGAGTGGGAGCAAACGCATGTAGCCAATAACGTTTTTAGGCTTGAAGTCTACGGGCCTGTCGGCCAATTCTTCCACTCTTTGTTCCACACCCTTAGTCATCGTTCGGCGACACACAGGACAACGATTGCCAAACTTCAATGCTTGTCGGGGCGGCATCGAGACTTTGCATTCCCGGTGCCCAGTCCAGTGGTACTTGCCATAAGCGGGATCTGTTTCAATGGTTAGTTTAAACCGTTGACGATCTTTCTTTCGAAGCGTATCTAGAATTTCATTATATGTAAGTTGCTGCAACTCGAAAACATTAGCCTCTCGTCCCATTCTCCAAGGCCAACAACTGTGGCTGTCACTGTTTGACACTAGAGCGAATCGATCTAACGCACTTATCCGCCAATTCATGGAGGGATCGGAGGACAATCCTGTTTCGAGCGCATGAATGTGTTTGGTCATGTCTTGATAGCAGTCTTCTATTCTGTCGAAGCCGCTGAATGCCCCGAAGAGGCTAAACCATGGCGTCCACACATGTGCAGGCACAACCTCGTTTAGATCGGTGACTGCTTTAACTTCTTCTATCAACAAGGGGGCACTCATTTGAAGGAGAGGTCTGCCATCAACGGTTAAATCTCCATATTTCATTAATCTTTCGTTAACCTGTTTAGCGGTCTCGAAACTTGGCGTCAAAATCACATGATGGATCTTCCTCGTTTTTCCGCAGGACACAAAGATTGTGCTTACTTCGCCGCTTATCATGTAGTGAGTACTTGCATCCCCGTTGGCAGACTTGAAGAGCCCAGTGTCGGAGATTTCAATTAAATCTCTCTGCAACTCATTTATCCATCTGGGATGGGTGAAATCCCCTGTGCCAACAAGGTTCAAGCCCTTTACATGGGCGAAACGTTCAATCTCCTGAATGGCTACTCTTTTACTTGTTGCTCGGCTGAAACGACTGTGAATATGGAGATCAGCTATTACTCTGAACCTTCCTTCCTCCTGCTTGTGACATATTTGTCGAAGACTGTTTCCCAGTCAACTCGATATAACGTGTATATAACTACAATTAGGAGCACTCCCGTTATCAACCCACCTATCCAACTATTTTCATCTCCAAAAAGAAAAATCAGAGCTTCGCTGTATACTTTGCCCAGAGAAGCCAGAATAAAAACCATTAAAAATTTCCCTAACAGGGCCGGAATAAACGCTCTTATTAAACTATATCGCAAAATACCCAAAGGAATGAAGAGCAAATCGTCGGGAAGCGGCGTCAATGCAAAAATGAAAATGGCAACCGGACTGTATTTCCCGAAGAGCTTGAGAAGAAAATCCATTTTTCTTTGTCTCTCTTCGCTTATGATCCTTCGTCCATAGTACCCAAGGAAGTAGCCAGCGAGTTCTCCGATGGCTGAACCAAGACCTCCTGAAATGGTTAATAACCAGGGATCCCAACCTGCAGCGCCTAATCCCAGGATCACTAAGGTATAAGGAACAGGGACAACGATTGCCACAGTTCCGAGCAAACTGATTAAAAACACACCAAAAAATCCAAACTGCTGCGCAAGGTTTTGCATCCATTCTTCGAAAAGAGACACGTTAACACATCGTCTTTTAGTTGGATTGATTTGGATCAGATTGAATTTAACTCTAACTATTACCTCTGACACAAGCAAATCGGTGAGTAGGAGGAAGAACCAACACGCAGGCCTTAAAGAGGTGTAAGACTTATCTTCTGAGAAGAACTTATAGGCAAGCAAATACTCAGGGGACCAAAATTGGATAGCCCACGAAAAATAGCGATAATTGGCGCTGGCAAAATGGGTGAAGCAATAATCTCAGGGCTCCTCAAATCTGGCGCATATCCGCCACAGGACATCCTTATATTCGAAATCTCCCAGAATCGTTGCCAATATGTTGCACAAGAATATAAAGTTAGAATCACTAGCGACATCAACGAAGCTGTGAATTTGGCTGAAGTTATAATCATTGCAGTCAAGCCAGGAGTTGTTGGAAAAGTTCTAGAATCCATAAAACACTCGATCCAACCTGGGAAAGTTCTCCTATCAATTGCGGCAGGAGTGACAATAGAGTTCCTCGAAAAGAACTTGCCCAAGAATACTGCAGTTATCAGGGTGATGCCAAACCTAGCATGTTCAGTCGGAGAGGCGATGATTGTGGTTTGTCCATCAAAAAACACTGGAGAAAGCGAATTAAAAATCGCCACAGACGTTCTTAGCCTGCTTGGGAAAGTTTTGAAACTTGAAGAGAAATACCTGAACTTAGCCACAGGATTGGTCGGCAGCGGTCCTGCTTACATTTTTGTGATAATCGATGCGCTTGCTGACGCTGGTGTTAGACTCGGCTTGTCAAAGGGCGTATCCACGGTGCTTGCAGCTCAAACTATGCTAGGTGCAGCGAAGATGGTGGTGGAAACTGGGAAACATCCCGCGCAGCTCAAAGACATGGTTGCCACTCCAGCAGGTACAACTGTTGAAGGGCTGTTAGCCCTTGAAGAAGGCAAGTTGAGAGCAACTTTGATCTCAGCAGTTACAGAGGCGGCGAAGAGGGCCAAAGGGCTAATGTCCGCATAGACAAGGTAGCAGACATAGATAGTCATCTTTGTCACCTGTGAGCAATAAAGTCTTTTCCTAAAAGCTCTCTCGCTATAACCACACGTTGAATGTTCCTTGTTCCCTCAGCGCCGATGCAATAGGACATTATTCCTCTTAGCCCCATTTCTACGGGGCATTCCTTAGTATAGCCATAGGCTCCGAGCCATAACATGACGTGTTTGAAAACATCAAAAGCGAAATGAGGAGTTTTAAGTTTGCATGCAGAAATCATTTTAGCGATTTCAAGGGAAGAGAAGTGGTCTTCTTGGTAGCGCTTATCCATCATCCATGCAGTTCTATAAACAAGAGACCTTAAGGCTTCCAGTTCTGCCCAGTCATCTGCCAATTCAAAGTGTATGCCCTCAAATTTGCCGATAGGCTGCCCAAAGACTTTTCTCTCTTTAATGTATTCGATTCCCAGCTCCAAGGCTCGCTTTGCAGCACCTAAACACACTGCGCCAATCAAGATTCTGGCACAGTCGAATCCTTCCATTGTCAAGTAAAAGCCTCTGTCCACTTGACCAACAACATGATCGTTGGGAAGCTCAACATCATTCATTACAAAGCCACCTGTTGAAATGGCCATCCTTCCCATGTCTTCGAAGCGCTTGGTGATCTCCACTCCTGGGGCATCAATTGGCAAATAGAATCCTGTCATGCCTTGATGCGCCTTTCCGCTTGGAGCAGGAGATGTTCTGACAATGACGAAATAGCCTCCACTCCACTTCTTAGCCTCTTCGGTGCCACTCAAGTACATTTTTTCTCCATTAAGCACCCACTTGTCTCCGACCCTTCTAGCTGAAGACTGAAAGCTCGCAACATCCGACCCACCCCCCGCTTCTGTTGAAGCTATGCCAATGAAGGAGTCGCCCCTGATGGCTTTTCGTATAACGGCTTCTCTTACCTGTTCTGTGCAATACTTGTCAACTACGTAGCCCCAAGACGACTCCACGAGCCAAAGCACAGGGAGCGCGATGCTGATGTCTGCGTAGCCTAGTTCCTCGGCAGCCACACAAGTCGTAACCCAATCAGAGCCAGTTCCCCCATGTTCTTCGGGAGCAGTCATGATTAGTAGTCCAACATCTGCCATGCTCTTAACTAGGGCTCTTGGAATCTCACCTCGTGTGTCCATTTCTCGAACTTTGTCAAGAGGCAGTTCTTTTTCGCACCATTCGCGCAATGTGTTGCGGAAGAGCTCTTGTTCTTCTGTGAAGCCAAAATCAACCAATAATATCCCTCTTAAGAGAAAAGTAG
This sequence comes from Candidatus Bathyarchaeota archaeon, assembly GCA_020341775.1. GTDB lineage: Archaea > Thermoproteota > Bathyarchaeia > Bathyarchaeales > SOJC01. Next base: position 1,192,760 of record CP070835.1, read on the forward strand.
TGTCTAAGATACCCCATATAAGGCTTACCAGAGCAGCATCAAAGGAGGCGTGCGATTTCGTGTAAGATTCCAGCGTGCCTGCTTTTACTTACAGACAGGTAAGCACAAGAGCCTGATTGTTTCAAATGGGGTTACCATGAATTCATAGACTTTATTAAGACTCGCTACACTATATACCTCAACTCATGCAGAACCAGAACGAGGCAGCATCCGATCTGCATGTACTCTAGCCCAGAAGTGGAAACGGATTGGCAAAAACAGAGCAAGAAACTGTTAAGCGAAAGACTTCAACGTTCCGCGAAGTCTACCCTATTCAAGAGCCTTACGTCTATGCTGCAATAATCAAAGACCCAGAAACTCAAAAAATTCGATATCAAATAATCGAACCGACATTGCTCGAAGAAGAGGCCCAGATGCTGAAGGAAATAAAAAGCATATTAATGAAAGACATCGACGTTAACTTAAAAGAAATCGAGACAAAAGAGAAAGCTGCGGCGTTCTTGAAGCAGAGAATTTTCGAGATTATAGAGAATTATCGCCTGAAAATCGCTGAAGAAGCCATAGACAAGCTAATCTACTACATTGTACGGGATTTCATCTATTACGGCAAAATTGACCCGTTAATGAAAGACCGAATGGTTGAGGACATATCAGCAGATGGTCTTAACATCCCGATCTATATTTGGCACCGTGAATATGAATCTCTCCCAACGGACATTACCTTCAAAAACGAAAGAGAACTCAACTCTTTCATTGTAAGATTAGCATACCTTTCCGGCAAGAACATTTCCTTGGCTTCCCCCATACTCGATGCCTCTCTTCCAGATGGTAGCCGAGTTCAATTGACTTACGGAAACGAAATCACACGACGCGGTTCAACCTTCACTATACGACGTTTTCGTTTCGACCCTCTCACAATATCAGACTTGATAAGCTTCAACACACTATCGTCTGAAATGGCCGCCTATTTCTGGTATGTCATAGAGAACCGAGCATCAGTTCTTGTCGCGGGTGGCGTGGCATCCGGCAAGACAACTATGCTCAACTGTTTATCTATGTTTATCAAGCCCGAATTAAAAATCGTGAGCGTAGAAGACACAGCTGAACTAAATCTGCCGCATGAAAATTGGGTGCCCTCTGTTGTAAGAACTCATTTCGGGCAAGACAAGGGTCTGGGCACTATAACGTTATTCGACCTTTTAAAAGCCGCAGTCCGCCAACGTCCCGACTTTATTATTGTAGGTGAAGTGAGAGGCGCAGAAACCTATACGCTCTTTCAGGCGATGGCAACAGGACATCTCGGTATGAGCACTATTCATGCCGAGTCGGCAGACTCTGTCATGAATAGGCTTGAATCTGAACCTATGAACATACCTCGCCCTCTATTAGCTATGATTGACGCCTTAACAATCCAACTGAGAACGGAAATCGATGGCAAGCCCGCTAGACGAACTGCATCAGTGACCGAGATTGTTGCTCTTGATCCTCAAACTAGGGAACTGCTTACAAATGACGCATTTCACTGGAATCCTCGAGAAGACTCGTTTGAATTCACGGGTCATAGCCACATTCTAGAGAAGAATATGGAAGCCAAGGGTGTAACCCTGGAAGAGATTCAAGGAGAATTAAAACGGCGAAGGGCTGTGTTGGAGTGGATCGTAGAAAGGGACCTGCGGGGACATACAGATGTTGCTAATGTTATTCGGGAATACCACGCAAACCCTGACAGGATCTATAGAAAAGCGAGGATGAGTCGTCGGTGAGTTTTGACAAAATTAAAAAATTAATCAGTCAAGCTTACCGAAGCATCAAGCATAAGATATCGCCTCGAACTTCTCTGTTGTCGAAACGCCTTAAGACCCAGCCAGCAAAAGGAATCGCACGAACGAGATGGAAACCCGAGCTTTTTGCCTATCAACTCTTGGGCGAGAAAACAAGCCGGTTCCTACCGCTATTTAAAGACATGGATGCAGGTTTATACAAATCTGGCTTGAATGTAGGCTTAAAACCCTATGTCAGTCTAACGCTTCTAACATGCTTAGCCGCAACTGTTTTTACGCTACTCTTTGTTCCCTCAATACTCCATCTCATTCTGCAGTTACCGCTCTTTTCTTCTCTTCTCTTTGGGATAGGGAGCAGCCTGTTGGCGGGGGCTCTAACTATAATTGGCTTCTACGTTTATCCTCTCTATAAGGCAGAAAACATTAGGCGTGACTTAAATGACAGCATGGCCTTTTCCGCTGGGTATCTAGCAATCTTAGCAGGTGCAGGAGTGCCTTTCGACAGTATGTTCCGCTCTCTCTCCCAAATCCCTCAGAAATTAGCTGTTGTGGATGAGTCGAAAGCAATAATTCGGGACGTTGACCTCTTTGGGACAGATTTCATCACTGCTCTAGAAAACGCGTCCAATCGCACTCCTTCTGAGAGATTCAAAGAACTACTTGAAGGCTTCATAGCAACAATTCACTCAGGCGGCAATCTTAGGTCTTACTTGTTGCACAGATCAAAGCAGAATATGAGGTCTAAGCGTGTTGCTCTGCGGAAGTTCTCAGACACCCTTAGTGTAGTCTCAGAATTCTATGTTACGTTACTTGTAGCTGGGCCGCTCATTTTTGTTGTGATGCTTGCAGTCATGGCTACACTAGGAAGCGGCGGATTCGGTATATTAGAACCAACTCTGTTGTTGACGCTGATTACATATGTTGGAATACCTGTAGGGTCGCTCATTTTCGTTATAGTATTAGACGCGCTCACACCTCGGTGGTGAAGATGCCGAAAGTTGCAAGACGAGAAAAGGCAATTGCTTGGGCGGCATCAATTAGTCTTGGTGCAATTATCATAATTGCAGCCATTTTAACTATTGGAGAAAAACCGCTTTTTCAAGATTACCTTTTCTTTGCAGCAGCGGTCACCATATTTCCTCCTGCGGTCTTAAGCCACCTAGATTACCGCTGGAAACGGGCGATTGACCAACATCTCCCTGAAGTATTCAGAAGCATAGTTCAAGCTCAACAAACTGGCTTGACTTTGTATCAAGCTTGGGAGGAGGCCTCAAAACGAGACTACGGACCATTAACTGCGGAGCTCAAAAAAATGGTAAACCAGATGTCTTGGGGGCTGTCTTTCGAAGAAGCACTTCAAGCATTTGGAAAACGTGTTGACACACCATTAGTTCAGAGGACAGTGCCGCTAATTATCGAAGCAAGCCATTCCGGCGGACATATAGAAAAAGTTTTTGCCCCAATGGGGAGTTTCATTCAAGCCACTTTAGCCATGCAAAAGGAGAGGGAAGCTCAGACAAGACCGTACCTCGCAATAATCTATGTTGCTTTTTTTGTTTTTGTCTTCACCATTGTCTTACTTTTTAAAATATTCTTTGTACAAATGGAGTCTGCACCCATTATTGGCTTTTCCATGTGGAATCCTGAGGAAGCTTGGCGAAATCTCTTTCACATGGGCCTTATACAAGCGTTTTTCGGAGGATTAGTGGCGGGAAAAATGGGTGAGGGTTCGATGAGCGCTGGACTGAAACATAGTATGATACTAATGGCAAGCGGATACTTTGCGCTGAAATTCATAGCATGGTGATTGCAATGAGAAGGCTTTTAAGAAGCAAACGTGGAGTTACGCCCGTTCTAAGCAATGTTCTGCTTACTGTTGTAGCTGTAGCTGCAATGTCCTTGGCTGCGTCTGCCACCTATGTAATCACTGACAACTTGCATCAAATTATGGGAGAACGGATAACCGTAGAAGATGTCTGGTTCTCTTCAAATGCTATTTCCATTTATCTTCGCAACACGGGAAAAGTAGCCGTTCAAATAGCATCTGTATATGTGAACTCTACAAGCCAACACTTCACTCCATTGGCGTTAGAAGTTAAGGAACATGGCTGGTTAAACGTTAGTTTCATTTGGAAAAACAATAGTCTATATCACATAAATCTAGTCACAAGTCGAGGAACTAAAATTGTGGAGTACTACAAGGCATCCTCGTAATTTCAAGCATGACAAGCGTGGAGTCAGCAGCGTCATAGTCATAGTCCTAAGCCTCGTAATACTGGTGACGATAACATCCAATGTAATTATGTGGAGCTATCAAATGAACCAACTTGACTGGAAAAAGATGCAAGAGAGTCTCAGAATCGTTGATGTTGCTAACGTTAACACCACCTATTCTTCCTGGCTCACAGCTCAAAGTGAATATGAAGTAAACGTCGGAAGTCGCGTGAATGGAACATATCTAACCACTAAGACAATTGACAATAACGGAGAGGTTTTTCAGGAAGAAGAAAGACCACCAACCTATAGATTAGACATAAATGGTACTTTTCTAATAGACCTATCAGATTACCCGCCCCTGCTAATTAAGACCATTGAAGTGCAAATAAGATTATCAGCCGTAAGCGATTCTGAAAAGTATTACGTGAAGGCGCATAACTGGACGAACAATGAATACAGTGACCTTGGCTTTAATGACACTAGAGGATGCACCCCATCAAATAGTTGGGATTACTATTCAGTAAATTTCACCGACAAATGGGATAGTTATGTGCAAGACAATGGAGTGATAGTGTTGAAGTTCCATGACGAGCAGAACGATCCCTTTTGCACAAGTGTTATGATAGATTTTATGGGTGTCAGAGTAGTTGCCTACGGCGTCGCTTTCAACCTCCGGAATAACGGGTCCCTAACAACACATGTCGTTTCCCTATGGATTGTAACACCTGAAGCACATCGTCACTTCAATGTTGATTTGTTCCTTAACACAGGCGAAAATTTGACGTATCTTCTTGGGGGTGTCCAGTTACAAGGGGGCCTATTCCACATAAAGGCCGTCACTGAACGCGGTAATACAGCAGTATATTCGCCAAGCTGACTACTTTTCTGGCTCCATGCATTTGCCTGCAAAAGCAGTTATGGCTTCTTCAGGGCTTTTCGCCTCTATTAGTCTGATATTGTAAAGTTTCGCCATTTTTCTTCCATTTTCGGTTATCTTAGGAATGACAATTAAACAGGCATTGTCTGGTGCTACATCATAAATCTTGGCAAACATCGCGATGACTGGCTGCTCTGAGACGGCGTTCTTTGTAGATGTCGCTAGATCTATTACGATCATGTCTTTGGAAGCGTCACCCTTGAAAGCTGTGATATCGAACATGTGACTTGCCCCTGACTTCCCTCTCAAAAAACCAGGCGTCTCAACCTCGAATCCTTGGTCTTCCAAGAATTGTTTTATAGGCGAAACTAGAATCCATCCGCGCGAAGCCTCGTGTCTTGCCTCTGATGTCAGTTCATAGGAGTAGGCATTTTCGTAAATCCCGTCTTCAAAAGTGAAGGTTTTATGGCAATTTCGACAGAAATGGGATGGAACTGGGATGTCAAAGCTCTTCTTGCAGTCATTACACGAACACCAAATTCCAGCCTTCTTATAATCAACATCTGGTTTGATTAGGGCTTTGCCACATCTCGGGCATTGTAGCATATCTTTCTCTGCAAAGCGATCTTCGGTGTCGATGTACCCACATTGCACGTGCTCCACCAAAGCGCTTTTTTTAACGTCGAATGATTTGCAATGGGGGCAAGTGTAATGGATTGAAATCTTAGGTGAACCACAATGTGGGCAAAACAGAATTTTGTCGTAAAGTTCTTTCTCAAGGATTCCAGCCGCAGTCAGTTGAGCCAAGAATTCTTCAGCTTTTGCCGGGGCTCCTAGAATCTTTTCAACAAGAGGATAAGTATAGCCTCGATGTGAGTCGAAAACCGGGTCTAACCTTGAAAGCTCCCCACTTACAAATTTACTCAGAAACACTTGAACTATATGATCCTTGTAGAGCTCTGCTCTTTTGGTTTTTGTGACTTTTGACATAGGTCCTCGACACTGCTCTCCTCGATATCGCACTAACCATTGATAAATGAGATTATTCAACTTAGTTCTTAAAGATTTCCCGAATCCCATTCCACTTTTTCAAAGATTATGTGCATTAATGAAATTACTTCATGGTTACTGCATGATTCTATGGTTTGGTTTGCAGTGCCAAACCTTACAACGCCATCATTCGAGTGGGCTAGAGGATAGCTTCGTTTCTAGAAACATGCCAACACAATCCTGATGCGAAATTTCGCTTTCTTTCTCAGTGTGCACTTGCGCATAAAAGATATATTCTGCAGCTCGAGAGATAATATCTCTTTCGATCTTGGATATGGTGAATTGTATTGGATTTCGAGTTGACTAATGAACAAAAAATGATAGTGCAAGCAGCGTCTGAAATAGCTCAAGATTTCCAACCAGATTATTGGAGAAAGAAAGACAAGAACCACGAATATCCTGTGGACTTTTGGAAAACTTTGGTTGAAGCAGGCTTCGTAGGTATAGTGATTCCTGAAGAATATGGGGGGAGCGAGATGGGAATGTTTGAAATGATGTTGGCTATGGAAACTTTGACCTCTGAGAGCTGTGGATTGGCTGGAATGTGGTTTCTTTGTCTAACTTCTGTTTTCGGAGGTTTATCGATAGTAAAACATGGAAATGACCAACAAAAAGAGAAGTATTTACCCCAAATAGCCAAAGGCATGGAATTTTGCCTAGCTTTAACCGAGCCAGATGCTGGAACAAACACTTTGAATACGCAAACAGCAGCCGTCAGAAGCGGGGACGAGTTTGTAATAAACGGACGTAAAACCTTCATTTCAGGAGCAGACAGAGCGAAGGGAATGCTGCTTGTAACCAGAACAACACCCTTAGAAGAAACCTCGAAGAGAACTTTTGGCTTGAGCCTTTTTCTTGTAGACCTGCCAAACCCTGCAGTTGAAGTCAATCCTATAGAAAAACATGGAATCAACTACTCAAAAACCTGCGATGTTTTCATCACTGACCTTAAAGTTCCAAAAGAAAATATTTTAGGTGTGGAGGAGAAGGGCTGGCATCTTGTACTCGATACATTGAATCCCGAAAGAATGTCGTTCTCAGCAGCAGCTGGCGGAATCGGGCTCCTAGCAATTAGAACCGCAGTCGACTATGCTAACCAAAGGAAGGTTTTCGGAGTTCCTATTGGTACTCACCAAGCCATTCAGTTTCCTCTTGCGGAAGCGAAAGCAAAGATCGAGGCTGCAAGACTCCTCAATTATCAAGCCTCTTGGCTTTACGACAAAGGACAACCATGTGGCGCTAAGGCTAACATGGCCAAAGTGATCGCTGTTGAAGCTGGTATTCAAGGCGTATATCATTCAATGCAAACTCTTGGTGGTTATGGTTATGCTGTGGAGTATGACATAGAACGTTGGTGGAGAGAAGTAAATGTAATTAGACTAGCACCAGTAACTCACCAGATGGCTTTGGCCTTCATCGGCGAACATGTGTTAGGACTTCCGAAATCCTATTAGCTACTCTTGGAGTGAAATTGAAAGTTGAACGGATCAACTACACAGGAAGGTTGAAATTGCATTTCAAGTTCAATGAAGAACAAGAAGAAATCAAAGTCGCTGCTAGAGATTTCTTTGAAAAAGAGTTCACTCCAGAATTATCAATAGAGCTCGATCGAAAAGAAGAATTTCCTCTTGAACTCTATAAGAAGTCAGCCAAGCTTGGGTTCACGGGCATGCGACTCCCAGAAGAATATGAAGGCCAAGGTTATGGCCTAGTTGAAGATTGCATTGTGGTGGAGGAAATGTGTAGAGTGGCTCCAGGGCTGGGCGCTGCAGTGTCGCTTGGAAACCTTATGATTCCCGATCTCCTGCTAAAGCATGGGACACCAGAGCAGAAGGAAAGAATTATTCCTCCACTAGCCAAGGGCGACGCTATAGCTGCAGCCGCATTCACAGAACCTGAGCATGGAAGCGACATAACACGCATGGACACAACCGCAGCTAAAAAGGGAAATGAATGGATTATCAATGGCAGCAAAGAATTCATAACCAATGCCCCTATAGCCGATTTTCTTGTTATCTTGTGCCAAACAGATCTAAACGTTTCCCCTCCCCATAGAGGGCAAAGCCTTTTCTTGACAGAAAAGGGTATGCCAGGATTAGAAACAACGAAACTCCTCGGAAAAATGGGAATCAAACCCTGCATCACAGGATCGCTCGCACTAAGCGATCTAAGAGTACCTGAGAGCAATTTAGCGGGAGAACTCAACAAGGGCTTCTATTACGCACTGGAACTTTTCAATGGGACACGAATCACTGTGGCTGCTCAGGCTGTAGGAATGGCTCAAGGAGCCTTTGAAAAGGCATTTCGATATGCTAAAAGTCGAAAGCAGTTTGGAGCTCCCATAATCAAGTTCCAAGCAATATCCTTTACTTTGGCAGAAATGGCAATAAAGATTGAAGCGGCAAGATTGTTGACTTTCAAGGCAGCCTGGCTCTATGACGCTGGAAAAGCTAGTCCCATGGCCACTGCAATGGCTAAAGCTTATGCAGGAAGAGTTGCGATGGAAGTTACGGATTCGGCCATACAGATTTTTGGAGGGTATGGCTATTTAGCAGACTATCATCTGGAGCGTTTTCATAGATGTGCAAAGATAACGGAGATCTATGAAGGAACAACAGAGATGCAGAAACTGACCATATTGAACCATCTACTCAGACAGATGTAGTTTTAAGCATCGAGCTCGACATTATGTGAAGTCACCCAATCCTCTTGAAGGACGGGGACCATCTGATCTTTTCTTCCTTCAATCTTAAACTTCTCAGCATTGATCAAGTCGCTAATTTTTTGCAGGTATTTTTCTTGATCATGCACCCATGACCTGTTTTCAAAGTTCTTGTAAGGAATCGTGTAACGTTGAGTCATCCTCATGTCTTGAAGCATATAATCATACCCGCACAAGAATCCCATTCTGACCAATTGACCTAGGCTGTCCACAAAGTTTCTGAATTCGCTTAAAGGCAGATAAAAGTAAGCAAATAATGAGGGTTCCCCGAAAATCTTCCCCAAAGAAAGAGCAAAAGGCTTGTCAAACAAAGAACGCGCAAACTTGGCCATTTTTACCAAGTTTTCAAACCGAAACACAAAATAAAATCCGTTCGATGCCAACTTGTCAAATGGGTAGTATACCACTTGGAAATTTTCGAGCAAACGCTGACCTACAACGTGTTTATCATAGTGATACTTGATCAGGGGAACGGTTTTCCTAAGTTTCATGGCGATTCTTTTTAAGCTAATGGTAGCATCTGCTTCGAGTTCCTTGAGGATAAAAATATCCGTTCGATCGGCTTTCTGTGGATATTCAGCGGGATCTTTGAGAGTGAATGGCAGTTCAGTTCCCTCGGCAAAGACTTCGTGAACCCAATCCTTCCAAAGAAATCTCCATTTTTCAGAGACTTCGTCAAACCAGTTGATTTTGATATTGACAGTCTGAAAGCACGTCGACCAGTAATGTTTGATGTTTTGTGCGACACCGTTTTCTTGTAGGTGAACCAAAAGCTGCTCAAAATCCGAGCAACATTCTACCGGAACGGCAGCAATGGCTACACAGCCTTCATAGGGACCAAAACATCGAGAAATATAAATAATGTAGCCATAAGCATCCAAGCATTTATAAAGCAAATCTTCTTTGCCTTGAAAGGCTTTAGCAAATACAATCACCTTTTTCAAACCAATATTTGTGTGATAAACGTTTGTTTGAAGAAAAACTTGCGATAGCATTTGTTTCAGTCTTCTACGCAGAGTCGCTTCAGGGAGGCCAAGCTTTCGCGCAACTGCTGTCATGTTTCGCGGTCCATAAATTCCTAGACCTTCCAGTATCTTCAAATCCAAAAAGTCTAAGCCCTTTAGCATCCTAAGCACTGCAGCTTGTATTAACTGTCAACAAACACTTTTTAAAGTTATGTCGGAACCCCTCCACCCGGCACTGGATCTCCATCACCGCAGGTTACAGAGGTTCCACCCTGTTTTAAACTTGTGTAACCCAGAAAAGTGCGCACACTGTTCAGGCCGGCATCAGTAGTCGCTGAAGAAGCTGCAGCAACGCCAATAGTGACTGGGGCTATTGAGAGAATGATGACGAGAAAGAGAATTTTCAGTTTCAAGTAATCACCTCGTGTCTACTTTATTTTTCGTATGTATCTATCATAATTGCAGACGAAAAGTTAAATATTCCGCGTGCTTAAATCCGTAGACTAGCATTCCACGTTTCAGCCTTGATTGGACGCGACGGAAATGAGTGACAATGGCAAGGTAAGTGAAATATTGCTGTCTGCCTTAGATGAAAGCCTGAAGGACATTTTTGGTAAAACCGCGGCCAAGGCAGTCTACTACCATCTACGAACACAATATCTTATTGGGCTCGAAGACATTCCAAAAAAACCACGTCTCTTCGCCAAAGCTATAAGAGAGATTTTTGGAGGCGCAGGTGCCGAAGTGATTGAAACATTAATCGTAAAGGATCTCTGCGCAAAGTTTCGATCTAGCGCGCAGATGTTGGACATCTGCACATTGGAAGATTGCATGGACAAATTAAAGCTTCGATCTGTAAAAGAAAACAACTCTTCTTGACGTATTGCTGACGAATTATTAACATGTGCCCGCACACACAGATCTTTCCCCCGCAAATGCATGTATAATGGCAATACAATCTTTGCCCTTCACAAGAACGCACGCGCATGGCAAGGTGCTTGTCAAACGCGTCCTCGGGCCCGAAAAACTAGAAAGAGTCAGCAAATAAGTGGTCTGTTGCTTAACCTTTAACAATCCTCACGGCTTAGAAGTTCTTTGGCTTTCAAGGAAATCTCCTTTTCCAAACTTGTTGAAAAAGGGATTTCTTTAGACAGTATTTCCGATGATCTAGCGGTTTTCGAAAGCCTTACTTGCGTCTCCTGAAGAGCTGGTAGACGAAAGTAGTAACAGTAGATCGGAGAGCCATCACAAAAATGCTTCAAATCAAATTCAGAAAGTCCTCCATCCAGATCTCTCGCTAGCATCTTCACGCACTCTTTTTCTGAAGCGCTTGAAAGATATGGACATCTCATTTCTTAAACCCGTTTCTATGTTGAACAGTTCTGATGTTTTTCAAAGCTACTATAGGTCTCATTTCAGAGATATAGCAAATATTACTATATCAGAATGAGAATATAAACATTCCGCTCCAAACAAAGATTGGTGGTGTGAATACTTTTTATTTTTCTTTTGTGTCTTGTAGTTAGGGTCGGTTCTTTTGCAGATTGGCGTCGTCGGAAAAAATGCTGAGGGGTGGGAGACAACAGAACTAATGGCTTCTCTGAAGAGACGTGAAGTGCCTTCTTTGTTCTTGAATTTCTCTAGTCTAGTGGCTAGGGTTGGCTACAATCCACCAATTGGCGTGAACATTAAAAATACAGCTGAGGAGCTATCAGCTCTTATTGTTCGCCCTATCGGTCGAGGCTCTCTTGGGGAGATTATTTTTCGAATGGATTTTCTACACAATCTAGAAGCGCAAGGAGTTTTAGTTGTTAATTCTGCCCAAACTATTGAACGCTGCGTTGACAAGTACTACGCGTTGACGTTCTTAGAAAAAAATGGAGTGCCTGTCCCACGGACTGTTGTTACTGAAAGTCTTGAAGAAGCTTTGAAAGCCTTTCACGAATTGGGCGGTGATGTTGTTTTGAAGCCCCTTTTTGGTTCGCGTGGAGTTGGTTCAACGAGGATTTTTGATGAAGATATTGCAGCTCGCATTTTTCGGTCTATAAAGCTTCATCGTGGAGTGTTTTACCTTCAAGAATTTATCGACCATGGAGAGTCTGACATCCGTGCCTTTGTGGTTAACGACTGTGTAGTCGCTGCTATGCGAAGAGTAGGAAAGTCTTGGAAGACCAACGTGAGCCAAGGTGCGCGGCCAGTGCCAATTCAGCTTAACGAAAAGCTACAATCATTAGCTGTGGAGGCCGCAAGGGGTGTCGGCAGCAAGGTTGCGGGTGTAGACATTTTAGAAAGCAAGAAAGGTCCAGTGATAGTCGAAATAAATAGCCAACCTGGATGGCGTGGATTACAGTCTGTTTCGAGGGTGAAGGTTTCCGACTGCATTGTTGATTATGTTCTTGATGTGGTGAAAGATCGATGACTGAAATGACAAAGAATGTGACAGTTACAAGAATTGATGTTGCGCGGGTCGATGTAGAGGAGCGACAAGACTCTATTTCCAAAGAGGTTCCATTACATGTTTTTCTAGGATCAATTCACTTCGTTTCGATTCTCTGCTCGCCAACCATGCTGAAAGAGTTAGTAGTAGGTCACCTATTGAGCGAGGGAATAATTAGTTCGTTGAGCGAAATTTCAAACGTCAACTTTGATGAAGAAGGGAGGTGTAACGTATCCTTTCGATTAGCAGATAATGAGAAGAGAGCTGTGATTTCGAAGCCTTATTCTCGGTTGATCGTTTCGGCGTGTGGAGGAACAGCTTACAGATCTCTCTCTGAATTACTTAACAGCGTCAAGCTGAACCCCTTGCCCCATTGGCATATTAAGGCAAAGACAATTCTGAATAGCATAAGAAAGCTGAATGTGCTAGGTCAAACTTTTCGAAGAACCGGGGGAGTGCATGTTGCAGGCTTATTTAAGAAAAGTGGTGGGCTAGTTACGTTAGCTGAGGACATTGGAAGACACAATGCAGTAGACAAGGTTGTGGGAGCGACTGCCTTAGCAGGTGAGGATTTAAGTAGGTGCTTTTTAGGTTTGAGTGGACGGCTAACCGGTGACATTGTTTTGAAAGCAGCCCGAGCAGGGATTCCTGTGGTCGGATCTCTGGCTGCAGCAGTCGATTCGGGGGTTATAGTAGCTGAGAGGTTTGGAGTTACCTTGGTAGGATTTGTTAGAGGAACCAGAATGAATGTTTATGCTTGCCCAGCAAGAGTTGAAGTCTGAGTTTTGCGTGTTTCTAAAGCTGACTGTTCTATAGCTTCGGCTCCAAATCAGCATGTGGTAAGCTATAAATATGGTTCAGATCGAATGTGTTTTGTGTGGTGTTGGCATTTGGGAAAGTTAGACAAATCTGTTTTGGAACTACTAGCGAACTCCTCAGAGCCTCTAACTCTGGTCGAGATTGCCCAAAAACTTGATAAACAGGAGAAAGTTGTCTATAAAACTCTCAAAAGACTTTTCGAAAAAGGTCAGATTGACGCCAAGGGTCGCCAATATTCAATCGCAAAAGACTAGATTGACTCTTTCTTTTCATTTTCCCTTACTTGTGACTTAAACACTGAGAAGCATGCGGTCAACTCTTGTACAATAGAAAATTTAAGTGAAAGATTGCCTCTGCTAATAAGGGGAAAGAGGCATGAAGAAGGCTAAGAAGACAAGATTTCTAAAAGAGATCGATGTCGACAAAGTAAGAATAGTGAGAGACGACTATTTTTCCAATGCGTACATTGTTGATTTGCCTCTGGATTCCACGCCAGATCATGTTTGGCAGGACTTTTTTGAGCAGGAGTGGAAGTCCAGTCGACTCTTGTGGGAGAGGAAACTCTACTTGGTTGGTAGCCACCTAAGGCTCGTAACTCCACCAGAAAGCATTCGGGAAAAATTGGATTGGGCTCGAGAAATCCTAAACAAGACTAATAGAAGAATCGAAGAGTACAACCAAGAATTGGAAACCCGCGAGGCAGAAATGGAAGATCAAGTAATTCGAAAGCGTGCCGAATTAGAAAAAGCAACAATAAAAGGAATTCGGGATGTTCTAAAAGACAGGTTGCGGACCTTCTAAGACTCACGCCTTGCACGCCCGATCATTTGTCGATCCTGTGATGGGTGCTGGTTCGAAGATCAACTGGAGAGTGGAGAAATTCCAGATCCAAATATTTTTACAGAACGAAAGAACGAGCTTGAAGGAGCACTTCTTTCCTGGGATATATGGAAGCTAACCACGTTCAATCCACTATCGATTACTCTCATTGTTGTTGCGCGCGCGCTATACGCTATTCTTGACGAAACATTCTCATTGGTTTCAAAATACACTGAAATCAAAGAAAAATAAGGAGAAGCCCCGCAACTTCCCCATTTTTCTGAGTTTTCGGAGATGCTATGCGCGCGCATCGTGTATTTTTGTGTACAGAATTTATTTCTATAAAATTCTTCCATATTTTTAGCTAAGTAAAACATTATATCAACCAAAAACACTCAATATAGTCAATACGGCTAATTGGGGAGAGGGAGGTGAAATGTAAATGATAAAGAAGAAGATTCTGCGTTCAGGTTTGGCTGTTCTTTTCGCGATCAGTTTTCTTGTTATTTCAGTGTTCGCTGCTCCTCTCGACACTCTTACTGTACATGCTGCTGTTGGAGGTACGGCAATGGTGAAAACGGGATCCACAGGTAGATGGATGCGCACGAATGATGCAGTGATGACTTTCTGGACTTATGAGCCATCAGGAACCGTTGAGGGACATGAGGAAGCAGGATGGGCATTAACGCTCACCATAGGTGACTCACTATATGTCTGGCATGCAACCAAAATACGTACTTGTGGAAGAAGCAACATTGTGATAATCAAAGCAAACCCACACCCGCTACCTGGAGTAGATAATGCAATGCCTGGGCCTTCATCTATACGAGTAATCCTCAACCATGATGCTGAAAGGTTGTTCGTGGTAGCTCATGGCAGAAAAGTGTTTTTCATTGGGAACACCCTTGAATAGTTGTCTGCTAGACTTCCGCTAGCGATTTTACGTGCGCACGCGCGCGCAGACTATCGAGGATATCGTTTCACACACTTCGGCATTGGAAAGCTACGATGGAGTACCACAAGACAGAAGACATTTTGCATGTTAAAGAAATGCTTGGTCATCGAAGCATCAACACCACGCTAATCTACACTCAGCTCATAACCTTTGACGATGCAGACGAGTATCATTCAGCTACAGCTAAATCAGTTGAAGAGGTCAAGCAGCTTGTGGAATCTGGCTTTGAATACGTCTGCGACATAGATGCCTACAAGCTCTTTAGGATACGAAAGTAGGTGTTAATGTTTAAAAACGCGCGGAAATCGTTATTTATGTCAATTTCCAATCTGCTTAAAAGATAACGACAACTGGGAAATTGTGTATGAGGACTTTACCGAAGAAAATCGATTTCCTTGCTGCTGAAGAGAAGTGGCAACAAAAATGGGAAGAATGGGGTATCTACCACTTTGATTGGAAGAACCGCTCCAAATCCACTTTCAGCATAGATACTCCGCCCCCATATCCCAGCGGCGAATTTCACATGGGCAATGTCCTTAACTGGGTTTACATTGACATTGTCGCCCGGTACAAGCGGATGCGAGGTTTCAATGTGCATTTTCCTCAGGGTTGGGACTGTCACGGTCTGCAGATTGAGAGAAGGACTGAAAACGAATATGGAATAGAGAAATCTGGCATTCCTACAGCAGAATTCATTCGCCTTTGCAAGAGGTTTGTAGACAAATATGTAGACATAATGAAAACTGCAGTGAAGCAGTTAGGCTGTAGCAACGACTGGACTATGGAATACAAAACCATGAATCCCGACTACTGGCGTCGCACCCAACTAAGTTTCATAATCCTCTATAGAAAAGGCTACATCTATCAAGGCACTCACCCTGTTAATTGGTGTCCAAACTGTGAAACAGCCATCGCAGATGCCGAGGTAAACTATGAATCCCATCAAGGTGACCTCTTCTATATCAAATTCCTTCTGGAAGAGGGCGGCCACCTGATTGTTGCTACAACACGCCCCGAACTGATTCCAGCATGCGTCACTGTTGCCATCAACCCAAAGGACAACCGCTTCAGAAAATATGCAGGTCGAAACATTGTAACCCCAATATCACGCCGCGCTGTAAAGATCATTAAAGACAACATGGTTGACCCAAAGTTCGGATCGGGCGTGGTGATGATTTGCACTTTTGGCGACAAAGCAGATGTTAAAACTGTGGCTAAATACGAGCTTCCAGTTACTGAGGTTATAACTAAAGATGGGAAAATGAACCGACGGGCAGGCAAATATGAAGGCTTGACTTTAGCTGAAGCTAAAACAGCGATCGCTGACGACTTGGAGAAACAAGGCTTAATGGTTAAGAGAGAGCCTGTCCAACAAGAAATTGGTCTTTGTGACCGTTGTGGTGCGCCTATAGAAATTCTGGAAACAAAACAGTGGTTCATGAGAACTCGGAAATTAACCGAGCAGGTTGAAAAAACTGCAAACACCATCAAATGGCATCCAGATTATATGAAAACTCGCCTCATTGATTGGGCAAAATCCCTTGACTGGGACTGGGTCATCAGCCGGCAACGAGTATTTGGTACACCAATTCCAATTTGGTATTGCCAAGAATGTGGCGAAATCATATTGGCTGATGAAGACAGTCCTCCAATTGATCCGAAACAACAAAATCCGAACGTCAGCAAATGCCCAAGATGCAACCACACGAAATTCACTCCTGAAAGAGATGTGTTTGACACTTGGATGGATTCCTCAATTACTTGTGCTGTACACGCAGGATGGCCGAACGTTTCTGAAACGGAACTACGTAGGCTTTTTCCAGCAGATCTCCACGCATCAGGCACTGACATTATTCGCACTTGGGCGTACTATCTTATGGTGCGCCACCTTGCTCTTTTCAACGAGAAGCCCTACAAGACTTGTCTTATCAATGGCATGGTTCTTGGCAACGATGGCCGTAAAATGAGCAAGAGTCTTGGTAACTATATTGCCACGCCCGAAGTATTCAAAAAATACGGCGCAGATACGAGTCGCCAATGGGCAGCTGGCGGGGGCACTACTGGATCAGACATTCCGTTCCGCTGGCCCGACGTAGAATACGCGTGGCGTTTCTTGATTAAGCTATGGAATGCCTGTCGTTTTGCGAGTCTCTTATTAAAGGATTATGAGCCAGCCAAGAAGGCGCCCGCGGACCTGCCTCTCTTGGACAAGTGGTTGTTGACAAAAATGGATCACACAACCGTGAAGGTCGGTGAAGCCTTAGAAAGATGCCAATTCAACGTCGTCATGGAAGAGATTAGGAACTTCACGTGGCGGGATTTATGTGATAATTATATTGAAGCAGCGAAGCACAGACTCTATAAGAATGAAGTCTATGGCGAGGAACAACGAAGGGCTGCCCAATACACGTTGTATACCGCTTTATTCAGAGTGTTACAGATCTTTGCCCCTATTGCCCCGCACATCACAGAAGAAATTTATCAAAAAATGTTTGCTGAAGACTTGAAACACAAAAGTATACACCTATCGCCGTGGCCGGAGGTGAAAAGACAGGAGATTGATGACGAAGCAGTAGAGAAGGGAGACTTGCTGGTGGCTGTGATTAGGGAGGTTAGACGCGAAAAAGCTCGGAAGAGAATTCCGTTGAATGCTGTGATTAAGGAGCTAATAATTATTGTCGAATCTGAAGAGTATAACCGCGTCTTGAGTCGAAATGCAAAAGACATTTCCGGCACCTGCAGGATTCAGAAAATCGCTGTAATGCCACAGGGCGATAACGGCATAGAGGTTGAGGGCTACCCTGACGTACGATTTGTGGGCGTCTAACTTCACGCACGACATTGAAACGTCACCAAGGCTTTTCGTTCCCTAAGCGACCGACTCTGAACTTCAGCTGTTCAAGTGCTGGAAGGATTATTAACAGTTTAAAAACCAAGCGCATGCTCTTGACGAGCCTGCTGCTATAAGCCTTATGTTCATATTTTGTATCTTAGGGTTGCTGCTATTCCACCGAACGCATTTTTTAGCATTTGTCCCTCTTCAGTATCAGTAGAGACCACCTCGACGTCCGCATCATATTGCTCTGCTATTCCTGCCAGTTCCTCCACAACGTCCTCTACTTTCTCCACGGTCAATGACGGACTCTTACACTTCGGGCATGGTTCACCTGCGATTTTCTGCTCGACGGCATCAACTTCCCGGCTCTTCGCTGTTTCTTTCTTGCTGTGGCCGCAGTTTCCACAGCTCACTGTAACCCGAGCGATGTCCAACGCATCAGACACAATCAATGTGCCTACCGCGCCCATCTTTAATGCGCGCCTCACTTCGCGTTCACCGTAAGTAGCTAGTCCAGTATCATGACCCACCTCATACAAGAATTTCTGCATAAGTGCCCTCTCTTCAACGTACCGCACCCGACGCATAATCTCGGGGGCTTTCTCGACTACTTCCTTCACACCTTGCTCTCCAGTATAAGCTGTATCTAAAGTCGCTAAAATCCGATCTTTCAACTGGTAATGCAAATAATCTCCCTTTAAAAAATCGTTCTTGATGGGTCCCGGACCTGCCACGATAATCCCTTTCAAGCCCTCTACGCCTAGAAAAATTTCCGAAGTATATTCACCAACACGATTGAAGAATTCTAAAATCTTTGCTTCTCGCTGCCGTTCAAACCTCCGGGCCGATTGGCCTCCAGCTCGCATCTTTCCTGGAATGCCAGATGTTATCTCTTTCACAATGTTCAGAGTTCTGCCTTGCAGCAAGGCAAAAGTAGCCTCGCTCGAATCCGCCAAGAGAATTCCATAGACATCTTTCTCTCTTAGCATTTCTTCAAGATATTTTGTGTGAAATCGACTATCACATCGGTAAAGGTTGATGCTTATAGGTTCCGGCGGAGCCAAAACATACGTCTCATTCCGCTCACTTCCTGGACCGTTCTGTGGAATGGCTCCGCTGAAAATCACCAACCCATTTTCAGGCACTGTCTTGAAGAGCTTCAACCGTTGCATGACCTTTGTGATCGCGTCTTGAACATTGTTTCTGGTTGTATCGCTCTTGATGTTAGCCGCTGTCCCGTACTCCTGTCGCAAAGTGGTTGAAACTTCGCTAATGTGTTTTCCCGGTGGCACATAAAGGCTAACCAGTTCGGTGCCTCGCCCCTCTTTTTCACCCAGTTTCTCCAATGTTTTTCTGAGACGAAAAATCTCCAGCGAACTGCGTTTCTTTTTGGGCTTTTTCAAGCTAAAGCTTCCACAAGTAGAAGGCTACATAACACGTCCTGCTCTTAAAAGTTGTCATTCTCGAAGTCACATCATGATTTATTAGTGAGTAATGTCAACTTTTGACATTCTACCAAACAAGGAGACCCTTCAACGACAATACTCGAATTATTTTTCCTCCCGATCATGAGTTTTCTAGTTGGAGTCATCGCAGCTATGTTGGGCATAGGAGGTGGGGTCTTCATTGTTCCTGCACTCCAGCTACTACCTCTGAGCATCGAGTTCACTCCCCAAATGGCTGCGGGCACCAGTCTCGCCATGATCGTATTTAAAGCATTATCATCTACAAGTCGCTACACACAGCAGAGACGCATCGATTATAGAATAGGACTCCTCCTCGCCACTGTTACTATACCTGGTGCCCTAGTAGGAGCCTTATTGACAAAGGAAATCCCTAGTTTTATGTTGAGGTTAATCTTCGCCTTCTTCCTCCTGTATGTTGCCTCTAGAATGTTTTTCACCTATAGCCTCGGCAAATTTTCGATATTGGAGAACCGCGGAGGTGGCTGGAGCCGCTGCATTGTCGATTCGGACGACAACGTATATCAGTACTCTGCGAACATGGCGATTGGACTGCCTTTAGGCTTTTTAGCAGGCGTTTCTTCTGGGCTGCTGGGCATTGGCGGTGGCGCTCTTATGGTCCCAATTCTGCATTTTGCCCTCTGTTTTCCAATGCATCTTGCGGTAGCCACCTCAGCTTTCACTATGATATTCACCTCGATTTCTGGCACAACGACCCACTATTATGCGGGGAATATTCAGTTTGACTATGCCCTGATTCTAAGCGTAGGTGTTGTTGTTGGAGCGCAGATAGGCGCACACGTGGCAAAACGTATTTCAAGCAAGAATCTGCAGAGAGTTTTCGGTGGGATCTTAGTGCTTATGAGCATAAGCATGTTTCTAAAATCTTTTGGATGATGAGAGAATTTGCTATTTGTTTTGGCAATAATTAGCATCATAAGAGGGAAGATGTGTGGATCCAAGACATGGAACAGTTAAACATTTACGTTGATGGAGCTTCCCGAGGTAATCCTGGACCCTCAGCTGCGGCAGTCAAAATCACAGACGCAAGAGGAGTAGCGGTGAAGAGGTTCTCCAAGTTTTTGGGCAGAAAGACTAACAACCAGGCAGAGTATGAAGCATTGATAGTTGCATTGGAGCAAGCGCGTCAACTTACAGATAAATCCGTGGAGTGTTTCCTAGACAGCGAATTGGTGGTTAAGCAGCTTCGAGGAGAATATCGGATCAAGAATCCTCGTTTGAGGAGTCTTTGGCAAAAAATTCGTGATATTCAGCAGTACTTCCAAAATGTTTCATTCAATTATGTTTCGCGGTTAGATGAAAATATTGCGGAAGTGGACAGAATGGCTAATCGCGTATTGGACAGCGTATTGGGCGAGAAATGTTAGGTTAAAGTTAATAGAAACCTTTCATTTCTCTAGCACAAGCGGGGCACTCTATGAATTCCAGTGTATCTCAAACGTTGCGACAACTTCTTTTCGCGGTTCTTCTGGTAACCAGCTTCTTCGTCATCATAACGTATTTGCTTTCGATGGGTCTAGGTGTGTTAATTTTTTTCTCCACCGAAGAAGGATTGGAGTTCAGTCGAGAATCAGTAATTCGCCCATTGTTCATTACTAATGTAAACGCTGGCCTATACTTCCTATTTCTCTGGTGGGTTTTCGCTTTCTGCTTTGCTGCTTCTTGGAAGTACAGAGAAAGCCTGTCTAAGAAGACCCATGATTTCCTTTCAGGCAATACCAAACGAAGCCCATTTCGCAATAACCTGCTTGCTATGCCGCTAATATCTTCTATGTTGCTTGTGGCCATTATTGTGCTGCATTTAGTTCAAACGCAAAGCGGAATTCCAACTGGCGAGCCAAGTGTCACTGACCCACTCTCTGATTTTCTTCGATTTTCAAACGCCCCAGTAGTTGAAGAGATTATCTTTCGCATAGTTCCCATAGGCACTTTCTTGGTAACTTACGTCTATCTTGCAGGAAAAACAATGAAACCGAATTCTTCAGGAAGCCAAAGACTGAAGACCTGTATCTTATCTGTTTTTCAGCCGGAAAGAGCGAAAGAAGCGATTGGCTTGAAAACCATCAGTGATAAAGGTTTTTTTGGGGGGCTTATTTGGGCTGAGTGGGTGATGATATTCTTCACTGCTGCTCTTTTTGGGGTCGCTCATTATCTGGGTGGTTGGGGTCCTGGAAAAGTGTCGCAAGCGGCGCTGAGCGGCGCCGTCTTTGCCTTGGCTTATCTCTATTATGGAATTCAAGCACCCATTCTGCTTCATTGGTATTTCAATTACTACTTCACTGCTTTTGATTTGTCTGTTGTTTTCTTGCCTATTGAAGTAGACGTCTATTCTTTCAGCTGGTCCCTCAACATTCTACTGGGAGCACTGACGGGGGTAGTGATGTTAATCTTCGGAATAATCTTTCTATTTGAAAGATGGTCGAAAACTCCAGTCGCTTCTGGATCACTAGGTCAGCAATCTAGCTGAATCTTTCTAGGAGTATTTGGGAAAGCTCTTGGATTTTAACGGATGTCTGTTGGCGATTCTTCAGATTCCGAACCACCAATGTTTCTTCTTTCAGCTCCTTAGGGCCTAGGATAACAGCATAGTTCGCTTTTCGTCTATCCGCATCCTGCAATGCTCGAGATATTGTACGACCCATAATCTCCATCTCCACTGAGATCCCTTTTGACCTCAACTGCAGGGCGATCGCCAAAGCTCGAGGAATGAGCTTTGCCCCGATAGGAATCACAACTACGAATCGCTCAGAGAATTCGGGGTTGGCATTCTGTTTGTCCAAGGCTAACGTAATGCGGTCTAATCCATGAGCCACCCCTACAGCGGGGGTCGATTCACCACCAAACAATTCAACAAGTCGGTCATATCGTCCACCACCACCTAAGGAGATTTCCATCTCAGGAGCCAATGGCTCAAAAATCATTCCCGTGTAGTATTCCAAACCTCGTGCGAATCCCGCCTCAACCATTATGTGAGATTCAACTCCGCTGTCCCTGCATAGCTCAATTATTTGCCCCAAGTTTTCCACTCCAGCCACAGCACTTTCATATTTCTTTAGTTTCCTTTTGAGTTGGTTCAAAACCTTCAACGCGTCTTTTCCCTTGGCCTCAAAGATCTTCTTCAGAGTTGCGATGCCCTCCTGTGAAACCCCAAACTTTCTTGCAGCTCTAAGTGCTTGGGTACGCCGTTTAGCGTCTAAAAGCTGCATGACAGAGTTTTGCTGTTCATCCTTTACACCTTCCTCCAACAAGAGCCCACGCAAAATACCCACGTGTCCAATCTTAAACCAATGATTGCGAAGCCCAAGTCTTCGTATGATGTTGCTAGTTAATGAGAGAACCTCCACATCCGCTTCTGGTCGGTCGCTACCAATGATTTCAAAGTTTGATTGCCAAAACTCGCGGTACCGCCCAAACTGGGGTTCATCATATCTGTAAAGGGTGCCCGACGAAAACAGCCTTAAAGGCTTAGGATCATTGCGCAAAGTAGTTGCTATCAATCGGGCAATAGAGGCTGTGAATTCAGGTCTCAAAGCTACTTTGCGCCCTGCCAAGTCTTCAAAAGCATACATGCGAGTCTTAATGTCTTCTCCAGACTTGGCCGCCAACAAATCGTAATTCTCTACCAGAGGTGTAACAACTTCCCTAAATCGGTAGAGCCGTGCAACCTCTTTGGCAGCAGCCTCCACACGTCTAAGCTTTTTGGCGTCTAGCGGCAAAAAATCTCGCATTCCCCGGACAGTCTGAAATTTTGCCATACGGTTTCCTCTATTGCTTTTTCATGGTTAGATTTGAAATGGTGTAGTAAACGATTTCTCCACGGCGATTTATAACGGCTAGCACCATTTTCTTCTTCAAACTGTGAACCTGCTTCAATACTTGTGCCAATTCTTTCACCGATGTAGGTTTACCTTCTTGAATGCCACGAATGAGATATGCTGCGGTTGCTTTTCCGTACTCGCCTCTTTCATAAACTCTAAAATCTATTCCTAATCCAAATCCTTCCCTTACCACATAGCCACGACTCCTCAAATCTCGGTAAATCAAATATCTGACCCAAATATTCTCGTCGACATTCTCAAACCGATGTAGGAGTTCTTGAAAAATCAAAGCCTGGTGGGATCCTTCTTCATAGACCTCAAGCAACTCCTTGCTTTGAAGAAATAGCGCTTCATAAAAACTCAAGGTTAATTTCTTGTTCTTTAAAGTTCCATATCCGCGAGAGGTGAGATCTTCAACATTCCCACCAGCTGACACTGCAATGCCGTCCTTTGAAAGAAAA
>CP070835.1:1216100-1221149 GCA_020341775.1 Candidatus Bathyarchaeota archaeon
CTGATCAGCAACTTTGTCGGGGTGCCCCTCAGCCACAGACTCGGACGAGAACAAATAACTCCCATTGTTCACCATGAAAATCACCCTTCTTTAGATGAATTGCCTTATAAAAATTCCCTCAATCTGTAGAGATTGCGTCGTTTGGTTGGCACATGCGTGCGCGAACCTTTTTAAACCATTATGACCACTTAGTAGATTCATCACACAGGTTTATGCTTGATTTGAAGGGGCTTAGTATAAGCTTCTGAAGGCTTCATGAATTTTTGTGATAGGAATAATGTTAAATGCAAACATCATACTCATGCGCGAATCTAGAGATCATGAAAGAACTTGTAACGTCTCCGATTAAGATTCTGAAAGTAACGGTGGTGAGGTTATAGATGGGAAGAAGGAAGATCCGCACTGAGCAGGATTTCAGCAATATGATGCTCCCCGTTGGGAGTGATGTGTTCGGGATAGCTACCAAGATGTTGGGCTACGGTAGACTTATGGTGAAATGCCAAGACGGTCATACACGGCTTTGCAGAATCAGGGGAAAAATGAAGAGACGCAACTGGATACGACTAGGTGATGTGGTGCTGGTTTCCCCTTGGGATTTTCAGTCAGATGTTCGTGGCGACATCTTCTGGCGATATCGAAGAAACCAGAAGAACTGGCTAAGAAGAAAGGGCTACCTCACAATTGAAGGGTAGCTTTGATGCAGCGAGAAGCATGAATCTTAAGAGGACAACCGAAGGGTTTTCAAGGTTCGCGTTTTGATGTAAGGCATACGCGTTTCGAATGCGCACTCTCAAATGGCTTCAAGCTTTTATTCTGCTTCAGCAGGTGATGTACAATGAGGTGGTGATTCGTGAACCTTGTCGATGCATATTTAGTAGGGTCGTATACTGAGTTTCTGGTTCTTTTGCCCTATTTGGTAAAAGCTCATGAAGAAAAAGGGCTGATTTTAATGCGCGAGCGTGCACTAGGAGAAGTTAAGCGGATTCTTAATAGCAACAAGGTCTGGGCGCACATAGTGAATGAAATTGCTGACCTGATGACACAGCTGAAGAAAGATCCTACGCGGGCTCAGCAACTCAACTCCAAGGATATGCAAGAGTTGACGAAGGCAGTTTCAAAATGGCGGAGTGAAATATCGAGACAACTAGAATCATCATAAGCACTTCAAGTGTCGATTCATGCAATCGTTAAATACGCGAGCATTTATTTGGAAGACTTTACGTGTGCATCACGCGTATGTAGAGAGTGTTCAGTACTCTTCTTTCTTGTCTATTAAGCCATCTCTTCGTGCTTTGAACATCGCAACTCTGAAAAATGCTAGCCCTGCAAGCACGGTAAAAATTGTGGTTGCAGCCAAATATAGCAGGTTCATCTGAACATCAAAGCCCGTATGGTGGATAACTGAGAACCGCATTATTCTGAGGAAATATGTTATTGGCAGGACGTTTGAAACATGCTGGCCCCACCAGGGGAGAAGTTCCGGAAGGAAAACGACTCCCCCGAAGAGATAGAGTATTCCAGATACGTATTCGGGGAGCATAAACTGAACTTTCGACGTCATTATGTTAATACCGCATAGTATGAATCCAATCGCCATGAAGCAGACTATGCCTACCAGCAGGCCTAGGCTGAGCAGTCCAAAATCTATGCTCAGCCAGTCGATGGGGATGGGTATGCTCATGCCATATTGGAATATTAACACTCCTAGCCCAAGAGTGAGTAAGAGTGAAACCGAGGCGTTCATCACACCATTCAGGGCTCTTCCAACGATGTACCATTGGAGTGAACCGGGAGTCAGGTAAATATGCTTCAACACTTCGTAGTGGGCTCTGTCCTCATGGATTAACATGCTCATCATTATCATTATTTGAGCCACGTAGATGAAGAAGGTGTTGCCTATGAACAGAAACGCAAAAAGCCCGGGATCAACGATTCCTGAGACAACGCTGCCTATTAAGAAAATGAAGCCAACTATTAGTAGACCAGCAATAGGTCTTATCAAGTAGTAGATGGCGAAGACTAGTGGGTCTGCCCAGTTTGTCTCAACCTTCCAACCTATCCAAACAGCCTGTTTTATGGTACGCAGAATCGCTGTTATTGCCACCTCAGCGTCAGCCTCCCCTCTTTCTTGCCAAGGTTCTCCATGAAGTCAAGCGCCAACCTGGCTAGTGGCAGCAAAACCAGAATGAAGACTGCGAGCGCTATTATGTGTGGCCAGACGTCAATAATCCCTTGACCTAGGATTGCCACTCTACGTATGCCGTCCAATCCGAATGTCAAAGGAATGAGCGATGACAGAAGCTGAATCATGTGGGGAACGACTTGGCTGGTTGTTGGATAATATGTACCAGAAAGGAATTGAATTGGCTCTTGGAGTAGATTGGCGGTGTGCCAAGCCTCTCGTCCATACAGCATGAAGAGGGAAGCAAACATCATTCCCAACGCGTAAAGCGCGGCAATTGTTAAGACGAAGATGAGCAACGCAGTCAAAGGTTCATGAAGTGCCATTGGCACTTGAAAAATCAGTATGCCTGCGATGAAAACTGCAGAAGCCCTCAGCGCAGTGTTCACGAATCCACCCAAAGCCATGCCCAACAGAATAGCCATTCTGGATATCGGTGCTACAAGATACACCTCTAGGTTTCCGACTTCTTTCTCCCAGTAGAACTGTGCTGACATGTTCCACAACACGTTGGACCAAAATGCCATCATAGTTCCACCAATGATCACGAACCCTGCGTATTCTGGTGGCGCGTTAACCATCCTGTAGAGAAAGACGTATGCACTCAGAGTGATGACTGGTATAATCACTTCGGCTGCAAGCCATTCGGGTTCTCGGTTGCCACCTTTAATTCTTACCCATAGCCGGGCATATGCTGCTTTCAAGTTATGCAGTAGTTCCTCACGTTTCATGAGTGGCGCTCTCTCCTTCCTCAAAACCACGCCCCACCAGACTTATGTAAACGTCCTCGAGAGTCGGCTCAACTTCGTTCGCCGATAGTATCTTCAGATTCTGCTCTTCCAGTTTTGCCATTATTTTGGAGAAAATTGTTTCCTTGGCCAGCATTACCTTAAACGATGTTGTGTCGGTCTGAATGCTCCGTGTCTGGGAGTACCCGATAACTCCTCTCATATCATCTGCAAAGCTGAAGTCGGCTTGGACAGACGAAACTTCAACCTTCATTATGAAGTTATCCTCCAACTTTTGCTTGAGTCTAAGTGGGCTGTCGCACGCTAGTATTCGTCCGCGGTCGATGATTGCCACTCGATCGCACATCTCGTCTGCTTCCGCCATGTAGTGTGTTGTTAGAAGAACGGTGCCTTCTTTCTCTCGCTTCGCCCAATCGACAATGTACGCCCTCAATTTTTTGCCGGTAAGAACGTCCAGACCCAGCGTGGGCTCGTCGAGAAACAGAACCTTTGGGTTGTTTAGCAGTCCCCTCGCAAGGTTAAGCCTCTGTTTGTAACCAGTTGAGAGTTTGGACATCCGAGTTTTCGCGTATTCATCAAACTCCAGATCGGCCATCAACCGGTTAATTCTTGCCGTAGCAGTCGATGAAGGCAGACCGTACAGCTGCGAGAAGAACCACAAGTTCTCGCTTACCGAGAGAATTCCATACCCTGGGGTTTCACCACCAGAAACGAGGCTGATCATCTGCCTGACTTTATGCGCCTCTCTGGAAACACTGAATCCACCTACGTAGGCCTCCCCTTTTGTCGGAAGCAGAAGCGTCGTCAGAATCTTGATTAACGTCGTCTTTCCCGCCCCATTTGGACCGAGAAGGCCGAAGATTTCACCTTCGTCTATGTAGATCGAGACCTTGTCAAGGGCCTTCACTGGCTTGTCTTGTCCCTTGAATACACGGACTATATCGCAGGTCTCAACAATGTGTGGCATAAGGTCACGAGCCAAAGCAACATGCAGAATTCCGTAATTAAGAATTTCGCCTATCATACATGCCCTTTAATGGGAAGTCCGAAAGATTTTCAAGATCGTGCATGCGTGGCGCAAAAAGAGGAGGGTCGCAGGGGATATTTCCACGTTGAAGAGGCTCCAATCTCTCATGGCTCACCTTTGGGTATTGTCTTCTATATTTGCATTGGCGCGCGCGCACGCTGGCTCCGGAAGCATCCCGAATGGAGGAGCCGGATTAAGTGGACCGCGAACGGCGTACTAGCGGTGAAGGGACGTCGCGACATTACCACCTACACTAATTTTTCTGTTCCTTTACCGAATGTTACTGCTGAAGAGAGAAGATCAATTCGGAAAACGACGACAATTAAAGCCGTCGCCGTCACATGCATGCAACCGAACTACTGGAGACTTGTCAACATAGCGAGACAATGCTCTGGAGCTAGTGGTGCTGAAAAAAAGGCGTTGAGCGATTTAGCTCGTTCCCTTTTCAAAACAAAAGACACGAGATTCAAGTTCGCCATGATTTGCTGGTCCATAGGCACACTCGCTTTTTCAATCGCGTTAGCCACCTCTGAAGTGGTCCCCAAAATCTCTTTGCCAATCTACCTTAGATTTTTGCGGATTGGTGGAGTATTCGCCTTGAAACTCTATGCTATTATACCACTCAGTAAGTACAGAAATGTCATCCTTTTCCATAATTCGCAAATTAATCCTGTTACCTTCCAACATCCCTTTTCGTTTAACAATCCTCATTGTCAGTTCTCATAACTTGCGAAAGAAAGCGCACTCATACAAATTTGAATTGCAGCCATGTTTGCTCCCAACTCCGCAGATCTCTTGTCTCCTGCGCTTCCTATTATGATTACATCATTTTCTTTAGGTCTGAAATAAGACAAGATAGTTTCATAAATTAATGCAGTGTCATCGAAAACATTTCCTCCCGCGCTTGGCATTATCAACCTTCCATCAGAGTAAATCAATGTAGTTGCACCTTTAGCACCTGCTTTGATAGCTGTGTCGCGTTGGTCCAAGCCATCAGTAACAACTGAGCCAGCCTTCCTCACAAGGACTGCGATGTTTATTGGCCCTACAGTAAGGGAGCTGGATGGAATCTCTTTCGTCCGACTCATCAC
>CP070835.1:1221249-1246128 GCA_020341775.1 Candidatus Bathyarchaeota archaeon
TCTATATTGTTTTTTTCTGGAGGTTGGGGCATTTTTGCACATCCTTCATGTTGTGTGTTCCTCCCCTTTCCTTCTGTAGTAATCTCCAAATCGTTGAGAAAAAGCGTTCGGTCAACATGGAAGCACGCGCTTTCGTGCATTTGCCCTGAGACCATTCGCAATGTTGCCAGATCTGTTTTCATGTGTGGCATCAGCTATACTGCTATATCTGACCATGAAGCACTAGAATGAAAAGGGAGCCTTGGTGCGCGTGCGGGCGCTGTCGCGAATTCTTCACAAGCTCAGCAACAAGCTTCTATTTTACATCTTAAAGGTCTAATCCTTCTTTTTCTTGTAGAATTCAATATAGCCGCATTTATCGCATAGGTAGGATCTGATCTCTTTCCCATTCAAGGCTTTGATATTCTCGGCGTTACGAGTGCAGCCGAAGAAGTTGCCCAAAGTGTTTATTCCGGCCTGAATCATGTTTCCCTTGCATTTAGGACATTTCTTTGCGTTGCTCATGTTTTCTTCCTTCTTTCATACTTTCTAATCTTCGAGTTGCTTGAATAGTTTTGCTCGATGAGCTTCTAAAGTGTGTTGCGTGCGAAGACGTGTGCGACTTAGAATACGCGTCACTCGGTAAGAATCAGTGGGCCCAACTTGAGAACTATGGATCCATTTACTTCAAGAAAATATACTATGTCGCTGGTTTTTAGTTTAAATTTTCTCCGTATCTCCATGGGAACCGTTATTTGTCCGCGGGAGGTCATTTTCGACTGCCCCATGAAGCGTGCTTCAACTTTCTCTTCCATCTTCCAGATCTCCACTTTTGACAAATGTGCGCATCCAGACGTCGTCTGGTGCTTCTCTACTAATTCATCCCATTCTTATAAGATTTTCAAGTCGCCCACTTCACGATTTTAAGGCTGCAGAGGCCTTCTTTTCGGGTTCTTACAAAACAGTAAATTCATACAATTCTTACAATTTTTTAAATTCTAAAAAGATGAATGTGTAAATTGTATAATTGATTAAATGGAGGTGATTGCGCGTGACTAAAGGAGATAGGAAGACCGAATCTAAGAAGTATCCTAAGTTAGTTGGGGAACCTAAAAAAATCACTGCCAAGCAACTTGCAGCTCTTAGGTTGACTCCTGCCCAGTTCGCCGCTATGAAAATTACTGCCACTCAGCTGGCTGCATTGAAAATGTCGGCCACCCAATTCAAGGCTATGAGGCTCACACCCAACCAAATCACAGCCATGAGGCTCACACCCAACCAACTGGCTGCTATGAGACTCACAGCCACCCAATTCAAAGCCATGAGGCTCACACCCAACCAACTGGCCGCACTCAGGTTGACACCAAATCAGCTTAAAGCGCTTAAGCTCACAGCCACCCAATTCAAAGCCATGAGGCTCACACCCAACCAACTAGCTGCTATGAGACTCACAGCCACCCAATTCAAGGCTATGAGGCTCACACCCAACCAAATCACAGCCATGCGGTTGACGCCAACCCAGTTTGCTGCATTGAGAATTAGTGCGACCCAATTTAAGGCTATGAGGCTCACACCCAACCAAATCACAGCCATGCGAATTTCAGCAACGCAGTTCAAGGCTATGAGGCTTACGCCAACACAATTTGCAGCATTGAGGTTTACTCCAACACAGATGAAAGCCATGAGATTTTCGGCAGTCTAGTCTAAGGGCACACACGCGAGATGCGCGTATATCCTCCATCTTTAAGAGGTTCCGCGCATCTCTATGTTTTTTCCATTATGTTCATTTTCTCAGGAGTCAAGATGTCTCCAGTTGCTACGTACTTGTGTAGCGCCTGGGCTAGAGCAAAAACCGAGACTTGAATTTGGTTGAAGGCCCAAGAGGGATATCTGCTAAGCCTGTGGAATCTTCTCCATCGTATTAGATAGATTCCCCCATAGAGAAGCTGTGGAATTAATGCAGCAACCAAACTGGGAATTGAAGCAAATTGAATAGCTAATAGGACGAATATTGTTGACACGCCCGCTATTATGGGATAGGTCTTCAGCATTTTCTGCTTCTTTTTCAGGAAGTTCGCCCTCCTACTCTGGTGCTCCTGCTCTACAATTTCTTTCAGTCTGTCAACTTCAAGGCGAAGCCTTTGGAGAAGCTCTCTTAAGTCTTGGAATCGTCTCGGCAGGTTTTGTAGATTCTCAGCATTCAGTAAGAGTATTTTGTCAAGCAAACCGACCTTAAATGAGATGGTTGCTTTCAGATTTTGGTTAAGGTTGTTCAGATTTTGATCTACGCTTTGCTTCGCGTGTGAAGATTTCTCCACTGATGTCTCAATGAAATCCATTTTGCCAGCAATTATGGAGAGGTTCTTGGTGAGAACTGTTAACTCGGCATCACTCATGGTTTGGATTTCTTCTTGACTTGGAAACGTTGTTCTGTCCAAGATGGAGAGCACATGATTTGTCTCGCTGAGCAGGTTGTCCATGTAACTTGACCACGCTTGATCAAAAAAGAGAGAGCTAAACGAGGCGAGGTTTCTTTCTATTTGCTCGGTCCTTCCTACAAATATTAGTCTACCCTTAACTGGCTGAAAGAAAGTTACTATTTGGTATTGATCTGGATTTGCCAGGGTCTCGGCGAGACCAGCTTGGCTTTCTACGGCCAGTTTTGCGAGGGAGTCGAAACCATAGATGGTGCGTTTCTTGAAATCCTCTACTCTGTCATAAAGGTCTGTGATTGAGAAGTCTTCAACGGAGAGAGTTGGTAGCAGCGACTCTTGAATCTGATACTGTTGAGCGGGTGGCAATTCTATAGTCCAAACTCTCCCGGATACAGAGTTAAGAAGGAAAAATGTGTCTCTGATATTGTCTTTTAACCCTTGCGAGACAACATCGATTGCTTCTGGTGTTCCCGTCTGGGCGGACTCTCTGGCCATCTTTTTTAGTAGATTGGTTAGCTCCATTTTTTGAGGGCTGAAGATGCCAGCGGATCTAAGTATGCTCGATTTATTGTGGTCGAGGAATTTTTGGTACATCGAGGTGAATTTTTGCTCCACTTCGCTCAAATGCTCTTTAATCTGAACAAGCGCCAATTTTTTTCCACCCATTCGAAGGACTGCAGTGCAAAGTGGTCCCATTTGTTTGATGCTAAAGTTACGAGTGAACTTTTTTGCTTCGTTTGCCATTTTATCCTTCAAGTCTTTGACAAGCAATTTTGGCACTTGGGTGGGGAGGTATAGAAAAACGGAAAGATCCCTATCGTGAATGGCTTCAAAGGGTAGAGCTCTTACAGTTGCTTTCTTAATTGCAGATGCAAATATCACCAAGTAGCCAAACACCATCATCGCAAAATACCCTATTGAAACGAGACCCACTATAAAAGCACCGATTTGCAATTCTTGACCGAATAGAATGGCAGATGAAATATTCAGGGCAGAGGCTGTCGCATCTGTAGCCATGTACGTCATTAGGGTTGAGGATTGATAAGCCATGTAACCTAGCCAGACAACCGACAAAACAGCATACCCAAGGAGAACCCGCTTTTTTCTTGTTGTCAAACCTTTTATCTCCTTGACGGGTTGCTTCAAGGCTCTCTTTACAGCATTTTTCAGATAGTCGTAGGCATCGTGTCGCAGGTTTGGCATGTTCAAGAGATCTGACAAAATGTAGTAGCCATCAGTTTCGAAGGGTGGAGCAAAGTTCCACAGTGACGTGTAGAAGCACCAGAAGGCTGTCATTAATAGTATGTAGGAGAGAGACGGTGAAAATGGCAACACATAAAGCAACGTCACGATGACCGATCCGATCAACATAGTCGAGAGGTTTCCAGCAAGCATGACCATCATTCTTTTGCGGCGAGTGAAGGCCCAAGCGTCTGTTGCATCGCAATAGAACATTGGCCCAAAGTAGAACCATCCAGTTCCCATGTCTTTTGGTGCACCGCCATAATGTACAACAGCTACACCGTGAGCTATTTCATGAACTGCAGTGACCGGAGCTAAAATTATGAAATTGAAGACAAAGAGTCCAACGACGGAAGAACCGAATATTTTGAAGTTCCGTGCATCTCCCAAGATATTTATAAACTGGCCTGCAAATGTCAAGCCCACCAGAACTATGAATCCGATACTCGCCCAAAGAAGTGCAGGGTGAAGTAAGGACCGGATTGCACGGTGAATGTGTTCTAAGAAACGTTTGCTCTGCTCCACTATAACAACATGCACCTTGAAGGCAGAGTCGATTCTCACTCGCTTCTTCTCCACAGGCTCTAACACTGATTGGAGAGCCCCTGATTCAGCAAAGAACAATATTGTTTGTAGAACAATCATTGGCTGAACATCTGGTCTTTCGCTCCCCATCTCTTCAATGATTTCAGCCATGTTATGTGATCCGTTGATTAGACTCCAGATATAATATGTCAGTTCGTCGAGTTCATACAATGTTTCCATGTTGTGGTTCTTCATGAAATACCTGTGCTTTCCATCGGTGATTGTGGTCTTAGTATTAACCTTTGGAGAGGGCCGCGGAACAAACTCCCAGTTGTACAGAATCTCGTACATGAGATCTGTTTTGGAGGCTGTTTCCATCAGTCTAACCATGTAATACTGAATTTGGTATGTGTTTAAGCCTTTCCGTGCTCTGTTTCATCTGTGCCGCAGGCTGTGTTTTTTGCATCAAAAATCCACAGTGAAACATGCTTTTTTTGTTTTCACCAAATTTAAATATCCAGTTTCACTAAAGTAATACTGGTCTAAATGTCCAAGTTGGAGCGTTCATGTGCGCACGGTCTACAAGATAAGCTAAAAGAGCAGAAAGGACTTCAGTCCATCGCTCGGAGGGGTCCCGCTCTCATAGGAAACACTCTAAAATTGTCAACTCCAGAAACTGGTATGATTTTCAGGTTAAGGGCTCGTAAGACTCCAATAGCGTTTCTATCGAAAGCCCAGCGATTGGCTGAGAGTAAGGCAACGGTCAAAAAGGGATTTCCTTTGCTTCCGAAAGTAGTAGCTGCCCGTAACCGTTTGGCACGTACTAAATCGAAAGAAAGGTGGCTGCTTTCTGGAGTCCTCAAGGGTGATGTAGCTGAAGTGACGGCAACCAAGCGGAAACTATGTAATCAACGCATAGTACATGCGATACCTTCTAATCGGAGTGATCGAAGATTACTTTCTCATATGGACAGACTTCGCCTATTCAAAGCGCTCTCAAATCAACCATTGCCCTTTCTGGATATTCATAGACGATTTGGCATAACCAAACAAACCCTCAATGGATTCGTAAGGAGAGGACTTGTGAAGGAAAGGTGGGGCCAAAAAGACATTGGTGTTCGGTTCAAACTTACCAATAGTGGTAGGAGCTATCTCAAGCAACTCAAGGCGGCCTCGCGTCTTGACCGGAAAAAACAGAAGAGTATTTTCATCCGTCTAAGGTATAAAGTATACTCGTAGCCCCTGCGCGGGCATGTGTGCT
This sequence comes from Candidatus Bathyarchaeota archaeon, assembly GCA_020341775.1. Classification (GTDB taxonomy): domain Archaea; phylum Thermoproteota; class Bathyarchaeia; order Bathyarchaeales; family SOJC01. The sequence goes on from CP070835.1 coordinate 1,226,692, forward strand.
GATGTTGCAGAAGCCAATGCAAATTATGTTGAGGCAATGTACTCCTTAGAAGGAGCAACTCCCAACAAGGGTAATACGTTCTGTTTATATTCAAACGCGGCATGCATGCAACGATGCTTGATTAGATTCTATTCGTCGGTGCGCCCGCGAAGAAGGAGCTAAAGCGTACATGGTGTCAAACGATAGATCAGCTTTGCTAAAGGAGGTGATGGTTGAGGTGAAAGAAGTGAAATGTGTGCAAGTTGGGCATCACAGGATGATAGGGAAAACGATTGAGTACGAAAGGAAAGAGTGGATTTTCGTTGCCTATCAAGCTACTTGACCTTACATGGGAGAAATGAACCACTACCTGCTCTTTAAAAGAGAGAAAGGCAAGGTTAGGTCGCCTTCCACCAAAGCCAGTACTGTCGTGGCTGAGGGGGCAGTTCGGTAGAGCAATGTTAGCGTGTGTGGGCAGAGAAACGGCGTGTCTATTTTTTATCGTGAATGCTGTTATCTATGGCAATCACGAATCCCAGTAGCAGTTTCTTGTCATATTCCGGATCGAGGATTTTCACTGCATAAGTATCTGAAAAGTCGAACAATCCTCCGAACATCAAATCGTTAAAGAAGTCGCTTTTGCCTATCTTTGCTTTTAAGCTGCCTTTTGAATCGCTTATCTTGAAGTCTCGCCCTAAGAAGTTGCCTTGAGCCTTCAAGAGTTTTCTTCCGTCTTCGTCTTCTAGCCATAGTTTAGGACGGAATAGAGTAAGAATCTTCCTGTTGGTTCGTCCCAACACGGTTCCTTGGGGATTCTTAATCACGTATGACGCTCGAATTGAAACAAGTTTCTTATTAATAGTGAACACCAAAGCCCCGTCTATTTCAGTCACTTCAGTTAACGCTCTGAGTGAAATCACCTTTCTATGCATCTTGCCAATCGGGAGACCTTTCTCATCATAAATGTCGCCGCCGCCCCAATCCCACCACTTCTCTTTGAGGATAAAATAGCTGGTGTTTTGGCTTAGCAACTGTTTCTTGGCCTTTTCATCTAATTTCGTTTGAGTAGCTGAGGCTTCAGACATTAAATGCCCATCCAGCATGCTTGAAAGCAACTTGGAAAACTTGTTTGTGTGAGGTGAAATAATTTATGAATTCGAAATCAGTCTCTTCGAATGTGCAGCAAGGTAATTTGACCAGCCTCACAGCATGAAAAGGATGATAAGAAGGTTGAGATATCTTGTAGGGATGTTGAGGATTAGCAATTGATCTTCAGAAGTGTCACGGAGAACGTATTTGTCATAGTTGGGCCTCCTGCTTATGCAAACGTCACTGCCCTTGTATTACCAAGTAGGGTGGTCCTTGTTGACTGTGGTATTCAGCTCCCCGCTGTGGAGGAGACTAAAAAGGAGATAGAAGAAATCGCAGGGCACGAGGTTGACACGATAATTCTCACACATTTTCATAGCGACCATACACGTGCGTTGCCAGCATTTTCTGATTGCAGAATTATATCGTCAAATATTTTGTCAAAGAATCTCAGAAGAGCGGGAAGGAAACCCCCAAAAGGGTACAAGCTGACTTTTCCCAACGAATCTTTTGATGATGAATCTGCAATTCAAGATGGGAACGTTCGACTCATAATGAAGCGGACGGGGGGCCACACCGATGGATCAACATTTGTTCATTGCCCAAATTACAGGGCTATTATGGCTGGAGATAATCTTTGGATTAACTATTTTCCTTGGGGAGGCGCTAAGAATGGAGATCCAGATTCATGGATTGCAGCTCTTCAGAATTATATGTCTCTTGATGTCGATTATTTCATTCCTGGACATGGACCAGTTGGCAGCAAGGATGATGTTATGGGATTGGTTGATTACATGCAGAATGTTCGTGATGTTATGAAGGAAATGATTGCTTTGGGGAGGACTGAAGAACAGGTTCTTAGAGCTGGCGATGAAGTTGAATACTCTGTTTCAGGTATTGCTAAGCCTTCGACGCTCAAGAGGTGGTACAAGGTTTGGAGAGCGCGTACATAGTGCACGTGGCTGGATGAACTTTGCAAAAGAGTCTGTGGAAGATTTTCGCTGATCTTGTTGCATGCTTGCATTCTTCCCAATACACTTCACGAAAATGTTGTTATCGAGGTAGAAAGCAATCAGATCAAATTGTCTGTTCTGATGCTTATTCCATGAAGTCCACAACTTCGCCTTCCTTGGTGAGTTTGTAGATCATTCTGCCTTCTTTGTCTTCTCTTTTTACGCAAAAGCCATTTTCCAGAATATTTAGGTGCCATTCCAGAGTGTTTTTGGCCAGTCCCATAACGTGGTGAAGTTCTTCGATTGTTGAAGGATCATCTTTCAGTACTCTCAGGATTTTCCTCCTAAAAGGATTGTTTATCGCCCGTAGATATAGAGTATGGTACCTCCTCATTTCGCTTATTGACTCACTTTTTGCGCTGGAATCTCTTTCCGACAAACTAGGGCTTCCCCGTTTTGGATCTTTGTCAGTACTTGTTGGAAGAATGCTAAGAATCTTTGCTATTTGGCGGAAGGATGTGGAGGAAATGCACTTAGGGGAGATTAGATTCGCACGCGTGATACTTGTTTTCGAACTGAAATGCTTATTATTCGCTTTCTGAAATCTAGCTCGAGGCTCAGGTTCTTGGACAGTAACGATCGAGAGCGATTGAAAAGAGATTTCGTGAATGGAAGGATCCCTTTTGCTCTGGATAAACGGGTCTATCACCCGTTTTCCGAGAGAGATGTTATTTTTTCCCGTGTTTGGTGGGACAAATCTTTCCTCGCCTTTGGAAGAAGAATCTCAGAGCGAGAAATCGAGATGGTGGATCGGAAGGGATATAGCCGGATTGGGTATGCTGCTAGTTCCGCTTCTTGGATGGTGCATAACAATTTAGCGAGGGAATTTCAGCGAGTGAAAACGGGAAATTCCTCGGTAGCTAATCCGTATGTGCAAGATCAAGCAAGTTCTGGATTGCCAAAATACGAGTCAGTTGACGTGAATCTAACCACAGACCGGATAAAACGCTTAGGACAAATCTTTGGTGCTTGTGATGTGGGAGTTGCTACCATTGACGCGGAAGAGCATTTTGTCTATTCACATAACCGACGTGGGGAGCGGATCAACCTTTCAAAGAGAATGAAGTACGTGATCGTTATGTTGATTCAAATGGATTATTATGCTTTGTTAACGTCGCCGAGACTGCCAGCTAGCATCACAGTGGGCAACGCTTATTCACGAGCCGCGTTTGCATCAGGATGTATGGCCGAAACGATTAGAAATCTTGGATACCAAGCCATCCCATCTGTCAACTCCATGGGCCTCTCAGTGCCTCTTGCTGTTCTGGCTGGGCTAGGCGAATTTGGTCGAAACGGTTTGCTGATTCACCCAAAATTTGGTCAAGCTATTCGAATTGCCAAAGTATTCACTGATCTACCGTTGACTCCGGATTCGCCAATTACTTTTGGTGCAGTCAATTTCTGCAGGTTGTGTAAGAAATGCGCAAAGTTCTGCCCCTCTAGGTCGATTTCTGATGGGGAGCCGACTTGGGAAAGCCCTTGGGATACACCTTCTAACAACAATGGAGTCTACAAGTGGTATGTGAACGCTGACACATGTTACGACTTTTGGATTAGAAATTCCACAGATTGCTCAAATTGTATCAGAGTGTGCCCCTTTACAAAACCGCCGGGGCTCCTCCATGACGTGGTGCGGTTTTTTATTAGGAATTTTCCCATTCTGAATCGGATTTGGATCAAGCTAGATTATCTTATGGGTTATGGAAAGAGCAAAGAAGCCGACAAGTTTTGGACCTCAGAGACATACTTGAATGAGAAAGTGACCCGATAAGATGTCCATATTGCATGGGTAGGGAAATGAACTCACTGAATACTTAGACTCGTGGGTGCATGCGCAAAGCTGGGGAGATATTGCGCTTTAGGAAAAGAAAATAAGTGGCATCAAATAAGATGTCCATAGTTCATGCATAGCGGTCATAGTCTAGTCTGGTTTAGGACATCAGCCTGCCACGTTGACGACCCGGGTTCAAATCCCGGTGACCGCACCAAACTGAAAATTAGGAGAATGGTGAGAAAAATGACCGTGCTTGTAAGATGGTTAGCTCACGCCGGATTTGAAATAAAAACTGAAGATAAAGTAGTCTATATCGATTTGGAGAAGTATGGCGAAGCGCCTGACAAAGCGGACTTGATTTTAGTTACACACTCGCACACCGATCATTGTGATCCTTCAAAGATCAAGAAGATTCTCAAGGAAGACACAGTGATTATTGCTCCTGAGGACTGTGCTTTGAAACTTGGCCAAGATGTTAGGACTCTCAAGCCCGGAGAAAAAACCGAAATATTTGGTTTAAGCGTTGAAGCCGTGCATGCTTACAATGTCAAGCGATTTAGATCTCCTGGGAACCCCTTTCACCCTAAGGGCTTTGGAGTTGGTTATCTGATCCACGTTGAAGAAAAAACGGTCTATCATGCTGGAGATACTGACTTCATACCGGAGATGCGCCAGCTGAGCAACATAAGTCTAGCCTTGCTTCCCAGCGGAGACACCTACACAATGGATAACGGTGAGGCAGCGGAAGCTGCCGTGGCAATTAATCCGAAAATTGCTGTCCCTATGCACCGTTGGAGCACAAATCCTCAAGAATTCAAGGAAAAAGTGGAAGCCGACTCCAATGTCAAAGTTGTGTTATTGAAAGAGGGCGGAGAAATCAAGCTGAATTAGAAGCTGAGAACACGAAAAGATTAAACTTTCTGAAATCCTAACCCCACTTTTTCTAATGCTTCCATTAATTTTGGTTTGTCTGAGCCTCTTACTCCTTTCCAATCCAGAAAAACAGTCTCAACTCTCTCTACGGTGCGTTCAACACATTGAATAAGAATTTCTTCAGTAATTTGAGGAATTGCATGTTTAGAAATTATGTGGCCAAAGGCAGGGGGGCCTTGGAGCGCTAGATCTGTGAATTTCCTATTGTAGTGAGGCCCACCTATGCCGACTGCCGCATTTGAACCTACAGAACGGCTGGAAACAGCCTTGATGGTTGCATGGGCTATTGCTTCGGCTGCTTTCACATCTTTCCATTGTGCATTTGTGCTTCCAAGCTCCACAAACATGGCTGGGAGGTCAAGCGATGGTCCATGATGTGTGCATTCGTAAGAAACTTGGTGATTTAAGCTCAGTTCAGCCTTTTGCTGCTCCATTTCTTGCAAAGCTTCTTTCATTGCGTTTGCTGGCGCAATTGAGACCCGTTTTGATATGCCACCTTTATGTGCCTCAGCTAGGTTGCCCGGAGCATGGACGGAGAGGGTTGGAGTGCCACTCTTGCTGGCGTGACGTGAAATGAAGACTATCAGTTGGGGGTTGAAGTGGCACGTGATGTTTTGGTAGTAGGATGCTTCTTCTCTGATTGTCACGAGCTTCACCACGTCATTTCCAAATGCTCGGAAGTAAACTGGATTACTGTGAAAAACCTCTGTAGACTCTTTGAAGTCGTAATGAGTCAAAAGCTGGTCGCGAATATTCAAACTTGCTACATCTTTTGTCGAGGCGACCACGAGAATCAATTGACTTACTCCTCTGTCAGCTTGTGAACAGCTACTCGGTTTAGCTTCCGAAAGCTGTTTAAACGTTTTGGCAGCAGGGGTCGCCGCAAAATTTATATCACGTGAATTTGGCTTGTTGAAAAGACTAGAGGCGCCAAGATGGAACATTTGATAAATTTCAAAGATTGGACTCCACGAGACGTTGAGTCTATCATTGCCAAAGCAATCGAGATTAAACGTGATCCTGCAAAATTTCGAGACTCTTTGCTAGAGAAGTCTTTAGCAATGATTTTTCAAAAAACATCTACGCGAACACGCGTTTCATTCGAAGTTGCTATGACCCAGCTTGGCGGTCACGCCATATACCTAGACTGGTTGACCACCCAATTTAAACTCGCTGACATAAGAGATGAAATTAAGTATCTATCACGCAACGTTGACTGCATCGTTGCACGGTTGAAGAGAAATGCTGACTTGATGAAAATGTCACACGCCTCTGAAGTGCCTGTAATTAATGGTTGCGACGACAAGTATCACCCATGTCAAGTCATCTCAGACTTGATGACTATAAAGGAACATAAAGGACAACTTCAAAAGTTAAAGATTGTATATGTTGGCGTTCACAACAACGTCTGCAACTCCTTGATAGAAGTTTGCACCATGACATGCATGCAAATCACCACAGTCACACCAATCATACACGAACCAGCACAAGACGCAGAGTTGCTGGAAAAAGCAAAGGAAACAGGACTATATAATTTGACACTTGACCTCAAAGGAGCTGTGAAAGATGCAGATGTTGTCTACACAGACTCTTGGGTTGACATGGAGCTTTTTTTTGACCCAAAATTTAAAGAAGAGAAAGACGAACGCATCAAACTGATGATGCCATATCAGATCAACGCGGAGTTGCTGAAAGACAGTAAGGCCTTGATAATGCATGACATGCCTATTCACAGAGATTACGAGATAAGCGGTGAGTTAATAGAAGCACCTCTCAGCATCATCTATGACCAGGCCGAGAACAGACTGCATAGTGAGAAGGCAATATTGCTGAAATTGCTCCACAGAGAATGAAAAGCATGGTCATCGGTCTCGCGTTGATTCTTGCGTCTTCTTGTTGACTCCACCCACATTGAGCAAACGCAACTCGGGACTGACCCCGATCGCAGTATGCCCTACACGCTGCAATATCTAAACTATAGTCTTAATAATTTATCTCGACAATAAAGCGTAGCAGCCTAATAATGGAGAAGACCTGCTGATATGAGTAAGATACGAGAAGAGATCAGCCGCAAAGTTCCACGACTGACAATGAGTCTGATTATCGCCATCATTTTCTTTGCAATAAGCCTAGTAGTTCCCGAAACGGTCAGCAGCATCCAACTTCCTGGCATCGATGTGCCAGCGGGCACAATAATACAGATCGTAACAATTGTCATCACAGCCGTCTTTTTGATTCGAGCATTATCTGATGCCCTGTTTCTAGGTGACATTGTTACAGACATCATCGTTAGAAGGATAGGTATCAAGGAGGAGAGATCGCCGAAAAGAGCAGCTAGAGATCTTATTTATATCATCATCATCATTCTAATAGCAACCGCCGTTCTACCTTTCATCCGCGTGTTAAAGAATGACTGGCTGACTGCGCTCTTCACATACACAGCTCTTGGACTAATAATCATACTCATCTATGACATTGGTAGAATCCTCTATAGAATAGTTGAGCAAAGAGCCGAATCGCTAGCTGATCGCCTCTCAAAAATGGCTGTACAAGACGAAAATGGCGAATAACATGGAAATGACAATCATAGTACTTTTCGCTCTAATCTACTTGTTGACTGTTCTTCTTTCCGCCACCAAAGTTGTTCAATTGCCCGTAGCTGCCTTGGGCGGAGCATTGCTTACTGCTTGGTTTGGGCTACAATATGGAGTGTTCAGTTACCAAGACGCACTAGACTTTGTAGATGTCCAGCTTCTCGTATTAATCATCGGCACAATGATTGTAGTTGAGGTAGCCGAGAAGAGCGGTCTATTTCGGTTTGGAGCACTGTATGCGGTTAAACTATCAAAGGGTAACCCAGGCAGATTGTTTGTTTCTATTTGCGTTATCTCAGCTGCGGTTTCTATGTTTCTCAGTGACCCAACAGCAATGTTGCTTATGGCAGCAGCTACTATCACTATAAGTAAACTCCTTGATTATGACCCAGTGCCTTACTTTCTTTCTGCAACCATGATGATAAACCTTGGTGGCACCAGCACGTTAATCGGCTCGACAAGCAACATGGTGATAGGCGTACGGTCAAGCCTTAGTTTTTATGACTTTATCAGCTATCTAGCGTTATGCGAGATCGCTCTTTGGGGACTTACAATTGCTGCATTATATTTCATTTTCAAGCCTAGGCTAGGAAAAAAGAAAGCGCTTCCTGAGTACAACCCCTGGGAGAGTGTAGAAAATAAGAAGCTGTTTTTTGAATCTATCTTAATCCTTCTTCTCCTATTATTTCTCTTCATAGCATTGGAAAGCCTAGGAGTTGGCCCGGAAGCTGTCGCTCTTGGATGTGCCATCCTAGCGTTAGTTGTCAGCAACGCTGATCCAACAGAAATCTTCAAGAGACTCGATTGGGAAACGGTGTTTTTCATCGCAGGGTTTATGTTCATTATCGGTGGATTGCAGAAGACTGAAATTTTGACAGTAGTATCAACAAGCATATTTGATGTCGCAGGCAACCCATTAAATGCAACGCTCACAACATTATGGTTCAGCGGACTTGCAAGTGCAATCGTAAGCAACGTAGCTATTGCTCTCACATTTCTGCCAATTATCGGAGGATTTCATATGTTGAATCCTGCACTGAGACCAGCGGTGTCCTCAGCACTTATTCTTGGAACAAATCTTGGAGGGGCCACAACGCCCCTAAGTGGCTCTGTCTGCCTTATGGCAATAGGCACTCTTAAACGTGAAGGAATCTCCATAAGCTTCAGCGAATTTACTAAAGTAGGCTTAATAACCTCAATTCTTCAATTAGGATTTGCTAGCATTTACCTAATCATAAGATTTGGATTAGGAGGATGAAAAGTGGCCAAAGTCAAGAAATGGATTGAGTCTAGAACAAAAAAAGCAGAGGACGAATATGATGAAGCTAAGAGAGAGTTTGAAATGGCTGTGGGAAAACCCTTCATAAACTTCAAAGTAGAGCTTCCTGAAGGATTTGAGGACCTTCGCACTCAATTTCTCAGCTTAGAGAATGACGCGGACTTTCTGAGAGAGCTTCACGATTTGATAAAGAAGAGACTTGTATACGAGAAGCGCGGCTTAAGACGCACTTCATAATCCACAATCGAAGATGCTGACCCACCTGTATTTTACTTCAATATCATTTCAGTAAAGCGCTCTGGATTGAAAGATTGGAGGTCGCCGTAATTCTGGCCTACACCAATAAAGAGAATTGGTTTGCCAGTCACATATGCAACACTGAGAGCTGAACCGCCTTTAACATCAGCATCCACTTTGGTTAAAATCGTTCCATCAACGCCTATGATTTCATTAAATTCCTCCGCCTGCACGACGGCGTCATTTCCGGTCAAAGCGTCTACCACCAGCACGGTCAAATCTGGACTTACCACACGCTTGACTTTAGCTAGCTCATTCATCAAGTTTCTATCCGTCTGAATTCGACCAGCTGTATCAATAAGCACTGCGTTTAGGCCACGAGCCTCGGCATGTTTGATTGCGTCAAAAGCCACCGCAGCGGGGTCAGCACCATAGCTATGTTTGATCAAACGTACTCCAAGCCTCTTTGCATGCTGTTCCAACTGCTCAATTGAGCCAGCTCGGTAAGTATCGCTGCAAGCTAGAACAATTGTCAAACCGTTTTCTAGGAAGAAATTGGCGATTTTTGCGATGCTCGTTGTTTTTCCAGTGCCATTGATTCCGACAAACGCAATAATTAGTGGCCTTCGCTTCGCGATTCTTTCTTTTGCCATTTTTAGCACATCTATTTTTTCACCAGTGTTTAGAATTTCTAAGAGAATCTGTCGCAAGTTTTCCTCAACAACTTCCTTTCTATCTTTTAGCCGTTTCACTTCTACGGCATCAAGCCGCTTCTCTATCTCATCACATATGTGCTCTGCAACTGGAAGAGCTACGTCGTTCTCAATGAGGTTCAACTTGAAATCAGAAAGAATTGGTTGCAGATTTTTTGATTTTAGCTCAGTAGTAGTAATTTTGTTTACTAGACCGTTAAGTCCCGATTTGAGCCTTTCGAACACCGCTTTTTTGTCTCCTACTGCTTAGTTCTATCGAGACACTTTCAAGCTGCTGTCTCTTTACGCGCATTTGTTCTAACACTTGAGATAGCTGTTGTTGAAGAGTGTTCATGGATTTCTGAAGTTCTGCTATGCGCTTCTCAATAATTCGCTTGGCTTCTTCTCTAGGTTTCTCCACTGACACACCAGCGCCCATGCCAACAACTAGGTCTTCGATGGTTGCAACTTGTGCATTTATGAACGAGCCTCCTCCTATTGGGACAAGCAGTTGTGTGCCTTTCGTTTCTTGTTCGAGTCCTTCTATCGTTGTAGCTGCGAAGGCGAGTTCGGTGAGGGCAGCGTTTACCAAGTTGATTCTGTTTTGCAGGGCGTCTGCTGTGCTTTCTAGCAATCGAAGTTCTGTAAGGAGTCTCCGAAATGTTTCCTCGTCACTTGACATCTTTTTTGCCTCAGTCGATCTCTCTATGAAGATGTTTCTGTTTTTTGGGGTTGTATTTCTTCAATCTTAGAAATTTTTATTTGAAAACGTTTGGCTCGGTGTTTGCTCCCCAAGTCCATGTATACTTTTTCTCGTGCATTTTCCGGTTTTAGAGCTTTCACTTCTTTTTTGAACGTCGTCACCAGATTGGGTTTAACTATTTCACCGATTACGCGGAACACTTTGACTTCACTCATCTTATTTCACTACATCAAGAGCTTGACCAAGTATAAACATTTCAGGTCCTGTGGTTAAAGATCCTGCAACCACATTGCTGCTGTTCCCTATTAATCCTGTGGCTACATATGGTATTCCACAATTGACGCTTCCAACATCTACAGGGACTTTTAACACTTCTTCTAGTAGTTGCTGCTCTTCCTCGCTAATGAGCGGGTGGGCTAAAACGCCTTTGTTTGTTGCCAATGCTAGCGAACCAGTGTAAGGCAGATCAGCAATTTCTCCTGGAACTACTTCAACATCCAACGCGTTGGAAATCTCTTCTATGGTTGTGGGTTTGAGCCTTGGGTCAACGACGGCGCCATAGTCGTTTGCGAGAACCATGTTTCCATAGGCAGTTTTCTTTGTATCCATCACTACTAGGTTAGCATCGTCAGCAACTGATTTTATTGTCTCGATTTCTTTCTCTTTCACGTAATGGGGTAAAATTATTCCGTTAGAATTTGCACATGACAAAGCTCCAACCACCACCGATCCCCCGATCATGGTTTTCGCCACTTTGACCCCCAGCCATTCTTCAACTTTGTCTACTTTGCGTTCAGGGGCTTGAGGGGGAATAATTGCGATTCTGTCAGTGGCCTGAGAGTAGACTCCAATACTTGCGCTACCAAAAAGACTTAGCAGATAAATTGCCAACCATTTATCTCCTAGGCCAGAAAAATGGTCACATTTCCCTTTTCGTCTTTGGCAGCGCGGATTCTCAATTTTCGAGGAGGTTTCTCAATTCCTCGACTCCATATTTCCTGGTTAACTTCATTACTTATGATTATTCGGCCGCCTTCTTCTTCATCGACCACTTTTTCTTCAACTTTCATGTGTCTTTGAACGAAGGCTTTGACTATACGAATCGCTTTTGGAGCCCGCCGATTCGCTGGCAACAACCAAGCACGCTGCAGCGGTATCGTGTAAATCCTTTCTTCTACATATTCCTCTGTTTCTTTTTCGCGTGGGGGCGGTGTTTCTTCAATTTCTTCTTCAGAAAACTCGTCTTTGATTTCTGCCTCTTCCTCGTTTTCGATCTCTCCAAGCTCAGTTTCTTCGGTTAATGACTCTTCGACTCCTGTCTCTTGGGAATCTTCCTTTTTTTCCTCCAAAAGAGTTACCTTCTATGCCTTCAGTTTAGAGCGACGCCAATGTTTACTCTTGGGGTGGCTTCTGACGCGACCTAGAGTTTTGGCGACTACCCACGTGGGAACTGGTTTCTTTTGCTTCCCAGCCTTTGCAAGTCTACGTTTTCTTGCTGTAGGCTTGTTTCGAGCCATCTTTATTTTCTCCTTATCTTTATATCGCGGCGTCGAGATTGCAGTTGGGCCAATATTTCCTTCAATTGACTGTCAGTAACAGGGATTCTGAGGCGTCCTGATTGAGCGAGTTGGATTAGTTGGAGCTCAATCTGCTCTGCGAATTGAGGCTTTACCATTTTCAGATTTGTTAGGCGTTGTCGAGCTTCTGCAGAGAGGATGCGACGCAATAGCGTTTGCTTTTGAATTTCGACCTGCTGCTGCATCTGAGCTCGTTGCTGTTCTTGGGCAAGCCTCTGCTGGAGCTCCATCATTTTTTTCCTCCGAAGTGCCCCGTATTCTTCGTCCTCGCTCATTTTTATGACTCTCCTAATATTTGGCTAGTTCAGGCGTTTTTTTCTCTAATTCAGTTTTTACTTCAGTAGCTATGGTATCAAGTAGTCGTCTTCCATCATTTGTTAACACTCTGCCTCGCCCTTTCATTTTTTCAACTAGTCCTGCTGCTTCGAGTTGGTGGAACAGTTTTCTAATATTACCTCCACCACCTTTCCGCACATGTTCTGGGCGGTTGCCGCGATCTTTTCGACCACTGTATTGGGCTCTCAGCCTCTCTATGCCGATGGGCCCTTTCAGATAAGTTTTTCTTAGGAGTGAAGCGCAACGTATGAACCACCAGTCTGCGTTTTGAGGTTGTTGGATTGCATAAGAACCTGTCTTTACGTAGGGTGTCCATGCTGGTGATGTGACTTGGTCCACGTTGTTTTTTATGTATTGGGCTAGCCTATTGATGAAGATTTGTGGTGGAATGTCGTAGGGTGTTGGCAAGGTTTTTTACCTTTGGTTTTCCTTCAGAAGATTCATGAAGCTTCTTATAAAGGCTTACTCTGTGGATGTGTTCTTCCGCGTCTGCAGTAAGAATTCTCGAGTAAGGTACCTAGGCATGTTACCAATGATTGAGGTCTCATAAAGAACTTGGCTGGATCTCTACTCTTTGATTTAAATTGATCAGTGAACATTGGCCATGTTTAGCTGTTCCTGGATTGACTACCACCGTATGTCCAATCGAGTCTACTCCAACTGCTTCGTGAATGTGACCACATATCACTAATTTAGGTTTCACTCGTTCTACAAACGCCCTTGTGCTACAACTTCCTACATGCTCACCCCCATAAGTTACATCAACTCTTGAGCCTTTAGGAGGATCATGGGAAACTAGCACGATCTGTCCCTGCCTTTCGCAGCTATTGTAACCCTGTTCCATTGCGTGGGTCATCTCCCTTTCGGAGAGTTCGAATGGTGTGTTGAATGGGCTTGGTGAAGAACCCCCAATGCCCAAGAAATTAACACTCATAAGATGTTCGCATTTTCGATGTATACACTTTACACTTTTTATATTGGGGCTCGCATCCGCCAAATTTGGAGGATCACAGTTGCCGGGCACAAACAAAACGGGGCATGGTGTATAGCTCAAAATGGACAGCAAATTCACAGCCTCTTGCACGGAGCCAAAATGCGTCACATCACCACATACGACAATTAGGTCCACAGAAATCTGCGTCGCTTTAAATGCAGTCTTTCGGAATGCTTGTTCGCTTCCATGGAAGTCGGCAGTTGCTAAGATTATCAATCAACTCACCTAGACAAACTCCATAAAGCACATGTAGTCTTAAGCTTTTTAATCCAAACTGAGAATTATCGTATGAGATCACTATGCCCAAGAAACTGACCTATGCTGAAAGTGGTGTCGATCGAGAGTTAAGAGGTAAGTCTAAGGCTGTGTTGAAAATGCTAGAAAAAACCTATAGATTCAGCCTTCATGGTGAAGTTTTACAGCTTCCTTTCGGTAACATTTTTCCCATCGGAGACAACAGGTTCCTCGACTTCGCCATAGAAGGAGTTGGCACCAAAGTCCTTCTAGCCCAGATAGCGGACAAATACGACACTATCGGCATCGATGGAGTTGCCATGGCAGTGAATGATGTAATCAGATCGGGCGCTAAACCTTTAGCTATCGTCGACAACATTCATGCTCACAAGTCTGATCCAACTCTCGTACAACAGTGGATAGAAGGCATAACGCAGGGTGCTCTAGAAAGTCAATGTATTGTAGCAGGAGGAGAAATAGGCGATGTTTCAGAGTTGATAAGTGGGGTTAGGGGGGACAAAGGCTTTGACATGATAGTCAGCTGTATTGGTGAGATAAGCAAAGCTGGAATAATTCTAGGCAAAAATATTAAACCCAAAGACGTCGTTATAGGGCTGAAAAGTTCAGGTCTCCACAGCAATGGCATTACTTTGGCCAGAAAGGTGCTGTTTAAAGCGTGGGGTGGCAAATTTGATCCATACGACATTCCAGAGGGTTTGGGTCGAGCACTGATCTTCGAAGCTTTGGAGCCAACTAGAATTTACGCCAAACCGTTGCAAGCAGTTGCAAAGCAGCACAAAGTTAAAGGCGCAGTTCACATCACCGGAGACGCTTATTTAAAATTTGGCAGGCTCATGGATTTTTCTAAAGGAATAGGGTTCAAACTTGACAACTTCAAACCTCAGCCCATCTTCGAAATCCTGCAAAAGACCGCAGAGGAGAAGGGTGGCATTTCCAGTGATGAAATGTTCAAAACATTCAATATGGGATGGGGATTTGCCATAATCGTAGACAAAGCCGCACAAGATAGCGTCTTGGATATCTTGGAGAACAGAAATGTGGAAGCTGAAGTCCTTGGAGAAGCAACTTCCTCGAGAAAAATAGCTATTATCTATGGAGGGAAGAAGCTGGTTCTCGCATGATTTTTTATATTTTTATTTAAATTTACGCATGCACAAAGCTTAAATTTTTAGCTTTTCAATACTATAAATATGCTTTACAGAGCTCGCGTGGAAATAAGCCTCAAACCCGGGCACTCAGACCCAGAAGGAGAAACCACTGCTCGCTCCTTAAGGGAACTTGCCTATCCCGTCAAAAGTGTCACTATAAGCAAACTATACGTTATACTGCTGGAAGACGATTCTAAGAAAAACGCTGAGAGAAAAGCGGAGGAGATATGTAAAAGACTCCTTGCCAACCCTACGAAAGACAATTATTCATACAAGGTCGAGAAAGCCCAATGACCTTCGTATTCCGCTGCAAAACACCCTTTAGTCTCTACAAAATCAACGTTTTAGCTGCAGACGACAGGCAACTGGAGAAAATCAGCAGAGAGATGGCAATTGGCCTAGATGCAAAGGAGTTGAATGCAGTAAAGAACTATTTCTGTCGGAAGAGAAGAAATCCCACAGACATTGAACTCCAAACAATTGGTCAGACATGGTCAGAGCACTGTTTCCATAAAACCTTCAAAGGAGATATCACCACTGAAGATGGGAAGATACAGAGTCTCTTTAAGACATACATCGCAAAAGCAACAAGCGAGTTAAATCTTCCATGGTGTTACTCAGTATTTGAAGACAACGCTGGCATCGTAGAGTTTGACGAAAATTATGCAATTGCCGCAAAGGTGGAGACGCATAATCATCCTTCTGCAATAGAGCCTTTTGGAGGTGCCGCTACAGGTGTTGGCGGAGTTATTCGAGATATTCTAGGTGTGTGGGCTGATCCGATTGCTTGTACCAACGTTCTGGGGTTTGGTCCTTTGAACTACGATAGAAATAAGCTTCCACGCGGCGTTAAACACCCCAAATACTTGTTCAGAGGAGTCGTGGCTGGCATTGGATGCTATGGAAATAACATGGGAATCCCCACAGTAAATGGCGCCATATACTTTGATGAGAGCTATGTGGGCAACGTTGTAGTTTTCTGCGGTTGCGTCGGGCTACTTCCAAAACGCAAATTTGCTAAAATCGCCAAATCTGGCGACATAATTCTTCTTGTTGGAGGGAGAACCGGTCGAGATGGAATCCATGGTGTGACCTTTGCTTCCGCTGAGCTTACCGAAAAATCTGCCGAAATATCTCGCTCAGCAGTTCAAATTGCTAATCCCATTGAAGAGGAAAAGCTGAAACGTGCAATTATTGAAGTTCGTGACAAAGAACTTGGTTCAAGCATAACAGATTTGGGCGGTGGAGGATTGTCAAGTGCAGTTGGAGAGATGGCACATCGATTTGATTGTGGCGCTCAGATAGAATTAGAAAGGGTCCCTCTAAAATATGATGGAATCTCTCCCTGGGAGATTTACATTTCTGAGTCTCAAGAAAGAATGCTGCTTCTCGTGTCCCCCAAGAACCTTGAAGCGGTTTTAAGAATCTTCAGGGACGAAGATGTTGAGGCCACTCCTATTGGAAAATTCACTGATAATCGCGTTTTAAGCATACATTATGAAGGATATCCTGTTGCAGACTTGGACATGGACTTCTTATTTGCGCCGCCAAAAACCGAGAGAGTTTCAAAATGGAACAAAGTATTGCTCAAAGAACCAGCTTTCCCAGAGCCACAAAACCTGGATCACTATGTTCTAAAGCTGCTGTCTTCCGCAGCAATTACCAGCCGAGAGAAAGTTGTGCGAACCTATGACCATGAAGTAAAAGGAAACACTGTGCTCAAGCCTTTACATGGGCAGTTTGGCGGGCCGAACGACGCGGCAATTATAAAACCTTTAGAAGACCGTTGGAAAGGATTATCCATTTCGTGCGCTATGAACCCTCGGTTCGGAAAAATAGATCCATATTGGATGGCTGCTTCAGCAATTGACGAAGCAATCAGAAATAACACTGCCGTGGGCGGGCGGAGAATTGCGCTACTCGACAATTTTGTTTGGGGAAGCCCTGAAAAGCCGGACAGAATGGGAAGCCTTGTCAAAGCATGCGAAGCCTGCTACAAGTTTGCGCGTGGATTTAAGGCGCCCTTTATTTCTGGGAAAGACAGCCTATATAATGAGTCACCATTAGGTCCTGTAACACCTACGCTTTTGATGACCGCGATTGGCATTGTGCCAGACATCAGAAAAGCTGTCTCTCTGGATTTGAAATCCCCGGGCCACCTAGTCTACGTGGTTGGCTATACGTTTGCAGAGTTAGGAGGGTCGGAATACTATAGATTGACAGGCATGTTAGGCAGATCCGTCCCCAAAGTCAGACTCCCGCAAGCTAAGCACATAATGCAAACCGTGATCGCAGCGATTGACAGTGGCTGTGTTAGAGCCTGTCATGACGTCTCAGAAGGCGGGCTTGTGGTTGCTGCTGCAGAAATGGCAATCACCAGCAACTATGGCGTCAAACTACAACTAGAAAACGTTCCAAAAAATTGCAATGCCAACAGAAACGATTTTGTGCTATTTTCAGAGTCCAACAGCAGGTTTCTTATCGAAGTTCCGGAAAGCCAAGCTGAAAAATTCGAATCCTTGGCGGACAACGTCCCACACGCAGTTGTAGGTGAAGTAACCAACGAGCATCGCCTTAGCGTCTTTGGACTAAGAAATGGCAAGCTGATAGATGTCGCTTTAGACAAGCTTGCAGAGGCTTGGAAACAGGGTTTGGAGGGTAAGACGTGAAAAGGAAGGAAATCCGTGTTTGTATTTTGCGCGTTGGCGGCACAAATTGTGATGCTGAAACTAAGCGGGCTTTCCAAGAGTCAGGGATGAAGGCCGAGGTTGTTCATTTCAATCAACTGACTAAAACGAAGGGCTTGCTTGACTTCAACATCCTTGTCATTCCTGGCGGGTTTTCCCATGGAGATTATGTTAGAGCTGGTGCGATTTGGGCAACTCAGTTTAACGCAACGCTAAAGGAGGAGCTAAGCCAGTTTGTTGAGGAGGGACGACCAGTTCTCGGCATATGTAATGGTTTTCAGGTCTTAGTTGAAGCGGGATTGCTTCCCCAATTCGAAGGGAGAAACCCCTTTCCTGAAGCAGCGCTTGCATCCAACAATCCGCCTGGCTATAATTGTAGATGGGTCTATCTTAGGCATGAAAGCAGCAGCAATAAGTGCGTGTTCACTAGAGAAATTCCCGTGGGGTCCATTCTGAGAATACCGATAGCCCACGCAGAAGGACGTTTCATATTTAAGAAGGAAAAGGAGGAGAAATACCTAAAGAAACTGCTCGATAATGATCAGCTGATTTTTCGGTATTGCCACCCAAATGGTAAAAGCGCGGAAGGAGAATATCCAGCAAATCCAAACAATTCCTTCTATGACATTGCAGGAATTAGCGCTCCATCAGGAACAGTCTTCGGGCTAATGCCTCATCCTGAACGTGCTTATTTTGGATGGCAGCTTCCAGACTGGACAAAAAGCGGGATAATGCCTACATTTGGGGATGGAAGATTGATCTTCGAATCGGTTGCTAAATATCTAACTAAGAAGTTTTAGCTGTCCTGATGCTCCTACACAAGCTCGATGCTAAGTATAATTCGTGTCAGCCATCTGAAAAACGGGAAGTCGAAGAGCTATTTCATCCTCCATTTTTTGAGACCCTAATTAGTAGGAGATTATTTAGCCAATTGCATTTTTTAGGTCATGAAGTTTTTGCGCAAGTCAGCCAATCGAGGCAGCCCAGCCCGCGCTCCCATCTGCACTATACATCTCGAAGCTACAAAGTTTCCAATCCTTCCACACTCTCTCAGGCTTCTGCCCTCATGAAGGCCATAGAGAAAGCCAGCATTCCACGCATCTCCTGCGCCTGTGGTGTCAACAGCTCCTACTTCGAAAGGTTCTATTAAATGGTTTTTTTCGCCGTCAGTTATGAAACAGCCTTTTCTGCTCAATTTGACCGCAACGATTTTGACTCCTTCTCCCAACATCACCTTTGAACCAGCTTCATACTTTCTGTTAGTGAGTAACTCCAGCTCAGCTTCGTTGGGAAGGAAGGCGAATGTCTCCTTCAGGATTGGTCTTAGCCTGGGCAGCCCCTTCTCAGCGTATAGTGCTCCAGGATCAAAACTTATTTTAACCTGATCTGGAAGTCGCTCTACAAGTTTTTTCTGGGCGTCAAGGGATTTTTCACCCACGAAAGAGGTGAGATGGAGAAACTCGGTTCTTTCCACATAACGTGTGATTATTTCCTTTATGTCTATTTTGTCATTAACACCGGGGGCTACATAGAGCGCCCTTTCACCGCCTTGGCTTACGAATCCCATGGCAACGCCACTTCGCCCCGCCTTTTCCAATACTACTCCTTCTGTGTTAACTTTTTCATGTCTGAAGTCTTTGAGTAAGAGCTGTCCTTCCCGGTCATCTGCAACCTTGCCCACGAAGCCTGTGCTTAGCCCAAGGCGTGCTAGGCCAACAATAGTGTTCGCAGCTGAGCCACCACATGACTCATTATAATCAATTATGAAGCTTTCCTCACCTCTTGCGGCTATTCTGTTCACATTGAAAAGCTTATCTACATTGAGGGCACCAAAGCCGACAACGTCAAATTGAGTCATAAGTTAGTCTTCACCGTAGGATTTGGAGTTAGCCAATTCTATATTCTTTAAAACTAATAGAGATTTCCTCCAGATCCAGTTTTGCTTCAGTGCTTCTCTTCGATGTCTACGACGAACACCGAGGACTAGTGGTGCTACAGAATCTCTCGTAGCCAAATTTTGTATTTGCCCAGCTTGCCTTCGTAGTTGCCTGCAGAAATCATGCTTACTCCATTCTCGGTGAGTGCTGCTTCAATTCCGGCCCTCATCGCATTCTTTGCAGCTGCTAGAGAAACTCCATTTATAACGA
>CP070835.1:1246228-1311862 GCA_020341775.1 Candidatus Bathyarchaeota archaeon
CACCAAGATGTCTTGCCGAATGCGATAGGATAGTTCGGTCTCAAGCTTTTCTAGGGAGTTTTGCAAAGGCTTTTGAGGGTCTGCACCACTCCAAAACTGGAGAATAGCGCCTCTGCGACCGTCAGGTGTTTCGCTTGAATCCAGCCACTTTTCAACTCCACCTTCGATTCTGCCAATGACTATTGAAGGCGTTGCAGTGGCATCTTCTGCGGCGCTCTGCAAAACCTCTTGATCGTCCGCAGTAACTATTACCCTGCAGTAAAGACCCTCAAAGGCTTCGGCATACGTGTCTTCAATGTTGACTTTCAAGACCTATTCCCCCGGTTAGGAGGAGGCTTCGTTCTATCCCAGCATCCCCACATTCTCTCCCCTCACACATTTTCTAAAAGCACTACTTTCAGCAGCAAGCTCGAACATGTTGCGATTGGTGATTTCGCTTACCTTAGGCAACTTTTTCGGAAATGCTGCTCGAATCATCTTGCGGAGCAATGGATCTACATCGAACTGCACTAGGCACGTGTATCTCCAGCTTTCCACTAATTTCAGCAGATACGCTTTTCCATGTCTTCTGAAAGCATCAGCAAGAGCTGCAATAGCTAGAGCGTTTTTTGAGAGCACTGCAATCTCAGCTTCGCGAACAGCATAAGCATTACCATTAAAGGAAATCGTGGCACCACCTTTTTCTTTCACCAATTTGAAACATTCAACATCGGTGATGCTGTCACCAATGTATATTACGCTGCTCAAATCGATGCCTATTTGATCAACGATGTCCGTCGTCACCTTTGCCTTTTCAGTCCCACCTACGGGATTAATCTCCTCAAACATTATCTTGGATTCCAGCTGCAGCATCTCTTCGAAGAAAATTTCATCGAGCCGAATGATTGTTTCTTGGTCTCTCTCAGAGAGGTCGCTTACCGACTTTGCGTTTCCTGGAATTTCAATTAAAGGCATTGCACATATCTCTTGCTTGAACTCCTTCAGCACTTGTCGCTCTTCTCTGCCCACTTGATAAGAATCAATGTTTAGGAGGGTGCAATGAGTGCGTTTGAATGGAAAATCCAATACGCTACACAAAGCTCGAATATACTGTTGATAGCTTGTGCTAACAATGAAACTGGGCATCAGCTCCTTCAGGAACCTTAATGTTGCCTTTGCCCCGGGCATCAATAGAATGTTCTTTGTGGAGAACCTGCTGATCTTCTCGTCCGTGACTCCGTAGGCTTTGAGGAATGGTGCGATAAGTTTCAATGTATCACCTGCTTTGTAGCCTTTGCGTTTGACAATGTCTGCCAAAACATCGTCATATCTGCTGATTTGATTGAACAATTTCGCACCTTGAGAAATGAAGTGACCAGTTAGCTCGAAAGCATTGTCGTTTTTAGAGATTGGGCCTTCACAGTCTGTTATGTACGCGCGCTCACTTTTTTTCATGCGCTGCTATTCCTCAACTTCTCGATATGCTCGATGCTCGCCTGGATGTGTTTGCTAGATGCGATGTCATTTCGGTTCCAGAGGCCTCCGCCTTCTATGTTTCTGATGCCTTTTAGAGAAAGGTTGCGAGCATCTTCAATAGTTTCAGCGATGCCTACTACAGCGACAGATCTGGATGTATGAGCAAAAATCTTCCTATCTCTGAGTTCCATAGAGGCGGGATAAACTCGAATGGTGTCTCCAGATTCTCTTTGCAGGTTATAAGCTTCGTTTAAGTTCACTGGTGTGCTGATATCTTCTCGTTTCACCCTGTCAGGGAATGCGCTGATATAGCCACCATATGAGGGCGGCGCTTTATAGGTAACTACTGACGCTTTCCTTTCAACCTGCACCCTAGTCAAGTTGCCTTCAATCATTTTAAAACAAATATCTACAAAGTCGTCTTTAAGAAGAGGCAATATATTCAGAATTTCAGGATCACCAGGGCGACTGTTGGTCTCAAGTATTTTTAGTCCCTTTCCAGTGTGCATGAAAGCAACGTAGAAAGGTATTCCTCTTAACTCGTTGCCGCTTCCTCGCTTTTTAAGATTGGTGAAGATTTTATTTACGATTTCAGTTTCTTTCTCTCGGTCCTCTATGGACATGAAAGGCAAGAGATCAGTTTTATCTTTGTAGGAACCCATTCCGCCTGTGTTTGGGCCTTTGTCGTTGTCGAAAGCCCGTTTGTAATCCCGGGTTTCGGGCAGGACTATTAGGCTTTTCCCATCGCATAATGCTTGAAAGCTGGATTCTTCGCCTTCAATTTTTTCTTCAACCAATACTGATCCGTGCTTATAGTTGGCCAAGAAATGGTTGAATAACTGTTGGCGAGTCTTGAAGTGGTCGCCCCAAACACCAACTCCTTTCCCTGCGGCGGGTCTATCTGGTTTCACAACAACTTGGTTGCCCAGCTTGCTTAACCATGTGTAAACGGCCTTCTTCAAGATGGTCTTGTTTTTGTAGTCATTCGGTTTGAAAACCTTGAACCTTGGATTGGCCACGGAAGCTGCGTCCTCGAAAAGTTGTCTTTGAGCGACTTTGCTGGCTTCTAAAGCGTATCTTTTTGTGGGGCAGATTATAGGAATGTTTGTTTCTTTCTCCACCAAATCTCTAATACCAAAGATTATGGGTTTTTCTGGCCCGACAATGCCGAAGTCGATATTAGCTTTCCGTTTTGCTGCGAATCTACATATTTTGGTCACATCTAAATCTGGAATAACAATGTGCTCGGCAGCCCGTTTTGCGTTGAAAGGGTTCTTCAACTTGTCAACTATGTAAATTTCTGTTCGATACTTTAGGCTGCGTGAGTAAGCATCTACTATGGCAGATGCTCTAGCACCATAAGAGACAACTAGAATTCCCACCTTTTCCATTAGTCACCCCCAACCGAGATCAAGTGATGTTCTCTACATTTACCTCGTAAATTCTGCCAGTTTCTTTATGGCCGCTTTCAAACCTTCTTCGCATCCAATTCGCCAGTCTCTGCGCCATAGGTGTGGGGTATTGACCCGTAACACAGCCAAAGCACAGCTCATCCTTCTTCATGCCGGTGGCTTTGACAAACCCGTCCAAGGATTGATAGTTCACTGTATCTGCACCTATGGCTTGCGCGATTTCCTCAGGTTCCCGTGTAGAACCTATTAGTTCACCGTAGGTTGCCATGTCAACACCATAAAAGCAGGGACCTAAGATTCTGGGAAATGTGATGAGTAAATGTACTTTTTTAGCGCCAAGTCTCCGCATCTTTTCAACTACAACTTTAGTAGTGTCGCCTCGCACTATGCTGTCATCAACAACTATTAGGTTTTTACCTTCAAGTTTGTGGTCGATAATGTTGATTTTTCTGTTTATTGTAGAGTATCGCTCCCGCGACAAAAGAATGAAGGCTCTTTCGGTTACGTAGCGGTGTCTTCTGGTACATCTTTCCCACCGGAGTTCTGTCCCGTCCTGAAGACCAAAGGCGGCATCGTCACTTGTTTCAGGCAGGGACAAGATCAGATCAGCGTCTTTTACGATATCTGGGTATTCATTTCCCAGATTTCTACCAAATTCCTCTCTAACTTCATAAACGTGTTTGCCGTTGAGTTTGGAGTCTGGACGCGCAAAATAGGCAAACTCAAAGGCACAAAAGGCCTTTTTTCTTGCAGCGACAAGCTGATCGTGTTCAAAGCCATCTTTGGTCGCCATCACTAGTTCGCCAGGTCTTATCTCAAAATCACGCACGAAGTCGTTAATGTCAAGACCGACTGTCTCAGAGGAAAAGGCACGAACATTTCTGTCGTGATCGCAGCCGCCGCATAGAGGTCTTAGCCCATGTATATCTTTAAATGCAAACAAATTCCCATCTGGCGTTATTCCAGTCACTGAAATAGCGCCTTCAATTTCGTTCATACATGACTTGACTGCGGACTGTAGGTCGCGTTTTTCCACAAGTTCGACTGCTAGTTTTCTGCAGATTAGTTCAGCGTCACACTCATAGGAAAAATCGGGGAAAGCCTTACAAAGTTCTTTTTTTTGTTGAACAGTGTTGACTACATTCCCATTAAAAGAAATGGCTAGTTTTAGCTTTCCTTTTTTTACGAGAACTGGCTGCGTGCCTCTAATCAAGGCTTTCTCATCTAGTTTTCCAGATGTTGTGTATCTCACATTTCCAATAGCGATATAGCCAGGTAAGTGATCTAGCCACTGCTGAATATCATTTTTCTTTATTTTGGGAATCAGATCTAGACTGTGATGGGTGTGAAATCTTCCATCGAAACTTAGGAATCCATGAGATTGATGCCCTCTATGGTTTTGAGCACGCATCCCCCAGTAGACGTAAGGGAAAATTGGCTTCCGTTTGAAATCGATTGCACTGAATACGCCACAGTCCATCCCCACAGAGTTTTCCATAGTTTCTCAGTTGTAAAAGCAAGTATTTATCAATTTTGTACACCTTCAAAAATAAAATTAACATTAAATTGTAGATTGTAAGGATTTCTAGGAAGCTTTCGATACTGTTTTTAGCAGAATAGAGCGCATTATGATTCCCAAGATGTCGCCCTTTCGCATGCATGCATGCATGCACAGTCCAACGTTCTCAGAGGCTGCTGCGGGAAAAAGCCCTGTGAGTCGCGCGTTGGAAAGATATACAATCTTTTGACACATCGCATTGCGAATAGCATCTACGAGCAAGTTCCCGGTCTGGAAGAAGTTTACATATGGTTACTTAGCCAAATAGGCAAACCTATTGACCAACCTGCGATTGCTGTTGACAAGTAATTTTGCAGCCTGGCAATTCCTTAGAAAATCTTAAAGAAAGCATCGAGGAAGTTGTGAATGCAGAGTTGTCGAAAATTGATAGGTTCATCATGGACCTAGCCTATGGGAAATTTTCCATATGCTAACTCGTTTTTTTTAAAAAGCAGAATGCACGCTTGTATAAAGATAAAGGTGGAATATGGTGGTCACTTTTGGACAAGTTCTCGAGCTCTCGTTTCTATGAATTCTGTAACTTTGTCTTCACTGTACTCTTTGGCTTCTTGTTGCTTCTTCAGATTTGCTCTGATGGTTTTAAGAACTTTTTCTATGTTGAATGGTTTCAGTATATAGGAATCTGCCCCTTTGTTTACGGCCTCAATAGCATTTTGCAGGGATGGGTAGCCGGTGACAATTATCTTAATCATTTTGGGTGTAGTATCTTTCATTCTCGTCAGCAGCTTTGTTCCTTCCAAGTCGGGGAGTCGAATATCTATCATCGCCAAGTTGTAGAATTTAGTTTTGGTCTTTTCTATAGCTTCCCTTCCTGTTCTCGCTGTTTCTACATTGTATCCTTCGTCTTCCAATATGGTTGAAAGGATCTTCCTTATGCTTTCGTCGTCGTCAACAACAAGGATTCTGGCGTTTTCACCCATAATTTTTCACCTCCTCTCAATTTGTCTTTTGCTGGAATATTAATGACAAATGTGGTTCCTTTGTCTGGAACGCTGTTAACAGAGATGTCGCCACCATGAGCCTCTACAATGCGCTTGCATATTGGTAGACCTAATCCCATTCCCTTTGCTTTCGTTGTGAATAATGGTATCCACAGTTTCTTTAGGACATCTTTCGCAATTCCTGTTCCGGTGTCAACGAAGGCGATTTTCAAGTTTCCATTCTCTTCTCTACTAGAAATTGTGAGCGTGCCGCCTTTGGGCATGGCGTCAATCGAGTTTTTTATGATGTTAATAAAGACTCGTTTCATCTTCTGGGCATCAATTCTAACTCGCGGCTTTCTATGAGTTAAATCTAATAATGCGATATCCTCGGGAACTTCGACAAGGGACAAGGCTTCTCGAAGGACCAACTTGGGGGAAGTCATTGAGAGTTCTAAATGTTGTTCACAAGAATATTCCAAGAGATCGTTTACGATTTTGTTTGAGTATTCTATGTCTTTCTCAATGAGCTGCAACATTTCCCTTGATTTCCTATCTGCTTTAGGAGCTAGTTTCGATTTTAAATAATAGGCGGCGCCAGCTATGCCAGTCAACGGGTTACGCAAGTCATGCCCAACCATTCCAGCTAGTTCACCTATAGCTGCTAATTTTTGAGCTTTGAGTAGTTTTTCTTGAGACTTTTTCAGCTCTCGAGTTCGTTCATCTACTTTTAATTCTAACTGTGCAGCATCAGCCTTTAGTTGTGCCTTGGCCTGATTGAGACGCCGGATAAGCTGAGCGTTTTCTATTGCTACGGCAGCTTGGTGGATGAAAAGTTGCAGTGGAGCCAAAGATTCTTCAGTGGGTTGTCTCCCATCCATGGGGTCGTCGACGCTTAAGATGCCTACAATTCGACCGTCAGCTAGTTGAAGTGGAGCATATAGCAAGTCTTGCGGATCCCAATCAACCATTTCTTTTTGCGAAAGCTTGCTAGGGATAGTGCCATCAGAAAATTTTTCCCTAACCCATGGATCGCTCCATGGAAGGTAGCGAAACTCCCCAATTCTAAAGCGTTCATATTTGGGGCCAAAGCGTTCTTCCCACACTTTGCCTGGAGGTTTATTGCTCCACAAGAGATCGATTTCTTTGCCTGTTAGGCCAGCAGTTACCAAATCGTTGGGGCTAGTTATCTCCATTTTTCTATTTCTGACGGAAAGAACTACTCTGCGCCACCCCAATTCTTTAATAGCCTCCGCAATTGTCTGGAGTCTTTGCTGCAAATCTGAGGTGCTTATTATCCTAGTTGAACTTCGCATCAACAAAATCAGCTGGTTGGAGCGCTTCTCGATTTCTCTTCGTTTCTCCAAGTTGCTGATTGCAGTTGCGGCGTGTGATGCTAAAATCTGCAGCAAAGTTACGTCCCTTTCGTCAAAGGCATTTTTCCTTTTGCTTTCAACATTTAGAACGCCAAAGATTTTTCCTTCTGTCTCAACTGGAACCGCGAGTTCGGAACGAATGCCTAGAACGCCTTGAACATAATCCTTGTTTTCTTTGGTGCAAGGCACAAGAATAGGTCTACGTGTATTTGCTGCTCTAACGGTGACGCCCTTCTTGGCTCCGCTGAGAGGCAGTTTTAATAAAAGCGGAGAAGGATACCCACGTTGACATTTAATTCTTAGGCTCTCTTTTTCTATTTTCAGAAAGGCGGCATGTTCAAAGCCTAGGGTTCTCTCCATTGCGTCGAGTGTTAGTTCATAAACCTCATGAAGACTATTCGCAGCATTTAGTTTTCTGCCATAGAAGTTCAATGCAGAGAGTCTTTCATTAACAACCTCTCTTACGCGTGCGCGCGCTCTAATTTTCTCAGCGTCTTTTCTTTCTGTCACGTCTCTAGCAATTACTATCTTGCCAACGATTTTGCCATCGATTTTCACTGGAGCTCCTACACATTCGAGATGTACCTTTCGACCTTTTTTATTTTTAATGCACAAATTAAGAGTTGTTTTTTCGCCAGTAATGCCTCTTTGGAAACTGCTTTTTAAAGCAGGCATATCTTTGGGGTAGAATACGGCTAGTTCATCAAAATGTCGTCCCAGCAACTCCTTTTTTGACCCACAAAAGACTTCGAGGGCTTTTTTGCTAACATTAAGAATCCTTCCAGAACAATCAAGGAATATTATGCAGTCGTTGGCACTATCGAAGATTTTTCTGAATTTCTCTTCCGACTTTTTAAGAGTTTCTTCTGTCTGTTTGCGTTCAGTGATGTCCCTCATGATAGCTTGAAAGCCCGTTATTCTGTCTCTCGATTTAGTTAAACTTATGTGGATTTCGCCATACGCAATAGTTCCGTCTTTACGTTTCCAGGTAACCTCAAACGGCTTCGGCACGTTTCCCCGCACTA
Source organism: Candidatus Bathyarchaeota archaeon (assembly GCA_020341775.1). Classification (GTDB taxonomy): domain Archaea; phylum Thermoproteota; class Bathyarchaeia; order Bathyarchaeales; family SOJC01. The sequence goes on from CP070835.1 coordinate 1,253,996, forward strand.
GTGATCGCAGCATTCTATGGTACTTGGGAGCGTCTCTCCGTCGGAGAGCTGTTAACTCTGAAAAGTGCTTCCCTACGAGTTCATTTTTAGAGTAACCACCCATTCTTGCTGAAGCAGTGTTACATGATACAACTGTGCCTTTCAGATCAAAAGCCATTATACTGTCAGGGGCTAGGTCGATTAGATTCCGATACTTTTCTTCAGATTCCTTCAAGGCACGTTCTGCTTTTTTGCGCCCTGTAATGTTTCGGGTAATCGCGACAAAACCGCTTGGATTCCCACAAGGGTCCTTTATCACGCTTGCAGAGAGTTCAGCGGGAAATTTCTGCTCATCTTTTCTCACAAAAGTATACTCTACATTTCTTATTGACCCTTGTTTTAAAGTCTTGTTCAGATTTTTTAGAGCTCTCTCATGGTCTTTGGCTGCAATCAACTGAAAGGCGCTTTTGCCAAGCAACTCTTCTCTAGATGAATACCCGTGCAAATCCAATGTTGCCTGGTTGCATTCCGTTATTCTTCCCATTAAGTCGGTGACTGTTATAGCATTAGGAGAGGAGTCATATATGGCACTTAATGTTCCTTCATCCTTTCCACAAGTTTTTCTGGGATTTGCTAAACCTCTACTTCCTGCCATTTGACAGCCTCCTTCAAAGCCTTTTCTTTGCTTGTTACACGCTTCTCTCCGGCGAAATTTCGTTTGACATCTATTACATACTCAACAAACGCAAAATCGTTTGACTCACGAAGCTTCAAAATGCCCCCAACCTTCTCGTAGAGATTCTTCATAATTAAAACCTCTAGGAAATCGGCCCCAGATCCGAAAATTTTCTCAATTGCGTCGGCGAAAATTTTGATTTTGTCAGGAATTTCTTGCTTCTTGAGGTCGAATTTCTTTTCTAAATAAAAATAAACTGCGTGTCGGGATGATTCTCCCAGTGATGATAATCCTTCATCAACCGCTTGGATAAGAAGCTTTTCGAAGTCGCGTTTGGGCAATAATGGTTCCTCAAGGCGCAATAGGCATAATAAGAAACCCTCTACGAAAGCGTATAAATTGATTATGAATAGATGATTTTGATTTCAGATTTTACCAAGCGTAACTCCGACCGTGGAGCAGTCTGCTGTTATGCGGCTTTGGTTAATGGTTTTTATTAGCGATAGAACATAACCTTTATTAAGTCTCAATATAGTCGATAAATTGTAGGATTGACAGACAATGGGTGGCACCTCCGAACGCGAGTATAGGGAAAAACTTCGAAAAATACAGGAAACCCTCCATAAACAAATCGAAGACGTTCAGAAGGATGCAAGGAAAATCGAGAAAATCAAAGTAGAAGCGCTGAAAAAAACTGAAGATTTGCGACGCTCTGCTGACAAGAAGATAAACAAGGTAGAAGCAAATATCATGAAGTCGAAAGACTTGGCGCCGGAATCCAAAGAAAGACTACGTTCTGAAGTAGCCAGATTGAAAAATGAAAGTGAAGGAAACTACATGCAGGTCAGAAGGCTCATAGTTGAGAGCATTGTACCTGTTACTGTATAAAACACTGTATTACTAATCTTTGCACCTCTGAATTAGCGAGAAGATCTGTGAGGATAATCGCCGATTTACCTTCGTAAGTAGCTTATCCAACCATCGGGGTTTTGGTATTTCACTTGCAAATTGTCTTTCCAGAAAGCTCTTGCAAGAGTTATGAAATCTTTAGATGGCAATCTGCTACTCATGTCTTGACACTGGATATACAATACAATTCTTGGTGATTTAAGCCAAACTGCCATAACTTCAATATTTCAGAAACTGGAATATTATGGCACCAAACGCAGAAAGGGATGAAAACGTTGGGGCAAAATCGTTTAGGAAGCAGTCTTCATGGAAATGCATGCTAACAAGTAGAGCTTGTTGAATATCCCATTCGCTAGGCTACATAAAAGTCCACGACTTTCTCCATTTTCCTTGTAGGGAGCCAGCCAGCTTTCTTGAGGTCTTCGATAACACCGACAATTTTAGGTTCAACGTTTGCTGCACGTGCAATGTCCGATAGGGTCACTATTCCAACAATTCTATCGTTCTTTGTAATTGGAAGCTTCTTGATGTTTCTACTGAGCATAAGTTTTGTCGCATCCTCTATGAACATATCAGGTCCGCCTACAATTATTGGTCTAGACATAATTTCAAGCACTTTGGTTTTATCTGGATCCTTGGAGTGCGCCACAACCCTCTTCAAAACATCTCTTTCCGTTATTATTCCTAAGACTCTTTCTCTATGAGCCACAATTAGGCAGCCGATGCCATGCAAATTCATTAAAACTACGGCATCTCTAACAGTTGAATCAGCTTCAACACATACAACGTTTCGAACCATAATTTCTTCAATGTCCACTTCAGTCCATCCGAAAGGCAATATCCCATTTTCCGGGGTATAACTCACTGTGTGTATGGCAAATTACGCTCAGACATACAAAAGCTGAAAGGACTCCCTCCCATTTGGACACAAGTGCAGCAGAAAGTATGATCGGTGAACCGCCTATTTTGCGGAAAACTTGTTGTAACTGCTTTAATAGGAGAATTGTGTTCTATTCTCTGCAAAAAAAAGGCTCACGATAAAATGCTGATTCAGGAAATCATCCTTGAAAACTTCATGTCTTACGAATACGCTAGGATACCTTTTAGGTCAGGCGTAAATGTGGTTTGTGGGCCGAATGGTGCTGGAAAATCTTCCATTCTGTTGGGGATATCAGTAGCGCTAGGTCAGTCTTACACGGAACGCTCAAGGAAATTGAGCAATCTTATCCGATGGGGCAAAGACCAAGCTCGAGTGACAATCGTCTTGGACAATTCATTAGAGAAAGGCAAGCGTCCAGTTAGAAACTTCAACAAAGACCAAATCTTCCTGACTCGCGTGTTGAGGCGTGATGGTAAATATTGGTTTGAGCTTGACAATCAAGCTGCAACGAAAAAGCGTGTCGAAAGGGTCCTTCAAAAATTCAGCGTCGATCCCGATAATATTCTCATAATAATGCATCAAAGCATGACAGAGCAGTTCACCGTTCTTTCACCTTCAGATAAACTTAGAATGGTGGAAGCAGCTGTCGGCTTGGAATCCTACCGTCGAAATGTCTTGGCAGCAACGAAAAAGTTGAGTCGAATATTGAGTGAAGAAGAGTCTGTGAGCAAACTTCTTGAATCAGCAGAGCAGACCTTGAATTATTGGCGAGAACAGTATGATCGTTACCAACAGAAAAAGCAGCTGCAGATAAAGAGACGATTCTTGGAAAGGGAGCTTGCAGGGGCTGAAGCTTCTCGAAAGGAAGCTGCAATGAACGAATTGGAAGTTCAAGTTAAAACACAGGAAAAAGAACTTGAGCAGATTGAAAACAGAATCGTGGAAGTCCAAAGTGCGTTGGGAGAACTGCATTCAAAGCTAGACGAATCTAAAGCCTATTGGCAGAAGCTCTTTCATGAGCGTCTCTTCGTCGAAAGGCAAAGGGCTACGAATGAGGCTTTCATTTCTTCAAGGAACCAAACAATCAACGAGATTCGCCAGATCCTAGAAAATAGTAGTGAAATGCTAAATGAATGCACTACTATGATCGAACAGCTCGAAATAGCAATAAATGCCCAGCAAGACTTGAGCTATTATGCAGTAAGGTTGATGGAGATAAAAAGAGCTTATAAAAACCTGGAATCCTCGTGGATGCGGCAGCTGAATCAGAAAAATGAGAACTTCAAAGCACAACTGGAAAGCTACAATGGAACGCTTGAGAAGGTCGACAGAAATATTTCGGAAACACAGCAGAAGATCGAAGCTATCACAGAGGAGATTGACGGCTTAAATAGCCGTATTCTAGAGGCTAGAATTAACATTGCCGTAATAGATTATCAGAAACAAACAATCAAGAAGGAACTGAAAGAGTCTCGTCGGGAACTGAAAGTTAAAACCGCGGAGTACATGGAAGCATTAAAAGATGCGGAAAAAACTGGTCCACGAATAGTGTCAACTAGAACTGTAAACGAAATCTTAGATGAAGTCCGACTGACCGAGGGCCACATCATCGCCCTTGCGGATGTTTCAGAAGACATTGAACGCATGTACGAATCCTACTCCACACTCTATCTTGACCTAAAAGAAAAAGCACAGGTAGTTGCTGCGAACCGGGAAAAAGCTTTGGAACAAGTCAAAGCCCGTGTAGAGTCGTGGCAAACAGTGATGCAAACCCTTCTGGATAATGTAAGCCTTCAATACCAAACAATTCTAACACACGCTCAGGCAGCAGGCGAGGTTCAGTTGACGAATGGCCATGATATAGAGGTTGCAGGATTAGAGGTACTTGTGGGCTTCAAGGGAGCTCAGCCAGTTCCCTTGAATGCCTACACTCAAAGCGGAGGTGAGCGGAGCATGGCTACCATGAGCTTCCTCCTAGCTCTGCAACGCCATGTGCAGTCTTCTTTCCGTGCTGTTGACGAATATGATGTGCACTTGGATCCAAGAAATCGAGAAACTATCACAAATCTTCTCATCGAGTCAGTCGAAGACTGGAACTCACAATACCTGATAATAACTCCAAGCCAGATCACATTCGCAAAGCCAAATGTCCATATAATAACCGTCCAGAACGTTGGAGGGGCATCCAGAGTGAAAGAGGTTGTCTAGTTGCAACCAAACAGGCAGAGGAGACGGCTTGGTAAAGAAAATCTTGAACGTATCATTGACTTATGTCGCTCCCTTGAAGAGAGAGGCTTAGACCCTTTTTTAGTGAACGTGGACAAAGTGCTCGAAGTCATCCATGAATATTTCCCGGAATGGAAGAGCCCTGAAGAACTCTGCTTAGACGCAGAAGCAGTACACCAAATAGCCTCAGCCCTTAAGCTTCAAAGCGAATGGATTAAACACCGCTCCTCAGCCCTCTACACAGATCCCTTGCTATTCGTGGACAAACTTCGTAGACTGTCCAAAGAAGAAATTTGCACGATTTTTCTCAAATCTTGGCATCCAGTGGTGGAGCTTGAACAGATTTCGCCAAGTAGCTTAGAAGAAGCGATGAAATATTGGAAAAGTTTGGTGCCGCTGAATGAAAGATGGCAGAGGCTTGAAGGGTTACATGGTGAGACTGGAACTGCCACTCCTGAAGAGCTGCTGAGACAGCAGATCATAGCTGAAAAGGAGTTTTCTAAGGAGCTGGAGAAATTCTGGCATGAATTGAAGCGGAAGGCTGTGGGAAAAGAAAAAATCGAATATTGGGATTTTGTTGGCGCTGACACTTACGAGGAAACGGTACGACGCGCCTATAAAACAAGCTTTCTTGCTACATATGGGTATGCGACGTTGGAAGTTGATAGGTTAGAAGAGATAGTCTACATCATACCTTTTGATGTTCGCATTTCTATGCCAGAAGCCAAGCACGTAATTTCGCTTCCAATATCTATAACAATCGAGAATTGGAAAAACTGGAAGGACAGTGGAAAAGATTGAAGAAACGGGCTTTTTATGTAACGCAACTCAAGCGTGCAACCCACATGCTATTCTTTAAACACCACAGAAAGCCGGGAGTGAAAGGCTGGGAGCTTAGGAAAAGGCTTGGATCAGATTATTTGAAAATTCTAGCGTTGCTTAATCGGTACTTAGAGAAACTGGATCTGCAGGTGAAGTCAGTTTCTGCAGAGGAGGTATCAGCTGAAAATCCGACAAAAGCACAATTGGATAAGGATCGCTTTTACGTAACTCTTCGTGGCACTCTTTCACCAAAGGAGGTGAAGATGATGGGGTGGCGCATAGATGACATTGCTGGCCTTGCGATAGTGATAGCCACAATCGTAGCTAGACAAGGAAAAGCGTCGAGAGATGAAGTAGAGGAACTATTGCGCATTAAGCTGCCGGGCTGGAGGGTGGGTTATAATGTGGATCGGTATATACGAGCGGGCTACATAGATCAAGACGAAAAAGGGCAGCTTTACATTGATTGGCGGACCAGAGCTGAAATTGATGAGAAAACTTTAGTGAACCTAATCGTTGCGACATGACTAAGCCTCTCATAATCTGTTAGCATAAAAATGAAATACTGTAGTCACTGTCTAAACAAGAAATTTATTGCTTGAAATTCTTGGACGAAGGTCAACCCTTTTGGAGTGGTCTTGTAGACTCCATTGTTGTTTGCTATCATACCGTTCCGGTTCAGGAGTTCCAAGTAAAGTTTAAGCTGAGAGTGGCTCAGTCTTGCCTTGTACATTATATAGGTTTTCTTTTTGCCTCCCTTCGCCGTTATTAGAATCTCAGCAATTATGTCGTGGCGGTCTCTTCTATGAGATGGCGCTATTGCTTCCTCGTCTTCTAAAATTTCTGGAGCCAATTCCAGGTCTTCTTCCTGAAGTTTTTTGACTATTGAAAAGCCCCCTCTCTGCCGCGCCATCAGCTTCTCTTAAAAACTACTCTCTGTGAGTAATAAGGTTTCATGTCATTTCACCACAGCCTCATGTTTAAAGCGCTAGACTTGGTGATTTTTCCTTGCATTATTAATACTCGATGAAGGATGAATGGTGGAGTAAGCTGAATTTCCTTGAACACTGTTTGCATGTTGGGTTAAATGAACCAAGTTCTGCAATTCATAACGCGATCTTTCATGGTCCCAAAATTTCTTTGAAGTTATTTCACGGTTTCTTATGCAGTGCATCTGCATAAGATCTCAGTCTGTTTCACCTCGAAGGACCTTCTTTTTATTGTTCTTCCGATCCTTCCAATAGGGATAAGATTTAATGAAATTAATCTTAGCTTTCAAGAGATCAATAAAAAAATCATCATCATTAGGGTGCATCTTGCCTAAAATTCTAAAAGCCGTTTCAGGACCTACCCCTCTAACCTGCAAAGCCTCTACAGCCTTCCTACCATAACTTAGGATGAGATCAGCTGTTCGCCGCGAATAAACCAACTCTTCCAACTCCTCAGGAGTTAACTTCTTTCCCTTCTGTCTCTGCTTCAACAGGCTGTGCAAGACGCGAGGATCTTGACTTCGCATTAGTTTTGCTAGTAGTCCAGAACCACATTTTTTACACACCAGCTTTTCTGGTAATTCTCGAATTCGTTTCTCTTCGAAAATTTGGCCACATGAAAGACAGAGCAAATTGGCCTTTCTTGTCAAAATCGACTTCTTCATCCTTTCGATGTTGCTAAGCACCACTGACTCAGGGGCCATTAACTCGGAAGCCTCTAAATGCTTTGCTAAAATGTGGTAGGCTAAGGGCGTAGGTTTATCCAGTCTAAGAACTGCGCTTACTTTGATTTTTCCTTCTTTGATGTGTTTCATTATCTTCTTCACATTTGGCATGTCTACTTTTTCGATCATCGCCTCACGAATAACCTCGTCGTAAACTGGCGTATTCTGGAACCGCGAGGGAAGCTCTGCCATCCGTTGAGGGCTCATTGTCTTTCCCCTAGGCAAAGCACCAAAGCGTTCTGCAACAAACTTCATTTTGTAGGCGAAGGGAAACCGCGTTTCCACATATTTATTGAAGGCTTTGTCAACATCCGTTGGAGTCAAACTAAAAAGGAGTCGAAAGATTTCATCAAATGTTTTTTTTTCGACCTTTTGAGGTGCCTCAATTAGTATACGATATCCATCGTTCCACCAACCCACAATTTGTGTTTGATCTGAGAGAAGCGCATCAAAAATACTGCCTAACGTGCGGTTGACAATTTCCCCGAAGCAGGCATGAACTACAACATATTTGTCATAGGCTTCTAGAAGTATGCAGTTGTGTGTGGGAAGAGGTAAATTTTCTTTGAGAAAAACGTCGATCTCCCTAACCGACTCAAGAAGCGCAGCCTTTCCTAATCCATGCATCTCTGCAAGTTTTTCTGCAGTTTCCTCAACATTTCTGCTTTTGATCAATTCGTGCGCAATCTCTTCTCGTAGTCTACCAACATCTACAGCCAAATCAAATGGGATTGGAATCATCTCACCATCCCATCCTGGAACAGCTGCGAATTTGTCCTCTGCAGGTGTCACGTAGACCATACCTGTTTGGTCTTCAATTTGCACTATTCGCCAAACTTTGCCTTTGCATATGAAGTTTAAGCCTATCCGAGCCCTCAACGCCATGAATTCGTCGCCTAAGGTGCCTATTTTTCGGTCAGAGAGAATGTCAACTATTGGATAGCGCCTTTCATCTGGGATCATAGAAAGATTCCTGTAATAATAGTCTCGCGTCCACCTAGTTTTCTTCAAGACTTCGCCTTCGATTTCTGCTTCTCTCAAAGTATCTAAGTAATTAATGATTTGTAAAAGCTTGGTTCTGGAGAGTTTCCTAAAGGTGTAGGTCCGACGAAAAATCTTCATAATCTCGTCGACTGTAGTCGTTTGTTTGTCCATAAGAACTCCGGCTATTTGATGCCCCGCCACATCCAAGGCATTTTCGTGGATCAGGAGCGGCTCCAGTGCTCTTTGGCGAGCTCTCCGCACCGCAGCTAGGGATTCCAAAACATCTTCCGAGAATGCAGTAACAATAACACCTTTTGAGACTAGACCCAAGCGATGGCCACTCCTGCCAACTCTCTGGATTAAACTGCCCACTTGTCTTGGAGAAAGATACTGAACCACAAGATCTACATGTCCGATGTCAACGCCTAACTCCATAGTACTAGTGCAGACAATGGCCTTCAAAGCATTCTCCTTGAACTCATCTTCAATCTGCTGCCGTTCTTCTCTTGACAAAGATCCATGATGAACTCCAATCTCATCCGTGAGCAAGTTGAATCTGTGTCCCAGCATCTCAGCGTTGGTCCGACTATTCACAAAAATCAGTGTTGAAACATGTTTCCTTACTAAATCCAACATGTGCCTGATTCTCGCTGCAGCTTCAGGGGCTGTGCCTAATTTCCGAGCCAAATCAAAGTCCGCATCATCAGGAGTTGGATAATCTATGGTGAATGCGAAGTCTTTTGTCAACCAGACTTGTATGATCCTAACTGGTCTACGTGCACCGCCAATAAACCTAGCAACTTTTTCTGAGTTCGCCACAGTAGCTGATAAACCAATTCGTTGAAAATCCTTTTCAACGAGTTCAGAGAGCCGCTCCAGCGCAAGAGAGAGCTGTGCTCCACGTTTATTACTTGCAAGCTCATGCACTTCGTCAACAACCACATAACGGATTTGCTTGAGATGCTTCTGCATTCTAGAACCAGGCAAAATCGCTTGAAGCGTTTCAGGCGTTGTAACAAGAATATCAGGGGGGCAGACTGCCTGCTTTCTGCGAATCGTTGGTTTGGTGTCACCATGGCGTACTTGAATAGAGAGGTGCAGTCTGATTGCCCAATAGGACATGCGTCTTCTCATGTCGCGGTTCAGAGCTCGAAGCGGCGTAATATATAGAACCGAAATGCCTTGCCTTTTGGGTTGCTTAAGAAGTTTTGAGAATATAGGAAGCAAGACTGCTTCTGTTTTGCCACTTCCAGTAGGGGCAATCAAGAGAATATTTTCGCCTTTCAAAATGAAGGGAATAGCTTTGAGTTGAGGCTCAGTAGGTTCGAGAAGCTCTAGCTCTTCCAAAACGTTTTGAACAGGTTTCGCCAACAGTTTGAAGATTTGAGCCTCTTTTCTCAAGCCGAGAAAACCTGAAGTAAGAAAGCAGTCTGCCCACTGATATTCTTTTGGTCTAAAGAGTGGGAAGCATCAGGATGGTTCCGGAGACTAGCTTCGAAGCTTCGAACTCGATAGCCTTATGGTTCCGTAGGCGCAGTCACATATGCCCAAACTGTCACAAGCAACACTGTGAGAAATGCACCAGCGAACCCTGAAAGAACCCACTCTAACCCAATAGAGGGAAAGACCAACGTAGTGAGCCATGGGATAACATATTTTGCTGTGAAATTAGCTACAATTCCTGCGATGAAACCAAGTAACCCGAACATTGCAAATATCCTTATTCTATCACCCATATTGATCACTTGAGTTTACATACTGTGAGAGCCCCTTTTTAGGCTAACTGACACGAAACTGTTTATAACAGCAAATAAACCCCGCTCCTCTTTTAATGTGGAATTTAAAGCCCAAAACATTTTGGAAATCAACTTATACTGCCACGTATATACGTAGGTGTTTAGTACATAATAACAACGTAAATGAACCTTTTGCATGTCCTCTTTCTTCTTTAGGAGGTAAACTAAATTATGTCAGAAAGATTTGCCAAACGATGGGAGGAAACCTCTAATCAACAACCGTTTACATCGCGGGTCAAAGAGGCATTGAGACCACCAGGCCCCCTGAAGCCACGACTTGACTTGGCAATTCGACGCATCGAACTCCAAGTTCAAAGGCTTGATCAAGCCGGTGAACGTTTCTCAGAGCGGGACAAGAAAATTTTTGCCAGGATAGTTGACGCCTACACAAAACATGACATGGCCAGAGCAAATGTTTTCGCAAACGAGCTTGCTGAAATCAGAAAGATGGAAAGAATGATAATGCATGGAAGACTTGCGCTTGAACAAATCGTATTGAGGTTGAGAACTGTTTCCGAACTAGGCGATATTGTAACCACGCTTGCACCTGCTGTTGGTGTACTCCGAAGTGTAAAAACTGGAATGTCAGCAATATTTCCCGAGGCAGAAAGAGAACTTGGACAAATAGGAACACTATTGAACGGCATAATAATTGACGCTGGACAAAGCACAGGATTATCAATAAACTTCGAGTCAGCAAACGAGGACGCTCAGAAGATCCTTTCAGAAGCATCATCAGTTGCAGAACAGAAAATCAAGGAGAAATTTCCCGAACTACCCACAGGCATACCAGAAGTTGGAGAAAAGACTTCTACTGGTCCTACCTAAGCACTGCGAAAAAGCAGGTGATTACTATGTCTGAATCAACATCCAACCTTTTTACCTATCTTGGCAAGCCAGTAAAAGATGAATATGGCCACATCATCGGCACAATGGCGTCTTTTCTAGTTACGCCTGGGGGTAGAATAAACGGAGTATTCATCGAACATGGAGATGGGCGCATTAAGCAATATTCAAGTGATCAAATAAAGACTGAAAACAACGAAGTTGTACTATTCTCTCCCCTCAAAATGCAAGCCAACAATTTCTGCAATCAAATACCACTCCTTTGGAGAAAAACACAAGCACTAAGAGACTTGAACGAAAAGAAGAAAATCCCCGAAGACATGTATGGCGACTTGTACTCGAGCTTTGAAGGCGCCCTAAATCAGCTCAAAGCAGAAGCAGAAGGCACAATTGGAGACGTTGAAAAAGAAATTGAAAGCTGCACTCTACTCGTCAGAGAGCTTAATTCTGCTTTGATCAACCTAGAAATTGAACGAGAAATAGGACAAGTCAATGAGGAATCTTACCAGACTGCCATCGACATGGTGAAAGAAGGGCTGAAGCGAATCAATGCTGAAAAGAACGACTTCACTGCTTTGAAAAACAAACTGACTAACATGCTTCTTGGCGAAACGCAAGAGGAACCTGCAGAAGCAACGATTGAATCAGCTGCCGAAGAACAGGAGGAAACGGTCCTTGAGCCAATCAGCGAGTCCCTGGACACTTCACTTCCAGAACCCCCAGAATCCCCTGAACCTACAGGGGAATCCCCCGTTGTAGTGTACGTGAAAAACGCAGATCAACCAAGTCCATAAAACACGAAAAGGCGGGCGGAGGGACAGACACATTCGGTTTTTCAATTCACAACCTCCACCCCTCAACGACACCATCGTGATGTCTATTCGAAAACTTAAGATCCAGCATTCCAAACTGGAACAAGTTCACATAAGACTTCGTGAGAGAGACAAAACTCTCTTTCGAGCATGTACTTTTGCACTAGAGAAAAATAACAACGCTCGCGCAACAATGTGCGCCAACGAAATTGCAGAGGTCCGAAAATTAATAAACTTGCTTTCCCAGACACAAATTGCGATTGAAAGGATAATTCTTAGACTGGAAACGATCAAAGAACTCAGTACATTAATGATTGACCTCAAACCAGCGTTGAGCGCTCTCAAGAATGTCACAGCCAACTTAACTAACATAATGCCTGACGTTGCATATGAACTAAGCAAAGTCAACCAGGGCATACAGGACACACTCACTGTAACCAAGCTTTCATCTGAGACGCCACAAATCCTACGCACCAACCTCAAAACCCCTGGAGCACACGCCATCCTCAAAGAAGTTAATTCCGTTTTAGAGCAGAGATTGATTGACCAACTTCCCGAACCGCCCGTCTCGGAGGCTATGTCTGAAACAGAACCCGAACAACTGAAAAAGATGGTTGCTTTGGCTGTTGGCTGTCCCGAATCCAGCCAAAACGAAAAGAAGGAAACTGCTGAAGCATTCCTCTCTATAAAGGACTTGAAAATGCAAAGTATCTCCCTCAGGATTCAGCATTCCGAATCCCTTGAAGAAGATTTATTGGAGTATATTAAAAAATGCAAAGGCCAAATAGACATGACAGACTGTGCATTGAAACTGAAAATTCCTCCAAACGAAGTGAAGAAAACACTCGAAAATCTCAATGCCAAAGGCAAAATAATTCTTGAAACGTGATAGGAAATGAGTGCATCTCAAGAACTTGAAAAAGCAGCGACGAATTATGCGTCTGAAGCTGTTAGGCTAGATAAACAAGGTTCACGTGGAATGGCCATCACCATGTATCAAAGAGCCATTGAAACTTTACTAAAGATAGTGCATTTGTATCCTGACTATGGATTAAACAAAGTCTACATCCAGCGAGCAATGGCATATCAAGAAAGAGTCAAAGTGTTACAAGGCGGCTTGCCTCTTGAATCGGACTTAGAGAAGACTGCACCAGATGCAACAACGCCTGAAGAACCTGGAAAAGCCACATATGACGAGTTGATCATGCAGGAGAAACCCAATGTAAAGTGGCCAGAAGTTATCGGTCTGGAACCTGGAAAAAAAGCTATCAAAGAAGCTATTGTATATCCCGTTCAAAGACCGGACCTGTTTCCGCTCGGGTGGCCTCGAGGAATCCTCCTTTTTGGCCCTCCTGGATGTGGAAAGACTTTGCTGGCAGCTGCTGTGGCCACTGAAATCGACGCCAACTTCATCTCAGTAGATGCTGCTTCGATAATGTCCAAGTGGCTTGGAGAAGCAGAGAAAAATGTCGCAAGGCTTTTTGGGTCCGCCAGGAAATCCGCTACTAATGGAAAGCCTGCAATCGTTTTCATTGATGAATTAGATTCCCTAATGGGAAGACATTCCACTGAGGTTGGCGGCGAGGTTCGCGTGCGAAATCAGTTTCTCAAGGAAATGGATGGGATAATAGACAAAGGCAAGAAACTGCATGCTTATGTAATTGGCGCGACGAATCGTCCTTGGGATCTGGATTGGCCATTTATCAGAAGATTTCAGAAGAGGATAATTGTTCCGTTGCCTGACCATCATTCAAGGCTACAGATGTTCAAACTTTACACAAGCAATTTGAATCTGAATCCCAACATGAGCTTGCATGAGCTAGCACGGCTTTCAGAAGGATTTTCAGGCAGTGACATCAAAGACTGCTGCCAGTCAGCGTATTTACGTGTTATCGGCGAGTTCTTTGAATCCGGAAGAGCAAACGATGCGAAGGCTCAGCCTAGACCTGTAACTATGGGCGATTTCCGGCAGATCCTCGAAGACCGAAAGCCAAGTGTGTCGCTCGATATGGTTGCATCCTACACAAAATGGTTTGACGCTTTCAAAGCGCTTTAGTAATGATCAATGGCTTAAAGGCCGCGGAAAGATTTGAAGAAATTTGCACCTTACGCCTTATTAGTAAGATGAAACCTCCTATCTCCCTTCAGCAAAGCTCTTCAAATCCCGAAAAGGCCTTCAAATCCCACTTTTTTTCTCGATAATTCCCACTAGTTTCTCCGGCTCTTCAAGAATGTCGACCACTGGTATGCCCAGCTTTGTGGCTGTGGAAGCTGCAGGACCAGTCAAAGCAATAATGGATTTGAACTGCTTCAACGTTTCGACAGCTTCACTATATGCCTTAATAGATAGAATCTTCGGCAATTTTGGAGCGTTCTTCATTAGACTCCTAAAGCCTTCAATAATGATGAAATCAACATTGTTTCTGCAATATTGAGTTATTTCTCGAAGGTCAAATTTTGTGGTGTCAATTTTCCTTATAATTCCAAGTTCTCCTCGAGCCACCGATACTACTGGATTTGCTCCCGCTTTCGCATGACGCCAAGTGTCTTTTCCAGCAGTGTCGAGTGAGAACCTTTTTTCGGAAATGTGCTTTGCGGTGGCCACTCGGTGTCCTCGCGCAGTCAAGCCTTTAACTATGGCCTCTACTGTCGTTGTTTTGCCTGATTTCTTGCTTCCGATGACCGCTATGATCTTCATAGACGAATCACAACATTGTTGCATCTAAGAAGAAGTGTTGACGAATAAACTTTTATGCAAAAACTGGTTATGGACGGTAACCGTTTAGAACGCTTACTGCTAAAACCGAAGCCACGATGTCAGCTGTTGTCCCCGGATTATATTGGTTGGCTGATCTGCGTAGTTCCTTATCAAAGGAAAAAAGCATATCTCTACCATAGTTTGTGGTAGAGCCACCAGCCTTCAATACTTGGCTTGCCTTTTCAGAAATCTTCTGCGCTTTCTTCAAACCTGCTTTTCTAGCAATAAGGCTGTCAGGAGCCACAGATAGGAGTTTGAGAAAAGTATGGACAATGGCAGTGTTCAGATTGCCTGTTTGCTCAAGCTGCTGAGTAAGAAACGGAAAGCCAATTTCAAAAGTCAGAGGATAGTTCTCTGTCCACTCCTTAGACACAGAATCGTAAGGCGTTGACATTCTGAAAATGTCGTATAGAGTTACCTTTTTTGCTAAAATCGTCTCCTTTGACTTTGGGTCATTAACGTCAAGAGCTGGGGTCTTATTACTTAGACCGCCTGGGCTTGCTAACTTGATGGCTTCGTAAACTGCCACAGCGTCGGATGGTGTTGTAAACTCTACAACTGGTTTGATGTTTCTTCGAAGCTCTGATATAGAAAACTGGTCGTTGTTTGCCAAAGTAATTCCAGATGCGACTGCAATAGGTGAAAGAAGCAGGATTGTGCCCAAGATGGTGTTGCCTCCACGTTGCCACGCGTTGACACTCATCACTTCATCTCTTATTATCTCCCCAAGGCCTGTCTCGTCGTGCTCGATCTTTCCTTCTGATATTTGAATGCCCCGCTGTGCAGCGGTCGCGAAATAAGGTTCAACAGCTACGGCAGATGCTAAGAAATGTTCAAAACGTGTATTCTGAAAGCCCTCTGTTCGATTGACATTTCCAGGTTTATTGGCGCTGGCTTCCAGAAGAATAGCTAATTGGAGGCAGCTTGAAACATATTTCGCCTTTCTGAGAAACGGTTGGTGCAATGAAAATCCTCTGTAATGAAATAGGAGAAGTTTTATTAACATTATGTATAGAACTACACAGCCGAGCAAAAGGCTACACAAGGTGTTGTAATGAAAGTTTCTCCAATGCATGTTGCTCTAATTAGCGTTTTTGCAGCCTTGCAAGCTGTTTTATCAACTCTTCCATTCACTATCACTGTTGGTGTTGAGGGCCAAATAACTTTAGGTCTCATTGGTGGAGCGATCATAGGCGTCCTTCTTGGACCGGTGATAGGTGGTTCAGCGGTGTTAATTGGATCCTTTATAGGAGTTTTCTTGAATCCTGCGGGGGCACTTCTAGGCGTCTTCACTGTGATTCCGCCCTTTTTAGGCTCTGTTGGAGCGGGTTGTGTGAAGATTAGAAAGGGCTACATCGCATGTGGGATAATAGTTGCTGCACTCCTCATATTTTATGCACACTCAGTGGGGCGTGAAGTGTTTGCTTATCCTTGGCTTTATATTGTTGGGGCGGTTGTGGCGCTCTCCCCGCTTGCGCACATTGCTGGCTCTTCCTTCAACTCAAAAAGACTTGCGAAACCAGTATTTGGCATTGTAGTAGCCTCTTTTGTAGGAGTCTTAACTGATGGGATGGTGGGTAGTAGCATTGCGATGTGGTACTTCTCAGGATTACTCTCTTCAGAAATATGGCTGTCAATAATGTTCATTTATCCTATAGAAAGGATATTTGCTTTGGTTATTACGTCGTTAATCGCCATACCTGTCTACTACGGTTTGAAAACATCTGGACTGACTGAATTTATTCCAGAGAACATATAGGATTAACTTGCTCCATATAGTTTCTGACAAGGATGATGAAAGCTCGAGAAGGCGATTTAATAGAAGCTAGTCAGGTAGTCTTCGATGTTAAAGGACTAGTTCACCCTCATAATAGAATTATCGCTTTTCCCAGATACATTCCAGACATGCACGGAAATCGGAAGCTGAAAGGCATAACATATAGTAAAATTTATGCGCTTTCAGAGCGCTACAGATTTCTGGAAAAAAGGCTTCCACAATATTTAGTCTTCGATCCTGTTTTGGGTGACCACCTATGTGAAGTTCCAGTGGAAGACATTGAACATCATTACGATCCTATCAAACGTCTCCAAGAGCTCCGCAAGTGCAGTGAGTTGGATACGATTGAGTCAAACATGCTAGCTCTCACTAAATTTCTCAAGCGAAACTCATGTCTTCCCTGGAATAAGTTTGGAATTTCTGGTTCACTCTTAGTCCAACTGCACAATGAGAAATCAGATTTAGACCTAATAGTCTACGGAGAAAAGGCTTGTGCCAGAGTCTACGACGTCTTGAAATTGGCTAAGAGAGAAGGAAACAATAAATTGAAGTCATATGAGTTGGAAGGGCTAAAAACTCTATACGATTTCCGGTCGCAGGACACAAAAATGTCTTTCGAAGACTTTTTTGCTGTGGAGCAGAGAAAAGCATTGCAGGGGAAATTTGAGTGGTGCGACTTCTATGTCCGATGTGTGAAGGACTGGAGCGAGATTGACGAACGGTATGGAGATGTTGTTTACAAATCCATTGGATATGCGAAGATAAAAGCGACAGTTTCTGATGATTCGGAAGCGATATTTACGCCGTGTCGTTACCTTGTTGACAACGTGCAAGTGTTTGAGGGGACAAGTAGGGGAGTTGTGGCAGAGATTGTGTCTTTTCGTGGACGATTCTGTGAACAGGCTCAGACAGGCGAATGTGTGGTTGCGCAGGGAAAGGTTGAACGGGTGCAAAAGAGAAGCGGAGATTCTCACTTTAGACTTCTTTTAGGAAGCCGACCGGAAGACTTCATTGTGTTGGCGAGGTGAATAGTGCTTGGATGACCGAAATTTTAGAGACCGAGACTTCTTAAGCACTGAAGAGGGCTTTATGTTTTGCGTGGTGGGTCCGTATCACCCTGCTGATCGAGTGATAAGCTATCTAAAATATTCGCCTAACCAAGCTGGTGATTGGCGAAGAGGAGAAGATCGGTTCAAACGCGTGATGAGAGTTTATACGATTTCTAACCTACTAGAAACATTTGACCTCTTGAGAAATAAAGCTCCACAATACTTGTATTATTCCACGACCTACGACGTTGAACTTACAGCTGTTCCACGAGAAAACGTTGTTACGCACTTTAAGCCAGAAGAAAAATTAGTTGGGCTTATTGAAGGAGATCAGCTCGACTCGTTGCAAGGAAAAGTTGTGGATTTCGTGTCCCTGCTGTCTAGATTGAGCGGTGTTCCTATTTCGGCATTCGGTGTAACGGGCTCGGTGCTTCTGGATATTCACACTCCTTCCTTTTCCGACATGGACGTCACAGTGTATGGAGTAGCGAATAGCTTCGCGGTGAAGCGGGCTTTAACAGAGCTCCGATGGGGTTCAGAGTCGAATATTAAACGTTTCAATGAGGAGAAGCTTGCAGAATGGGCTGCGAGTAAGATGCAAAATCACCCTCTTAATCTAGCTGAAGCGATGCGAATCTATAAACGGAAGTGGAACATGGGCACGTTTGACCGTACTTTTTTTTCGGTGCATCCTGTTAAACTGGAAGGAGAGCTGGCTGAGGAATATGGGGACAAAATGTTCATTCCCGATGGAGTGGTCACCATATGTGCAGTTGTTGATGATGATCGAGATAGCATCTTCTTGCCTGCCACTTATAAAGTTAGAGAAGTTAAGATGGAAGAAGAATTGCAGACCCGCATCGAAGAGGTTGTTACTTATGAGGGGATTTATGATAGTCTTGCCACAAAAGGAGAAGTAATAGAAGCTCGAGGGAAGCTCGAACATGTTATTGACAGAGTAGCCAATAAGATGTACGACAGAGTTCTCGTAGGCTCATTAGAGGGAAAAGGCAGGGAATTCATAAAACCTCGTGATTGAGAAGATTCTTCGGGAGCCACTCCTTTTCGAAAGTTTGTTGGTGACTCGGTCTAATTCAGTCCAAGCACATCTTTGAGATAAGCGTGGTAAGGACCAAGGTTTCCGCCATAGTTTCCGGCTGAAATACGAACTACTCCGGACACTTTTCCAGTTGCCTTTATTCCTTCAGCCATGGCTTTCTTCACAGCGTTAAAATTGAGGCCGTTAATGACAATTTCGTAGACACTTTTGACGCCATTCGGCACGTTGGAATTGACTACTAGTTCTTTTAATTTTGGACAGAATGGGTGGTTTGTGGAGGCTTTAAGCTTATACTTTAGCGAGCCCGCTTTAGAACCTGCTCTGCAGATGCCGCCTGGGAAAGGCATAATCACGCCTCGTGCATGCTTTCTTATAGCATCTGCCGCTTTTTCTGACGCGCTAAGGGCAGCGGGGAGATCTTGAGCCATGATGATGATGTTTCCTCCAGCAATTGCTTTTGCAGCGCCAAAGTTGTCTTCCACCACGAATTCCCCCTCCATCACTGGAATCCGCCATACTTGCTTGTTAGCATAAACGTCCTTTTTCTGGAATCCATCTCCGAAGAGTCGAAGGCTCCTTCCTACTTTCATCCGCCTTTTCACCTTTGGCAACGCATCAAAAGCCGCTGAAGTGGGACAAGTCATTATGCATTGTCCAATCCTGAGAACCATCTGATTCTTGAGGTCTAATCGCGTTCTGTGGTAGATTTGAACCAGTACTCCTGGCCGTCCATCTGGAGTATTTCGCGGGTCTAGTGTTCGCTCTATCCCAGCTTCTGCAGGGGACATGATAATGGACGAGGCAAATCCTGTTGTGGTTCCGGCTGCAATGGCTGCCCATTTCTTGTTTTCTGCGGTGATTAATACTCGTCCCACCCACATGCCGAACATTTCCGCAAATGTATCCTCAATTTCCAGGCCATTTTCTAAAATGTATCCTATAGCACCATCTGACAGCTTGCCTTTCTTAACTACTTTCAAGTCTCCTACAGTGCCTTGCTTGGTCGCCATATCTTCTTCTCCCTAAATAACTTGTAGGTAGTTTCACCCACTTTCATGTCAGTGATGTATTCGAACCCTTGCTCTATTAACTTTTCCATCTCCCCAAGCGTTGCAGCAATCTTAGAGACATGTTTCTCTCTTTTCAGAGTTTGAATGATGTGAATGAGAGCATCGTTGAAGTTGGGCTCCTGTGTCCAAGTTTTTCTTTGGTCGAGGTTTTGCGTATGCTCTCAGCTGCGTTTCCTCATTCACGTTTGATAATTCCAGTTAGACACCCGATTCCGCCGGCTGCTTGGTGGAGTTCATCCACTTTGACAGTAACGCACTTTATCCCTATCTGCTCATAAAATGATTGGGTTTTTGGATTTCCTGATGGCATTAAGATTTGCATTGGCTTCAACGTTACGAAGTTTAGAGCCATCCCATAAAGCGCTTCAGTTTCATCGGGAACGAAAAAGATTTCGTATCCGTTATCTCGAATGGTGCGAATTGCCACATTTGGAGTTCGAGTTCTCCAGCAAATTGCTAAGTCTTTGCTGATGAACCTCATTGTTCCCATCAGGTGCATTGTTCCTTGAGGTAGATCTAGGTGGATAACCTCGGCGTTCAGTTCGCGAAGAAGACTGGCCACCTGAGTGGCGCCTTCAGAATTGGTGCGCAATCCGGTTGCCAGAAGAACCACATTTGAATTGATCCATTGGGCGTCTGCGCCTTCGAAGACCCCCTTTCCTCGTACACAGCGGAGGATGGGGACACCTAGCTCAGCAAGTCTCTTAGCAGCGAATCTTTCTTCACCAGCACGGACGGTTGATGCAGGTCTTGCCAGAATTGCTCCTTCAGATGTCATAAAAAAGAGATCAGCTACGTACATTAGGTTGGGTGGCGGAATACTATCTGGTTCGACGAAAAATACTTTCACACCTGCAATTTGGTAAGCTTCAACTAGTTGATCATGTTGATTTCTGGCTTTAGCAGCATCTGGTGCTTGAAGCATCAAGGCTTTGTTGGCATCTTGTACTGACTCGATTTCTACTCCTGGTCGATGTACAAGAACCGTCTTGAGGGGAGCCCATTCTGAAGCTACTCCACATGCTGCCCAAATGTGCCCGATCTCATCTTGAAGCGAAGCCTTTCTGGGGGACCATCCAGCACCTCCATGAGCCGCATCTTGTGTGTCTTTCGACATATCAACCTCTCTTGAAGTTGCTTACCACCTGCATAACTTTTTCGCAGCGTGCCCTGTACGCACGAAACATGTTAAAAGTGTGTTGCCTAATATTTCGTCGGAGATTGTGCTTGACTTCGCCAAGAATCGTCGAGGAAGTGGAAAGTGAGATGATCTATCAACATGTCCTGAAAATTGAAGGTCCTAGACACCCTATTGATTCTCTTGAGAAACTGGACAAGGCAGCGAATTACATCCGTTCAGAATTTAGGGAATATGGACTTCAAGTCAACGAGCAAAGGTTTAAAGTTGAAGACTTCGATGCAACATTTAGAAATGTCGAGGGCATAATGGGGGATAATGGAGACGCAGAGTTTCTAATAGTATCTCACTATGACACTGTGTGGGACTCACCAGGGGCGAACGATAATGGATCGGGTGTGGCGACGATGCTAGAAAGCGCAAGAGTCTTGGCACAGGAGTGCTCGAATATTCATCCCGTCAGATTTGTCAGTTTCACTTTGGAGGAGAGAAACCCTGCATGGGAATTAGGGAGTCGCCGGGATGCTCGAAGCCTCGGATTGATAGATAAGCAAAATCGTTACCGCTCGTCTCAGACGCATAGATTGATGAAAAGAGCGTTGGACCTTCAAGCGAAATCACTGGCTGCGGGAAAGACCTTGGTGGAAGCGTTGGAGGATTCCAGAATTAGACTCCAAGGCGAGATGAGCGAATCGGAGATTGAATACCTGAAGCGAAGTGAAGAAAGGTTTCGCGGCGTAACTGTGACTTCGTGGCCTGGAAAGACTGCGCTGCTGGGGAGTGGTTTCTGGGTTGAGGAGGCGATCCGAGCCAATAGAAAAGTTCTGGGAGCCGTAAATTTGGAAACTCTAGGGTACACATCCAGCAAGAATCACTCTCAAACTCTCCCCGAAGGTGTGAATCAGACGATGTTTCGAACGTATAAAATCCCGGATGTTACTATCGGAAATTTCATCGCAGTTGTTGGTGATGCCAATTCGGACAAACTAGCTCAATCTTTCTGTAACCAGTGTCGACTTGGCTCTGTTGATCTTCCATATGCGTGTCTTCAAGTTCCGCTGCGTTTTGATGACATTGCGAAGTTGGGGCTGCATGATTTATTGCGATCGGATCACGCATGCTTTTGGAGAGGTGGGATTCCAAGCTTGATGGTTACAGATACAGCGAATTTTCGATACCCCTTCTATCATACGCGAGCGGACACAGCTGACAAGCTGGATACTCAATTCATGGCGAAGGTTTGCAAAGCCATAATTGCTATGGTGATCGATTGTGTGTCAGCGTGACTTTCCAATCCTGACATCTGAATCTACCTCGCGCGAATAGGATTTGTGAACGTAAGCCTTCTAGTCTATTTCCTTTTTAGGAGCCTGCCCTCACGATCTATTTCTAGACGGCGGATCCTCGTGGTTGAGATTGGCTTACAGTTCTGTGCTAACACCATTCGTATGGCGATTATGTGTAGGGGTTGCAGATTCATCTCTATGCGTTTTTTGTTTATTTCGTGAGCTCTCGCTTCGGTTTCTTCACTGACCACAATAGCTTCCAAGCGCTCATTGGTCAAAGCAGGTCCATAGGCATCATATAACGGCACAATTTTTGCGTGGTCAAGCCAACCATGCTTCAAGAGAAATCCTTTGAGCTCCTCCAATCGTACAGCGAAAGGCGCGATTTTGTGAGGTTTCAACATTTTCTGCACAAAGTCATCTGTGCACAAGCCGATCAGAACGTGTTCACCGATCTTAAGAGCTCTTTCAAGTAGCACTCTGTGGCCTTTGTGAAATTCATCGAACGTTCCACCGACTGCCACAAACTTGAAAGGCTTGCTCAAACTTTTTCAACTCAGCGGATGACTTGGACGTGATCTTCAATGCAACGATGCGTTAGCGGGCTGTTTTAGCTTGATTCTCTCAGCAATTGCGTCGAGGAGAGCTGCTGCAGCTTCGCGTTTCGTCGTTAGTGGAACGTGTATAACATTCTTCTTGCGGTCAATGATAAAAAGTTCGTTGGTTTCTACTGCAAATCCAGCGCCCCTTCGTGAAACGTCATTTGCAGCGATCAAATCAGCTTTTGTTTCCTTCAATCTTCGATAAGCACTGTTGACCAATTGTTGGTTAGACACTTTGTGCTCTGCCTTGAAAGGAACGAGAAAACTTTTGGGGCTAGCTTTCTTAATAACGTCTATTATCTTTGGCGTGGGCTGGAATTTCATGGTAAGTGAAGACGTGTCCCGCGTCGAAACTTTGTGGTCGAAATGCTTCTTCGCTTTCCAATCTGCTGCAGCTGCTGCAGCAACTACGATATCATATTTCTGTGATTTCAGCTCGGAAATTACAGCGTCATGCATTTCTTTTGTGGTTTCCACAGAGATTAGTTTAGCTTTTTTGGGTGGAGTAACGGTTCTTGGACCAGCTATCAAAGTGACTTCGGCCCCTCGCTTCAGAGCTTCTCTAGCCACCTCAACGCCCATTAAACCCGAACTTTTGTTAGTGATCACTCTCATTGGATCGATGTACTCCAAAGTTGGGCCAGCAGTGACTAACATCTTTTTTCGGGTGAAGTCTTTGGATGTTGAGAGTTTGTAGATTATGGCTTCTAATATATCGTCTGTGTTAGCGATTTTTGCTTTTCCTTCTTCGATCCTTGGCCCTATGAACTCAATGCTCAACGCCTTTAATTTGTCTATATTCTCCTGCAAAATTGGGTGGTGGAACATGGACTCATGCATAGCGGGAACGATCATGATCGGTATCCTCAAGCTAAAAGCTGCAGAAGCAACCGACGTCACGGGCGTATCGTCTATTCCTGAAGCGATTTTGCTGATAGTATTAGCAGTTGCCGGCGCAATAAGAATTAGTTCAGTCCGCCTAGGCTGCGGTCCAATGAGCGCTACATGTTCAATTTTTCCAGTGAGCTGTGTTACGACAGCGTTTCCAGTTGCCCACTCCATGAGGTAGGGGTGGATTATTTTTTGAGCCATTGAAGTCATTACAGCGAAGACTTCTGCGCCGTGTCTCATCAATTGTCTTGCGATTTCCGGACACTGACTAGCGGCGACACTTCCTGTGATGCCTAGAACTATGTTTTTTCCCTTTAACTCCACCCCTTTTGTTTGAATTATGTCTTTCGAAGGGTGAACCAAATTCTAAGCCTCTGTTGCCTCAACTTTCTGTAGATGCTTCTTTAAGTCTTTTGAGATAGGCAGGCATGGATTCTCAAGCATCTTCTTCACCATTTTGTGGCATCAAATCCTCAGTGGTATGTGTGTTCTTTGTCTGGATAAGTGCCTTCTGATACTTCTTCCTTGAATCTTGCGACAGCATCTTTTATTATCTTATTAAGGTTGGCGTATCTCTTCAAGTACCTAGGCGCAAAGCTTAGATCAAATCCGAGCATGTCATTGATTACCAACACTTGGCCGTTGCAGTATTTCCCAGCGCCTATCCCAATCGTAGGAATCTTCACTGTTTCTGTGATTTTCTTGGCAAGGCTCTCAGGAATACATTCTAACACCATTGAGAAGACCCCCCGCTGATCTAAGTCCAATGCGTCTTTGAGGATTTTTTGCGCTTCTTCTGGTTTCTTTCCCTTCACCCGATAGCTTCCTGCAGTTTGTGGCAGAAGGCCTAAATGCCCCATAACTGGAATACCGTGATCCAGCAACGCATTAATTTGCTCAGGTTTGTTGCCCTCGATTTTCACTCCATCTGCTCCCGCTTCTAGAAAGAGTTTCGCGTTGTTCAATGCGTCTTCAACCGTTCTATAGCTGTTGATTGGCATGTCTCCGATCACAGGGGTGTTTTTTGCTCCTCTAGATACAGCTTTTGTGTGATACAGCATATCTTCAATCGTCACACTCTTTGTGTCCATGAATCCTTGCATCACCATTCCTAGGCTATCCCCGACTAGGATTAGGTCGATTCCAGCTTCGTCGAGGATCTTCGCCATCTGAAAATCGTATGCGGTTAACATGATTATTTTTTCGTGGCGATTCTTCATTCCAACCGCGTCAAATTTCATCTAACGCGCCTCCAAATATTTGATTAGAGCAACCAGTGCTTCGTTAACAGGTGTTGGAATGCTATGTCTCCTTCCAAGCTCCACTATTTTCCCGTTTATAAAGTCGATTTCTGTTTTCCTCTGCTTAGCTATGTCTTGATACATCGAAGAATAGTTCGTGTAGCCTGCGATTTTCTGTTCAATGCATTCCTCAAGGCCCGTTTCGAAAAGTAATTCTTCGCTTTGCGCTATTGTGGTGCATTCTTGAATGATTGCATGTCTAATCCCTTTCAGGTTGCCTGCTAGGATCTCATGGTTTCTGGCTCGCAAGATTGCTGTCAGCGGATTTACCACACAATTAAGGATTAACTTCTGCCAGATTTCAGATTTTATATCGTTTGAGATTCTAGTTTTCAATCCGCTCTCAACAAAGACTCTGGCTATTGCGTGTGAGCTTTGAGTTGGCTCCAATATGGTTTCCCCTTGCCAAAAAGAGACTTTCCCAGGCTCAAGCAATTCCGCAGCTGATGTAACTAAGCCTCGAATAATCTCAGCTTTGTCATCTACGATTTTTTCGACTACTTCTTTGATTCCCAAGCCATTCTGTAAAACTAAAATAGTTGAATCTTTTCTCAGCAACGGTTTTATACCTTCAATCGTTCTTGCAGCATCTTGAGCCTTTGTCGTTAGGAGGATTAGCGCATTTGGAGGAATTTCTTCGATTTCAGTCTCTGCTGCCAAAAAGTAGGTGTCATTGACGCTTCCTGAAATAGTTAAACCGTTCTTAGTTATCGATTTCATATGAGCAGTGCGTCCAATCAAGGTGACTTTGTTCTTACTTGAAAGTAGGGCGCCATAGGTGCTGCCGATTGCTCCAGCTCCTAAAACAATGATTGCATGTGAACTCATTTTTTTATTCCTTCAATGAATTGAAATGTAGGTTCCATTTTTGGCAAGCTTTGAGAGTCGGTTATTGATGAGTCTGATTGCTTCACTCAAATTTTTCTTGTTATCAAAGTCGGACTGAATCCTCTTCAGTCTGTTTTGACGTTTCTTGCTGAGCTGTTCAGCGGCGATGGCTAAGGCAGGTAGCGCTCTCACAATGTTGTCGACTATTGTAATGGTAGCAAACTGAGCGGTTCGCGACAACGGATTTAAATCAATTGTGATGACTTTCTTTCCCATTTTCGCCAAAGCCTCAGCACGGTCTCCATCTTCAAGCGGAACCAAAACAACGTCTGCTTTAAGTATGCCTCTTGGATCGACGCGCCTCCTTTCCCCTCCGATTTCTGCAATTCTCGCAGAAGCTGCTTGATTAACACCATAGACTTTTTGGGCCCCGGCTGATTTGAGAAGCCTTTCAATTGCTCTTTCCCGTTGAGCAGAGCGATAGAAAAGGTTGACCTCGATTAAAGCTCCTGTTACTTTGGCCAGCTTAACTATGCCTTCCGCGCCAAGAGCCGCTGCATTTCCGTTGGCAGAAATTACTGGGTGTTTGCCAGTGAGCAAAGCGGCTGCAGCAGCTGTGACCGCGACCAAGGCATTCTCTGTTGTTCTTTCACCCAGCAGATAGTCAAAAGCTTCTCCTCTTCCATGTGCAAACAGGCCTGCATCTGAAACGATTCCCTTTGCAAAATGCTCAATCAGTCTTTCCCGAATTAATAGAGAATTTGCCCTTGGATGCGTGGATGGAATGACTATCTTATTCACAGAAGCCTGGCTCCTTCAAAATCGATGTTTGCGAATATCACGTTGCATTGTGAAGATGTGTGCCTGCTGAAGATTTCGTGGATTTCTTTAACTTGGTCTCTTTTCACAATAGAGAAGAGCGTTTCCCCGAACATTGCCATACTACAGGCAAATCCAGCATAGTCGGTTTCTATCAAAATGGCTCGCAATCTTTCTGTAATCAGCTTCATGTGTTCCGCAAACTTGCGAGACAATCTCATAAAATTTTCAGGTGTGGCATGCCTCTTTAATTCTTCAATGAGCTGTGGGCTAGATTCGTTTATGCGCTGCTGAGCTGTCTTCTTCCTTAAAATCTCACTCGTAGGCAGTGGTCCGAAGCTTATACAGGGCACTATGTAGTCGCCGCTGATTGGTATTGATTTGATCTGCCCTATGCCCGGCGCTCCAGGTTTTTCTCTTAGTTCGAGTCCTCCAAGGGTTTCCGCAATGACTGTGCCGAGGCCAGTTTTGCATTCAACCTCAGCAACGTGGGCTAGCTGAGAGGCTCTAACGCGAGACATGCCAAGACCAAGAGCTTTGTTAAGAGCAAGGGCTAGGCTCAGTGCTCCAGCGCCACTAGTGCCAAATCCGCATCCCACAGGGACAGCAACGTAATGTTCAACCAATACATCAAAATTCCCATCTACGAGACGGAGAAAAGACTCTGCAACGTGTCTGGACACTAAAGCCGACTCTTCGCGTTTGCCATTTATCGAGATATTGACTGACTTTTTCCGCGACTTTCTTATCTTCACCTTTGTTGTAACCCCTTCTGAGATAGAGAGTCCTGCTCCCTTAGACCCCCTCAATAGAGGATCCTTTGATTTGTCACATGCTTGGAAAAATCCTGTTAAATGTCCTGGCGAGAATGCCTGTATCTCTTTCAAGTTTTAACCACCAAGCATGCGATTTGCACCAATGGTTTTAGGCATGTGGCTATGTGGAAGGTTCTGAGATAAACATTTCGTATAGAATGTCTAAACATATCTAACGTGGTAAAACGTGATGTTTGGCGTTGAAGCGCAAAGTTTAAGGGTGGTCTGCGTGAAGTCTTTTGAGTAACCGAGACTTGAGGTCTTCCCTTGAATGATGAAACCGAAATAACTTTAGAAGAAAAAAAAGCTGCAATTCTCATAAAACTTAGAGGTTACAGGAAACTTTCTACGAAAAAAAAGGAATATAAGAATGCATTTGGATTCTCTGTGAAAACGCCGGAGGGCAAATCAATAATATATTGCATTCCCTCCAGTGGCACTGTAGGAGTTCAATACATCAACCAACTTGCAAAAATTATGGAAGAAGAAAAGCTGGAAAAGGCAATAGTGGTAACAAGCGGACGATATACTCAAGCTGCCAAAAAAAAGGCAAGGAAAAAAGGAATAGAATTGATTCCTCGGATTTTCCCAATTTTTGACATTTTCGATCATGAGCTTGTGCCTAAACATGAGATTCTATCATCTGAAGAACGAGAACAGTTGCTGAATAGATATCGTGTCGACCCCTATCAGCTGCCCAGAATAAGAACCTCTGACCCTGTGGTGAAAGCCGTAGGAGCAAAGACAGGCGACATTGTAAGAATCATCCGAGACAGCCACACTGCGGGGAAATATGTTGCTTATCGATACGTAGTAGAAGGCTAAGGTGCTATATATCCGTGCGGAATTCCTAATTCTTCAAACCGAAACCTATATCAGATCTTCCATACACAACTCCCCAGCCACATTGGATAGGATGATTGCACATGACTATAAGAGCGGTTGCCTTTGATCTTGATGGAACTCTTGCTGAATTCAACCTTGACTATAAAAGTGTGAGAGCTGAGATTAGGGCTTTCCTCATAAACCAAAAATTTCCTGCTTCAATATTTTCTAGAAATGAAAGCGTCTTTGAAATGCTGGAAAAAGCTGAGGTTTTAATGAGGAACAACGGTAGAACGGAAGAAGATGCCTCTGCTGTTCAAGAACGTGCTTTAGACATAGTGTTCAAGCATGAAATTAAAGCGGCCCGTGAGACCTCGCTCTTACCAGGCGTGTTTGAAACACTAAGAATTTTAAAGGACGCAGGCTTGAGGCTCGCCATTTTTACAATCAACAGCAAAAGAGCGACAGACTTCATTCTCCATAGCTTTCATTTGACGCAGTTTTTCGAGGCTGTAGTCACTCGAGAAACTGTTTCAAGAGTGAAACCTGACCCCTCACATCTAGCTGCTGCTGTGAAAGCGTTAAACGTGAATTATGATGAAGTAATTGTCGTGGGCGATAGTGTGGTGGACATGCGAAGTGCCAAAGCGTTAGATGTTAAGGCTGCTGTGTGCATTGTCTCGGAAGGGAGTGAAACTAAGAAGCTAATTCAAGCAGGGGCTACTCATACGATTGAGTCGATAACTAAGTTGCCAGCTTTGATCACAGATCTAGACAACTAGTCGGGTATTCATGGCTTTCAGTTGGCTGAAAAATGGAGATATACATCCTCTACAGTGGCTTCTTCACTTGGACAAAAGCTTCTTTGGCTACTCCAAATATCAAGGAGTAAGTTACAACGTGGCCTTGAAGTCCACTCTTGTCTTGACAGGAAAAAACTCTTATGGATACATGCATCCGGAAGCTTCCTCTGGTTCGAAGACGGTGGAAATTATGAATTACTGAAAGCAAAATATCAATTGTGCCGACGCCGGGTCACTCAGTGGGACATCAATCGGTAATCATTCAGAGGGGTCAAACCTCAGTTGTTCACTGCGGGGATGCTTCACCATTGAGAGAAAACTTAAAAAGACGAAACATTCCGGGTGTGCTTGACCGGGCTGACCAGCCATTAGAGTCAATTGATAAGCTTCGTGCTATCAAAAATCAGTCCTACATTTTTTCGCATGATAACGAACAGCAAAGGCTGAAATAACCAACGCGTGCGCCGTTCTCGTACTCGTGGGCAGCGTTCGCAGAGTAGCCTCCATAGACTAATAAGCCTGCTGGAGTTTATTAAAGGAAAGTTTAAATAAATTGTGAATCCTTTTCCGTAGTTAGCTTCAAAACATTGGAGATTTAAAATGTCAACGGAATTCCGCCACATTACTCGAATTGCTGAGACAGACTTGGATGGCGCCCTAAAAGTGGCCTACGCCATCTCGAGAATTAAGGGTATAGGAATCAACATGGCAAATGTCATAGTTAGAAAGGGTGGAGTAAATCCAGAAATGCGACTTGGATTTATCTCTGAACAAGATTTGGCCAAGCTGGAAGATATTATAGAAAATCCAGTTAAGTATAATCTGCCTGAATGGCTTTTTAACCGTCAGAAAGACTTAGATACTGGAGAAAATCTGCATTTTACAGGCTCCGATCTTGTGCTCCAAACCAAAACAGACATAGATCTAATGAAAGCCACAAAGTCATGGAAGGGTTATCGTCACTCTTATGGATTAAAAGTTCGTGGTCAACGGACAAAAACTACAGGAAGGAAAGGAAAAGCCATAGGCGTTAAGAAGAAGAGAGTAGTGGGGGGTAAATCTAGTGGGTGATCCGAAAAAGCAGCGGAAGAAGTATGACCCTCCTCGGTTTCCATGGAGAACAGACGTGCTGCAAGGAGAGCTAAGGCTGCTTGGCCAATATGGCCTACGAAACAAGCGAGAACTATGGCGACACAAAACCATGTTGTCAAAATTTCGAGGCTCAGCACGTTCTACATTGGGCATGTCTGAAGAAGAAGGGAAAAAAATGAAAATTCAACTTTTAAACAGATTGAACCGACTTGGAATACTTCCAGAGACTGCTGGTCTTGACGATGTGCTAGATTTGGCAATTGAAGATATTCTTGAAAGAAGACTGCAATCTCTTGTTTTTAATAAGGGCTTGGCGAAATCAGTCTATCAAGCTCGTCAACTCATCACGCATGGCCACATCGCGATTGGTAAAAAGAGAGTGACAGCCCCAAGCTATCTGGTGCCTAGATTAGAAGAAGCTCATATTGAGTATAGTCCTTCCAGCACTATAGCCAACAGTGATCACCCCCTACGGCAGACTCTGATTAGTTTACCACCAAAGACAAAGACTATAGAAAATGCTACTGAAGAGGGCGCTCGATCATGAGCAAGAAAGTTACTAAATGGGGAGTGGTCCACATCTACAGCTCGTACAATAACACGATAATACACATAACCGATATCTCGGGGGCTGAAACAATTTCAAGGACTAGTGGCGGTATGTTCGTAAAAGCAGACCGCCTAGAGTCTTCTCCGTATGCTGCCATGCGAGCTGCATCTTCTGCTGCTTCGACTGCAAGAGAAAAAGGCATAACAGCTATTCACATAAAAGTTAGAGCGCCCGGTGGGTCAGGCGCTAGGACCCCCGGGCCAGGAGCTCAAGCAGCTATAAGAGGATTGGCAAGAGCTGGATTTCGTATCGGTCGCATTGAAGAAACCACGCCTGTTCCCCACGACGGTACACGAAGGAAGGGGGGCCGAAGAGGGCGGAGAGTATAATGTGTGTGTTTAGTGACAGCGAAAACACGCTGCTAAGAGGAGTGAAAAAGGCGTGAAGATGGAAATCTTGGAAAGAGATGAAAATTCTTTACGTTTACGTATTGGAGGAACCAACGCGGCTTTCATGAACGCGTTAAGGAGGATAATCCTTTCCGAAGTGCCGAGTATGGCTGTAGACGACGTAGTGATTATCGAAAACTCCTCAACTATTCAAGACGAATTTCTAGCGCATCGAATTGGGCTCATGCCGCTTAAAACAGATTTGGACACATACAATTTGCCCGAAAACTGCATATGCAAGAGCGAGTTTGGCTGCAACCTATGTCGAGCATCTTTGATTCTAGATGTAGAGGCAGAAGATCATACAATAACAGTCTACTCAGGAGAATTTAAGTCTGAAAATCCAGCAACAATCCCTGTTAGTGGCAAAATTCCCATTGTCAAATTGGCTCCCGAGCAGAAAGTAAGACTTGAAGCTTATGCTCGGTTGGGAAAAGGCGAAGATCATGCTAGATGGCAACCTGTTTCCATGTGTGCTTATAAGTTTAGACCGATAGTTAAGGTTGACTCTAAACATTGTGACTTATGTGGTGCCTGTGTAGAAATTTGTCCAAAGAATGTTTTATTGAAGGCAGGGAACAAGGTCGAGATTAAGAACAGTGATAACTGTACCTTATGTCAGGACTGCATGGATATCTGCAAGAAGACGCCTAAAGCCGTGGAAGTGGTTTGGGATGAGAACTCGTTCATATTTAGTCTAGAATCAACAGGCGCCCTTTCGCCAGAGAGAATTCTTAGTGAAGCACTTAACATTTTGGATGGAAAATTAAAGGATTTTCTAGAGCAGTTTGCAGGGAAGGAAAATGAAAAATAAGAAACCTGACAACCCAAGATTGCTTGAGCTAATTCGCTTCTTGCAGAAGATGTCGAGGGAGAACGACGCAAAGATATGGAATGCCATAGCCAATGTTCTATCGAAACCTAGGAGCATGCGTGTCTCAATCAACTTGAGCCGCATAAGTCGCCACTCTGAAAAAGGAGAGGTTGTAGCAGTACCAGGAAAGGTGCTTGGATCTGGAACTATCAACCATCCGGTTACAGTTGCTGCGTTCAGTTTTTCACCTGCTGCAAGAGAGAAAATAAGGCGTGTAAAAGGAAAATGTTTGACATTCTCTGAATTAGTGAAGAAGAATCCAAGAGGTTCAAATGTGCGAATTGTGGTGTAAAATATGATTCTGCAACGTGAATCTGCTGTAGTTATCGACGCAAGTAATTTGATATTAGGTCGAATGGCCACAATAATCGCAAAACGTCTCCTCGAAGGCGAAAGCATCATAATCTTGAATGCGGAGAAGACTGTGATATCTGGGAAGAGACTCAGCATCGTCAAGGAAGCGAAACGGAAATTAACAATTGGTCATCCCCGAAAAGGACCCTATTTTCCTAGGCGGCCGGATCGGTATGTGAAACGTGTTATTCGAGGCATGTTGCCTAGAAAAAAGTCGAAGGGGTTAAACGCTTATAGAAGGCTACGGGTCGTTGTTGGAGTGCCTCAAGAGTTTAAAGACAAATCTAGAGAAACAATCTCTGAAGCAAAATCTGAGAATCTTAAATGTTCGTATATCACCGTAGGCGAATTAGTTAAGGAAATTGGATGGACTCCGAAAGGCGATTGATATGCCAAGCTCGAAGAAAATAATAATTGTCAGTGGAAAGCGAAAAACTGCTACCGCTAGAGCTTCAATTAGAACAGGCAGAGGAAGAATTAGAATCAACAATGTTCCCCTAGAAATCTTTGAACCTGAGGTTGCTCGAATGAAGATTTCGGAGCCTCTTCTTTATGTTGGCAAAGAGTTGAGGGGCCAGGTTGACATTAATATAAAGGTTAAAGGTGGAGGCTTCATGGGACAAGCAGAGGCTGCAAGGATGGCGGTGGCGAGAGGACTTTTGAAGTGGACCAAGAACAAACACCTGCAATCCGCTTTGGCCGAATACGACAGAACTATGCTCGCAGGCGATCCTAGACGAAAGGAACCGAAAAAGTTTGGAGGCCCAGGGGCTCGCGCGAGAAAGCAAAAGAGCTATAGGTAGAAAAAGGAGAATGAAGTAAGAATTGATTATTCCTGTCCGCTGTTTCACTTGTGGAAAAGTAATAGGTGACAAATGGGAAGACTTCGCTCAGCGCGTGAAGGAAGGCGACGATGCGGGTAAAGTTTTGGACGATTTAGGTTTGACGCGTTATTGTTGCAGAAGAATGCTTCTTTCTCACGTGGAAATCATAGATGAGATCATAAAATTCTATGAGGTTGGACGAAAACAGCAGATTGGACCACCATAAGGGAATGACATTGTCCACAGAAATAAAGGAGATCGCAGCACGCAAAATCTTCAATAGTCGCGGTGAAGAAACAATAGAAGTTGATATTAAGACTGAGTCAGGTTTCGGTAGAGCAGCGGCTCCGGCTGGGGCAAGCAAAGGGGGCGCTGAGGTGCTATATTATCCAAAAGGAGGCGTAGATGCAGCTGTGAAAATTGTCATTGAAACGATCTCTCCCAAACTGGTTGGCATGGACTCGAATGAGCAGGAAGAAATAGACTTGCTGCTTCACGAGATTGATGGAACGGAGAAGTTTGAGAATATCGGAGGGAATACCGCATACGCAATTTCCTTGTGCACGGCTAAGGCTGCAGCTGACTCCTGTCAACTTTTGCTATATGAATACCTTGCAGGTCACGCTGCTTCCGAGCTTCCATTCCCATTGGGGAATGTACTAAGTGGAGGTCGACATGCTCATGGGAGAGCTCCAGACATACAAGAATTCTTGGTCTTGCCTGTTCACGCAAAATCTTTTTGGGAAGCTGCAAAGGCGAATGTGACATTCCATAAGAAGGTGGGTGACATTCTTAGAGGGACGAGGAAAGCATTCACGAGCGGAAGAAGCGATGAGGGCGCATGGATTGCTGATATCGACAATGACGATGCAATAGAACTTATGACAAAGTCATGCGAAGAAGTTTCGCAGGAGTTGGGGATTGAATGTAGAATTGGATTGGATGTGGCTGCATCAACGCTCTGGAAGCCAAGAACGGGTCGTTATGTCTATTCCCACCAAAACATTGAGAGAACACCAGAGGAACAAGTGGAGTATATCCTAGAGCTCATTGAGAAACATAATTTGATCTATGTAGAAGATCCTTTCCACGAAGAGGATTTCGAAAATTTTGCCAAGTTAACTAAAAAAATTGACAGTTGTCTTATTTGCGGCGACGATCTTTTTGTTACAAATGCGAAGCGACTCAAACTTGGAATCCAAAAGGATGCTGCAAATTCAGCAATAATAAAACCGAATCAGGTTGGTACCCTAACTGATGCCTGGAACGCTACAAAAATCGCCAAAGAGGCTCTATATACGCCAGTGGTTTCACACCGTTCGGGCGACACTGTAGGCACTGAAATTGCTCATTTAGCAATGGCTTTCAACTGTCCAATTATTAAAACAGGCGTTGTTGAAGGGGCCCGAATCGCAAAAATCGATGAACTCGTCAGAATAGAAGACACGCTTGGAAACAGAGCGCGGATGGCAAAAATTTCCGTTAAAGGAGGGAAATAGTACTGTCAGATAAGGAGGCAATCGAAAAAACCGAGTCTGAAGAAAAGGCAAGTTGGAAGGAAGAAAGGGAAGAAGAGTTTTCATCAACCGCTGACGATGAACTATTGTTACCACGCGATGTGCTGCTTTCCGCAGGTATTCACATTGGTACTAGGATGAAAACCAAAGACATAGATCAATTCATATACCGCGTAAGACCCGATGGCTTATTCGTGTTGGATGTAAAGAAAACAGACGAGCGCATACGCATCGCAGCGAAATTCCTCTCAAGATTTGACTCCCAAAAAGTCGCTGTCGTTGCAGCGCGACTTTATGCAAGGTATCCGGCGAGGAAGTTCTGTGAGGTGACAAAAACCATCCCTATTATAGGACGGTTTGTCCCTGGTCTGCTATCCAATCCTTTATATCCCAACCACGTTGAACCGGGAGTCCTGATAATATCAGATCCGAAAGCCGACGCTCAGGCAATAAGAGAAGCAGCCGTCATGGGCATTCCAGTGATAGCTTTGTGTAGCACCGATAACGATTTTTCGGGTGTAGACTTCGTAATCCCTACAAACAATAAAGGTAGAAGAGCCTTGGCAGTTATTTACTGGATGTTGGCTAGACAAGTCCTTCGCGAAAAGGGAGAGCTAGCGCCTGATAAAGACATGGAATTGTCCATAGACGATTTTGAAGCAAAGATTTCTCGCGAAGATTAGCAGAATGAGGAAAGCTCTGTGAAAATACGAAGGCCGACTCAAGCTGGAAGCTTCTACGCAGGCACCACCGAATCCCTAACAAGGCAAATAGAAGACTGCTTCACTCACTCACTTGGTCCGGGCGAAAAACCAATATTACAGGGAGGGCCAAGGAACATTGTAGGGTTAATCTGCCCACATGCAGGCTACGCCTATTCAGGGCCAATAGCTGCTCATTCCTATCACCGGTTGGCGTCTGACGGGAAGCCAGATATCATTGTGATTTTTGGTCCGAATCACACTGGACAAGGTTGTGGATTGGCAGCAACGAAGGGGGCATGGCGCACACCTTTAGGTGATGTATCTGTTGATGAAGACGCTGTTGACCGAATTGTACGGAAATCAGACGTCATTGATATAGACGAGTCAGCACACGCATACGAACATTCTATTGAAGTTCAACTGCCCTTCCTTCAATATCTCTACAGCTCTAGCTTCACGTTTGTTCCGATAAGTTTTCTCATGCAAGATTTTGAATCCAGTCGGGAAGTCGGTCAAACTGTGGCAGAGGTTTTGGAGGGTAGAGATGTGTTAATCATCGCTTCCACAGACATGACTCATTACGAGCCACATGAGATTGCTCAAAAGAAAGATAAGAAAGCGCTTAGTGCCTTGGAAAGACTGGACGAAAGAGAATTTCATTCAACAATTGAAAGTGAGTGCATAACTGCCTGTGGTTATGGTCCTGTGGCAGCTCTAGTATCTGCAGTAAAGCTTCTTGGCGCTAGGAAAAGCCAGATACTTTGTTACAGAACGAGCGGCGACATCACAGGGGATTATGCGGCTGTTGTGGGCTATGTTGCTGTCGCATTTACAAGATGAGGGGAGTGGCCCGATTGGCTGTGCACCCTCTGCGCCAGTTAGGGCGATGTTGTTCGAATGCATGTATCATGCTGAAGCTAGGTGGCTCGGTTATAACCAAAAAGCGGGAACCTATGACGGCCAACCTGAAAGCCATAAAACGACTGGCTAGGGAGATAGCTACCGCAAGTGTTGAACAGCTAATCATTGTGCATGGTGGCGGTAGTTTTGGTCATCCACTGGCAAAACAATATAAAATCATTGAAGGTTACAGAGATCCTGCCCAAATTGAAGGCTTTTCGAAAACTCATCAAGCTATGCTGGAGCTAAATAAGCTGGTTGTGAATACGCTAATATCCCATAATATACCTGCTTTCTCTGTTTCGCCTTCTTCCTGCGTAGTTACGAAGGCAGGTCGAATACAAACATTATACGACGGTGCTTTAACACGGCTTCTTGCAACTGGATTTGTACCAGTGCTCTTTGGAGACGCTGTTTTAGACAGCGACAAGGGATTTGCTGTGCTTTCTGGCGATCAATTAATTGCTGCTTTAGCAATAATGTTCAAGGCTGAAAAGATTATCATGGGCGTAGACGTAAATGGCTTATACCCAGCTGACCCCACGACGAATGCTCAATTAGATTTATTACCTCATATCACATTGAAAGATTTGAAAATCCTGCTGAACAACATTGAAGAAGCAAAGGTGACCGATGTGACGGGGGGAATGTTGGGCAAGATTTCAGAATTGATTCCAGCTATTAGCGCGGGTATTAAAACATTTATTGTCAACGCTTCGAAAGAAGATACTGTATACAAGGCGCTTGAAGGAAAAAAAGTAGTCGGCACAATAATCGAGAAAGAGTGAACAATTTGCCGAGTCAAACAGAGAACAGGAAAGTTGAACACATTAACATATCCTTGCAAAAAGATGTTCAGGCTAGGAAGATTAGCACGGGATTTGAAGACGTTTATTTTGTTCACCAAGCGTTGCCCGAAATCAATCGGGATGAGATTTGTCCTTCTACATGTTTTCTTGGCCACAAGTTTTCTGCCCCACTCTTTGTTGGGGCGATGACAGGGGGAACGCCAGAAGCTGCAAAAATCAACCGCTCCATCGCTGAGGCAGTTGAGGAACTTGGCTTAGGCATGGGTGTTGGAAGCCAAAGAGCTGCTTTGGAAGACCCCAGGCTAAGATCAACCTACAAAATCGTTAGGAAAAAAGCTCCAAACGCGTTTCTAGTTGCCAATATTGGAGCCCCTCAACTCGCCAAAGGGTATGGTGTGAAAGAGGTTATGGAGGCTGTTGAGATGATTAGAGCCGATGCTTTGGCTATCCACCTAAATCCACTGCAAGAAGCCATTCAACCTGAAGGCGAAGCAAGTTATAAAGGGTGTCTGCAAAAAATAGGGGACTTGGCAGAAACGCTGCAAGTACCCTTGATTGTAAAGGAAACAGGAGCTGGCATATCCGCAGAAGTTGCACAAAAGCTTGAACGGGTAGGGGTAGAATGCGTGGATGTGTCGGGAGCTGGTGGAACCAGTTGGGCAGCCGTTGAGTATTACCGAGCTGAATCCTCTAACGATACGCTTCGCAAACGATTAGGAGAGAGTTTTTGGGACTGGGGAGTCCCTACTGTGGCGAGCATTGTAGAAGTCGTTCAATCCACAAAACTCAAACCAATAGCTTCTGGAGGGATTCGAACAGGCAGCCAAATAGCGAAAGCCTTGGCATTGGGCGCAGACATGACGAGTATTTCAACTCCAATCCTGCGTCCCGCCATCGAAAGCGCTGAAGAAGTGGAAAAAACCTTGAGTTTCCTCATTGAAGAGTTGATAAACAGCATGTTTCTCATAGGTGCAGAATCAGTGGACAAATTAAAGAAGGCCTCTTTGGTGATCTTAGGAAAAACTGCAACGTGGCTCGAAAGGCGAGGATTTAAGCCTGAAGCTTATGCAAGGCGATAATTATGCACATCGAAGAGTTTCTGGAAGAACAAGTTCCTGCTATTGATGCGATGATAGAACAGTTTATTCCAAGGAAATTTGAGAAACATTCGACTATCTTCGAAGTTAGTGTGCCACAATACGCAAACAACTTTGAAGCTTTAAATGAAGCGCTCGCAAAGCCCATTTGGGAATTTCTTGACAGAGGTGGAAAACGGTGGAGACCGAGTCTGTTCCTTCTAATTTGTGAATCGTTAGGAAAAAATCCTAAGGACTTCATGGAATATGCCATTATACCCGAAGTCATACATAATGGAACCTTAATGATTGACGATATTGAAGATCAATCGGAACTGCGCAGGGGAAAACCCTGTACCTATAAGCTGTTTGGCCTGGACATTGCAATAAACACTGGCAACGCCCTGTATTACCTCCCCCTTCTCCCTCTCATTAAGAACCGAAATAGAATCCCATCTAACATCTTGAGCAAAGTCTATGAGATTTACGTAATAGAAATGATCAATCTAAGTTTTGGACAAGCTATGGACATCGCGTGGCACAACGAACTAGCGGATGCAGATATGATCGACGAACAAAGCTACTTGCAGATGTGCGCCTACAAAACTGGAACCCTAGCTAGAATTGCTGCAAAGCTGGCCGCAGTATTATCGGGGGCTGATGACAGGCTGACTGACAAGCTTGGACGTTTTGCAGAGTCCATAGGCGTTGCTTTTCAAATACAAGATGACATCTTAGACTTAACTGGAGAGGAGTTTACAAAGAAAAAGGGCGCACGCGGAATGGACATTACTGAAGGTAAGCGAACACTGATGTTAATTCACACTCACCAAAAAGCAACGCCTGCTGACAAGGAAAGACTGAAACAGATTCTTAAGATGCAAACAAAAAAACAGGAATTACGTGACGAAGCAATATCTATCTTAGAAAAATACAATTCAATAGAATACGCGAAAGAATATGCCCATAAAATTCTCAGACAAAGCTGGAGCGACGTGGACAGGCTATTGCCATCTTCACCTGCAAAGGAAAAACTACGCGCCTTCGCCACCTATCTCATCGAGAGAGACATATGAGTGACTACCTTGTCCTTTGAAGATGAACTTAAGGAAAGAATCAAGAAAATTGCACTTCTAAATGCAGTCAACTTTCAAGGAAAAGCTAGACAAGAGCCAGTTGTCGGGAAGCTGCTCGCTGAAATGCCCCAATTGAAAGCAAAAATCAAAGACATAACGCCCATCGTAGCCAAGATTGTTGAAGACGTCAATAACATGGATCTCCCAGAACAAAAAATGACCGTGCAAAGGAGTTGGCCTGAAACTCTTATTCGCAAAAAAATGAACCAACAGAAAGAACTCTCACCCTTGCCGAATGTCGATAAAAATAAAGTTGTTGTGACGCGGTTCTCGCCCAATCCCGACGCCCCCATCCACTTAGGATCTTCAAGAGCAATAATCTTGTGTCATGAATATGCGAAGATCTACGATGGAAAATTCCTGGTGCGCTTTGAAGACACCGATCCAAAGTTGAAACGACCACAATTAATGTTTTATGACCAGATAAAGCGCGACTTAGAGTGGTTAGACTGCGAGCCTGACAAGTATTTCATTCAAAGCGATCGTCTCGCCATTTACTACAACCATGCAGAGTGGCTGCTAAAAGAAGGCCATGCATATGTTTGCACCTGCAAATCTGAAGTTTTCAAAAAATTGATTTTGACCAAAAAACCCTGCCCCTGCCGCGGCTTCACTCCTCAAGAGCAAATGAGGCGATGGCATAACATGCTTGACGGCACCTACCAAGAGGGAGAAGCCGTTGTTCGCATCAAGACAGATCTTACTCATCCGAATCCCGCTGTTCGCGACTGGCCTGCGCTTCGCATAATCGACACTGAGAAACATCGCCATCCTCGAGTCGGCAGCAAATATCGTGTCTGGCCATTATACAACCTTGCATGCGGAATCGATGACCACCTAATGGGCATAACGCACATAATACGTGGAAAAGAACACCTAACGAACCAAGTTCGACAAGAGTACATGTACGACTATTTTGGTTGGATTTACCCAGAAGCTATTCATTATGGACGTTTAAAAATCGCTGGCGCATATTTAAGCAAATCAAAGATTATGCAAGGAATACGTGAAGGAATCTATAAGAGCTGGGATGACCCTAGACTTGCAACCTTCTTTGCGCTCAGACTTAGAGGCATTCAACCTGATGCAATAAGGCAGCTAATAATCGATGTTGGACCAAAAAGCCAAGATATCACGTTGAGCTGGGAAAATCTTTACGCACACAATCGAAAAATAATTGAACCTAAAGCCAACCGTTACTTCTTTGTCGCTAATCCTCTAATGCTGGTCGTGAAAGGCATCACCCACACATTCACAGCAGAAATTCCTTCACACCCTGATCATCCCGAAAGAGGATCTAGAAAATTCGATGTCCAACCTAGTGAGGGCATCACAAAATTTTGGATCGCAACAAAAGATGCTGAAAACATGGAGGAGGGTCAAGTAATTCGATTGATGGAACTCTTTAATATAATGGTTGAAAATACAGAAAACGGTGTCTTAAGGGCAGCATTTCATAGTCAAAGATATGATGAAGCTAGAAAGGTTAAAGCCCCATTAATCCACTGGATCCCAGAAAATAGAGCCGTACGCTGTCATGTTGTAATGCCAGACGCATCAGTCGTCCAACGTCTGGCTGAGGAGAGCTTCAAAAGGCTACAAAACGGCACTATCGCGCAGTTTGAGCGCTTTGGGTTCATTAGAGTAGATAGCAACAAAGAAGGTCTCCTACAAGCTTATTATTGTCACCGCTGACACTTATCTCCAAGTAAAGAATGGCTGTCATAAACCGACATAGCCATCTAAGAACACTATTCTGAATCATTAGTCTGGCTTCCGAAGAGATTTATTCACTGAAACTCACTTTTAGAGGGAGATGCCTTCATGCCTCGTTCAAAGTTAGAAAAATACTTGAATATACTAGAAGTTTTGGTTCGCAAACCCCTGCATTTCGAGAAAATCTCGTATAAAGCAAACATGGACTGTCGCTTGTTGAAGCGATATCTTAATTCTTTAATCTCGCAAAAACTTGTTGAAGAACGACCTTCTAGTAATGAGAAGGCGATCTACGCTATTACAGAACGGGGATTAGCGGTTTTTAAGACGTTGCAGGCACAGAAGTATCTTCGAAAACTCAAGAATATTCTCCCAATAGTTGAAGAGGCAAATGAAGTCGGTTCCTTACTTTCAAGACCAACCAGTGAACTTGAAGAGAGCTAATAAGTAAACGAGGTCAAAAAGAGGTTGGTCATATTTGAGACACACAAAATGTTTTACAATTTCAACGCAGGGGATTAGAATGGCTAATTTGTTTCGGTGAGGAAAATTCGTTGAGAGAAAAGAAAAGGGGCCCGCAAATGCTTGATGAGATTGAACAGAAACTTGAGACTAAAAATGGCCTCATAGATTTGGAGAAGCTAACTGATAGAATCAGCCTCAAAGATCGCATCCAAGAAATGAAAATGCAAGAAGCCAGCAAGCCATTATACTTGAAACGTTACGAATAAAGCAGCTGATTCTGAGTGTCTAACCTTGCGCTACACTTTCGCAGCCTTTAGAAGTAGCCATTCCTAGTTGAGCGCAAAAATACCCCTACCCATTAGCTCATCCTTCATGAATCCTAAAGTTAACAAGAATTGTGGCTTTTTAGATGCAGCTTCCAAAAGAAGATGTAGTGCTCCGGCCGGGATTCGAACCCGGGTCTCCGGCTCGAAAGGCCGGAATACTTAGCCGGGCTATATTCGGCAGCGCTCAAGGCTTCTACCGGAGCCACTTTTTCCAGAGCATTAACCACATAAACGGTTCTCTTGAATAAACCTATCTCTTGAAGGACCTACAGATTGAGAGCTAAATACGTAAATATGACCAAGCCACAGAAGATGAGCGGTAGGCAACATGGGAAAGAATGCTGTGGCCATCTTGGGCATTTCCGGTAGTCCTCGCGAAGCATCTACAGCTTTTGCGGTGAAAGAAGCATTGAAGTATGCTACAGAAAAATTCAACGCACAAACTGACTATTTTTCTCTGCAAAACAAGAAGCTTAATTACTGCATTCACTGCGACCACTGTGTCAGGGAAAGAAGAGGATGCATTCAAAAAGATGATATGCTGAAGGCTTATGATAAAATGGAAAAGGCAGATGCCTTCATAATAGGCACCCCGGTCTACACTGGCTCTGTTAGTGGCCAATTGAAAACATTTTTTGACAGGTGTCGAGCCTTAGTTGCTAGGAATCCTAATGCTCTGAAAAATAAGGTCGGCGCCGGGTTGGCTGTAGGAGGAGACCGCCTTGGGGGGCAAGAACTTGCTTTACTAACTATCCATTCATTCTACTTGGCCAACAAAATC
Organism: Candidatus Bathyarchaeota archaeon; assembly: GCA_020341775.1. Taxonomy (GTDB): domain Archaea; phylum Thermoproteota; class Bathyarchaeia; order Bathyarchaeales; family SOJC01. The sequence goes on from CP070835.1 coordinate 1,296,235, forward strand.
ATACCCACTAGCGGGGGGGCGTTTGGAGCTAATCTAGGAGGGACTCTATGGTCCCGAGATTTAGGAACAGAGGGCATAAAAAAAGATTCTGAAGGACTCCAGACAATCTACAGAACAATTAGCAGATTGATGAAGTTATCAATGTTCTTGAAAATTGGAGGACGCAAAATGTGACCTTGAAAATTGCTTGGGGAATAACAGGAAGTGGAGATCGCTTAGCAGAAAGCATTGATCTAGCCAAGAGTCTTCAGAAAAGATATGGTTTGGATATTGACATTATACTCTCAAAAGCCGGCGAAATGGTTGTCACTTGGTACAAACTCGTAGGATCATTGAAACAGAATTTCAGAGTTTTCATAGAAAGTACGCCCAATACACCTTTTCTTATTGGACCTCTGCAATTAGGAAAATATGATTTTCTGCTAATATGCCCAGCGACTGCTAATACTACGGCTAAAATAGCCCATGGAATAGCGGATTCCTTGCTGTCTAATTGCGTTGCACAAGCAATGAAGGCAGGAATACCAGTGTTCATTTTCCCGGTAGACCAGAAAGCTGGAAAAGTTGAAACCTTGTTACCTAACAAGAAAAAACTTACTCTTTATATGCGTGACGTCGACTTGGAAAATGCTGAGAAATTACGACATATGAATGGCATAGCTGTTCTTTCAAGCCCAAGTGAAATTGAATCTGCGATACTGGAGTTCTCGGAAGAGAAGAAGCGAAAATCTATGTCTATAGAGAAGAAAAAACTTTCTAAAACGCGTGATAGCTCAGTCAGATGAATTGATAGGACGATTATTAGTCACGTATCCTGCTAACGGTGTGCCTTCCTTTCAAAGTGAGTGGCTTCAAGGGTTTCTCGCACCATTAAAATGATATTCTGGCTGAGTAGGGAAGCTTACCTAGCACTTTGATGGCTGCTTCGGACACTTCTGTTCTGTATGCTTCTTCAGTGTAAACTCTAACCACGTTTATGAATCCTTTTAATGCTTCAAAAATTTTAGAAACTTCACTGAGACGTTGAGGAATCCTTCGTCCATCTCTTGTTTTGTGAAAAACGGGGATTTCCATTGGTTCTAGGAGAGCTGAGTGATGGTAGGGCACGGAAGATAGTGTGGGTACGTCTATCACTATAAACTCCGATTTCACACCTGCTTTCTCAGCGATTCTGTCCCGCATTTCATTTCGGATTTCTTCTGTGCTGAAGAGTCTTGAAACTGTTTTGTCTTTGACATGGAAGGTTTGGTCGTAAGCGCATTTGATTAGTCTTCTCCTTTCAAGGTTGTCCATGATTCTGCGGGATTTTTCGCAGAGTTTCAACATTGTCCAGACAGTGTAATCATTCAAAGATAGGTATTCTTCAGGTTTCTTGAAGTTGATCAATCCTAACTCATCTTTTGCTTTTTCCATTGCCAGTGCAAGCATTATCTGAGCAGCTCGACTTACACGGTGGAAGTAAATGCTCTTGAAGGACTCTATTCGGGCCAGAATGAAAGATTCTAGGGCAGATAGAGCGCCATAGTCAATAGCCAAATTTTCGTTTAAAACATCAATCATGTGAATTAGGCGGAAAACATCAACATTCCCATATTTTGCGCCGGTGTGATAGGTGTCTCTTACAATGAAGTCGAGCTTGTCTACATCGATTGCGCTTTGAATTATTTGGTCAATGAATGCTTTTCCTTTTTGTTGCAGAGAACCTGTTGCGAGTTTCGCGACTTTATTTGGATTGAAGCCGACTTTCCTTAGAATGTCGCCTACCTCCGATTTTTCTATCACCCATGTAGTTAATTCTTCATGGGTTTTATCGAGGAATTTTTCGAGCAGATGCTCGAAAACATGTGAAAAGGGTCCATGGCCAACATCGTGAAGCAGGGCTGCTAAGCGGATCATCTGAGATTCATCATTTGACAAGTATTGAGTGATATTGGAGTTTTCGGTTATTCGCTGAGACAAATGTAAGGTTCCGATAGAGTGTTCAAAGCGAGTATGGTTGGCACTGGGGTAAACATATTCTGCACCAGCCAGTTGGCGTAGTCTGTGGAGCCGCTGCATTGGAAATGAATCAACAACATCTTTCTCCGATTCTGTTATGTATACATAACCATAAACAGGATCTTTTATTTCACCCCAGCGTTGAGTCATTGGTTTTTAGTACTCCATTTTCTTGTCTTGGTTTTTAACATATAAAGATGTGTTCCGCAAGATCCTAAATGAATTGCGTGAATGCGGTTTTATAGATCTTGAATTCGCGAGTATTCCTTAAATTAGACTTTCAGAATCGGACAGATGCGCTTTTAACTAGCTCTTGCGATAACTTATCGTAATTGTCTCTTGGTAGTGCGTGAACAAAGGGATAATGAACAGTGACTCCTAAGCATGGCGCATTTATTTGCATTGAGGGGATTGATGGTAGTGGGAAGACTACCCAAGCCCGGCTTCTCGTTAAAACATTGATAAAGAAGGGACATGAAGCCACTTTCACCTCTGAACCTAGTGAAGGAGCCTATGGAAAAATCATCAGAAATCGCATACTTTTAGAGAATGAACGCGTACCTACAGTTGTAGAGGCTGTGCTTTTTGCTGTGGATCGCCTCGACCATATTGAACATGAAATCAAGCCGCTTCTAGAGGGTGGAAAAATTGTCGTCTGCGACCGCTATGTTTATTCCTCTATAGCCTATCAAGGAACATCGGAAGTTTCTCCGGCTTGGATAGAAGAAATTAATAAACACGCTATTAAGCCTAATCTTGCCTTGTATATTGATATCTCTCCAGAGATTACAATCAAACGTATTAAGAGAAGAAAGACTGTTATGGAAACCCTTCAGACTCAGAGAAAAGTTCGGAAGCTGTATCTAAGTTTGGTTAAAGAAGAAAAACTCATCCTCGTGGATGGAGATGCCTCCATAAAAGAAGTCGCTGAAACCATTGAAAGAAAAGTATTGAAATTCTTGAAGCACAGTTAAGTTATCCTTTCGCTTTTGAGTTTAATAGAATCATCATGATGGTCAATAAGTTCACTTGTTACATGCTTCAACAAAAAGTCGATTAAGTCTTCTACATGCACTCGCCTTGGCCCACGTTCATGTGAGATAAGGAGCTCCATGGAGCTCCAACTAAAAGCAAATCGTAAAAAATAGTAATCGGACTTCAATGCAGCGCGTCTTCTCAACTCATCAAAAAGGTGATATTGAAGAACTCCCAGAAAATCCAGGAAGTCCAAGGGTTTTTTCGTAATCGCAGCTTTTAACATACTTAGTGCACCTTCGTCAAGAAATGAGAAGGTGGCCTCTTCCCCAATGCCAAACTCGAAGTCTACTTCGCAGTGTTGGTTCGATGGGTTGGCTATCTCTTCAAGCCGGTAATGTTTCTGATTCATTCGAAAAAAGGTTGCAGCTATTGCTTGCTGAATGTTCTTTGGTGAAGTCTTGAGGGCAACTCGAACCACACCGTGTACTACCATTGGGAAGTTTTTGTAGATCCCTAACAAATTTTGTGCCTCCCCTTATTCGTTCATTTGCTTCAGCTTTTCAAGATTCTCCAAAAGAGAAGTCAGAACAGCGTTGAGTTTCTGCAGATCCTCAACCTTCTCCTCTTTTCTAATCTTCTCCTCAACGACTTTTATTTTGGAAAGTATCGTGTTCTCTAGTGCCTTCAGCTGCGCTTGACTTGTTATCTTTTCTGCATCTTCATCTTCCTTCACTACAATTACACGTTTTTCACATCTACCACACCAAAGAGTATCATCTTTGAATCTGAATAGGGGAGAAGAACATGCGGGGCAGGCAAGCTCCGTAAGCGTTGCACCTTGTTTCAACATATCAACCATGTGTTGAATGTCTTCCGGCTTTTTAGGAGGCAAGCTTAAAACCTCAAAGACTTTATATTACTGCCTAGGATAATTTGAGGCTTGCTCTCAATTTTGCCGAGTGGAGGCAATTCTTGTAATGAGTAAAAAGAAGTTGAAACAGGAGTATGAAGAAAGAATTGGGCAAGCTATGGCCATGCTTGGTCTAATTTCTGAGGACACGACGACTCCGCGAAATATAAGGAGAGCTGCAAAAGAGTCTATCGAAATGCTACAAAACGAAGGGGTCACCAACGCAGTGAAAGCTTCAAATGCAATTTCCATTTTGGATGACATTCTTCAAGATCCAAATATGCCCCCCTACACCAGAGTGAAACTTTGGAACGTAATCAGTCTCCTAGAAGCCATCAAAGACTAGTGGAATGCAAAACTCATGCGAGTTTGAAACTGGAAGCGGTGTCCGCGTCTTTCCCCAGTGGATACAATGCGCGCGCTACGTTAAAGATATATTACAGTTAGGCTATTCTCTGTAAGGTCTTTGGTGGATGGTCTCTTGAAATACGACGTGCTAATCGTAGGTGCGGGACCTGCTGGTATTTTTTCGGCCATTGAACTTGTAGAAAATACGTCACTAAGCATCTTGATTTTGGATAAGGGCGTGGATATTGATAAGAGAAAGTGTCCCGCCAGTCGTGGATTAGGCTGTCTTAGTTGTGATCCCTGCAACGTTTTACATGGATGGGGTGGAGCTGGTGCTTTTAGTGACGGGAAGTTGACGTTGTCTACCCAGGTTGGTGGCTGGCTTGGCGAATACATCGGTGAAAAGAAACTTTGGGAGTTAGTCAAGTATGTTGACGGGGTTTATCGCAGGTTTGGCGCCCCAGATAATGTTTATGGAGGAGATGAAGATCGGGTAGAGGAAATTGAACATAAGGCTTCACTTGCTGGATTGAAGCTGGTTCAGCAGAAGGTTCGACACATGGGAACTGAAAAGTGTGCTGAGACCCTAATGAAGATGCGAGAATTTTTAGATGGCAAAGGAGAGGTCCGAACTAACACTGAGGTGAAGGGGCTAATCATTAGAGATGGAAAAGCTGAGGGTGTGGAGACAGTCAAGGGTGACAAGCTATTTGGGAAATACGTGATTGTGGCCCCAGGCCGCAGTGGTGCTGAGTGGCTGAAAGTTGAGGCTCAGGCTTTGGGGTTAAAGACGTTAAATAACCCAGTAGACGTAGGCGTTCGAGTGGAGGTCCAAGCTCCAGTTATGGAAGAGCTTACTAGTATTTTGTATGAGCCAAAGCTGATTTACTATTCGCGGTTTTTTGATGACGCAGTACGCACGTTTTGTGTTGCACCTTATGGAGAGGTTATCACAGAGTCTTACGATGGTGTCTTGACAGTGAATGGGCAGAGTTATGCGGAACGGAAAACTGACAACACGAATTTCGCAATCTTAGTGACAACATCTTTCACCGAGCCGTTTAGGGAACCGATTGCATATGGTAAATATATTGCTCGCTTAACTAATTTACTGAGTGGAGGAGTAATTGTTCAGAGATTCGGCGATTTGGAGGCGGGTCGGCGATCGACTGAACAACGAATAGAGCGAAGCACAGTGGAGCCAACACTGAAGAGTGCGACGCCGGGTGATTTGAGTTTCGTCTTGCCATATAGGTATCTAGTGGATATTCGAGAGATGTTGGAGGCTTTGGACAAAATTTCGCCTGGAGTAGCCTCTAGAGACACTCTCTTGTATGGAGTCGAAGTGAAGTTTTATTCCTCGAGACTAGCCTTAAATGAATGTTTGGAAACACCAATAAAGAATTTATTCACAATCGGCGATGGAGCGGGGCTGACAAGAGGGCTTGTTCAAGCATCAGTATCAGGCGTCATAGCAGCAAGACAAATCGTGGGACGAGAGAAGGCCATTAAAGAAAAAACCCACGAGCCTGTGATCATTGGTGATGCTGCTGGCAAAGTGGTTGGCAAAGGATTTTAAGAAGGCTGAAGAGTCTTGAAACGCGCGCGAAAAATCCATAAATCAGACCTCAACACCTAAACAACGGGAAATTGCCCGAAATGAAAATTGCCTTCATAAGTCCCGGGGCGAACGAAGAACTCTCCCTCACTGAAAAAAGCAAAGTCATAGGCGCTTGGCCCCCTCTGGGCATACTATACATCGCCACCCTTTTAAGGCAGGAAGGAATAGAAGTCGCGATACTTGATCAAGCAGCCGAAGGCTACTCCATAAAAGAAACCATCCAATGGGTTGAAAAGCAAAACCCCGATATACTAGGCTTCTCCGCTCTAGCAAGCTCTGGTAGAAATGCCGCGAGAATCGCCCAAAAGGTTAAGCAAAACGATTCAGACATCATAACGGTTTTTGGGAACTACTATGCCACTTTTAATGACTATCGCATCCTTGAAACCTACCCCCAAGTAGACATCGCTGTCCGGGGCGAGGGGGAAGAAACGACCAAGGAGCTAGTACAAGCGCTAGAGGAAAGACGCCCTTTAAGAAAAGTGAAGGGGATTACATTCAGGGAGAAAAACAAGTTATATGCCACACCAGACAGACCTTTGATCGAGAACATTGACGCGCTGCCGATTCCTGACCGCACTATGCTAAACGTGGACTATCATTCAACCTTAGTGGGTGCTATTGGCGCTCCAAAGAAATTCACAACACTCCTGTCCTCCCGAGGCTGCCCCTATCGTTGTAGATTCTGTGGTTGCCAAAACATAGTCCATGGCACATGGCGTCCGCGTTCAGTTGAGAAAACTCTTGAGGAGCTTCAGCTTTTAGCAAGTGAAGGATATCGACAGTTCCTTTTTGTTGATGATAGCTTCACCATAAATCAAAAGAGAATCATCAAACTGTGTAGAGAAATCATCAGGGAGAAGTTAGATATTGATTGGATGTGTGAGGGACGAGTGAATCATGCTTCCTACGGACTCATGCGTTCAATGGTAAAAGCGGGCTGCAAAATAATCTACTTTGGTATTGAAAGCGCAAACCAACGAATCCTAGACTATTACCGCAAGCAAATAACTCCGCAGCAATCCAAGACAGCGGTGAAAGCCGCTAGAAAAGCAGGGATGGATATCATCGTTGGCTCTTTCATAGTAGGCGCTCCAACAGAAACAAGACAGGAAATATGCAAAACTCTCAAATTTGCACAAGAGATACCCCTAGACATCCCTCAATACAACATTTTAGGCATATTCCCGGGTATGGCTATATGGAACGAAGCAAAGGCTGAAGGCCATCTCACTGGAGAATTGGAAAGCCGATATTGGGAGATGGGCATCGCTATTGCCAAAATCTATCCAAATACAGTACCATACGAAGAAATAAAGGACCTGGTTCGTCACTACTACCGCAAATTCTTTACGCGACGCCCAATTTTTCTTTTGGACCAGCTAGCACTTACAATGAAAAGCTCGTTTAGATTCAACGTTGTTAAAGCAAATCTGAGTAGAGTCGGCAGCATTTTAAGAGGGTGGAAAGATTTTGTCGCCTTTGAAGGTGAAGAAGACAATATGACAGAAAATTAACGGACTAGTTCTCGCTTCTTCCAACGTAAGTTCTTACTTCTGCATTTTCTACATTTTACAGCTGTAGGCGCGTTTCGGACGCCGCATTCTCGGCAAATCTTCATGTAAAGCCTGTGGCGTTGAGCGATGGTCTTCTTCTGCAAATCCGTAACTGGCATCAACAGCAGCCTCTAAGTTGTTTGACGTTTCAATCACGGTTGCTACAGATATACTTTGCTGTGTTTTTCAGCCTCGCCTTAAGTTTTAGGACAAACCTAGGCTATCCTTCTTGAATTCCTCCAGCTAGAAGCTTTCTAACATCGCTGACCTTCGCAGCAACCCCAATTCCAGCAGCTTTAAACGCTTCAATCTTGCTCTTTGCGGTTCCAGCTCTTCCTATAACAATTGCGCCAGCGTGGCCCATGCGCTTCCCGGAAGGAGCTGTTCGTCCAGCAACAAATGCCACCACATGTTTCGAAAATTCTTTAGTGGCAATATATTCTGCAGCTTGCTCTTCAGCGATGCCGCCTATTTCTCCTATCAAGACCACTGCTCTGGTTTGGCTATCTTTGCTAAACATTTTCAATACATCAACAAAACTGAGACCTACCATAGGGTCTCCTCCCAGCCCTACACACGTTGATTGGCCAAAACCATATTTTGTCAGTTCCACCGCTATTTCATAGGTTAGGGTGCCACTCCGAGAAGCAATGCCTACTGTGCCATGCCTAAAAACGTGAGAAGGCATTATGCCTAATTTGCACTCTCCAGGAGTGATAATTCCAGGTGTGTTGGGGCCAATTATGGTTGCTCCTTTCCGCTTTGCATGAGTTAAAACGTCGATAGTATCTCGCAAAGGAATATGTTCAGTGATTATTGCAACAGTTCTAATTCCTGCTTCAATAGATTCCAAAGCTGCTTCAGCAGCAAAAGGTTGCGGAACGAATATTATAGATGCGTTTACGTCATGTCTGAGGATTGCTTCTTTGACTGTGTCATAGACAGGCACATTATGGACTTCAGTTCCGCCTTTGCCAGGAGTCACACCAGCAACAATTGATGTACCATAGTCTAACATTAACCGTGTGTGAAAGCTGCCTTGAGTGCCTGTTATGCCTTGCACCACAACTCTAGTTTCCTTTCCCACGATTATTCCCATTTATGGTCACCCTCTAGAGAGCTCCACGGCTTTTTTCGCTGCTTCTTCCATACTATCCAACACATGTATTCCAGCTTCAGCAAGTATCCGACGTCCCTCATCCTCATTAGTACCCACCAAGCGTATAACTATGGGCTTTGTGAAGCCAACTTTGTTTCGCGTAGCCAGTATTCCCCTCGCTACTTCGTCACATCTGGTTATGCCTCCAAGAATATTAATAAGGATTGCAGAGGATTTGTCGTCCGCTAATAGAATAGCCAGAGCCGCGTCAATTTGGCTCTCAGAGGCGCCTCCACCCACATCTAGGAAGTTAGCAGGGCTTCCATTGTAGAGTTGCACCGCATCTAACGTGGCCATCACTAAGCCTGCACCGTTACCCATTATTCCGATGTTGCCCTCTAGTTCAACGTATGCTAAGCCTGCTTTTCGAGCCTTGATTTCTTGGAGTGTTAATTCTGTTTTCTGATCCGAAATGAGTCGTTGGCTATATTGAGGGTGACGGTAGAGAGCGCTGTCGTCAATTATTATTCGAGCGTCTGCCGCAACGAATGTTCCATCCGAGGTTTCCACTATTGGGTTCATTTCGACTAGTTCCACATCATTTTCCATGGCGAACTTGAAGAGTTTCTCATAAATCGCAGCCAATTTAAGCATTAATTTGCCCGAATAACCAATTTTGCTCGCCATCTCTCTAGCGTGATAGCCTCTAAAGCCAATTGTAGGATCAATTAGAGTCTTTATCATTTTTCTAGGTGTCGTATAAGCAATCTCTTCGACATCAACTCCTCCTGAAGCGGATGCCAACGCTACATAGCATCGACGGGATCGGTCGGTTGTGATGCCAAAGTAGAGCTCCTTTCTCACTTGGACTTTTTCCTCTATCAAAACTTTGTGGACCTTAAGGCCCCTAATCTCCATGTTCAGAATTTTCTTGGTCGCGTTTTCAGCTTCGTCCAACGTATGAGCGAACTGGATGCCTCCCGCCTTGCCTCTTCCTGCAATCAGCACTTGCGCTTTGACAGCAAAAGGCGGTCGAAGTTGGGAGGCCAATTTCTTTGCTTGACCCGGAGAAGTAGCCAACGCCCCTTTTGGGACAGGAATGGCATATCCTGCCAAGATAGTTTTCGCTTCATGCTCAAAGAGCTTCACAGATAACCACTTCCTGACGAAAGAGAACTATTTCAATGTTTGAATAGCAATATATGACCTTGTATCCACAACGCCATCAATATTAGCCAACATCTTCAAGGCTTCATCTAATTTTCCACGCTCAATAACTAAGATGGCATCCATGTCTCCCGCTACGCGGAAAATCCGCAGAATTGGGAACTGAAATATCCTCTCATAGGCCTCTCTTCGTTGAAAAGGGGAAATCTTAAGAAAGACAAAAGCAGGATTCGCTGAAATTCCCAAGAAGGTTAAGCCCTTTTCGGTAATATCTATAAAACCTCTTCCCGTACGAATGTACCCCTGATCTCTTAATTTACGCAAGTGTACATTCAGGGCTTGACGGCTGATTCCAAGCTGTGATGCCAACTCGTTTTGTTTGATTCGAAGAGTGTAGGTTGAGATTGGAGTGCTCTTTTCATATAACATGCGAAGCAGCTTCACGGGACGACCTGTGAGAGATTCTTCGGGCAAATAATCTTCTCCTTGGGTTTAGACAAATCTAGACTTTACGATGGCAAGTTTTATTAAACTTATGCGAAACCATCAACATGTGAAATTCTGATACCTCTGAAACTATAAGCGTCATTGGTCTACCGTAATCTATTTATTTGCTCCACTGCACCATAAAAAAGCCTAGAACTTGCACCGAAGGAGCGAGGCGCCTCTCCCCGATTTAAAGGAGAACACCCAAAGGTGAAAACACAACTCTGTAATTTCTGCTTAAAAAGCGGAATACTGTGCTTAAAATGTCAGAAAAAGGTTAAATCAGGGCTGATCAGCGACACATATCTTGAAGTCGCCCGCTTGCTTCTATCTCTGGAAGAAAAATATCCTTCATTGCAGAATATCTACTTTCACAAGGCAATCGAAGCCAACGGGGTTCTCGCCCTAATTGTTGGACGAGGCGATGTTGCCCACTTTTTAGGGTATGGCGGAAAGATTATTAGAGCAATAGGTCAGAAAACCGGCAAAGCCATCCGCATATTGGAGGATGGTGTCGACGAAAGGAAATTTCTTGAAGACTTGTTCGCGCCATTCCCTCTCCTGACTATAAACACAATCTGGCTTCCAGATGGCACAACAGAAACTCGTGTCATTTTAAGAAAAAGAGGAAGAAGACCGCCACCAATAAATGTAAGCGCAATGAAGCAAATTGCGGAAAAAGTTCGAAATATAGTTCTAAGAGTAGAATTTTCTCGCTGAGGCGAATAGTCCTATGGGTCTTGACTCGTTAAATGGCTGGCGAAAAACACACTACACAACAGAGATAGAACCCAAGTTTGATGGGAAAGAAATTTGCCTATTCGGTTGGGTTCAAGAAATTCGAGACCTTGGCGCAATAAAATTTATAATCCTTCAAGACCGGAAAGGAACAGCCCAAATAACTATTCCAAGGAAGAAAACAAGCAAGAAAATCCTGGAAAAAGCAGACTCTCTTCAGACGCAATACTGCATAGGCGTTAAAGGCATAGTGAAAAAAACTGAGATGACCCCCAGAGGCTTCGAAGTTATCCCCACCAGCATAAAAGTCCTTGGTGTCGCGCAACATCCACTACCCCTTGATGTAACTGGAAAGACTCCAGCGACAATTGATACACGACTGAAGGCTCGCGTTTTGGACCTTTGTCAGATGGAAAACCGAGCATTATGGAGTATCCAACATGTCGTTTTAGCCGCCATTCGCAAGTTTCTCTCAGAAAGAGGTTTCTTAGAGGTCTACACCCCTAGAATTATCGCAACTGCGACAGAAGGTGGAGCCGCGCTCTTCGCTATAAACTATTTTGACCGCGAGGCCTACTTGGCCCAAAGCCCACAGTTGTACAAAGAGGAATTGACTCTGTGCTTTGAGAAAGTTTTTGAGATTGGCCCATTTTTTAGGGCAGAAGAATCCCACACGAGGAGACATCTGAGCGAGTTCATTTCCATCGACATTGAGCAAGCCTTCGCTACTTCAGATGATGTCATGACGCTGCTTGAACAACTCACGCTTTCCTTTTGCGAAGCCGTGAATCAAACCTGCAAGAGAGAGCTAAAAACTCTTAACCACACTCTCGACATTCCCGCAATACCAACTAAACGATTTACTTACACTGCAATTCTGGATGAACTTAACGAAGAAGGAATAGAAATTCCATGGGGAGAAGACATCCCCACACCTGCCTGCAGAATTCTGGGCAAACTGCATCCGCACTTTTACTTCATTAGCGAATGGCCAACAAAGTCAAAACCCTTCTACATCAAACCAAAGGAAAGCACCCCTGAAGTTAGTGAAGGATTCGATTTCATGTGGAAATGGATGGAGCTGGCTTCAGGAGGAACCCGAGTTCACTCAAAGGATCTCTTAATCAAGCGGCTCAAGGAACAAAATTTGAATCCTCAATCCTTCAAGAATCACTTGCAAGCTTTCAACTACGGTTTGCCACCACATGCAGGTTGGGCAGCTGGTCTAGAAAGAGTCATGATGATGTTGACAGGCAAGCGGAACATTCGAGAAGTTGTTTTGTTTCCTAGAGATCGCAGTAGACTTACTCCATAAAAAGCTGCAGATTGGTTCTGGTTTTATAGAAGATAAGTTCACAAAGATATAAGAAAGGTGCAACACCAATTCTTTTTGAAGGGTGAAGCAATCTATGCATAAAAAGGTTTTTGCCCTAGTGTCTATTGCTTTAATGGTTTTCGGAGCAGTGAGTACAGCCTATTTCTTTCAGTCAATTCAGGCTTGCTTGCTCGACTTCGAAACTGAGGGCAGAGTAGTCGATAAAAAGCCAAGCGAATCTTTCAGGATTGAAATAGTTCTGAGAAATAAAGGCACAATCGATGGCATGTGGGAAGTCAATATGGCTCTTGAAGGAGACGATTGGCTTTGGGCAGGAAAGGCGAAGGAGCTTGCCTTAAAAGGAGATGAGGAGAAAACTCTATCATGGCAAGGAAAAGTTCCCTCGAATGCTCCAGTTGGAAGTGTTGCACGCCTAATTGCATATTACGATAATAAGTTTGTAGCGTTGAACTGGTGGATCCGCGTAGTCTCTGATGCTGAAATTTGCATAGTGGACAGTAGAATATATTGAGTCCAACCTTCGATGTGCATGCTTGCGCGCGCGCAAAAAACTGCTTTGGGGTTCAAATCCTACCCCAAACCCAAACGTAACAATAAACGCCATAAATTTTATTTTAGTCCATCATACTGTTGAAGTCTGATAGTAATGGGAGACGCTATTGAGAAGCTCCGTAAGAGATACAAAAGTTTCAAGAAAGGAGAAGCAGATGTTTCAGTTGTGAGAGCCCAGGTTCGTCTTGCACTGGAAGAAGCTAAAAACCATGGAAATAATGCCCTTTTCGACGAACTTGAAGATATGCTAATGGATCTAGAGTTCTCAATAGAAGAAGACAAATGCAAATGCCACAAAGATGACCCAACGTGCTAAAGCACGCGCATTTAAAGAGATGCGATGCGCGCGCGCAATTTCGGAACCATCGGCATTGTTGCCAAAATTAGATCCTCTCCCATTAATTCACCTGCAGCAATTTCCTACTCATCACTAGTCTTAACACGTCTCCTTTCAAAAAGTCTCCTTGTTTCCAGATAGCGTGCGCTTCGTCATGGCGGGAAATCCGCTATAAGAGTCGTGACGTTTGAGGGAACATATAGCGAAAAGGTGTAGCTGGGACTTGTTTGACCAGTGCCGATGTATACCTTATATGAGTATCCGCCAGAGAGTACAATGCTATAATGACCATCCACAATTGGAACATGATGGCCGTAACGAGTGCTTGCCGTTTCATTGTCATTGACGAATTGTATTGTGCCTTTTTGAGTCACGCTCACCGTACCAGACACCTGCACCGGGTTTATTGCGAAGAGTACCTCCTGCGTCGTAAATGGGCAAATGAATAGTATGCTACCAGCAATGCTTAATCCCACACCGACCACTAGACCGACCATAAATGCGACAACCCATGTGTTGCTCTTTCTCCGAACGTTTTCAGGTGTGGATGATGGTTGAGGCATCTACTCCCCAGAAAACGAAAAGTGTAGCACCATATTAAAGCTTCTGCACATGAACACGCGCTCGCGCGCGCGGCGACCAGCCTTGCCAAGCGCGGGATAGGCATTTTTGAGTTTTTAGGGTTTTTCAGAATGGTGGGGGGAGTTATCCGTTGATGCATGCATGCATGACGGAAGCGAAAAACTTGACCCAAGTAGAGCCGCTCAAAAATGGGCTTGCGGGAGCCACACAGCAAGACGCTAAAGGAAAAATCATAGAATATTCATGGTGGCTGAAGAAACAAGACTATGCAGAAATTTCCATTAGAATATACACAAACGCCATTCAAGTGCTGAAGAAACGTGGTGCTGACATTTTCAACCCTGAAATCGCCAAAAGCGTGATGGCAAAGCAAAAGTGGGGACAAGCCAGAAAGAACGTGGTGATAAACGCTTATACTCTGTTTCTAAAAATGTGCGGAACAACATGGACACCTCCAATATATCGTAAGCCAGTAAGAAAGTTACCATTCATCCCTACCGAAACAGAAATAGACCAACTAACTGCAGCATGTGGCAAGAAGACTGCTGCATTCCTTCAACTATTGAAAGAGACAGCAATGCGGTCAGGCGAAGCTAACAGAATTGAATGGAGTAACCTAGATAGTCAAAGAAAAACGGTCACTCTCAACTATCCAGAAAAGAATGGAAACCCGAGAATCTTCAGAGTAAGCCAAAAAGTCATAGACATGCTCAATGCCTTACCCAAGGAACACCGAAGGATATTCGGTCACTCTGCCAATTGGTACAGATCGACATTTTATAAGTCAAGGAAACGGATCGCACACAAGCTCCAGAACCCAAGGCTTATGAAAATACATTTGCATACGTTACGCCATTGGAAAGCAACGACACTCTATCACCAAACAAAAGACATTCTCTACGTAAAAGAGTTCTTGGGTCACAAAAGAATCGAGGACACAATGCTTTACATTCAGGTTGCAGAAGCCATTTTCAGAGAAACTACAGATGAGTTTACGGTGAGAGTAGCCAAAGAATCTGAGGAAATTCAAGGTTTGCTCGGGGTTGGCTTCGAATACGTCTGTGAAAAAGATGGTCTGATGTTTTTCCGCAAACGAAAATAGCTAGCTAAAATCCGAAATCGCTAGTCAAAATCCCGCCTTTATTACGTTACGTGATTTCATGAATTCGCGTAGAACTACTGTTGCGTAGCAGCCGCGGTTTAAAGTGAAGCTAATATTCAGTTGTTTTTTTTGTGGATTTGAATCGTCTTTGGCAGGTTTCCCTGCTTTAAGATTCATTATAGGCGCTATCGCTGCTCGTAGTTCGCCTCGTGCACTCATCTCTCTTGCAGAGGGGATGAAGAAATTTGCTTGAGTAACATTCTCACTCTCGAGTATGGTGTGTTCTACTTCACCTTGCACTCCTTCAGAGTGTCCTTGCTTAAAGCCTATCAGAGGAAGTGCAACATACTTGGATCCCTTTTGCACGGCTTTGCTCAGGGCTTCAAGGTTTCCAGGATCAGCTATAGCGTAACTGTTGGTCGGCAGGCGATTACTATCAACTTCTACAACGTAATCCCCAATTTGTGGTTCGTTAATTGGAATCCTACGTCGCAAGCGTTGGCTAAGAAAGCGATTAAACAAGTATGATTGAAATGCCT
Organism: Candidatus Bathyarchaeota archaeon; assembly: GCA_020341775.1. Classification (GTDB taxonomy): domain Archaea; phylum Thermoproteota; class Bathyarchaeia; order Bathyarchaeales; family SOJC01. The sequence continues at coordinate 1,311,584 of CP070835.1, forward strand.
GAAGAAATAGGCCCTGTAAACGTTTTGGAAGTCGTCTAAAAGCCCCAACATAATCCTTTGGGTGATTAGCCAGATTGAGCAACATCAACCGTTCGTACAGCAGTCCACGTGGAAAGTCGCTAAGGGCCTCTCGAAAATCTCGACTTTCTGTAAGTTTTTGCCTCGCTGCCCGTGATTGAGGATGTTCAAAGGGGCTTGGCTTGGCAAGAAACAAAAGAGCTGCTTTTTCGAGATTATTTTGTGCTATTGCCTTTCCGACCAAATGTGTAATTGGACGGA
>CP070835.1:1311962-1349940 GCA_020341775.1 Candidatus Bathyarchaeota archaeon
AACCCACGACCACAGGCTTAGGGGGCCTGCGCCCTATCCGTACTAGGCTACCCGCCCAACCTCTATTCTCGAATTAAACGCTCGATTCTTTAATATTTTGGTTATGTTGGCTGTCGCGACATGTTAGACTTAGGATCATATGAGTTGCAGATTTTTTCCAACGCAGTTCTAACCTTGTCTTTCAATGCAAGCATTCTTTGCGTTAAGAAGTGTAGGTGCAAAAGAGAGTTACATTCCTACTGGACATCTATGTATTAATTATAAGAACATAATCTGTTTTGGGACACGTTTGAAAGCTTGTATGCTTTCTGAGTGATAGTAAGAAATATACGCGACTGGCTATGAAGAGATGTGTGTCTTGGTTGGGATGGTTTCTCAATCCCCTTGAGTCATAAGGAGAAGGGAGAAAGGAGAACTCATGAAACCCCCAACCAATCACAGACCTAATTCTTAGAAAATAGTTCTTAGTATTCCTTCTCTAGAGCGTGGGGATGTAGTCATATCGATGAGAGCCAAAAGAATTGGAGATCCTTTGAGTTGTCACAAGAATTCTTTGAGCCAAGTTTTAAATCTTGAAAGCCACTTAGTAATAGCGTCGACGAATTTGGTGGAGAATTGTATATTGAGTGAATCCAAATCATCTCGGATATTAAGGAGTCTTCCCCGAGACAAGGCCTTCTACTTCTTCACTTCCATTGGGAATTATACAGGGGAAAGCGCTGCCTCTTTGGAGGAGTTTGTCAAGAAGATTCTGAATGTGCATGTGAAGTCTCTGGAGTTTCATATTTATAGGGGTGACTTTGTGAAATGGATTGCTGGAACGCTGGAGGATAAAGCGTTAGCCGACAAAATTGAGCGTCTCAGAAAATTAAAGCCTATTGGCATGGACCTTCGGGATCGTCTTTACCTAGTCGTTTCAAAGCATTATGAGAGTTTGAAGAAGTCGCGTCCAACTTCTGTGTCTACTTTTACAAAGCCGAAATCCACTACAATAGCTTATAGCAGACCGCAGTCAAAAGAAGCTGTTTGGACTCAACTCGAAGAATAGGCCATCTTGCGTGGGCGTATTAAGCAATTGCCTTGGCTCAGGGCAATTTTGGGGTTGAAGATCAGGGATGCAGCGTGACCGAGCTGGCCTGAAATATGTGTTGTCGGGGCAGTCTCTCTCTTTGGCAGTGTGAAATGTTTAGTTTTCTCATCTTTCGGATAATAATCGAGCTTCACGTTTGTTCTATGGGGTTGCTCATTGATTTCATCGACTGCCCCATAGATAGGATAGGGATTTTCATCAAGTAGATATTGCAGAAGCTGCTCAGTGGAGTTGTCGGTGTCTCTTATCTCTACCCAGCCAATCCAGCCTATGACAACCTTGGCTCCTCTTCTGATCAACGCTTCTGCCAAAGTTGTTTCATTCAAGCTGTTACAGCCCATCAAAATAATAACGCAATCGCTGTCAAACCTTCCTTTCATGCTCAGATCCACAAAAGTCGGTCCGACTGCAAAGTATTTGCTATCGGTCCTTAAGAAATTTGCAATGCTAATTTGCGTTCCATAGCTTGAATATTCTTCTTCTTTTTGTGGGTCGTAGCTTTCTGATGTAAAAAGATCGATGAAATCGGTATCGCTTCTTACTGCTGAGTGGGCTCTTAGGACTATTATTTTGCCACCTCTTGATGGCAGGTCTTTGTAGAAGTTTATGTCGACCTCCTCACCCGGGTAGTATTTGATGTCAAAACCTGAAGCACCAAACAGAGAAGTAATCGTAGTGTTGAATTCTACGTTAATGTATGGCTCTCCTTCTATGGCTAACTGATCTACTATAGCAGCTGTCCAATTTCCGATATCGGTCATGAAATAAGTTGAATATACGACCACAGTGACCAGAAGAACCATCGTAACTAGGAAAACGCTGTAAAGCAGTTTACGGTTCAATCCTTTCTTAGACCTGCTACGCTTTTGCCCTCTCGTCATCGATGCCACATGACACCACATCTCAATGCGATTTGGCGGTTCTTTAACTTCTCGCTCGCGTAGGTGTACGCGGCCATCATGTTGAGCCCACCTTTCTCATTTGATTCCGGTACATTTTTACTATTTCTTCATTTGTTGTTGCGCCCGTGGGTGCCCTGTCAAATCTGTAATTGCCTGTGAATCGGGGAAATCTTATCGCTAAGCCGCTTCCTTTGCGAATGACGCCCATGGCACAGGTGTGAATGGGGCTGAGGGTTATTTCAGAGCCGAGAACCTCTAAAACAACTACGGGTTTTAACCACACGTCTGCTTCAACCATCGAGTTCACTTTTGGGTGTCTGTGAATAAGCTTGTGTTTTTTCATTATTTCCGGTAATCTTTCCAAGTCTTCATCGGTGAAACCTGTTCCGCACCTTGTTAATGTTTCGAAAACGTCTTTTTCAGGATTGTACGTAGCCAAAAGTAAGGCTCCATATGTTCCTGCTCGTTTTCCTCTGCCATAGAAGGCCCCTACAGCCACCAGGTCTACAGTGTCGGTCATTTCGCTCTTGTATTCCCGCTTGTATTTTATCCAATTCCACCCTCTTGCACCTGCTTGATAAATCGAGTTTTTATCGACTGACTTACACATTATTCCTTCGCAGCCAGCTTCTACAGCCCTTTCAAAAAACTGTTCCAAGCCTTCCACGGTTTTGATAAACTCAGACGTTGAAGCTCTCACTCTCCTGTCTTCAACAACTGTCTGCTCCAGTTTTTTCCGTCTTGTCAAAAAGGGCTTCAACGTGAGGTCTTGTCCATTGAAATATAAAATGTCAAACATGAAAAGTGAAACTGGATGTTCTTCCATTGCTTCTCTGACGCCATATTTCCGTCTTCGGTGCATTAATTCTTGAAAAGGCTTCATTTCGCCAGTGTCAGCATTTATGGCTACACATTCAGCCTCCATAATGACGCTCTTGGCTCTAACATTTTTTTTGATGAGTTCAGAAGCGTCTGGATATTGGTCTGTGATGTTCTCCAGGCGTCGGGAAAACAAGGTCACACGATCGCCTTGTTTATGAGCTTGAACCCGCTCCCCATCGTATTTATACTCGACCACGCATTTGCCTGAGAGTTTTTCTAAGATTTCTTCAGGTGAACCTAGCCTTTCTGCAAGCATCGGTCGTATAGGCTTTCCAAGGGACACTGCAAACTTTTCGATGCCTTTCAACCCTCTGCGGACAACTGTCTCAGCTACTTTTCCGAGGTCTGAAGATATGTTGTATGCTCTCTCTAGCTGGGCTCTTGCCTCTTTTCCTCCTCCATGGGCAATGGCTAAAGCATCTAAAACAGTCATGTCTGCAATTCCAAGTCTCAGTGTTCCCGTCACGATTCTCAAGATGTATCTCGCTTCTTTTGGCGTGGCAGCCATTAAGAGTCCGGATAGAAGACTCAGCTTCTTGTCCATCGAGCCCGCGCCTGAGGCTCTGGCCATTCTGTCAAGGGTGTCATAGACTTCTTCAACCGTTAATTGCTCGCCTTTGAACAGTGTTGCTTGCGCTTTTTTAGCCCGAAATTCTTGAGCGGTTTCTCCTATGTCTCCTGTTCTGGCGAGGTCTTCTCGAATTTCGTTCTCGCGTTTCCCTGTAGCCTTAGCGACCGCTTGGATAGCCAATTTCTCTGCAATGCCTATTTGGATGTCAACAAAGTCAGGATACAGTTTCCCTTGTGTAAGATAAACAACCTTGTCTATGAGGTCGTTTGAGGTGATTTTGAGAAGCTCCGCCAAGTAGTCAGTCATTTCAAGTCTTTTGGCTGTAGACTCAATTTTCTCATAACAATCAGCTACTTGGGAGAACTTCAAGTAGAACCCTCGCGTTTACTTAGCAAGGTGAACTATTAAAATCAACCCTTTAGACATGCAGGTGTAGCTACATTGACGCTCTAGTACGTTTCTTGATGAGTAATCTCGGCTATAGGCCTCCTCCTTCGCTGTTTAGGCTTTCTGGAGGAGAATCCGACTGGAATCATCGCTACTGGTCTCACATGAGACGGGGTTTTTAGACTCTCTCTCACCAGCTTTTCGCGGAAAGCTCCGATCCAACAGGTGCTCAGACCCAGGGAATAAGCCGCCAACAACAGGTTTTGTGTGGCTGCTGCGGTGTCTTGTATACAATAAAGCGTCACTCCCCGTCTTCCATAGCGTCTGCCAGAACGGGTTTCATTAGCGCAAACCACTATCACTATTGGAGCTTCTTCAATGAAATGTTGATTCAAAGCAGCGACTGATAATTGACGTTTTCTCTTTGGTTCTTTCACTATGATGAATTCCCAGGGTTGAAGGTTGCCGGCTGAAGGTGCAAACCTCGCAGCGTCTATAAGCTTCTCTATCTCCTCATCAGATACTGCTTTATCATTAAAAGAGCGGATGCTTCTTCTACTTTTTATTGCTTGGAATGTGTCCATAGTCTCTTCCTCTTGGTGACGACTGCGCTGATGCTTGTCTTTGATAAGAGGGGGAATATTCCCTTTTTAAATATCGTGCACACACTTGGAGGATGTCTTGTAACGAAGATTCCTGCAACAGGCTTTCTAGCAAAAGATGCACGCGCCCGCAAACGCAAAACCAATAAGCTTGAAGGGGCCTTCTTTGCGTGGATGATGAAAACGAGAGAAAATGAGCACTGCGGTGATAGCTCTCGACGGGCGATCTGACAAATAATCTCTATCCATCCCTAGTGTGCTTCGAAAAACTGTTTATAAGGATGGCTTGAATATTTCTATGACTCGCGCACATCGAATCACATAACAAAGACTAAGGAGGAATACCGATATCAAAAACGCCTATTGAAATTTCAGAGTTGCGGAAAACTGCAGACGGGGATACTGTGAAAGAGCTAGCTGACTTTCTCGAAGAAAAGTTGAAAGGTGTTGATATCGACATGACTGGCAGTGAAATAGTCTTAAACCACAAGCCAGAGAAACCTTTCTCTCGATCTTATCTACGAACTCTTCTACGCAAGTTCTTGCACAAAATGGAACTGAAAGATTTTCGAGTGATTGCGGGGCGAGAAAACGCATTTATCATCAAAGAAAAGAAACTTCTTGGCGAGGAATAGCTTGGATTCACTTTTTTAAACTACGCGCGCGTCAACAAGAGAATGAATATAGCAGCAGTACCAAAAAGCGTGCCCGCTGCAACGCCTTCAATCAGTGCGCGGTGTCTACTTTTTTTGCACCATGGGAGATCGCATTCTCACTTTTCAGTCAGGATTCTGCTTGCGGCAGCTTCTTTTTCGAGCCATATTACATGTTCTGCTTTTTCTGCAAAGGCTTCGTTGTGGGTAACTGCGATTATCTGTTCTATGGCTTTCAGTCGTGCAATGGCTTCAGCTAGGCGGTCTACTGATCGGTCTTCTCTGCCAAGACTTTCAGTTGGTTCATCAAGCAAGAGTATTTGGAGACCATGTCCTGTTCGAGCTTGCATGATGAGTTGGCCTAGGGCAAACCTATAAGCGAAGGCAAGGAGAGTGCGTTCTCCGCCTGAAAGGAATGCGACCTCTCGTTCGTAGCCTTCTTGGCTTTTAATTGAAGGGGTGTAGGTTTCGTTGATGCGTGCAAAAAGGATGGGGCCTTCTTCCCCTACTAATTTGTCTAAGACTTGTTGAACTACTCGTTCTAAGACTCGGACAAACTCTGTTCGTAATTTGGGCTGGATGCTTCGATAGGCGTCACGAATGCTGCCTACGATTTCCAAGAGTTTCTTTATTCTCTTTACCCTTTCCATCTTTTGTTGAGTTCGTTCAAGGCGTTCTCGATAATCTTCAATTTTCAATGATGCATCTCTTCGGCGGCTTTCGGTAGATTCCATTTTGGCCTTGGTGGCATGATATTGACTTATGGCTCTTTCGTGAAGTTTCCACGTGGTTTCCAATTCTACTCTGTCGAATTTGGCAATGTCCGCACGAATTTCTTCAAGTTGAGCTCGAAAGGTCTTTTCTTGAGTTTGGTATTCTTCAAACTCTTTCTCAAGTTTCTCCTTGGATTTCGTCTCTTCAGCGATCCTCACTTGCGCGTTTTCTATTCTTGGAGTCCGCATCTGAAAGTCGGAAACAGCTTCATTTGCAGTATTTCTCAGTTTCTCTAGTTCATACAGGCTTTTCTGTAGTTCTTTGAGTCTTGTTTCCCTCTCTTTGTTTTGTGCCTCGATATGCTGCAAGATGTGGCTCTTGTATTCTGTGGATAAAGACTGTAAGCAAAGGGGGCATTTGCTTTCTGCGGCGAGGTTGGATACTCGCTGTTTTGAAGTAGTGGTTTCTTTTCTGGCTGACTCTTGTTCCGCCTTGATGTTTGTCATCTGACCGTCAAAGGCAGCTAGTTGGTGTTTCAATTCTTGTATAGTCAATTCCGGAGGCAAGCCAACTTCTTTCAAGCGGCGTCTCTGCGACTCCAATTGTGTTTCCAAGTTGCCTAGGCGCTGTTCGAATTCGTTGATGGTGACAATTTTACTTTGAATCTCATCTACAAGTCTAGCGCACATGTCTTGTGTGTTTGCGAGTTTTGTTTTGAGTTCGGACTCCTTTTTTAGTAACTCCTCGGTTTGCTTCCTCATTTGCTCTAGGCTCTCTAGTTTAGCCGATGCGGTGTGCAATGCTTGTTCTGCTTCTTGAAGCTTCTTATTCCAGTTTGAGGTTTCGTTTTCGAGGACCATGAATTCTTGGACAGCGTTGTGGTAATCAGCTTCAAGCTTTTCTATTCCCACAACATCGAAATCTTTCTCGTAAGCCTTCCTTTCGCCGTCAAATTCTTTTTGAAGTCCGCGAATGTTGTTCCATGCGACTTCATAGTCACTCAGTCCGAACAGCTGGTCCAACCGTTTTTGCCGCTCTCTTGGAGCCATATCTAGCAACTCCTTAAGATGCTCTTGCCTAACCCAAACAACCTCGCGGAAGATTTCTTTGTCAAATCCTGTTATGGCCTTCAACTGCTCCTCCACTGCTTCATTTTTCATGCTAGCGATCAGTTCATCTTCTTCATAGAAGCTCAGGTTTTCCACGTCTTGGCTAATTCGCTTTCCTTGTCGCTTCAATCCTCTTTCAATGCGGTAGGCTTTTCCATTCAATAAGAACTCAATCGCTACCTTTGCGGAATTCTCTCCCTCGCGTAGGAGATAGTGGTAGCTTCTAGTCAGAGGGTCCCCGAAGAGAGCAAAATCGATGGCGTAGAGTATGCTGGACTTGCCCGTGCCTAAGCCTCCAACGAGGCAATTGAATCCCCGCTTGAAGTCTATACTAGACTTCACGTGAGACCGAATGTTTTCCAGAGTTATTGTTTTTATTCGCATTTAGATGCGCCTCTAACCTTTCTTTCGCTTTGTCTTCACCTTTCTGCGTTAAGGGTTCTATGAGATTTAACGCCAGCCGCGCAATTCTCTCGGATTCATCCCTTGAATAACGCTCGGAGAAAATTTGAAGAAAATACTCGAAAGCCTTGGTTTTCAAGTCTTTTAGTTCTCCTTCGAATATCGAGCGAACAACCTCTTCTGGAACTTCTGTCTCCTTGAGCCGAACGACGGGGTGAACCAAGAGAGCCTTTTCCGCTGCATTTCTAATCTTGGCGATGTCGATCTCGCTTCGATTGGCTTCGGCTGGCAAAATTCCTCGTAAAACAGGAACAAGAATCACGCCTGCTTCATCGTTTTCTTTGACCTGGCGAACTGCAGACTCGCTGATCTTTGGCGGGGTCATACCTGTATAATCTTTCTCTAGAATGGCAAATCGGCGAGGATTCTCCAGTTTAATGTGCTCGAATTCAGCCTTCCCCTTTTCGTCCACTTTCACGTAGTAGACACCTTTTCCCAGCCCAGCATCCGCATAGTACACAGTCTCTGTCGAGCCACTATAAGCCAAGATGCCTTTTTTAAAACTGAATTTTGAAGGTTTGTGAACATGTCCACCAGCGTAGTAGTTGAAACCTTCTGGCAAAAGTTCAGGCGGAGCTTCAGCTTCCATCTGAGGGGGTTTGACTCGCGGCAAATCTAGGGCCATGTGGAAGACAAATATGTTGAATAGATCTTTGTCAGGTGATGGCTGGTTTTTTTCGTAGAAAATCGGAAGTTGTTCCTCCGTTTTTCGCCGAGTCCTATAATTTGGAACGCCGTAGACGTAGCATTTTTCGTTTTTCCAGCTAGCCCCTTTATGACGAGGCAAATAATAGAGCAGCCCTGCTGCGTCTAGAGGATTAAGAATAGTGCTTGTTATGATGTTTGGCGCAGCGTCATGGGATCCATCGACTACTAGGACAGGAATACTTGCATCTCGAAGCTTGCTGAAGTTTCTAACTGCTGCCTCCAAGGTGACATTGCTAGGCCTTGCATGATGGAAAAGATCACCCGCGATTATCATGAAGTCTGGTTTCAACTCAATGGTCTTGTCGACGACTTCTTTGAAGGCTCTAATGAAGTCTTTACGTCGCTCCTCCAAGTTATATTGGGCGTAGCCCAAATGGATGTCTGCTACATGAATGAAGCTCAAAGCCTTCAGCTGCAACCTCCTCCTTCCATTGCTCTTAGCCAGAGGTTTCTTTTAAATGTAAGAGAGGAGTGAAAATATTTTTTTGCAGGACGATTTGCAGTCTAGCTGCCTTACCAAATATTTAAATCCCTTTTAAGCAACTTTAGGATTCGAGCTTAGTGTAGCCAAAAGAGGGAGAAATTAATGGTGCGACGTTTATTCAAGAGGAAGAAAGAAGAAGAAAAATTAGTGAGTAGCCAGAGAGTGGAAAGAAGCCAGCTGGATCAGGTTTGCGGCAACGACAAAGACCTTTCCGAGGCTTTGTGGCACACAATGTTTTATGACCCGACAAAAATCAATATGACATTAGATGAAGCTGCCAAGAAGGCAGCAGCCTTCGAGAAAAATGGAGAGAGTAGAAGGGCGCGAGTGTGGTATCATATTGCTGGGGGGCTAGCTTTGTGGAAAGGCAACACCTCGAAAGTGAAACAATACTTCGGCAAATGTGAAAAATTAGCTCCTGATATGTATTACGGAATGATTGTTAAAATCCCTGAAAAGGCAGTTGGGAAAGCTCAGGAATTCTATAAAAAATTCATAAGTCAGAGTTAACTTCTTCAGTGACTAGCTTTATTAGCTCTAGTTTGGATTCTTTTTATTGCCGGGGTGGCCGAACGGTTCAGGCGGCAGCCTGCAGAGCTGCTCTATATGGGTTCAATTCCCATCCCCGGCTTCCAGACACCAACCAAGGTCTACAGCTGAATACCAGGTCTGTGAATGAACTCCAGATCTCCACGGGGGACATACACAAAAACTTTTACGAAAGGAAACGCCCTTATTGAATAGTGTAGAAAATGGAAAAGACCACATCCGATTTTGGTGAGATTCTTATTAAGCTCATTGACAAGCTCGCTGGAAAAAAGTCTGATATCAAACTAAGCTTTCAGGATTTAACACTCGATACAGGCATGGTGAAGGTCAAACTCAACGGGTCAATTGTCCTAGATGTGCAGTACGTCGCTGACAAATAAGATTTTACCTCTCCAATGGTGGAGCCTTGACGGCACTGACATGGCTGATCAGCTTACTGGAGTCAGGGGTAGCTAGTTTGCTTTCTAATGACGTGGAGACTCTTCGATTGAAGGTGGATAAAAAAAGGATCGATTTCAATGTAATGAATAAAGACTTGTTGATGGATCTGCTGAATAGCACTCAAGTTGATAAGGGCTCGTTGTTAGAGAAAATTTCATTATTGAGAAGCGTTGCTCGGGAATTAAAAGATGAAGGACTAACATTAACTATTGCCTACCAAGGCGCTCTGCTACTAACACTGGGGTCCGAAGCAAAACCCACTTTTTCACAGATTGTTACTGGAACTGACGCCGTGGAAATAAATGATCTGAAACAGCTGATGAGAATTATAATTTAAAAAAACGGGCATCTGAAGCGCGTGCGTGCGAAAGCAAGCGAGAACTGAAAAAGGAACGTAATTAAAGACTTGGAAAAAATAGGCGTCGACTTATTTTCCGAGGAATCTAGATTTTTCCTTCTGACTGAATTTTACGGAGTGCACCCAAGTAGGCCAAGGATCCTACAATGGCGAAGGGAACACTAGTGATAAGAATCCGCGTTAGCAGTCCGATCTCGATCGGTAGGCCCAAGAAAGTGTACTGGCGAAGAGCTTCAGCTGCTAAGCTTAAGGGGTTCGCACTAACTAGTGGAATTATTATGGAAGGCAAGTAGTTCTGGACTTTGTCGAGGGGGTAGTATACTGTGCTTAGCGTAAGGAGCACTATTTGCACGACATTCTGGAACGCAAAGAAGAATTCGCCATGTGTCGAGGCTATCGCGGAGAGGGTTGCAGCAATGCCAGCGAGTCCCATAGCCAAGACGAAAAGAAACGGCAGCAACATTATTGCACTCACGATCGCGCCCGCTTGAAGGACCAACATTGCAATAAGCAGTAGTGAACTTGCATACACTAGAGCAGCTGCGCCTCCTGCAAGCAGATATGCCATGACCAGGCCTTTGGTACTCACTGGAAGGGACAGCTCATATTGTATTACGCCTTCTCGAAGAGCGAGCCAGATTCGTCTGCCAGTGTCCATCGACGCAGCGAAGAGTCCCATGACAACCACAGCGGGAACAAAATAGTTGAAGTACTCAAAGGTCATCATATTCCCATAAACGAGGGCCACCACAAGCATGTCTGAAAGGTTGAGGCTTAGAAGTATAGCCATGAGCCATTTTGTGCGGAAAAAATAGGAGAAGTCGTTGCGAGCAATAGCGAGAATGACGCGAATTTCGCTCATGCACTCTTGACTCCCTCAACAAGTCTTTGTGCAAGAAATACGCCCAAGCCCAAAGTGCTAGCGGCCAACCCCGCCAACACTGCGACTGCGTAGAAAGGATCCAAGAGGATGGCTGGATCAAACCCTAAGATGAAGCGAACGAGGTCAGAGCCATATGTGAGGGGACTAAAGGCGGCTGCTGAGGCGTATTGGGACGGTAGCACAATAAAGGGGTATAACACTGTGCTGAATCGGATGATGATGGCACTCAAACCGGTAACCATGGCGGTGTAGAGATCGGAGGATTTGAAGGCTATAAAGGATAAACCCAACATCAAACCTGCTACCCCAAATCCAAGAAAGAACAATGTCAATATGCATGCCACTACGGAGATCCACGTCAAATTGCCGATAATTAATAGGGTGACCGTCAATGGAACTGCAAGCATTAAGGCAAGCTCTGTCGCACCCTGCAGGGCAATGGTCAAAAACAACTTTGCCCTCGAAATTGGCAGACTAAGCAAGTAGGGCAATCGCCCCTCATGAGCATGTTCAACAAAGTGGCGACCTGTATGGGATGCCATGTCAAAAGTTATCATAATCACTAAACCTACAGAATAGAATTGGCGGTAGTCTCCGATCGAGGGGTTTGTGACCAACTGTGAGATTATTGCGCCATATACTCCGGCCTGAACTAGGAAGACTGCCCACTCCATAACTATCCACACAGGTGGACTGAGCTCTGGCTTCAAGTCGAACCAAATAAGACGAACTACGTTTCTCATTTGTCGTCCTCTCTTAAGGTTCGCCCTGTGAAGTGAAGAAAAACATCGTCCAGAGATGGTTCAGTGATCCTGATTGAATGAATGCGGGCTTTGTTTTGATAGCAAATCTCGGTCATCTTAGGTACCCATGACTCTGCCATGGACACGTAAGCTTTGAATCTGTTTTCTTCCGCATTCGTAATTTTTACAGTTCCTTCTATTAGGTTGAGAGCCTTCTCTAAGGACTTGGGTTCGGAGGTGTCTATTTCAAGTTCAACGATATCGCCGCCCGCGATGCTATCTTTCAGTCTTCTAACAGAATCACTCACAACGAATTTTCCTCGATCTAGCACAGTCACCCTGTCAGCCAGGTACTCTGCTTCGCGAACCTCATTTGTGGCAACTAGGATAGTTGACCCTTCTTCCTGTAATTCACGGATTTTTTCCCAGATTTGTCGTTTTCCACGCAGATCTACTTGGCTAGTAGGTTCATCCAAAATGGCAAACTTTGGACGTTGGACGAGTACTTTGGAAACTTCCAAACGTTTCGCTTGTCCACCTGACAGATGCATGAAAAGCTTGTTTCGAGCGTCCCAAAGTTCTAAGTCCTTGAAAAGATCCTCAATTGTGGATTTGGCCTTTGTTTTTGGAACACCACAAACACTCGCGTGAAAGCGAAGTATGTCCGCGGGTTTGTGACGCCAGAAACCTCTTGCCTCTTGAAACGCTACTCCGAGTAGCTTCCGAACTTGTGTGGGTTGAGCGGCCACATCTAACCCCATAACTTCCGCCTTTCCTGAGGTTGGTTTCAACACTGTGGCTAGAATGAGAAGGAGCGTTGTCTTTCCTGAACCGTTGGGACCGAGAAGCACCATAATTTCGTTTTGGTCAATGGTGAAGTCTAACTTTTTGAGGGCGTAGACCTTGCCATACTGCTTTGTTAATTTCTGGGTCTCAACGGCGAACATTTTTGTATTCCAGCATCACTGCTGTTTTGAAAGGCTACACCCGTAGTGCAGATCTGGCAGATAAATGTAGTGGTTTGTCTGCTCAGTCTCATTAATATGCCTTATTTAACTTGTAGGCCGATGCGGGTACAAGCCTTTTTTGAGATCTCGGCATTTCCGCATATGCACACCTATTTTGCGTGATGCAGTTGAGTTTTTCGTGGGAAAGTCGAATCGAGATGCTGGAGCATTTGGCGGTTCTTTCTGAAGAAGTCTCTGAAGGGGCCTGTCAATGCGAATGCTTCCACTTCGTTGAAAGGAACCCATTGTGCTTCCAAGACGTCGCTTCCAGCTTGTGGAGTGCCTCTCCGCGGGCTTGCGAAAAAGTCAAGAATAATGAAGTGATAGCGCAATCTCCCTTCATTATCCGGCACTAAATTGTCTACAACATCGACTAATCCGTGAATTGCTACATCGAGATTTGTCTCTTCTTTTACCTCTCGAATTATCGTGTCGTGTACTTTTTCGCCAAGCTTCACAAGACCTCCTGGGATGCTCCATCTGTTTTTTCCCGGTTCTGAGCCCCTTTTAACCAAGAGAATCTTATCCTTATGGATGATGACTGCCCCGACCCCTACCAGAGGCTGTGTGGGGTATTTGCGTTTCAAACAATTCATTTCCTTGTCTGTTGGGTGCGCGGTATTTATAGGTGTGGAGATTCGAGTGGATGGGCCCGGGGCGATTTGAACGCCCGACCAACAGGTTTCTCTTCCTGTCGATTATGAGCCTGTCGCTCTGACCGTGCTGAGCTACGGGCCCCGCTTCTATGTGTATGGCGCAACAAAATTAAAGTTATGCATGCAATTGATCCTAGTCATCGAATCGATGCAGGCTTAAAGTCTATTTCTTAGACCATTTTGCCATACGTCTTGGGCGCGTCCAATGACATGGCGGATCTGACTCTGTCATTCACTTTTGCATGTTGTTCATATGGCAACCTATAAGTGTCTGCAGTATATTTAATGGCTTGAGGATTTTTTGTGACCTGTTATTTCAGGCATCTAAAACAAGTTTTCACGAGATTAGGAATTGAGGTTGCGAGTGATAATAAGCGCGAAATTGATAAGATTATTCATGGTGTAGTAGGGATCGATTATAAGAACTGCCAAGCTGCTTGGAAAGAAGTGAAAAAAAGGCTTGCGGAGAATGAAGCTGTTTTCATTTCCAATCTCAGAGAAGCTTGGATCAGAAAAGCTTAGGGGAGCTGCTATCGCATTTCTGCCTGAGCCATCAGCTTTTGAAAGCAGCAAATATCAAATGTTTCAAGTTGAGATCTTAGAGAGAAAGAAGCTTGTCGAAGTTGAGCAGAACATGTCTGGTATTACGATAAAGGGAATATTGCAGTTTGTTGAAAGTAAAGGCATAGAGCTAAAGGCGCTACTCCGGGTGTGTAGGTTTGAAATAGTATCGAGGCCAATGTGGCCACTCATGTGTCGTTTGCTCTGCATCGAAATCCACAGTCAGCTGCATACCCACTTGGACCTTATCCAATGTGACGTTCCTTATCATTCCTGGCAGTTGTGCACCATCTTCTAATTCAACTATTCCAACCGCATAAGGTGTGAATGCTTGGAACTGCTTAGGAGCAACGTGGATGACGGTGTAGGTTCGCAGTTTTCCATTCTTTGGAATTTCCTTCCACGTAAGATCGCTGGAGAAGCATTCGGGGCACAGGGGTTTCGGTGGAACTAATAACTTGCCACAGCTGCGGCATTTGCCGCCCATGAGTTTTTTCTCTTTCACGAAATTGTAGAAGCTTTCAATGGTAAACGGTTTATCGTCCGCCATACTTTCACTCTCTGCTATAGATGTTGACTACGCCTGTTGCACCTAACCCTCCAACGTTGTGGGTTAAGCCTATTTCTGCCCCTCCAACCTGTCTTTTTCCTGCTTCTTCTGTTAGTTGCAGATAAACCTCATACGCTTGAGCTGTGCCCGTTGCGCCAACTGGGTGACCTTTCGATTTCAATCCTCCGCTAGTGCATGTGGCAATTTTGCCGCCAATCTGGCTCTGGCCGTCCTCTATAAACCGTCCACCTTTGCCTGGTCTGCAGAAGCCAAGGTCTTCGTAAGCCACAATTTCTGCGATAGTGAAGCAGTCGTGCACCTCCGCCACATTGATGTCAGAAGGGTTAACGCCAGCCATATTGTATGCTTCCCTCCCAGCAAGTTTGCCAGCTTTGAGGGATGTGAAGTCTTTTCTCTCATATAATCCAATTGTGTCGCTTGCCTGTCCCGAACCAATGATGTGAACCGGTGTGTCAGTGAATTTCTTGGCAAGTTCCGGCTTGGTCAAGATCAAGCAGCTAGCCCCGTCGCTGATTAATGAGCAGTCATAAAGCTTTAAGGGCCATGCGATGACTCGTGAAGACAATGCTTTCTCTAGTGGAACTTCCTTTTGCATGTGAGCTTTAGGGTTCATTGAACCATGGTGATGATTTTTCACCGCCACAAGAGCCATCTGCTCTTCTGTGGTTCCATATTTGTGCATGTGGGCTGTTGCAACCATAGCGAATAAACCTGGAAAAGTTAGACCATTCCACTGTTCAAAAGGAAAGTCACATGCCATTGCAAGGTATTCTGTGACCTCGGCAGTGGCTCTATGAGTCATTTTTTCCACGCCACCAACCAAGGCAATGTCTGCCAGACCTGACAGAATAGCAAAAAGTCCACACCTGATGGCAGTAGCAGAAGACCCACAGGCTCCTTCAGTTCTAAAGGCCTGAGTTGGCAACAAACCTATCCAGTTTAGGGCTGTTGGCCCTGTGTGTCCTTGATGTTCAAAAGATTCGCCCATCATGCCTATGAAGGCTGCTTTTATGTCCTCTCGAGGATTGAGGTTAGGGCACCTTTTGAAGGCTTCGCTGGCTGCTTCTACGAAAAGTTCTCTACCGTACAGCTCTTCTCGCTTCCCAAATCTTGACATGCCTGCCGATACTATGGAAACCAGAGGTTTTCCTTTCAACTTTTCTGTCTCCAATGAGTTACCATTTGACTTTGAGAGCAAATAATATGGTTCACACAAATATATAAACAGCTTTTGCATCGGTGTGATGAATTGTTGGCCCCATGAATTTCGTGGTTGATGTTCAAGCCTTCATGAGCAAACTTTAATGGATACATGCAAACTCGATCTGCGTGATGGTCTGCTTTCATAAGTTTCTGAACCTTTAATGGAAGTGCAAAAGACTTATAGTTGTTGGATACAACTAAACTACTTCTTCCTTTAAAATGAGGTAAAAAAGTTGAGAGAAGTCGCTATTGTTGGCGTTGGATCCACAGGATTCAGAGCAGTAACACCAGATGTTTCCTATAAAGAAATGATGTTTGAAGCGGCCACACGAGCCTATCAAGACGCTGGAAACATTAGTCCGCGGAAAGATATAGATGCTTTCATTTCAGTCGCAGAAGACTATTGGGAAGGCTTCAGCATATTTGATGAATTTGTGCCCGACCAATTAGGTGCTGTTTTACGCCATTTATTCACTGTTTGCGGGGATAGCATTATTGGATTGTCAACTGCTTATATGCTCATTAAAACAGGACACTTTGATGTTGTGGCTCTAGAGTCGCATGGCAAGCCATCCGACATACTCACGTTATATGATGTTGTTCAATTTGCTATGGATCCAATGCTTAACAGACCCTTGGGAGGACACCCGTTCTTCGTTGCTGGCTTGGAAATGACACGATTCCTCTACGAGACTGGCAACACCAAAGAGCAGTGTGCAATGGTCGTGTCTAAGAACAGAGGAAACGCGCTGGCCAATCCGTATGCAGCTTACGGCGCAGATATTGATGTCGATGATGTACTCTGTTCTAACCACCAGTTCTATCCCTTGAACCAACTTGATGTCAGCCAGCCCTCTGATGGTGGCATAGTAATGATATTAGCGTCCAATGAAGTCGCTGCAGAACTCAGCGACAACCCCGTCTGGGTGAAAGGCGTTGGGTGGGCAGTTGAAACACCTTCGCTGGAAACGAGATGTTGGAGCGACGCAGTCTATGCACGAATTGCAGCGGACATGGCTTACAAAAAGGCAGGAATAGGCAATCCAAGCAGAGAGGTGGATTTCGCTGAAGTAGATGACTTGTTTTCGTATAAGGAACTTCAACATATTGAAGCCCTTAGGTTATGTAGACCTGGTGAAGCGGGATTATTGGTTGAGGAAGGCGAAACTTGGATTGGCGGCAGTATGCCTGTAAATACTTCAGGTGGAAACCTTGGAATGGGGTGGGCCCTTGAAGCGTCTGGTATGCAGCGGCTACTGGAAACTGTACTGCAGCTGAGAGGCGAAGCAGGAAGCAGGCAGCTGTCAGATGTGGACGTGGGCGTAGCGCAATCATGGCGGGGAGTTCCAACAACCACGGGCGCAGTTGCAGTTTTGACTAATTATTAGAGGTGACAAGAAATGGTAGGCAAAAAAAGAGTTGCAGTTATCGGTGCAGGTATGACCTTGTTCCGGCGAAACTTGAAAGAAACAGGCAAAGAACTAGCATGGCATGCTTCTAAGATGGCTCTAGATCAAGCTGGACTTGAATTGAATGACATGCAAAGCGTGGTCATGGGAACAGCGCCAGACGCGTTTGACGGCGTCCACATGAAAGGAGAATACTTGGCCGATGGGGCAGGCGCATGGCGCAAGCCTTATTCAAGAGTGTTTGTGGGCGGCGGAACGGGAGTCTTTGCAATTGATGCTGGCTGGTGGCATGTAGCCTCAGGTCAATTCGACACCTGCCTAGTGGTGGCAGAAGAGAAAATGTCTTCCTGCTACCCTCATCCAGCATATGCCTTCACGACGATCTTTGATCCTATTTATAGCCGACCTTTGGGTGTGACCTTAATTTGGATATTCGCCCTAGAAATGCACCGATACATGCACAGACATGGAATAAAGAAAGAAGAGATTGCGTTAGTTTCGGTGAAGAATAAACGCAATGCTTTAGATCACCCTTGTGCACAGCTAGGGGCAAACATCACTGTAGAAGACGTGCTTAACTCTGAAATCATGTGTTGGCCCGTACAGAGACTCGACATTAGCCCCACCAGCGATGGTGCAGCAGCACTTGTGCTTGCCTCAGAAGATGTGGCCAAGAAACTCACAGATAATCCTGTTTGGATAGATGGAACCGGCTGGTGTATTGATACGACTTTTTGGACAAACCGAGACCTCTACTACCCTAGATACGTGCAATGTGCGGCACAGATGGCTTATAAAATGGCGGGCATCAAAAATCCGCCTAAAGAAATTGACGTGGCCGAAGTTTATGACCCGTTTGACTACAAAGAATTGCATCATATGGAAGGATTGATGCTTGCCCGAAAAGGACAGGCACCTAAACTGACAGCGGATGGAGTCACACAAAGAGACGGGGATCTACCAATAAACCCATCAGGCGGTTTGCTAGGCGTTGGCAATCCCATCGCAGCAGCCGGTTTGATGAAGTGCTGTGAAATCTTTTGGCAACTTAGAGGCGAAGCTGGCAAAAGACAAGTCAAAGGCGACCCAAGAACCGGCTTAGCACAGGCTTGGGGTGACCTGATGCAGTATGGATCCGTCGTAATCATGAGGAGTTGAGCAACATGAGTGAGAAAATTAAGCGTTTTCCTGGTGAGGAGTTGAAGGGTGCCGACATCAGAGTGGGCAAAGTCCCAACTATAAGGTTTCGCCCTAGAGTTAGGTATCTGTGGAGTGCAGGCGTTGCGATGAGTCGATTCATCGAAGGATTGAAGGAGGGCAAAATCGTCGCATCTACATGTGAAAAATGCGGCAGAATTATGGTTCCACCGAGAGCCTTTTGCGAAGAATGCTTCAAACCTGTCGATGGATACACTCCAGTGAAAGACACCGGCACAATCAATACATGGTCCGTTTCCTACGTGGCTGGCGACGCAAGTCGAATTAAAGAGCCCATACTTGTCGCTGTCATTGACATGGATGGAGCCTCTACAGGAATGGGCTTGCTGCACTTATTAGGCGAAATCGACGACTGGAAGCAAATAAAATTTGGCATGCGTGTCAAAGCTGTCTGGAAGCCCCCTGAAGAACGCACAGGCAATATCACAGACATCAGATATTTCAAACCAGTCAAGGAGGTTTAAGGCGTGGCAACAGAAAAAATAACTGACATTAGACACATGCTTCATTGGCCTGGGCACATGGAAACAGACTACATATACACTCAGGGAATTGCGGGCGAGAAATTTTTCAGCGAGATCAAAGAAAATGAAAAAATTTATGGAGGACGATGCAACCATTGCGGACAAGTCTTTGTTCCTCCAAGACTTTATTGCGAGCGATGCTTTAGGAAAATCGCTGAATGGCGCAATCTGGGCTCAAAGGGCGTGGTCTACACTTTCACTGTGGTTTATATTGACATTGATGGAGCTAAGTTAGATGAACCCATCATGTACGCTTTAATAACATTTGATGGCGCAGAGGGCGGACTAATCCACAGACTTGGCGAGATAAAGCCACACGAGGTCCAGATTGGCATGCCCGTGGAAGCTGTGTTCCGGCCACAAGCTGAAAGAACCGGAAGCATAAACGACATCAGATATTTCAAACCACAGTCCTAAACACCTGCAACTCGCTCCTTCATTCTTCAAACTACAATACTGAGCGCAACATTCAAATGCGCGTGCTCCACCACGCGGGCACTTCAAATTAAATAGCGTAGCCTCGTCTCCAACTCTGCTCAGAGTCCTTCAATGGATAGAGAAAGCTACCAGCATGTGCCCGTGACTCTCAACTCATTCAACAAATCAGCTCGGATAATCCGCGTTATTTGAAGATCATGAACTCTTTTTGTCATCTTCGAGTCGCTGTTCTGTTCGTTGAGCGCCATGTGCGAGGATGCTGACTTCACCGTCGAAAAACCCTCTAGGAGGTCAGGTATAGAGAGCTTTTATAGGAAAAAAGGTATGACCTATAAAAAGGTGAGAGTTATGGAAAGATGGTTTGCTAGGCGACGGAAATCAAAGGTTCTAGAGCTTGCAGACAGGCAAATGATCCTGGCTACAGATACTGTAGCTGATCTACAGAAAGCTGTAGCGGCTGCTGTAGAAGGAAAGAAGAAAGAGGCAGCGAATCATATTGGGCACTTGTCTAAGATTGAACATGAAATAGATGAATTGCGAAGGAGCATTTTTGAAGAGCTAACTAAAGATACGATGCCGCCTCAAGACAGAGAAGACATTATGCATCTTGTCAAAAGGCTAGATGAGATGGCGGACCACGTCAAAGATGCAGCGAGAGCTCTCGACCTAATGCTCAAAACGCAGATTATAAATGTTTTTTGGGACCCGCTTTCCTTTGTGGCAACCAAATTGGTGGAAATCACGAAGATTCTAAGGAAAGCCATCGAGGCGCTAGGCACGAATCCTTTAAAGGCAAAAAAACTTGCGATTACAATTGACAAAATAGAAGGGGAAATCGACGAGAAATACCAGCATGTAAAGGAGCTCCTTCTGAAGTATTCAGATGACATGAGTATGGCAACAGTTCTTTTCCTTCGTGACTTTGCAGAAGAAATGGAACATGTAGCGGATGCATGTGACGACACTGCAGATTATGTGAGAATTTTGGCAGCTACGAGAGAGTTCTAAGAACGGAGAAAAAACGTTTTCACAAGGGCGGTGTAGTGTTGAAAGGACAAAGAAAGGGAAAGAGACGAATAAGACTGTTTCCAAAACGGGGGTACATTCTATTCTTGGTCGGCATCTTGGTCGGCTTCCTTATATTTGCTCTTATCTCAGCAATCTTTGAAGGAGTAGGTGTAAGAGCAATCGAGTTTCTTTACACCAGTGAAAAACAGAGCTGGCTAGAAGAAGTCACGCCGATATTCGAGCATTGGTACTTCACTGAATATGGTGAAAGGATTTCTATAAAACTTACAGTAACTGGAACACATGACAGTGTCGTTCAGATTCTTTGGGGCAACGTCAAGCCAGTTGCATGGAGTCCGGCCTCAAGCATTTGGATACCTTACTTGAACCTGATGTGGGAAAAATTGGGCAACCAGGAAAAAATCGCCCCAGATATCTGGAATAGGACCGTCTTATCACCTCTGGTAATTGCGGGATGGCGGTCTCTTATCGAAGACCACAGCATAGCTAGCTTTAACGATCTATTCGATTTGGCAAGAATTCATGACTTTAAATATGGACATCCAGATCCCCGCGACAGCAATGGAGGCACAATGGCGGTTGCGCTTGAATTTGCCGAAGCAGCCCAAAAGCTACCAGAAAACCTTACTATTGACGATTTCAAAGACGAATCGATTTTAGAACTTGTCAGTCTTCTAGAATCAAAAGCCGTGTATTATGGAAGAAGCACAGGGTTTTTTGGGAGATGGGCTGCTGAAAATGGTCCCTCTTCTATCAGTTTTTTTAGCGTCTATGAAAATGTAGTTTTAGACAATTCTCTAAAGGCTGAAAAGAAGTGGGGACAAGCTTTGGTTGCCATATATCCAGAGAATGGCACCCTTTTCACGGATCACCCGTTTGTCATCCTTGATGCACCTTGGGTAGAATCTTGGCAGAAAGAGGTTGCCCAGCAGTATCTTTCATTCTTGTTGAGTAATGACAACCAGTTGAAAGCGCAGCAATATGGTTTCAGACCAGCAAATCCAAATGTGTTTCTCAATACAACCATTTTTAATGAATCCAATGGAGTTCGTGCAAACATCACCGATGTCCAGAGACTGAACCCGCTCGAGGGGGAAGCTTTGGAAGCTCTTTTCACCGTTTGGATTAAAGTCAAGAATCAAGGGATCTGATGGCGCATGGAGCGTATTTACACGATTTGAGATTTTGGAAAAATCGAAGATTTATTACTTCAACTTTTATATTTGCAGTCGTAGCGAGCCTCTGTGTTTTTGTTCTTTTGCCGACTTTTTACCTGATCTCCTTTACACTCACTAGGTGGACCGAAGTTTACGCAGATGTTTTTGCCAATCCCCTTATTGGAGACGAAAATTGGATGCAAATTTTGAGATATTTAAGCTTCTCTTTAAGACTCTCGATTGTGGCAGTAGCTTTGGACTTCCTTTTTGGCATCCCACTTGCATATTTTTTGGCTCGTAAGCAGTTTCTGGGGAAGTCTTTATTGGAGGATATTATCACATTGTCGCTTGTGATTCCAACTTCTGGTTTTGGCGTGGCTACTTTGCTAACCTGGACCGGAGTTTCGGGTTTGGGAGTTCTTCTAGGAAGAGGGGTCGTTGAAGCATCATATGTGGTACCAATTGTCAATGTTCCTTTCTTGATGTTGCTAGTTCATGTCGCATTGACCTTTCCCTATGTAGTCCGTACACTTCAAGGGAAGCTTGAAAATCTCGAACCAATATTTGCGCAGGCCTCACGAACTTTGGGTGCATCAGCGTTTACAACGTTCAGAAAGATCATTTTTCCACTTTCTATCCCAGCGCTTTTTTCTGGTGGAGTGCTGGCCTTTGCAAGATCATTAGGTGAAACAGGCGCCACCATGGTTGTGGCTAGCATTCACACCACTGCTCCCATGGCAATTGTCCGATGGGTGTCTGAGTTTAAACTAGCAACGGCATCTTTTCTAGGATTTCTTCTGATTATTTTTGCCACTATTGCTATTCTCCTTGTTGACGTTTTTGTTCAAAGAATAGGTGCCTTTAAAACGCCAAAATCCAATACATTAGCTAGGATTGGGCATCAAGTATTAAGAACAGAGAAGGTGCTTTCGGGAAAGCTGAGATGGTTAAAGGACATTGCTAGCTTGGCTGCAGTTTTGACAATCGTGATTTTGCCTATCATTGTAGTGCTGACATCTGTAGGAGCTTATTGGTCTCTGGATCCTGATACAGGCAAGTATCAGGGAAGTGTGCTCTACCAACTTTTTGGTCCGCCCAACTACTTCAGCTCTCTAATGAGTGCTACTCTCACGTCTGTCTTGGTCGCAGTCATCTCTACTTACATAGCAGCTTGTATTGCAATACCTTCAGTGTACTTGATTAAGCGTTATCGGGCTGGCGGAACTCTTCGTCACTTGTTGAGAATTCCCTTGATCGTTCCATCATCAGCTTTGGGATTGTCAGTGCTGCTCCTATGGGGGCCGAGTGGTTTGAATTTAGCTACACCTGGCATTTGGCTGATAGTCCTAACACATATCGTATTCTCTGTTCCAGTAGTCATGGAGCCTACAATCGCAGTCTACGAAGGTTCAGGTATTTCTATGTATGAAGGCGTAGCTCGCACTTTAGGCGCGACGCCCTACGATGCAGTTGAAACAATCTCGATTCCTATGCTAAAGCGAGGGATCCTTGCGGGAGTAATTCTATCATTTACGCGGTCCTTAGGCGAAACGGGGGCGACCTTTTTAGTTATGGGAAGTGATGTTACTGTTCCTCCACTAGTTGTCAACATGGTAGAGTCGTTGGCTATACCTGCCGCGCTCTTCGCATCCGCTTATCTTATTGCATTATCATTAATACTCCTCCTACTTTTCAGGATTGTTGTGAGAAAATGAGATTAATACGAAATACTAGTCTAGATCCTAACGACCTGGGTGCGCTTAGAAATGCCAGATGTCAAGC
This sequence comes from Candidatus Bathyarchaeota archaeon, assembly GCA_020341775.1. Taxonomy (GTDB): domain Archaea; phylum Thermoproteota; class Bathyarchaeia; order Bathyarchaeales; family SOJC01. The sequence continues at coordinate 1,335,056 of CP070835.1, forward strand.
TCGTTAAGGCAAGAAAAACCTTCGATAAAGGGCGCATTGTAGCAGTAGACCAAGTAAGCCTTCACGTTCGTGACAAAGAATACTTTTCATTAGTTGGACCCAGCGGCTGCGGGAAAACAACGACTCTCCGAATGATAGCAGGGCTGGTTGAACCCGATGAAGGTGAAATATTCATTGGAGATAAATTGGTAACGAGTCTACCACCTGAAGATCGAGACATCGGATATGTTTTTCAGCAATATGCTCTGTTTCCCAATATGGATGTCTGGGACAATGTAACCTATGGTCCCACAGTGAAGGCGTGGACTGAAAAGAAGCGTGAAAGGATCGGTAGAGAAATGCTTGAAATGGTTAAACTCTACGACAGAGCTGATGCCATTCCCGATGAGCTGAGCGGAGGCATGATGCAACGAGTGGCATTGTCTCGAGCACTAGCTGCAGGTTCCAAGCTTCTCTTATTAGACGAACCCTTAGGCGCTCTTGACGCGAAAATCCGCAACGAACTTAGATATGAAATAAGAAAGCTAGTCAACGACCTAGAATTGACTGCCATCCACGTGACCCACGACCAAGCTGAAGCCATGGCTGTTTCAGACAGAATAGCAATCATGAAGAAAGGGCGCATACTTCAGGTAGGAACGCCTTATGAATTATACATGAAGCCGCAAGAAATTTTTGTAGCTAACTTCATTGGAGAATCTAATTTTCTTGAAGGACGTGTAGTTAGATTGACAGATGACATTGCTACTATTAGGCTTCGCGGAGACTTGAAAGTTAGAGCCAGGAGAAATGAAGCATCCAAAAGGAATGAACGAGTCGTTTTAGCTATAAGGCCTGAAGCATTCGAGATCTCAAAAAGACAAAGGAAATCAGTTAATGAGCTCAAAGGTGTTGTTGAAAAAGTTCGATTCGAAGGAACAGATATTCGTTACGAGCTTCGTCTAGCTAATGATGACTCCGTCATTGTTGTGAGACCGAGTCTCGGTGGAGAATGGTTTAAACATAACGATAAGATCACTATCAGTTTCTCACCGGACAAAACCCACACATTTCTATATCCCCCACAGGGATTGCTAACTGAGCTCGAATTGGAGTAATTCTTTCCGCGCGCGCATTTTGTTGCGAGGGGGGAAGGAGAAAGGAGTTACCAGGGGAGTTGTTAACTCTAATTTTTCCTTTGTTTCCCTCGCCTGTAAAACCATTGGCAGGTTTTCCTATATTCTTTGGCGTAAAAAACACCAACATCAACCTAGGTATGGCTTTACAACCACAAGGCTGCTACTTACAAGGTGACCCTTTTCTGACGTTGAAACCACAAGAACCTGCATGAACATTTATATCCTGAGCACCGCCACAATTACCCCATCCAGGCCGCCGTAGCTCAGTTCGGTAGAGCAGCTGACTCTGGTAACTAGTTTGTCAGAGGCTGAAGCTGTTAACCAGTCGGTCGTAGGTTCGAGTCCTACCGGCGGCGCCACAGACAAACCTGCGGCTCTACTTCCTCTTACGGAAAAATTTAAGGCAGTTTTGCTCAGTGACATATTCAGATCCTGCATCGATCAACTCGCAGCTTGCAGCTGCGCGCACGTTCGAATCCCAATCCTACACCTTACTCAAGTACGTGCACCGCGCTCATTGCCAACCACTGATATTTCTACAACCTCTATTTAGAAATCTTGTCGTTTGGTTTTGACATATGTTGTTGACATATCTTCCAGCTTCCACAGCGTTTCTCCAGAACCCCCGTCCATCGTATGTCTTTCGCACCCCAAGGCTTTCCATCAAATTCTCCTTCATCGTCAACTATTGCTGAAAACCAGGCCACATCCCCCATTTTTGAAATCACAATTCTTAGATTTCTGATAGTAAATCCTTTGGCTCTATTTCGTGGATCCATCCAACCTTCCAAGATTTTTTTAAATTGCTTCCATCCTACGACTGTGCTTTTCGAATCTGGATAATATGTAAAGAAGTCATCATCTTTTGCGAAGGTGCTTTCGAAGAGTTCTCGATCTTTGGTTAGAGCCCACCCGAAAGAATCGTGGATTATTTTAGTAATTTGGGATTCATCGTTCGCCTTATCTGAACTGGGCAAGTATACTCAACTTGGCAATATTTCTTCGCACTAATAATATTTTTCCAGGAAGTAGCTGCAGCGTGCAAAAAATTGTGGGAGTATATTGGTGATATCTCCACTAGTCGCTTGTTAGATGCGCGCGTGCATTGCTTTGCTACTTTCTCATCTCGTACAAGTCATTAAGAGAGTAGACCTCTTTCCACACAGTTCCAAACCGCTCTTTGTCGAAGTGTGGCTTTCTGATCGTTCGAAGCAGGATATCCAACTGTTGCTCTGCACTGTTCTGTATCGAGTATAATTGGAGAGCATACTCGGAGAAGTCGCGAACGATGAAGTCAAATATTTGGTCGAGCATTGTGTCACTTACGTCGTAGATTCTTGCATTTTCGATGATTAATTGCCCGTAGACTACTATTGTGAATAGTTCACCCAATTTCAACAGGACGGCAAGATCATTTACTTGTTCATCATTTGGGGTTGCTTGAGCAATGAACTTGATGAAGGTTTCCAATTGTTCCTTGAAGATATTCACATTTGGAAGATCGACACTGTCATATGCTGTTCTGTAGTCATGGAATCGGATTAGTTTCAGTCCCTTTGTGATGCCCTGATTGAAGAGAAAATCATCGTCTTTGGCATCATCAACCTTTGGAATCTCGGGGAATTCTTCAGCCATGAAGAAATAAGCGGGCATGAATTTAATGATTTGAGCCATGTTCACGTGAACCGTTCCTTCCAGTTTTGGTAACGCTCTGATATCTCTTGTTGCTTGGGAGAAGTATGTTTCTGCTTCAAATCCACGGGCGGCAATTATGTCCCACAGCAGGTTGATTACGTCCTCTCCTTGACTGGTTACTTTCATTTTGACTATGCTATTGTACAGAATGTATCGCCTGTCTTCACGAGAGGCTGTCCGAATGTAATCCCCTGCGCGCAGGGCGAACAATTTCATTGCTATTAGACGAGTGTATGCATCTACGAACAGCTGTTTGATGTGTGGGAAGTCTGTGACATACATGTTGTAGAGGTTTCGGTTGGCAGCATGAGTGATGGCCTCGTAAAACGCGTGTGTACAAATCCCAATCGAAGCCCAGCCAAGATTATACTTCCCTACGTTTACCGTGTTCAGCGTACAATCCCATGCGTCTCGTCCTTTTGAGAGAATATCTGCTTCAGTTATTGGATAGTCGTTGAGCCTGAATTCAGCAACATATGACTGAACATTCACAAGGTTTCTCACACACTCATATTTTTCATGTTGAGAGTCTGCCACAAAGAACACATATTTCCCATACTTCTCGTCTTCTGGGTTACTGGGTTTGTCTGTCTTCGCGAAGATGGAGATAAGGCTGGCCTTGTTTCCATTGCCGATGTAATACTTGCTGCCCTTAGCCTCGTATTTACCATCGTCAAGTACTTTGAGCAAGGTTTCTGTTGAATAGAGATCCGCGCCGTGTTCTTTCTCACTCAGGCCAAAACCAAATACCCCGCCCTCCTTAAGCAACTTAGCGGTTTTTTTCTTCACGTCCTCGTTCTTGCTCATCCATATCGGACCCAGGCCCAGAATGGAAACCTGCCAAGCATACCAGTAGTGCAACCCATAGAAGGCAAGTATCTCGTTGAATTCCATTATTCGCCATGTGTCCCAACGGAAGCCAGCATCGCCGTATCTCTCTGGCGTCAGTAACTTAGCGAAGATCTTCTCTTTTTTCACAAAATCAAGAAAGTCCTGATACCAAACTCTCTCGTGGTCATCATTCTTCAGCCTGATCTTTCCTTTATTCTCAAAGAATTCTATCGTCTTCAGCATGATATCCCGGGATTCCTTATCCGGATACTGACGGTTGTGCTTGTTGGGGTTCAACAAGAGCATATTCTCACCTCTTGCTGAGGAGTCCGATGTTAACTCTAAATAATATGTATTATGGGCTTCACTAAGCATTTTGATGTGCGCGCGCGACCTTGTTATTCTCTCAATATTTTCAGTGGTTTAGGCGCAGCGATCAAGATCCATAAAAGAACTATACCGAAAAGGCTCTAGAATTGGACAGATGGCGGAGGAGAGGGACGAGATCAGTATGCATACATAAAAGAAGGTTATCTGCATGAAATAATTGGCTTGTATTTTAAGCTTCTGCACTCAAATAATATTTTGCTACAATTTGGTTGGCCTTATTCACTGCTTGATCGGGTGAGTAAAGTTTACTCAGCCCTTCAGCCAACAGGTTGACAACCTCTTCAACTTGGCCAACAAACAACTCATCTGGAAAATAGTATTTAGCGATAATTACATCGAGATCTTTCATCTCTCTTTCTCTCTTACAGAGGATACTGATGTTTTTTCTATAAATGTCGTCTTTCTTGAAATGATATATTCTGGTTTTGGATTGCATACAGGCACACGCAGCGCAGCATCCACTTCGTCCAACCCTTGCTTATCTGCGCACATTTTTTCATAATTTTCCTTCCCTACACTATCTAATCACTGGGATACATCCACAATTTTCGTTGCTCAGATTTCCTTGGGCCTTGCCCCCGCCTGACCCGATTTTCATACTCAGAAATTTCCGTGCTCACGCGCGCGCATTTTTGGTGTTCAGATATTGGTCTATTTTGACTTTCCCGAAATAATTGGGAACCGGAAAATTCCAAGCAGTTTTTATGGTTGATTTTTTAAGTATGTCTGTGTATTGAATCTCGAGATGCGCGTGTACTCTGAGATACCGCAGGAGGATATATTCAGTGTGCAAAGAAGCCGAGAATGAACGAGCCACTAACCAGAGTGAAGAGCGAGGGGAGATTAGCGTCCGATCAGAGCAGAATCGCGAAGAGAGTGTGACAATCAAAGAATTAACCAACGCCTTGGAGGAAGAAAAGAACCGTTCCGAGGACTACCTAACTCGGCTCAAGTACATGCAAGCCGACTTCGAGAACTTGAAGAAAAGATTGGATCGTCAACTGGACGAAGTCAGAAAATACTGCAACAAACGTTTGGTGCTCGAGTTGCTCATAGTTGTCGATGAACTTGAAGCCGCAGTCCAAGAAAGCAAACTAACTGAGTCAGTGGCAGTTTTACTTAGGGGTGTTGAAATGACTCTGAAAAAGTTGAAGAGAGTTTTAGAATTAGAGCAGGTTTCTCCAATCGAGTGTGTTGGTCAAACATTTGACCCCGCAAAACACGAGGTTGCAGCAAAAATCGAGAGTGAAGAAGAAGGGAAAATCATCGAGGAAGTGAGGAAAGGATACATTATGAAAGGAAAAGTTATTAGACCCAGCGTTGTGAAAGTCACAGCAAAATCATCTTCGAAGACCAGTAAGGAGGTTGAATCAAGTGAGTGATAAGAAAGCAAGGGAAAAAATACTTGGGATCGATCTTGGAACCACCAACTCTGCAGCTGCGATCTTTGAAGGTGGCCGCACTACGATTATCCCAAGTGCGGAAGGGCCAACCGTAGCTGGCAAGATGTTTCCATCGGTTGTGGCCTTCACCAAGGATGGCCAACTTCTAATTGGAGAACCCGCAAAAAGGCAAGCTGCCGCTAATCCCGAAAACACAATTTTTGAAATTAAACGGGAGATGGGAACAGACTACACAGTGAAAATTCAAGGAAAAGAATACACACCTCAACAAATTTCAGCATTTATACTCCAAAAGATCAAGAAGGATGCTGAGAATTTCCTAGGCACTTCCATAGGCAAAGCTGTGATAACAATACCTGCTCACTTCAACGATAACCAACGACAAGCCACCAAAGACGCTGGTGAAATTGCCGGCTTCACAGTTGAACGGATTCTGAATGAACCAACTGCAGCTTGTTTGGCCTATGGAATTGACAAAATTGAGAAGGAGATGAAGATCTTAGTTTTCAGCTTTGGTGGTGGCACTCACGACGTCACCTTAATGGACTTCGGCAAAGGCGTATTTCAAGTTCTCTCAACCAGCGGTGATACACAGATTGGAGGGACTGACGTGGACAAAGCTATCATGAATCACATAATCGAGGAATTCAAACGGCAGACTGGAGTAGATCTCAGCAGTGATAAATCAGCATTGGGCAGACTTAAAGAAGCGGCTGAAAAGGCTAAGATTGAATTGTCAACATTGATGACAACGGACATTGATCTGCCTTTCATATACTCTGAGAAATCGGGACCAAAGCATCTGCACCTTACGCTTACTCGAACCAAGCTGGAGGTGTTGGCAAATGCCATCGTTAAGAAGACGAGAAAGACAATCCTGAAATCCCTGGAAGACGCCAAACTTACCCCGACGGATATAGACAAAATAATCCTCATTGGAGGCATGACCCGAATGCCGCTAGTTCAGAAATTTGTTGAAGAAATGCTCAATAAGCCACCAGAGAGGGGAGTAGACCCAATGGAGTGTGTGGCCACTGGCGCAGCCATCCAAGCTGGTGTCCTGACTGGTGAAGTGAAGGATCTGCTTTTGCTTGATGTTACACCCTTGTCCCTTGGAGTTGAAACCTTAGGCCAAGTTCATACCAAAGTCATTGAACGCAACACAACGATTCCCACTAAAAGAACCCAGATATTTTCCACAGCAGCAGACTTCCAGACGGCAGTAACGATCAACGTATTACAGGGAGAACGGTCTATGGCTACAGACAACGTGTCACTCGGGACATTCAACTTAACGGGGATTCCACCGGCGCCGAGAGGCATACCGCAGATCGAAGTTACGTTTGACATCGACGCAAATGGCATTTTGAACGTATCAGCAAAAGATCTGGGGACTAACAAAGAAGCCAAGATCACCATCACTGCCTCCACTAAGCTCTCTGAAGAAGAAAAGGAGCGAATGATCAAAGAGGCTGAGCAATTTGCAGAGCAAGACAAGAAAAAAAGGGAAGAAGCAGAGCTAAGAAACAATGCTGACACACTGATTTACACTGCAGAGAAAACAAAGAAAGACTTGGACGAAAAACTCTCCAAGAGCCAGCAGGAGAGCATTGATGAAGTTGTCTCTGAGCTGAAAGACGCGTTAGCAGGTACTGACAATGAAACAATTAAAGCAAAGTCAGAGGACCTCACAAAAATTCTTCAAGAAGTCGGCACTGCAGTCTATCAACAAGCCGCAGCAGAGCAGGCGAAACAAACCGCTGACAGACAAGACCAGAAGACAGAAAAAGAAGAAAAGGTTGTAGATTCCGAAGATTTTGAAGTGGAAGACTCTCAAGAAGACTAACTAACTCTCCCTCACTACTAAGGAGCTCGCCCACTCGATGTCAAACAAAGGAGATTACTACGAAATCTTGGGTTTATCTAGGTCAGCTTCTGATGCAGAGATTAAAGATGCCTACCGGAAGTTGGCATTGAAGTATCACCCTGATCGCAACAAAGCGCCCGGAGCTGAAGACAAATTCAAAAAAGTATCTGAAGCCTACGCCGTCTTATCAGATCCCAACAAGCGTAGACAATATGATATGCTTGGCCACGCAGGATTTGATCGGAGATATTCTCCCGAAGACATATTCCAAGGTGTAGACTTTGAGTCCATCTTTAGAGATTTCGGCTTTGGATTTGGCTTCAACTTTGAAGATTTCTTCAGCCCCTTTTTCGGACGAAGAAGGTTCAGGAGAAGAATCGTCAAAGGTCGCGACATAGTTCATGATGTCAAAATCTCCCTTGAAGAAGCAGCTAGAGGCATAGAAAAAAGGATACAAGTTAGGAGGATGGAAAAATGTGGGACGTGCAAGGGAACTGGAGCTAGTCCAGGAACTTCTCCAAAAAGCTGCACGAAGTGTAAGGGTGTAGGACAAATTCGAAACGTTCAAAGAAACAGGTTCTCCATGTTCGTACAGGTTGTTCCATGTGATAAATGCAGAGGAAAAGGTGAAGTCATTGAATCACCATGCAAAAAATGTCGAGGGATCGGGCTTGAGGAACGAAAGAGGAGAATTGCTGTAAAAATCCCTTCAGGGATTGCCACAGGATATCAACTTAGACTAAAAGGTCAGGGTGAGGTTCCTCCCAACGAAGGGGTGCCCGGTGATCTCTACATCAATATGTATGTATCTCCTCACAAATATTTCGAAAGAGTTGGAGACAATCTCTTATACAATTTGGAGATTGGCTTTCCGCAAGCTGCCTTAGGAGCGCGAATCCCTGTTCCAACGCTGGAGGGTAACACTGAAGTGAAGATTCATCGTGGAACACGCTCGGGCGATGTAATTAGGCTGAAGGGAAAAGGTATGCCAAGTCTGCATAGACATGGTCGAGGAGATCTCTTAGTACGCGTAGACGTATCAGTCCCAAAGAAATTATCAAAGAGGCAAAAAATGCTGGTCGAAGAGTTAGCTAAAGAGTTCAAACAAGAAGTAGATAGTGGAGGGCGATTTTTCTAGGATCCAAGTATGCGCGCGCATGCGCTTTCGCTTATGAAATAGACATAATCTTCCATCCTGAGGTTATAGATTGACCGCGCTCACCACTTCCTGACCTCAAGCCAAACTTGAGAGGGCTATTCGAGAAAAAGCTAAAGTGACCTCTTCACGCTCAAGACAGCCTTTGTGAGGCATAAAAACAACTCCAGACTTGCCCTGAAGCTTTAAAACCTTGAAGGGCAGAAAATCTTGCTCGTAGAATAGTTTTTCCCGTTAGGCAATCCCTTAAACTATATATTTGACCTGTCACAGTCTTTATGCTCTCAAACTGATGATTGCGATTGGTGAGAACATGTCAAGCGAAAAACTGAAAATTGCATTCTACTGGGCAGCTAGTTGCGGCGGATGCGAAATTGCAGTCTTGGACGTTAACGAGAAAATCCTAGATGTTGTGGCTAAAGCAGACATTGTTTTCTGGCCTGTGGCAATTGACATCAAATACAAAGACGTTGAAGCCATGCCAGACAAAAGCATAGATGCTTGTTTCTTCAACGGCGCGATACGCACATCTGAGAATGAGCACATGGCCAAACTCCTTAGACAAAAATCAAAAATTCTCATTGCCTTCGGTTCCTGCGCCTGTGATGGATGTGTAAAAGGGCTTGCTAACCTCTGGGATAAGAACACAGTCTTTGAACGAGCCTACAGAGAGACTCCTTCAACTCAAAATCCAGACTATGTGACACCTCAGACATCGTTTAAAGTCCAAGAAGGCGAACTGGAACTACCAGAATTCTACGACACTGTAAAAACTTTACCCCAAACTGTAGATGTAGACTACACCATTTCCGGATGCCCGCCCCCGATTCCATACATCCTCAAAATGTTTGAAGGGCTACTCACTGGTAACCTACCCCCAAAAGGATCAAGTTTCCTACCCAACAAATCCATATGTGACGAATGCCCACGCGAGAAAAAAGATCGAAAACTCTCAGCAATAAAAAGAATATATGAAATTGACGATGACTTCAAAACCTGCTTCTGGGACCTAGGTGTCATATGCATGGGACCTGCCACTCGTGCGGGCTGTGGTGCACAATGTCCCAACGTAAACATACCGTGCACTGGATGCGATGGGCCAGGTCCACGAGTAGTGGACCAAGGCGCTGCTGCTATAAGCGCTCTTGCTTCTATTGCCACTGACCCAGAAGTGGTCAACCAGGCTGTAGATCCAATAGGAACGTTCTACAAATATTCCTTAGCTAACTCCATTCTGCGAAGGAAGGTGAGAAAGAAATGAAAGAGATAGTCATAGATCCAGTGACAAGGCTAGAAGGCCACGGAAAAATCACCATATACCTCAATGATGCGGGAAATGTTGAAAACGCCTACTTCCAAGTTCCTGAACTGCGAGGATTTGAACGCTTCTGTGAAGGAAGAAGAGCTGAAGACCTGCCCATAATAACCACGCGAATCTGTGGTGTTTGTCCTGTCGCCCATCACATGGCTGGCGCAAAGGCCCTCGACGCAGCATTCAATGTCGCGCCTACAGAAACAGCTAAAAAACTCAGAGAACTCGAGTATGTATGCTACTATATATATGACCACATTCTACATTTCTACTTCCTAGGCGGACCAGACTTTGTAGTAGGACCTGATGCCCCACCAGCAAAAAGAAACATTCTCGGAGTGATCGAAAAAGTCGGCCTAGACATCGCTAAAGAAGTCATTAAACATCGCGCCTATGGACAAAAAATAACAGGCATTATCGGCGGAAGACCAACTCATCCCGTAAGCGCATGCATACCGGGTGGAATTGCGAAGGCGCTGTCTGAGGAAGAAAGGCAAGAAATCGAGAAAATGGTCAGGAGCTGCGTTGAATTTGGCAAATTCTCTTTGAAGCTTTTCCATGATGTCGTTCTCAAAAACGTAGACTATGTCAACCTAATAAAAAGCGATCCTTACAACCTGCAAACATACTACATGGGGACAGTTGATCAAAACAACAAAGTAAATTTCTACGATGGCGACATCCGTGTGGTTGATCCAACAGGAACAGAGTTTGTGAAATTCGCTCCCCACGAATACCTGGACGTCATCAGGGAACACGTCGAACCATGGACCTATGTCAAACTGCCCTATCTGAAAAAGATAGGATGGAAAGGCCTTACAACCGGCCCTGATAGCGGAATATATAGAGTTGGACCTCTTGGAAGATTGAACGCTGCTGAAGGCATGGCCACACCTTTGGCTCAAGAAGAATATGAATTCATGTACAAAACTTTAGGAGGAAAACCTGTCCACGCTACACTCGCTTTTCACTGGGCTCGCCTAATAGAACTCATGTATGCCACTGAACGAGCCCTAGAACTGATAACAGACAAAGCCATCACAAGCAAAGACATCAAGAACAAACCTGGCAATCCAGGCGAAGGAGTAGGCATAGTTGAAGCCGCTCGAGGTACGCTAATCCACCACTATCAGTTGGATGCCAACGCGCTAGCAAAAAAGGTTAACCTAGTGGTAGCTACAACTCACAACGCACCAGGCATATGCATGTCTATAAAAAACGCTGCAAAAGGCCTCATACACAATGGCGAAGTCAATCAAGGACTGTTGAATATGGTAGAGATGGCATTCAGAGCCTACGATCCATGCTTCGCCTGTGCTACTCACTTTGCTATTGGCGAAATGCCGCTAGAAGCCAAGATTTTTGATAACGAGAAACGATTGGTGAAAACGATAAGGAGATGAGAATGAAAATGGATCAACCCAAAGTGGGGGTATTCCTGTCTGACGGAGGAAACGAAGTCTCCAGAATCTTGGACTTTGACACCTTAACAAGCTACGTAAAGGACGTTTCAGATGTAACTTTTGTGGCCAAAGGCACTAAGTTTTGGGAGGGAAATGGACTCCAAACGATTGCCAATGCAATTAAAGAGAAAAAGATCAACAGAGTCGTCGTTGCAGAGACCCTTCCAAAGCTGAGTGAAGTCAAGATTGCCCAAGCCGTAGAAAACGCTGGTTTAAACCCCTATTTAATGGAATTCCTTGACCTCAAAGACCATTGCGCATGGCCTCACCAAGACACACCGACTGAGGCGACAGAGAAAGCGAAGGCTATGCTAAGAGGTGCAATAGAACGTGCTAAACTTCTGGAGCCCTTAGAAAAACTTGAATTCTCTACTCTCAAATCCGTCCTTATTATCGGAGGGGGATTAGCTGGCATGCAGGCTGCATTGAATCTAGCAGACATGGGCATCGAAGCGCATCTTGTTGAAAAAGAGCCTTTTCTAGGAGGCCTAGCTGCTCGAGCAGGTCGGTTCTTCCCCACCGATGATTGCGCCATTTGCATACAGGCTCCTGCTTCGGACGTTAAAACGATCACCCACACATCTCGAAAATGTGTCTACCGATCAGGCTTCTCAGAGATCCCCAATCTGAACATCTTGAATAACTCAAAAGTCATTTCTGTTGAAGGTGAGCCCGGCAATTACAAGGTCACAGTGGAGAAGAAGCCTAGATACGTCAACGATCGCAAATGCACTGGCTGTGACCAGTGCACAACCATATGTCCGGTTGAAGTCCCTGACGACTACCAAGCCAAACTCCAGACGCGTAAGGCCATCTACATGAACACGCCAAGCGTTCATCCTCCTATTTACGCTATCGATGACAGCGTCTGCAAATTCTACGACTGTAAGAAGTGTGTCGAAATTTGTCCAACGAACGCCATTGAATTGGACCAAAAACCAGAGCAAATAACCCTCAATGTAGGTGGTATCGTCGTTGCCACAGGCTTCCAAGAGCTGGACCCCAGCATCATTAAGGAGTATCATTATAATGACTATCCAGATGTCCTGACAAATCTGGAACTTGCCAGGATGATCGACGGCTTCGGACCAACAGGCGGTGTAATCATTCGGCCTTCAAATGGCAATCCTGCTAAGAAAATCGTCTTTATTCAATGTGTAGGTTCGAGGGATAGACGCTACAAACCATACTGTTCTAGCATCTGCTGCATGGTTTCCTTGAAACATGCCACAGCAATCAAGACGGCATATCCCGATGCAGACATTTCTATATGTTACATTGATATCAGAACTACAGGAAGAGAACACGAATACTACTACGAGAAAGCTAGAGAGATGGGAATCAAATTCGTCAAAGGAAGACCAACCGAAATCTCTAGAAACCCTGAGACAGGAAAATTAGTTGTAGACGTGGAAGACGCTCTCTTGAGCCGATTCTTAGAACTTGATGCTGACTTGGTCGTGCTAGCTCCTGCCATGGTTCCTGCTGAAGGAACTCAAGAGCTTTCGGAACTCCTCGGATTGGAGCTGGAGAAAGATGGCTTCTTCAAAGAATATAACGCAAAACTCAGACCCACCGAAACTAAGCTCAAGGGAATATACATAGCTGGAGGAGCAACCTTTCCGAAGGACGCACCGACGACCTCCCTCCATTCACACTCAGCCTCGCTGAAAGCTGCAAAATACTTGAATGCTGGCAAGATAATCAAGGATCAGAGAACAGCGGTGATCGATGAAGATTATTGCGGTGACTGTGAATTCTGCCCTGTCACTTGTCCCTACGGCGCTATAAATCTACTGCCAACGACAGAAGACCACGTGGTTGCTCGAATCTCCGAACTTCAATGCGAAGGATGCGGTGTCTGCGTTGGAACGTGTCCTCTTAACGCCATTGAACTGCGGCATTCCAGACCAAATCAAATGTCAGCTCAGATGAAGGGGCTTCTGTCAGTGAATGGATCATCGAAACCATTAGTTCTAGCCATCTGCTGCGCGGAGTGCGGGCACACGGCTGTGGACTCTTCGGGAATGGCCAGAATGAAATACCCCGCAAATGTGCGGATCATGAAAGTCCCTTGCACAGGTATACTGCAAGTCCATCAGTTGCTGGAAGCGTTCAAAGCTGGTGCTCAAGGCTTGATGGTTGTAGGATGCAAGAGTGATGGTTGCCACTATGAGGTAGGCAGCCAAATAACCGCCAAGAAAGTAGAATTGGCAAGAACATTGCTCAAGGAGTACGGCATAGCGCCAGACAGGTTGGAGATGCACAATATGGTATACATAGAAGGAGACAAATTCGCCGAAGCAGCACAGATGATGACCAAAAAAATGGAGAAACTAGGTCCACTAGAATTAAAGGGAGGCTCTTAGAGGTAGGGTGAAGACTATAATGGGGTTCTCCGATACCGTTACACGCCAACTCGGCGGCGAAACCTTGACCCTATGCTATCAATGTGGCACTTGTGCCAGTAGTTGCCCAGTGGCCAAAATCACTCCACGTTTCAACCCCCGAGAAGTCATCAAACTATCCCTTCTAGGCGCGCAAGACGAAATCCTTTCAGGCGACGCAATATGGCTGTGCTGCTCCTGCTACAACTGTCAAGAGCGATGCCCCCAAAAAGTTGAAATCGCCGACGTCATTTATGCGCTAAGAAACATGGCCTTCGAGAAAGGTGATTTTCCCAACATTTACTCAGAATTCATGTCCGCACTAATGAACGACGGACGGATCGTAAACATTTCCCAATTTGTCCAAAACAAAAGAGAAGGCCTAGGATTGCCACACCTTCAACCCGCAGGAGTCGAAGGATTGCGGAAAATCCTTTCAGCAACGAAATTTAACAAACTTCAAAAACAGGAGAAATCACAATGACAAAATATGCCCTATTCTTAGGCTGCACGATACCTGCTCGCCAACCAAACTATGAATTGTCTGCAAGGAAATCGTTGGAAAAACTGGGAGTCGAACTGGTAGACTTGGCCAACATGACATGTTGCTGCCCACCGCCGATACAATCTATCGACTTAGAAACCAGCTTAGCTGTTGCAGCTTACAACATCTCTCTAGCCGAAGAAGCTGGCTTGGACATCATTACATTATGCAGTGGCTGCTTTGAATCCCTTGCCATGGCAAACGAGATGTTAAAAAATGACAAAAAGCTGAAATCAAAGATAAACACGATCCTATCCAATGCTGAGAAAGAATTTCAGGGAAACATAGAAGTCAAGCACTTACTCCAAGTTCTAACAAAGGACGTGGGAATCGCCCAACTTAAGCAACAAGTGTCTAAGCCTTTGACCAACTTGAAAGTCGCTGCTTTCTATGGGTGCCACGCGCTTCGCCCCAGTGAGTTGCTGAAACTGGATGATCCAGAGCGTCCACGAATTCTTGAAAACTTAATCGAAGCAATAGGTGCAAAGAACGTTGAATACCGAAACAAGTTGAAATGTTGCGGTGGACTCTTGAGAGGTTTTTCGGACGACCTTGCCCTCAACCTTGCAAGGGAGAAAGTTGTAAACACCTCAAAGGCAGGAGCAGATTGCATCGCTACACTATGCCCCTTCTGCTTCGTTGCTCTTGACATTGGGCAGATTCAAATGCGGGCGAAACTGAAAGAAAGCCATGAAATGCCAGTGCTTCACTATTCCGAA
>CP070835.1:1350040-1374691 GCA_020341775.1 Candidatus Bathyarchaeota archaeon
ACGTTCGTATCAATCGAAAGGGTAATCATAAAGAATATGAACGCAAAAAGCACGGCTCCCAAAACTGAGCGCTCACTTATTTTTCTCATGTACATCGTTACTCCACCAAATAAGCCAAAAATGGCCCCCGAAGCACCAGCAGAAGTTACTTGCAGAGGATAAAGCAAAGTGAAAAGTCCGCCTGTCAGGCCCGACGCGAAATACACGAGGCAATACTCACCGTCGCTGAAAAAGTCTTCAGCTCGCAACCCAAAGATGAGCAGGAAGAAGATGTTGCTGATTAGATGGAATATGTTGCCATGGACAAAGATTGAAGTGACCAGTTGCCACCACCAGCCGAGACGGAGCACGGCATAATTATACTGGCCATATGTTCTAAGGATTCCGAGGGGAGTAGTAATAGCGTTGCTTCCCAGGAAAGACGTGTAGATGTAGACTGCTCCGTTGATGACAACCAAGGCGAAGGTTACCGAAAATCGGAAGGCCTTTCGATCCAATAACGGCGCCTCAACACTCCTGCCTACGCACTCACATAGTAATGAAGGCTTTTATTTGTTCAGCAAGCACATAGTGAAGCGATGTTATGATGAAGATTTTCGTTTCAGCCGACATGGAAGGAGTAGCCGGTGTGACCGACAAAGAGCATGTACACAGAACTGGAAAGGAACATGAACGTGCTCGACAACTTATGACCGGAGAGGTAAACGCTGCGGTTGAAGGGGCGCTGGAAGCCGGCGTTAAAACGGTAGTCGTTAACGACGCCCACGGCACCATGAGAAACATTATTCCCGAACAACTGCACAGGGATGCAGAATTGATAACGGGCGCACCAAAGCCCATGTTCATGATGGAAGGACTCGATTCATCATTCACCGCGGTGTTTCTGATAGGCTACCACGGAAAACGAGGGTCTTATCCTAGCGTTTTAGAGCACACGTACAGTAGCAGCGTAGTTTACGACCTTTTCGTGAACGACAAAATTGTGGGAGAAACTGGAATCAACGCTGCAATAGCTGGGTACTACGGTGTACCTGTGGCGTTGGTCACAGGAGACAAAAAGCTAGCTGAAGAGGCTCAAGCATTTCTCATAAACGTGGAGACCGTAGTTGTCAAAGAGGCTGTGGGAAGAACAGCCGCTCGGTGTCTCAGCCCCCTCAAAGCTAGACAGCGTGTAAGAGAAGGCGCTGTGAAAGCCCTCACAAAAGTCAGCACGCTGCAACCCTTCAAAATAGCTCCTCCGATAAATCTGAAAGTTGTCTTTATCAATCCAGGGATGGCTGAGATGGCAGCACTAATACCTAAATCAAAGCGGGTTGACGGAAGAACAGTGGCGTTCAGCTCAACAGATATGATAGAGGCCTACAAGGCCTTCCGCGCAATGATTGCACTGGCAGGAACGACAGTTTAGGATTGCCGCCTATACAATTGAATGATTTTTCTCTTGATTTCAGAACTGCTGTCAAGCTCGTCTTCCGTAAACTTGCCAATTCGCGCAACCGCAATTGATAGATTTTTCGCGGCTACAGCTCTCCGCACTTCGTCTCCAATGGTGTTAGAGTATTGATCATGCCCCAAAGCAATGACGGTCGGTCGGATTCTTTCAATGACTTCGCCCATATTAAACTCCTCGTAGCCCAAAATCGCTTCATCCACTACCTTTAGAGACTCAACCAACGCGCGTCGCTGTTTCTCAGACATTACAGGTTTTTCGCCCTTCCTTTTTTCGACGTTTCTGTCTCTAGCAACAATTACAATTAGTTTAGCGTTTTCTCCACCCGCTTTCTTGGCCTCCTCCAAATACCTAACGTGCCCCAGATGAAGTAGATCAAAGACGCCCGCAGCCATAACTATCGGCGTTCTCTTTTCGATCCGGTCTGCATTGACCATTCGAATTTCACCAACTCCAATAATCTCAACGCGTCCAGCAACCCTTCACAGTAAGCAACCGAAACGAGCGCGATCTCAAATCTTTTTCGGTCACAATAGTAAATTGCATCGTCCAAGTAATTCCTAGCGTGGTCCAAAACCTGTTCAGCCTTCCTGTCGATTGGATGTCCACGCTCGTTAATCTGATGGAAGATTTTCTGCGTGTTCCTCACATAGTGCTCGACAAGCTCTTCGATCATCATTTTGTCAGCTCCCAGATGCTCCTAGGCGCATTTGCCAGCTGGATGAGTGCCTCAGCTTCGACAAAATGGAGTCTGCTGGGAAAAACAAGCGTATGGGGTGGACCGCCAAAATCATGGCTCAGCACCTCGTTGAGTGGCCCCGCCTTCACAACAACAGTCGTTGAACCAGCTCTCGCGATTCCCACGACCAGTCTGGTTTTCGAAATTAGTCCTTTGCGCTTCGTCGCCTCTATGGCGAGAAGGGTCTTCAAGGCTTCCTTTATTGACATGCATTGCTTTTTCTCGGCTCGAATGTCTAAAAAGCACAATGTATGGAGTCCTGCCTCTAGATTCCCTTCTATTACGTTGTAAGGCGTTTCCGCCAAGCCTTCAGCGATGAAGGGGATTGTTACACTTCGCCCGAACTTGTAGTTCTGCAAACCCGACAATCCTACGACTGCTGAGATGATCGAAGCCCCGTGAATTACGCGCGTCTTGATTCCAGTTTCCTTCGCCTTTATCCTTAAATTCACATGCGTTGTGGCAATCAACGGATCCCCCGGCACGAGAAAAGCTGCCTTTCCCTCCATAGCTGCAGCGATGATTATGTTTCCATCATCCTCTTCAAGCATTTTTCTCGACACCAAAACAACCTTCTGCCCCACTGCCTCTTCAAGTCTCTCAATTTTAATTCCTAACATAAGGCTTGTATACAATTCAGCAAACACAAAATCGGCGTTCTTCACTTCCCCCAAGCCACGCAGCGAGATGTCATTTTCGTCATACAGCCCCAAGCCGACAAAAACAAGTTCACCCAGCTAGATCACCATCAGAGTAAGTGGCACCTCCAAAAATATTAGAGTAGCTGTAGTTTAAAGCTGACTCTCAACCTATGCCAAAGAACACGTTAAGGCCAATTAACTAGATGCATACTTGCATTCAAGCATTTTAAATTACCTGGACGCTCTAAAACAAACCGAAAGCTCTAAATTTCTAAGGGAAGGTTCTTTTCTGAAAGGAAGCAGATGGGCCCGTAGCTCAGCAAGGCAGAGCAGCGGACTCTTAATCCGTAGGTCGCGGGTTCAATTCCCGTCGGGCCCGCCATCGTAGCGATGGTAGCCCAGTTTGACTGAGTCTTTCCAGAAACGGTATTACTTTATTTCGACTTCCTGCTTGAGTCTCTCGAGTTCTTTTCTAAGGCTTATGACTTCGAAGAATAAGAATAGAGTGCCATGTTTAGCAAACTGCTCGACCTTTTCAGTCGTTGACTGGTCACCCACGTTGTTCCCTATTTTCTGAACCACTTCTTTTAGAAAGAGTTCCTTTTGACTCATCTCAAATCATCATAGAGGATTATTGCTTGTATGATAAGAGTTATGAAGCTAGAAACCATATTTTCAATCCAACGTTCGGTTTACGGAAGAGTACCTTCACTAATTGAATCTGTGGACGGCTACGCCGTTAATTAGGATCGGAATGGTGATCCAATGTGCAGTAGGCTAGGTTGGTTTAGGCAGCAAGGTTACGTGCACGCCGAAGCCGTCTCGTCGCAGAGCTAAGAGCTATTCTGGGCAATGAGTGTTATCGTGACTTCCTGTTGTGGGTTTTTTAGCTTCGTAACAAGTTCTCTCGAGAAGTCATTGGCTACTTTATTGGCCTTTATTGCCAGCGTGCGAGCACAAATGTAGGTGCTTCGTCGAACAACTAGGTCGGTCGGATGGCTGAGCGTGAGTCTGGTGTCGCCCCAAGCTTCCAATGTCTCCATTTCTCCTCCTGCTTGGATAATGATAATTAGCTTGCTGTTGGGTTTCGTCAGCATTTCCTTGAAGTTCTCGTGCAACTCTCTGCCATTTTTGTCGGCTGCCACAGCGATAATGCAGTCTCCGCGCTTTGTGAGAGACGTGTCTTTTGTGATTTCAAACGTTTTCTCGTTGGTGGCGAGAATGTTTTCATGGCCATGAGCATTTATGGTTTCAGTGATTTTCATTTTGAACCTTCTTGCATGTAGCACCTTGTTTAGGAAGAGTTAACGATCAACATGCTGAATTTTTTTAAACTTCAATTCCTCAAGGCAAGGTGTACGCACAAATTATAAAAGATGCTGCTTTAAAGTTTAAATAAGAAGTTTTGGAAGGGAAAATGCCTGATGACATGCACACGTTCCGGTAAGGTGATAAAATGTTGAGAGAAGTTTTAATCAGCAAACTTCATCGCGCCAAAGTTACTGATACCAACATTAATTATTCTGGCAGCATCACTATCGACAAAAAATTGATGGACAAAGTTGGTATTGTAGAGCATGAGAAGGTTCATGTCTGGGATATTGATAATGGAGTGAGAGTTATCACTTATGCAATTCCTGGAAAAAACGGAGAAATAACTATGAATGGCGGGGCAGCGAGACTAATCAAAAAAGGAGATAGAATAATAATAACAACGTTTGGTCTATTTACAGAAAAGGAATTGAAAAATCAAAAACCAAAAATAGCAATCTTGGACGAACACAATAAGGTAATCGAATGGAAATAAAATGAAACCAAGATCACTTATTTCGAACCGAGATTAAACATCGCGTTCGCCTGAAGATGTGCGTGTGACCGGCGCGTTCAAGCGTCGCTTCAGCGTGTTATTCGAGCACTTCGATGGAGTCAACTTTGCCATCACCGTCCAAATCAAACCCGTGCACAACCGAAGCAAACCTGTCTTCACCGCGATAGCCTCTAAGTGTGAGTTTCCAAAATTTCGCAAACGCTAAGACGCAGGCCTTTGTCCCTACGGCCTTGTTGCCCGCAAATACTATAATCCTTTTTTCTTCGCTCCAAGGGTTCGGTATCTTCGCAATCAGTCCCATTGCGTCAGCAGTGTACACTTTCTTTGTTTTTTGAGACACCAACCCTCCGAAAAGAAAGCCGTGTGTCGAAGGCGTCATGCTGAATCGGATTGGAAGATGCTTGTTAATTTCTTGGGTGATGAGGTTGGTTCCAGGGCCACCCACAAGGATCAGGTTGTTTCGTTCTTCCTTTTCAGCCTTTATGTCGACGTCCAGCTTTATGGCGAATTCATCAGGCAGCTCTACGTACTGCCCCAGAAAGAAGGTCAGGTAGGATGCGTAGTGTCCGTCGCGAGCGCTTGTTTTAAAGGGCCCGTGAGGGTCAGGGCTGCCCACCACGACTTTCCCATCGAAAAAGCCACCTCCCAAAAAAGGAGTTAAAAAATGTCGGGTTTTTTTGTCAAGAAAGTGGGAGGCGCCTCGCCGTTGTTTATGGCCGCCAAAAGGCAGTTCGACTCCAAACGCAGGGGTGGTTGCCCTGTAATACTTTGCGATTGCCCCCTTCCGCTCTTCTTCCTTCACCTTTTCGATAGCGTGAGCCTTCAGCAGCTTTCGAATATGATAATAGACTTTTTGCTCGTGAATGTTGAGTGCTTTGGCGATCGCCATCGGATACATTTCTTTCTTGCTGAGCATCAGAAGAATTCGCCAAGTCAGCTTGTTCAGCATGAGTTTTAGTTGCTCTGGGCGTCTGTAAATTGCGATTTCTTTAGTTTCAAGCAGCTTTCCCTCTTTGCCGACTAAAAGTTTCTTTTCCAACGATCTTCTTTTCAGCATAAATGAGTTCCGTTATAAATATTTTGTTAATGCTTCAACTTTGGAATCTAGACCGCTTCCCAGCCACATCAAAACAGTGTTTCGCGCTTGGCGAACTTCCTCTCCAACCTATCTGAAAATTCATATTGCAGAAATCCCTAAAAAAGTCTAGGAACACCGATGACAGCGAAGTTCTCGTTTATCCAACCAAAGCTTTCTGAAGGAGCCTTGGCAATGTGTCCTGACGCGTGGCCCCCCCTAGGCATACTCTATTGCGCCACGGTTTTAGAGCAGGCCGGCGTTGAAGTTTCCGTCTTAGACCAGGCAGCGAAGGGCTTCTCTACAACTCAAGCTGTGAGTTGGGTAAAGAGGGAGAACCCCGACCTTCTAGGTCTTTCAGTTTTAGGCAGTTCATCACGCGAAGCGGGAAAGATTGCCAAGCTTGTGAAGAGGGAGAATCCAGCCCTTCACGTGGTTTTGGGCAATTACCACCCCACCTTCAACG
This sequence comes from Candidatus Bathyarchaeota archaeon, assembly GCA_020341775.1. Taxonomy (GTDB): domain Archaea; phylum Thermoproteota; class Bathyarchaeia; order Bathyarchaeales; family SOJC01. The sequence goes on from CP070835.1 coordinate 1,356,240, forward strand.
CTGAGAGACTCTTAAAAAGATACCCTGACGTTGACATAATCGTACGAGGAGAAGGAGAACTCACAAGCCTCGACCTCGCAAGGTGTATCCTGAATGGTGAAAGCCTCAAAAAAGTGGATGGCATCACGTATCGAGATGGTGAAGGTCGAATAGCGGCAACTCCTGAAAGACCGCTCATAACAGACGTGGACTCTCTGCCGTTTCCAAATCGCCTTTTAACAGACTGCGAGTACAGCTCCCGGATTTTCGGAGTAAAAACTGCCACCCGAAAATTCACTTCCCTCCTTTCTTCTCGAGGATGCCCGTTTCAATGCACTTTCTGTGCCTGTCGAAAATTTGCTCGCGGAGTGTGGAGACCCAGGTCGGTTGAAAACATCATCCAGGAGCTCGAGTTTCTCAGTAGCGAAGGTTACAGGCAGGTCCTATTTGTAGATGATAATTTTACTCTCAATCCACGGCGTGTAGTCAAACTCAGCCGCATGTTAAGGAAAAGAAAATTAGGCATTCAATGGTTCTGCGATTCGAGAGTTGACAACTGCGGCTACGACACTTTCAGAGAGATGGTTAAGGCGGGGTGCAGAATATTGTATTTTGGAGTCGAAAGTGCAAACCAGCGAATTCTTGACTACTACAAAAAACGCATAACCCCTGAGCAATCGCGAAAAGCTACTCGCGCCGCCCAGCAAGCAGGCATCGACATCATCGTAGGGTCATTCATAGTTGGAGCTCCAGACGAGACCCGCAGAGAAATCGACAACACTTTGAACTTCGCTCAGAAACTTGACATAAATGTCCCTTCCTTTAACATACTTGGAGCACCAGTCGGGTCGCCCCTTTGGAATGACCTTGTTGCTCGAGGATTTGTGGACGCGGATAAACATTGGGAGGAAGGTGTCTTTGTACCCCAAGTTGTCCCTAGCGCCGTTCCCTTTGAAGAGATAAGCTCAATGATTTTGCAGCATTTCAAAGCATTCTACGTCAATCCCAAACGACTAATTACCGAAGCCGTAAGAATGGCCACCAGCTCCTACAGATTAGGCGTAGCTTTCAGCAACGTGGCGCAATTGAGATCAACCATTGAAACTGTTAAGCAAGGAGTCCAGTTTCGGCGGACAAAATCCCCCAGTTGACTCCGGACTGCGTCAAGAGTGCCAGTGAATTCCGCTCCACTGAGCAGCCGACGTCAACTCCTATCTGAAAAAACTTTTTACACTACGACGTTTTTGTTAAGAATCCTTATAGAGCTCGCCTTGTAAGTAGATCCTACCAATAACGGGAAATGATTTGACGAGGCAAAGCCGATGTGTGGTATATTTGGCTGCATTCTCAAAAGAGGACGCGCAGCACCGCTGATTCATGCTGCTCTGAAGCGCCTTGAATATAGAGGCTACGATTCGGTCGGTGAAGCGACATTAAGAGATCAGCAGCTTTTCATCAAGAAGGATGCTGGAAAAATTGATGCCGTTCATGCAATTCGAAACCTCGACGACTTGCCCGGAAGAATTGGGGTCGGACACACCCGCTGGGCTACTCACGGAGCGCCCCTGCAAATTAACGCTCATCCGCAATCTGGCTGTTCCGATCCCCCAAGAATCGCGGTTGTCCACAATGGAATAATAGAAAACTTCGCTGAACTCAAAAAGGAATTAGAAGACAGGGGACATAGGTTCAAGTCGAAAACCGACACCGAGACCATTGCGCATTTAATCGAGGAGAACCTCAAAAAGAGACAGACTGAGCCCAGCGAAGATGTGTATTCCGGCTTTAGAAGCGCAGTAGCGGGCGCTGTCGACCGACTCGTAGGGTCCTATGCAGTCGCAGCGGTCTGCACGCAAGAGCCTGACAAAATCGTTTGCGCCCGCAACGAAAGCCCCCTCGTTCTCGGCATCGCTGACGATGCCTACTATTTTGCTTCAGACATTCCCGCTTTTCTACCTCTAACCAATAAGGTAGTTTACGTTGAGAATGGAGAACTAGTGACACTGAGCAAGAAGGGCTTCGAAATAACGAAGTTGGTTGATGGCAGCACTGTGGTCCGCACCCCAAAACTGGTCGATTGGACGCCGAGAATGGCTGAAAAACAGGGGTACCCCCATTTCATGTTGAAGGAAATCCACGAACAGCCACGCTGTCTTCGTGACACCTTACGACTCCAAGAGAAGTATTTAGAGCTGTTGACCACGTTTTTGGACAGGGCACGCGAAGTAATCATGGTGGCCTGTGGCACCTCATATCACGCGTGCCTGGCTGCGTCCTACATGTTCTCGAAACTCTCATTCCTAGCCACGCACCCCGTGATCGCCTCAGAGTTCACCGAACAACATGGCAAATCCGTGAACATTGACAGCACAATCTTGGCAGTCAGCCAGTCAGGCGAAACAGCCGACACCCTCGCTGCAGTGGAGACAGCGAGGCAAAGAGCAGCCACAATCCTCGGATTGACAAATGGAGTAGGCTCCACGTTGACTCGCGTTTCCAGGGTGTACATCGGGCAACAATCAGGCCCCGAAATCGGCGTGGCAGCTACAAAAACCTTCACGTCGCAACTCTCCGTGCTTTCGCAATTGGCTATTCGATTAGGCAAGAAACGCGGCAAAATTTCCCAAGAAGAAATCGACCTCCTCGACGAGAAAATAGAAGAGATCCCCGACATCGTGGAAAAGATTGTGGAGACCCAGTCAAAGAAAGTTCAGAGCTTAGCGAAAAAACACAGAAGCAAAGAATGCTTCTTCTTTTTGGGAAGAGGGATCAGCTACGCCACCGCCCTCGAAGGCCGTTTGAAACTCATGGAGATTGCTTACATGCCGTCAATTGCCTTTCCAGCCGGCGAAAGCAAACATGGACCCATCAGTCTTGTAGAACCGGGATTCCCCGTGATCTTCGTCTGCCCTCCAGATGAAACGCGGAGAACCCTGATAGGGAATATCATGGAGATGAAGGCGCGAGGCGCATCGGTCATTGCAGTGTGCGAAGAAGGCGATGACGAAATCATGCAGTTAGCTGACGACTACATAGAAATCACCAAAGGCATCCCTGAGGTTTTGTCGCCTATCCCATACGTTGTTCCACTTCAACTCTTCGCCTATCACATGGCCCTCGAACGTGGATGCGACCCCGACATGCCACGCAACCTAGCTAAATCAGTAACCGTAAAATAGTCCGCCCTCCTCCACACTTGTAAGTTCTTAAGGAACTTTGCTGTAGTGTAGAGTGAAGTGGCGCCGAAGATGAGACGGAGAACAGAAACTTGGGACCTACTGGTTGACAGCCTCGTCAACGATGGAGCGCTACGAACACCCAATGTTGTCCGCGCCATGAAGCAAGTGCCACGTGTGCTCTTTTTACCAGAAGGCGCAAGCGATTACGCTACGGTGGATGCTCCGTTGCCAATAGGTAAAGGACAGACCGTCAGTGCCCCGCACATGGTGGCGATTATGAATGAAGCCTTAGAATTAAGAGTTGGACATCACGTTTTGGAGGTCGGCGCAGGCTGTGGTTGGCATGCTGCCGCCATTGCAGAGATCGTAGCGCCCAAAGATGCGCCTCGGTCAGAAAAAGGACATGTTTACACCGTGGAAATTGTAGCCGAACTGGCCCAGCTGGCCCGAGAAAACATCATGCGACATGGATTTGGCGACCGTGTAACGGTGGTCCATGGCGATGGTTCACTAGGCTACTCCGAGCAGAGTCCGTACGACCGCATTTTAGTGACCGCAGCCGCTCCCGAGATTCCAGCGCCACTCTTAGACCAACTCAAAGCTGGCGGAGTCTTAGTCATTCCCGTAGGCAGTGTCCATCTATTTCAGACGCTAATTCGCATGCGCAAGAACGTTGACAGCGGCATGACTCGAGAAAACCTGGGGGGAGTGGCCTTCGTCCCCTTAACGGGACGTTACGGCCACACTGTTTAAGCAGATTCACCCGAAAAACGCGTCAAGCCGAGTTTTGGCTCTTTCTTCTTTCATTCCTTTAGTCATCCGTTCCAAGGCTTTTCGCACTCGATCTTCCGTGAAGTCGCGTTCAAGACAGAGAAACTGCACGACGCCTTCCACGTCAGGCTCCCGCCACGCAAGATTGTAGTTGTCAGTCACTTCAGGATGGATAAATATGTTCTTTACTCGTTGAGGGTCCACCGGGAAATCGATGTTCGAGAGCGACGTTTTCAACAGGTTTTCTAGGCTGCCACGCTCCTTCATGAGTTTCAATGCTGTTATTGGTCCCACACCCCGAATTCCGTCTGGGTTGTAGTCCGTCCCGACAAGGATGCCTATCTCCACCAGCTGCTCATACGAAACCTCCAGTGCAGCCAAAACCTTGCTTAGTTCAACGACCTCGGGGATCACGTCTATGTAGACCGGTTTTCGAGGAAGCTTGCGTCTGCCGCTTATTGTTAAGTTGCGGATCAACATCGGAGCACCAAATAGAAGAGAATCGTAGTCTTGGCTGGCGCAAAAATCTGCAGCTCCCCTTTTGGTCATGTGGGCCGCTTGGGCTTCTCCTTCACCTGGCGCTTGAACCCATGGAATACCCATAAGCCTCAAAAGATGTTTGCCGTCGTCTTCCATGTAGTCTTTCAGACGGGACGTGGCTTGAGCGTAGGTGCGAGCTTCTTCCATTCGACCCGCTGCAAGTGCCCGCTCATATTTAACCACCGCTTCCTCCTTCGTCTTCACTCGTCGCTTAATCGCGATCTCCTTTAAAGCGGGTGGAGCACCATCGAAAACATACGCTACTTTCACGCCCATCTCGGCCAAGTTGGAAGTGCGATAAAGGAGCCCGCTAAGGTGACTGGTAACTCTCCCAGCGCTGTCCCGCAGTGGAGTGCCATCGGGCTGCCGAATAATAGCTAAGAACTGGTAGAGCGCGTTGTAAGCGTCAACAGCTACGGACTTACCGGCGAGATCCTGCAAGTTGACCTGCGTTTTCGGCACCAGATCTTTCAAGTTAACCCCCAAAACATGGCACCATCCAATAAGGCAGCGAAAAACCAAAATAAACGTTGTCATGCAGTTGCATCTCCTGCCCAAATTTCTTCGGTGAAGGTTAGGAGGTTTTCACGAGTCAAAGATGGAACACGATGGCCCTTTCACGCAATCGGGAAATTCGAGATTCCAACGAAAAGGTTTTTAGTGTAGCTTGCTGATTCATGTCAAGCAAATGAGTAACGTCTGCGCGAGGTGAAATGTAATTGTCAATATTTGCGGCCCCAGGAGCGTATGATCGAGCCATAACTGTATTCTCCCCCGACGGCCGCTTGTTTCAAGTAGAATATGCTCTCGAAACCGTAAACCGAGGAGCAACCATTCTAGGGTTGGTTTGCCGAGAAGGCATAGTTTTAGGTGCAGAAGAAAAACTTGAATCGAAACTGCAAGACTCAGCCTTCACATGGAAACTGTTTCCAGTAGATAGCCACGTAGGCGCCGCAGTGGTCGGTTTGGGTTCAGATGCACGAATTCTAATAGACCAAGCACGAGTAACCTGTCAAAGCAACAGACTCATGTACGACGAACCGATGGACGTTGAGGTTCTCTCAAAACGCATTGGCGACATAAAACAGCTTTACACTCAACACGCTGGAGTGCGCCCCTTCGGAGTTTCAATAATCTTCGGCGGCATTGATAAGTCGGGAAACCGCCTCTTCTCCACGGACCCCAGCGGGACTTACAGAGCCTACAAAGCAGTAACCGTCGGAGTCGGAAGAGAAACGGTGGAAGGCATTCTGAAAGCTGAATACCGCGAAGACCTCAACCTAGATGAGACTACAAACCTTGCAATCAAAAGCCTCAAAAAAGCTCTGCAATCACGAGATGAACAAATACGCGTAAAAATCAGCAGAATACCTGCAGCCACAAAGACCTACCAAATTATGCCTGACGACGAAGTCGAAAAGCGCGTGAAGACTCTAGAGTAAGAGTGAACCCGAGCGATGAGTGAACGCTATACCGTTGCACGCATAACCCGCAACGGTGAACACTTCGAAATCCTAGTCAAACCAGAACCTGCCTTAAATTTTTCGATGGGCAAAACCACGCCAATCTCCGAAATTTTGGCGACCGACACAATATTCACCGACGCCAACAAAGGAACAAAGGCTGGGGAAGACAAACTCAAGACCGCTTTCAACACGACAGACACACAGAAAATCGCTGAGGCAATACTGAAAAAGGGCACATTGCAGCTTACCACCGACCAGAGACGGCGGCTGACCGCAGACAAGCGGAAGCAGATAATAGCCTTCATAGCACGACAAGCTGTAGACCCTAAAACCAACCTGCCACATCCACCCCTCCGCATCGAACAAGCAATGGAGCAGATCCACTACTCCATAGACGCTTTCATAGACGCTGAAGAACAAGCAAAAGATGTGATAAAGCTTCTTCGCCCAATCCTTCCCCTAAAGATGGAGCAGATTCAGGTGCAAGTGCGCATTCCGCCCGAATACGCTGCGAAGGCATACGGAACAGTGAAGGGGTACGGCGTAATAAAACGGGAAGAGTGGCGTGCAGACGGCTCATGGTTCTCCACAATCGAAATGCCAGCAGGTCTTTATGGACCCTTTCTGGACAAGCTTGGAGAGCTAACAAAAGGAAATGCAGAAGCTAAGAAGCTGTAAAAAAAAAAGTACTCTAAAATAAGAGATGAAAGAGAAAATGCCCACGTTTTATGAGAACCGTCAACTTGTAACTCCCGGCGATTTGTTAGCTGAAGGAAACTACGTTGCTGGGGAAAACACATTCAAGGAAGAGGGAAAACTGTACGCGTCTTGCGTTGGAATGGTGGAGTATAGCGAACGCAGGGTCAACGTTGTCGCCTTGAAGGCGTTCTACACTCCAAAAGTTGGAGACACTGTAATCGGAAAGGTGACAGACGTCACTATGGGCGGATGGATCATTGATATAGATGCGCCCTACCCGTCACTTCTACGCGCCTCAGATGTGATGGAGCGTTCCTACCGTCCACAAAAAGATGAGCTAACATCTATCTACGATGTGGGAGACCTACTCATAGCCAAGATAGTGTCCTACGATAGAACTCGTGATCCTCTTCTAACAGTGCGAGAGCCAGGCCTCGGAAAAATCACGCGGGGACAAATTGTGGAAATCACTCCGACGAAAATTCCGCGAGTCATCGGAAGGAAAGGCTCGATGATTTCTATAATAAAAAGCGAGACAGGATGCCACGTTCTTCTGGGTCAAAATGGAACCGTACTTGTAAGAGGCAAGACCCCTGAAGAAGAACGCTTAGCAATTATGGCCATACGAAAAATAGAAAGCGAATCTCACACCAGTGGCCTGACCAACAGAGTCACAGAGATGTTGAAAAAAGAAAAGGAAGGTGAATCCAAGAATGACTAAAAAAGAAGCGAAAATGATCGATAAAGATGGAGTCAGAGCAGATGGAAGAAAGCCTGACGAGTTAAGACCTACAAAAATAGAAGTCGGCGTCCTCAACAACGCCGACGGCTCAGCTTATATTGAGCAAGGAAAAAACAAGATATTGGCGGCCGTTTATGGCCCTCATGAGGTGCACCCGAAACATCTTGCGTTGCCACATCGCTCTCGTCTGAGATGTCGATATCATATGGCACCGTTTTCGGTGGACGAAAGAAAGTCGCCCGCTCCTTCGCGAAGGGAGGTGGAACTATCAAAAGTAATCAGAGAAGCGTTGGAGCCTTCAATCTTCTTAGAATACTATCCACGCACTTCGATAGACCTCTTTATAGAGGTCCTTCAAGCCCACGGCGGAACAAGATGCGCGGGCATAACAGTTGCATCATTGGCTTTAGCCGACGCAGGTATTCCAATGCGAGATTTAACGGCGGCCTGCGCTGCTGGAAAGGTGGAAGGTCAGCTGGTGCTTGACTTGACTGACCAAGAAGACAAGAAGGGCGAAGCAGACGTTCCATTAGCTTACATGCCCAACCTAGACGCCGTAACTCTCCTCCAAATGGATGGCCAATTGACCTTGGAAGAATTCGAAAAGACCATCAGCCTCTCTCTCGAAGGCTGCAAGCAGCTCTATCTGCTGCAGAAGGAAGCTTTAAAGGTGAAGTATGTGGCTGTGAAGGAGGACATAGAAGAATAATGTCAATGATTATCCGAGTTAAGCAAAAGCAGATTGCCCAGCTGATTAGTAAAGGGAAAAGGCTGGACGGACGAGAGCTGACAGAAACGCGAGAAATCAAAGTGGAAGTAGGCGTCATCGAGAAAGCCGAAGGTTCTGCACGAGTGCTCCTCGGCAAGACCGAAGTTTTGGTGGGAGTGAAAATTGAAGTCGGCACGCCTTTTCCAGACACTCCAAATGAAGGAGTCTTAACAGTAAACGCTGAGCTTGTTCCATTAGCGTCGCCCTCATTTGAGCCTGGTCCTCCAAACGAGAACGCTATCGAACTCTCAAGAGTTGTAGACCGAGGAATACGGGAGTCAAAAGCAATCGACCTCAAGAAGCTTTGTCTGGAGCCTGGAAAGAAAGTGCTAGTTGCCTTCATAGACGTCTACGTGCTCAATCACGATGGAAATCTTATCGACGCGTCCGCCCTCGCAGCCTTAGCAGCCTTGCTCAATACGAAGATGTTCAAATATGAGATGGAGGAAGGCGAGGTCAAAGTAAAGCCTGGATACACTCCACTGCCAATACAAAACCACCCAATCGCCGTAACGTTTGCGAAGATAAATGGCAAATTCGTCGTTGACCCCTGGCTAGAAGAAGAACAAGTGATGGACGCACGACTAACAATGACCTTCGGAAAGGACGATAAAATATGCGCCCTCCAAAAGGGTGGAACTGGCTACTTCACCAAAGAGCAAATCTTGGAAATCGCAAACATCGCCCAAGAGAAGACGTCTGAGATCCGCAAGCTAGTGGTGAAAGACTGATGGGAAAGACGAAGAAGGTCGGTCCCACAGGCGGGTTGCGGGCTCGTTACGGCGCCACTGTCAGAAAAAGATACAGGGAAGTATTAACTGAGACTAAGAAAAGCCACAGATGTCCCCAATGCAACACACGCGCAGTAAAACGGAGAAGCGTTGGAGTTTGGGAATGCGGAAAATGCGACTTCACCTTTGCAGGCGGAGCCTACACTCCCTCCACCAAACTCGGACAAACCGCCAGACGAGCAGCAAAGGGAGAAACCACGCAGCAGTAGAATCGTCCGCGAGGGATCCAGCCCCACCTAACGGGTAGATTCCATCGGGCCATCCAGCCTCTGTCAGCCACAAAAACTGCTGCTACGAGCCCTCGCGATCCTTCTTGATTAGTTCTACTCGCCGCTTTCCTCGAGCCAGAGAAGAAACGTGAATTATGCCCTTCAACTCCAACCGCATCAACGCCGAGTTGACGGCGCTGAAGCTTATTTCGCCTCGAATCTCTCTCACCATGTCATGAAGCTCCACATCGGTCGTTGGCCCTTTTCGCTGCAGCAACTCGACAATGACGATGGGAAGAGGATAGGGATGCCAAATTTTGACGGAGATCTAAAAACCTCCTTCTACGCAACAGGTGTAGTAGGCTTCTGTACGCGCCTCACCTGCTTGACGAAATTTTTGTACCACGTTTCCATGTCAGGCGAAATTGTGGGGCCAATCTTCGTCACGGCTTCGTTGAAGTCGTTCATCGTCACTATTTTTGAGCTTATGTCCCGCCTCAACGCATTCAAAGCAGCCTCACGGCAGAGGGCTTGAATGTCAGCACCACTATACCCTTTGGATTGCCTCGCCAAAACGCTCAAGTCCACATTGGCTCCCAACGGCATCTCCTTCGTGTAGATCTTGAAGATTTTCAATCGAGCAGCCTCACTTGGCTCTGGAACATAGATTAACCGATCAAAACGTCCCGGACGCAGCACAGCGCGATCAATGATGTCTGGTCGATTGGTGGCAGCTATCACCACCACGTCTTTCAAGGAAATTATGCCATCCATCTCCGTGAGAAGCTGGCTGATGACACGTTCGGTCACGCCGCTGTCGGCAAATCCCATGCCTCGTCGGGGCACGAGAGAGTCAAACTCGTCAAAGAACACCACTGCCGGTGAAGCCATCCGAGCCTTGCGGAAAACCTCCCTGATTGCCTTCTCGGACTCTCCGACCCACTTGCTGAAAACTTCTGGGCCCTTAATTGTAATGAAGTTTGCTTCACTCTCAGTGGCCACAGCCCGGGCTAACATTGTCTTACCACAACCAGGAGGCCCAAACAGCATGATGCCCTTGGGTGGTCGTATGCCCAATCGGCTGAACACCTCAGCGTTTTTCAAAGGCCACTCAACCGCCTCAATCAGCTCCTGCTTCACACTATCCAACCCGCCAATGTCACTCCAATTCACCGTCGGCGTCTCAATGTACACCTCCCGCATAGCCGTCGGGGTAATTTCCCTATACGCATTCGAGAAATCCTCCATTCGCACATCCATCTTCTCGAGCACAGACGGAGGAATGTGCTCCTCTTCCAAATTAATCTCAGGCAAATATCGCCGCAACGCCTTCATCGCCGTCTCCCTCCCCAAAGCCGCCAAATCAGCGCCCGTATAGCCGTGCGTCATCTCAGCCAACTTTTTCAAAGCAACATCCTCGGACAAAGGCATTCCCCTAGTGTGAATCTGTAAAATCTCATGACGCGCCTCCTTGTCGGGCACGCCAATCTCGATCTCTCTGTCAAATCGACCTGGCCGACGAAGAGCAGGATCCAGCGCTTGCGGCCTGTTCGTAGCGCCGATGACAATCACGTTTCCACGCCCACCCAGACCGTCCATGAGCGCCAACAGCTGAGCAACTACCCGCCTTTCCACTTCACCCGTCACCTCTTCCCGCTTCGGAGCAATGGCGTCCAACTCGTCGATGAAGATGATGCTAGGCGCGTTCTGCTGTGACTGCTGGAAAATTTCTCGCAGCCGTGCTTCGGACTCCCCATAAAATTTGCTCATTATTTCAGGGCCATTGATCGAAAAAAAGTTGGCTTCTGACTCGTTTGCGACAGCTCGGGCGAGAAGCGTCTTTCCGCAGCCGGGTGGACCGTGAAGCAGAACGCCTTTAGGGGGGTCGATGCCGAGTCGTTGGAAGAGTTCAGGATGCCTCAAGGGCAGTTCAACCATCTCTCGTACTCGCTGGAGTTCTTCGTGGAGCCCACCTATGTCTTCGTAGGTTGTCCGTGGAAGCCCTTTGGCTTCTGGAGCCGGCTCGTTGAGTATTTGGAGGTTCGTGCCTTTGGCGATTCGAACGATGCCATGTGGGCGACTTTTAGTGACCGTGAAGGGAATCGCGTGGCCAAGCATCATCACGAGAGTTGTGTCTCCTTCGACGAAGGTACGTTCCATGAGGCGGTTCTTAACGAAGTTGGTGAAATCCTGGTCGACGTTGAGGCGCATGTCAACGGGAGCCAAGACCACGTTAGTCGCGTTTCGGACAGCGGCAGATTTGATCGTCACGTATTCGTTTATGGCGACACCGGCGTTTTTGCGAGTGAAGCCGTCGATGCGAATGACACCGCGATCTTGATCTTCACTGTAGGCAGGCCAGGCGATTGCACTCGTAGTTCGTTTGCCCGTGATTTGGATGACGTCGCCTGCGCTGATGTTCAGCTTCTCCATTGTTTTCTGGTCGATGCGGGCTATGCCTCGACCGACGTCTCTCTGCTTGGCATCACCTACTCGAAGTTGGATTTCGCTCATTTTTGTGTTCACTTCTCAATTGTTGAGTGGAATAGAGGAAAGTGAGAAAGGCTGGGTTATTTATAAAGGTTAAAGGTTATTTTAGGTTTGTTATCGCGCTCGCCTCACCATGAGAGTTTGGATTTGGCTTACCGTAGGAATGTTTTCTATGGCTTTTTCCACGGCCTCCAAGACGCCGGTTTGGTCCTCTGGGATTTGGATGTGAGTGATGAGGGCGTTGAGTCCGAAGGCGATGGGCTCAGTCTGGTAATTCCCGAAAAGTCGCGCTTGCGATGGAAGGCCCTTTTCTATCTGTTTGTGGAGGTCTTCAAAGTCGACCTCGATGCCCGTGGGAAAGATCTTATAGGTTACGACGACGTTTGCCAAGGTCTACGGCCCCATGAAAGTGCATTTTGGACATTTGTATTGGCGTCCAAATCGACGGCATTTTTGGCATCTCCATATAATTATTTCGCCGCAGTTAGGGCACAGAAGCTTGGTCGCCTTTTCACCCGGCGGTATAGTGCGATTGCAGCTAGTGCAGACAGGCGTTTGGAGAGTTGTTGTGGCGCTCATGGTCAGCATTTTCCTTTATGACAAATGTGAGTGCAAGCTTATACTGCAAGGTTGCTTATATAAGCTGTGTTTGAAGATGGAAGAAGTCTGAGAAGACTTGTCTCAACGCTGAGGCGCATGCTCCACGGCGCCGACATTCACGACATCATTCTGTCCTGATGTAGCACTTCATAATAATCGAGCAAACCGCGCATTCATCCGGAATTCCAGCGTTCTCCGGCAGCCCCCGCAAATATCCCACAAAGTGTCGACACCGCTTGGAAGGCCTGCTGGTTGCCATGCTCGAAACAGCTTCCCCAAAATTCCCGCCGCTCATTGAAACCAGCCTTTCATCGTCCATGGCCTTCACGAGAACCTGCCCGTCGCTAACATCACTCTCCAACAACAACTCCAACCGCAGCAAGCAATGGGGACAAACATAGTATGTTTCCCGTGGAAGCCGCGAACTATCAGTGAACAACACCGGCCGCTCAAACGACTGTCCGCACCGAGAATAGGGGCAAACCAGCTCTCTCGACTTCACGGCAACCAACCAACAAACATATTGTCTAGTGATATTTCAGATACTTACTCCTAATAAGCATTACCGCATAGCTGTACAACACAAATCCAGCAAGGCGCCTCCGAAGAGAACATAAAGACTAAATATTCCCTTCGGCGTCATTGAAGCTTAACCGACGACAGAGAAAAACCGTTATGCAATCAGAGAAACACGGAGCTGGTTTGCTGAAGACTGTTTCTGAACGAGCCCAGCTGCGAGAAGGACCCGAAGGGGTCAGGAAAGTACTGCGCGAAATTTTCAGGAACCAAAAAATCGGAACCAAAGAGCTGGCCATCCAAACACAGCTGCCGCTGCCAGTCGTTGCTGCCGTTAGAAGAGAGTTGGAAAAAGAAGGCATGGTGGCGAGAAACGGTGGCGCCTCTCTAACCCCGAAGGGTGAAAAATTCGCCCAAGAACAGTTAGGACTCGTATACAAACATCCTCTGATCTGCTCAAAGTGTGAGGGCAGAAGTATCCGAATGCCCAGCCAATTCGCGCCCATTCTGACCCTGCTTAGGAAGCACCTGCCTAGCAGGCCGAGACCGTTGTTCTGGCTTGATCAAGCACACGGAACGCCGGAAACAGCGCTCTTAAGAGCGTTGTTCATGTTGGAAAAGGGCGACTTGGAAGGGAGACGGATCATTTTTCTGGGCGACGACGACTTCACATCCGTAGCAGTAGGGCTACTGAAAGCTGCAAGAGAAATAGCCGTCGTCGACGTGGACCAAAGGCTCCTTAACGCGCTTCAACTCGTATCCCAAGAAGAAGACCTCCAAATCCACTGTTTCGAACATGACCTCAGGAAGCCTTTGCCACAGCAGCTGCATCACAAATTTGACGTCGCATTCACCGATCCGCCATACACACTTCCTGGCTTAAACTTGTTCATCTCCCGGGGCATAACAGCCCTTCATCGTCGCAGAGGCGCAAGCTTGTATTTGGCTTTCGCGCACCAGCCTCCCAGAAGGATGTTGCAGATGCAGACAACTTTGAACTCAATGGGACTCGCAATCGTGGAGCATGTTCCCCGATTCAACATTTACGAAGGCGCAGAAATGCATGCCAACACGACTTTTCTGGCACGTCTTGAAGCGACCGAAAAGATGAAGCCCCATGTCAAGGGCTTCTTCGATGGCAAACTCTACACGGGCGAAATCACGCAGACGCTGCGCGAGTATCAGTGCAGATGCGGCGAAAGAATCGAAGTAGGCGCAACCCAGCATTTCAAGACGGTTGAGGAGTTGAAAGCGAAAGGCTGCCCCACCTGCGAGAAAACGAAGGGCTTCAAACTTATCCAGAAACACAAATTGAAGACAGCATTGGCGGGAAGACTGAAGTTTCGAAGGTTCACGTGGCCCGATTTTCCCGTAATACTTGACTTCGAAAGACAGATCGCCAGGCAATCCTTTCCAGACGCCCCGTTTCTCGATGAGACGTATCACAGGCAGAAACTAGAAAAAGCTGCGAAACGAGAGCCAGACAACCTCAACGTTGCGCTATTGGACAACGAAATTGTCGGGTGGCTGTGGTTGAGAACCGAAAAAGACAGAAACACGAAAGAAAAATTCGGCTATATTAAATCCGTCATTGTAAAGCCGGAATACCGCCATCAAGGAATTGGTACACGACTCGTAGAGACCGCGAAAAACCACTTTAGGAACAAGGGCATTCACCGAATAGATCTCATAGTGTCTGCCGCCAACCACGAAGCCACCTTGTTCTTTGAGGAGGCCGGCTTTGAAAGAGAACACTCAACCATGAGAATAGACTGACCACCCCAAACCGGAGTGAAAAAATGAAACACATCAAAGAACTGCTAGTCGATCTTTACGGCTGCAAAGGCAATCTTGACGACGCGGAGTTCCTCATCGACGTCTTAAAAACTGCAGCGCAAAGGATGCAAAGCAAAGTCATTAGACCCGTCCACCACAAATTTTCGCCTACAGGAACCACCGTCATTCTCATTCTCGCCGAAACACACATTGCAATCCACACGTGGCCCGAACACCGATACGCAGCGTTAGACGTCTTCGTCTGCAGCGAAGAAGTCGATCCGCAAGTCGGATGGAACGCCGTAAAACAAGCCTTAAAGCCCTCCTCCTTCGTCCTCCACGAGCTGACTAGAAAGATCGAATAGCACGACCCCGGAGAAAGGGCGCTACGTTTATAACTCAAGTGTGGCGATAGGGATTGTCGGCGGGTGAGTGGGTACCTCCCATCCGTTCCGCCACAAAAAATCCCGGAAGAGCGGAGGTGAAACAATGCGAGTAGCCACAAAAGATGTCACGTTGACAACGGCTTTCGCAAGTCTATACTTTGCCCTAAACCTAGTTCAAGCAGCCACGATTGGAAACCCAGCCATCTCCGGACCAGTGCAGCTACGCGTTGCAGACTGTCTAATCGTGCTGGCAGCGTTACTCGGTTGGCCAGTCATCGCAGGTGTAACAGTGGGCGGCGTGCTGACCAATGTCTACGCCTTCATCAGCCCCGTCGACGTCGTGTTGGGGCCGATCGCCAACCTAATCGCAGGAACACTCGTTCTGCTTCTCAGAAAACGCCAATTACTGGCCTGCATAACTGCTGCTCTCCCAATCGGCGCCATCGTCGGCGGTGGATACCTGTGGTGGTACTTTGCCCCTCCCGACGTCTTTGGGTTAAATGTGCCCGCGTGGATCGCGATGGCGATCAGCATAACATTAAGCAGTCTGTTAGCCACCGCAGCCATTGGCTACCCACTGTTGAAAATGCTAAGCAGACCAGGAATAAAAATCCCCTTGAAGTCCCGCGGATTAAAAGTGTACGACTAGCGGGAAGGTTGGTTGCGTGTGCTCGCTGACGCCAAAAATTCGGGGTCACTTCTTTTTCTTCGCGAAAAGCTCCCTACATTTCTCGTCGATGCGTTCCATAATCTCGCGGCTTTCGACTAAGAAGTCGGTGACGCCTTCGCCTTTGGCCATTGTGACAAGCTTCTCAGACGCGTCAATCCATTTCTTCGAAGCTTCAACCCAGGCCTGAGCAATCTCTGATTCTTCAGGCACAAGGTCTATGGCTTCTTCGGGACACAACGCTTTACATTTGGGCTCGCCATCACAGAGGTCGCAGATAACTACCGTCCCCGTGTCGCGGTCATATCGGATGGCGCCATATTCACAAGCCTCCAAACACCAACTGCAGCCGTCACATTTCTCTGCATCCACGAGGATGGCGCCAGTCTTCTCTGACTGATACAAAGCCTCTTTAGGACACGCTCGAATGCAAGGCGTGTCTTCACATTGTCTGCAGGTGGTTGCAATGTGGATAAATGGTGGACCGCGGATGATGCGGATTCGAGACTTAAGAGGGTTTAAAACGCCCTCCTGTTCAATCGCGCAGGCAAACTCGCACAGGCTACACCCAACACACTTCTCTGGATTGACCGACAGAAACCGTTTCTCACCGTCGTTTTGGGCTGCTTCCATCACTGAACCACATTTCTAGCCCGCTTGTCGTCGGCACGGTTCATTCCGAGGCTTTTTCCACGGCCTCTTGAAACAGCTTCTTCACTGCAGTTCGCCGAGCCTTCTGAGCCAGCACATCTGCAGTGACAAAGTCCAAGGCCTCCTCAGGACACCATTCAACACACTGGGGTTTTCCTTCGTCTTTGCAGGTGTCGCAAACGTAGACGACTTTGCTTTCAGGGTGCAACATAATCGCGCCGTAGTCACACGCCTCAATGCACCATCCACAACCGTTGCACTTGTCCTCGTCAACCGAGATTATCCCTGTGCTTTCCTCTTGAGCGAGCGCGTCTCGGGGGCAGGCGGCAACACATGAAGGATCTTCACAGAGTCGACATGCCACAGCCAAATTCACGAGAGGCCCCAGACGGATGGCGCGGATTCGAGCCTTCGTCGGGTTGAAAGTCTTTTCTTTCACCATCGAACAGGTGTACTCGCACACAGAGCAGCCAATGCATTTTTCCGGGTCGGCTGAAACAAATTTCTTGTCATGAAGTTTCGCCATGCTACTTCTTTCCTCCTTTCTTGACGATGTAAGCATATTCGCCTAAGTCGAGTTCTGCCAGTTTTTCCACGGTGGGAACCCCCTCGCGTGTCCATCCCCGCGCAGCATAGTAGTCGTCTAACCCAAGCTCAAACTCATCTTTGCCTACGACGGCGCCTTTGGCGACGCCCTCGTCTGGAATCGGCGTATTCATTATCTTGGGAGGTAACGCAGCAAACTCCCGTGTTCCCACGCCTTCGCGGACGTTGAACAGCTTGGCCAAGTTGTTGATGCGTTCACCAGCCTTCCGCAAGTCCTCAGCACTCGTTTCGATGCCCGTGGCCAGCACGTAATATTTCGCCATGTCGTCAAGATCGTCGTAGTACGTGCCACGGGAGAACTTGCACAGTATAAGAGAATCAATGACGTTGTACAGGTCTTCACCGTCAACAACGATTTTTCCTCTGCCCTTCTCAATGGCAAAGCGATTCACTTTTCCTTTGACGTCAGGTGAATACGCTCCTGACCGAAGGTGGCACGCGCCTCGAAACGAGACGGCGAATCCCAACGCCGCTGTCTTCAGCCCCCGTATGTCATAGCCCGGCAACTCCAAACCTCGAATGTGGCAAGCATACTGTTCAGCTCCTTTGCCGATTTTCTCGGCAGCTCTCTTCGTACCCTCAGCTAGCACATCACCCAGCCAACCCTCGCGACTGCCAATCTTCTTCAACAGTTCAATCAACGCTTCGTGGTTCCCAAAGCGAAGATCCAACCCATCCGCCTTCTCCTTCGAAAGAACGCCATTCTCAAACAAGTCCATGGCAAACCCAACCGTGACTCCGGCGGAGATGCCATCGACGCCATAGTAGTTGCAGAGCCGCATCGCCTCGATGATGGCATCCAACCGTCCAACGCCACAGCTGGGTCCCAGCGCCCACAAACATTCAAACTCCATTCTCGACGTAGAGCCTTTGTAGGGACCTTCCGGAACCACCGCCACGTGGTCACACCGCATCGCACAGGTCGCACATCCAATAATTTTCTTAACATAACGTTCGTTCAAGTATTCCCCGCTCACCTGCTCCGCCTCTTCAAAAGTCGCCTGCGTGAAGTTCCGCGTCGGCAAAGCCGCAAGCGCATTCAAAACAAGAACGTTTTCCGGCGTGCCCAACGTTCGATACTTCCTCGTCGCAGGGCCCTTCATGCGCTCATGAATCATTTTGATGAACTCTTTGAATCCTTCAAGGTCAGCCACATTCACGTCGTTAGTTCCGCGAACAGCCACCGCCTTCAAGTTTTTAGACCCCATCACAGCGCCCATACCAGTTCGCCCTATCGCTCTAAACTCGTCGTTAATAATGGCAGCAAACCGAACCAGCTTCTCTCCAGCTTCACCTATAGCCGACACGCGAATGTAGTGATCACCAAGCTCTTCTCTGATGGCGGTGTCAGTTTCGTAGGGAGATTTGCCTCTCAGATGCTCAGCGTCTAACAAATGAACGGCGTCATCGTCGATCCACGCATACACAAGTTTTTCGGCTTTGCCCGTGAAAATGACGGCGTCGTACCCTGCCCGCTTCAATTCAGGTCCAAAGAAGCCGTGGGCTTTAGATTCAGCCACCCCGCCCGTTGCAGGGGACTTCGACACAACAGCATACCCGTTCCCAGCCGTAGGCCCCATAGTGCCGCTGAGCGGCCCAGTCACGAAAATTAAGG
>CP070835.1:1374791-1380424 GCA_020341775.1 Candidatus Bathyarchaeota archaeon
ATAGGATTCGAGGTTTTATGGTATGTGTACCTTTGGCACGCGGTTTGACAATGATTTTCACATCGATGGTCTTTAGCGGGTCTAGTCTCCTTCCCTTCAAGTTGAGGTGGCTGCCTTCAACCGTGTAAACCTCGGGCACCTCTTCGATTTCGAAGCCTTTCGGCATTATGTCGTCAATCTTGACAAGTACAGCTGGGGCCTTCCCTGCATTGATCAACTCCATCCTGAAGTCGATGTCATCACCAATTCTCACCTCCTTGGCTCTGACAATCAAGTTTGCTTGTATGTCTGCGTGTTCAAACCTTGTAAGACCGACAGCCTGTTCATGGGCTGCGGTTGGCGTTGAGAATGAGGTTGTTGTTGAAGTTATCGTTGGAGCATGAAGTATTTTGGTTAGTGATGTAGCAAGTTGTTTTTCTTCTCTGACAGTTTCCAAAAGGCGTTGAACCTGTTCGCTTTTTTCGGGATGTTTTGCTTTAGTATATGAGTCTGCTGAAGTTTGAAGTAGTGTCTCAGCCATCTGGTAAAGTTCTGATTTCTTCTTTGGGTTTGCTTCTGTCTCTGCTCTGTCCATATATATATACGCATCGAAGAGCCTGTTAGTGGCTCGACTATATTCTGCAGCAGTTTTGAAGCCAGCTTTGATGTAGTGTTTTGCAGCTGCCTCTAAGTGTTTTTTGGCGGTCGAGTACGTTTTCATGTCTCCACTGTCTTCGAACCTTGTTCCAGCTTCGAGGGCTCTGCAAAAGCTGCTGTGACCCAAAGCCAATACTTTGGCTTTTTCGTCGAGGCTGTGCTCTTTAGCTTCATCAAAGAGCCTAGAAGCCTGCAGATACAATTCAGGCGAAGCTTCTGCTTCTGCTTGTGTCATCAACTGCCAAGCTCGAGAAAGGTCCACGATCGGTCTCAGCTCTTGGCGCTCAGACTCCTGTTTCATAAAAACCATTATGTTCTGGAATTTTTCTGCAGCAACGCCATATTTCAGCGAGCTGCCGCCATGATTGCCTTGTCTATCGAGGATTTTTGCTTCTTCCAATTCGATTCTTCCAAGACAATATTCGCGTCTCACGTTGGAAGCCTCACTTAGCTCAGTGGCCATCTCTCTCTCGTCTTCGACCTCAATTCTTCCCTTTTTATTTCTAATAGATTCCTCAACAGCGAGAAATAACTTGGCTGCTTGTTGGAAGAGGGTTTTCGCCTTTTCAGTCTGTTCTCTTCTACTCAGGTTTTCGGCTTCTTCTACTCGGGCTAATGCTGAATAGTTTGAGCTGATGTATCGCCATCTCACCGTTTTTTTGTGGAGGACAGCAGCTTTTTCGTAGTGTTCTTTCGCCAGTTCATATTGTTTTTTTCTGTGATGGTGTTTTGCCTTTTCGATTTCACTCCATGCTTGCATGTAAAGGGCGTGATCCTGATAGAAATCTTTCAAGGGAGGGATTTTTTCCGCTGCTTCAGCATACGCTTTTGAAGCTCGTTCGAAGGCTTCAGCCGCGTTTAAGTATTCTCTCAGAACGTCCTGTGCTTTGGCGATTTTCCAAAATGATCCTGCCATCCGGCTAGTGCAGTTAGCCTTTTTTGCTGATTCGACTGCTTTCCGCGAGACTTCGATCGCTCTTCCTAAGTGTTTGACGATGTGTGTCAACTCATATAAGCGAGTCAGCAGTGTCCCGAAAGAATCTTGATAACGATACAGCGCATAAAAGATACCTATGTCGCCCTGACTCTCCCAATAAGGGGCCATTTTGCTGCATAATTTGAGACACTTTTCCTTATCCGCTATGGCTTCTTCAAGTAGTCTTCTCCTGTTCTTAACATCCATCTCTAGAGAGCTTAGCTCGCCTCTTATTTCAGCAAGATAATTATAGTTCACTCCTCGATTCCAGTAGTTAAAGGGATTCCATTGATCTAGAATTTCAGTGCTTCTTTCTCTGCTACTCAAAGCTCTCTTCAAGAACGTTTTTTTCCGGGCGCTGTCTGTCTCCACAAGAGCTTGAGCTTCCTGGTTCTTGCTCAGCACATGATTCATGGCTTGGATGATTATTGGAATATCTGAATCTTCAGAAATTTTCAAGGCTTTCTCCCCGGCTTTCTCTGACTTCTTTAGGAACATCAGTTTGCTCTTCGCATTGGTTTCCCACTCAGCTAGAGTAAGGTAATGCTCTGCATATCCTCCGGGAGAAGCTATCAAACCAGATCTTAGGCTCACATGGGATATGATCGAGGCCGAGTGCTGAGCTTCATCATACAACTTCATGGCGAGTTTGGCCAGTTTCATTCGTCGATTGGGATTCTCAGTTGCGATTGCTTTCCAATAACCTGCAAGAGCTAATTGATCCTTTGCAATAGCTTTTAAGAGGTTGTCCTGCGTCTTGCTACCGAATTCCAAGGCCTTCTCGAAATTTTTCTTGCTCTCTGGTCCAGCCGTATTATATCCCAACCAAAAATAAGACAGCCCGACCGAATAAGCGTCTCCAAATCTCTGAAGAAGTTCAACTGCGTCCTGCAGGTGCTTAACAATTCTTAAACGGTATTGCTCTTTTTTTTCCGGATCTGCAACGAAAAGATATTCAAAAATAGTTAAATAAATCGCAGAAGTCAAGTAGGCTCGAGCAATCTCTCTTGAGTTTCCACTCTCTGCCAGGGCTGCAACCGCCTTTTCGCCCCACTGCACCCCTTCCGCAACAAGTCGCTCTACAGCTTGTCTATCCCATTCGAGGAAAACTCTGAACCATATGGGATTTGAAAGTTCGTTGTAAGTCTTGCCATATTCGTGGACATTCCTCGAACTCCAGAAAGTCATCAGAGCCTTCCTTTCAAACTCTAAGCATTCATCAAGGAGCCTTCTTCTTTCGGAAGAGTCTGACGTTAACCAGTAGCCCAGATATTTAGCCATCGCCTTACAGCGGAACATCCAGCCATTTTCCTGGCTGTCCCCCAGCCCAGCGTGGAATTTACACGCTTGCTCATACGCTTCAACAGCTTGCTGCTTTCTCTCTCTGCACTCTGCTTGATTCTCTGCTTGAAACGAGGCACGATGGAGGCAATGACCTATCTGTTCTTGAATGCTTCCTCTTTTTAAGGAATCACCTTTGTTAATCCTACACAAAGCCTGCTCATAAAGGTCAGCAGCCTTCAGCCAATCACTCTTCCTCTCGAGCAACTTGGCCTTGCCTATCGCTTCTTCAGCCTCTTCTCCCCGAAACATTAGAACGAACCAATAAAAACTTAGACGATTCCAAGCAGAAAAGTCTTACGTGAATAATAGACTTCAAAGTTGCTTGCGATCTAATCCATACAACTCAATCTGTGAGTCATATAAAAAGGGGGATGAAATTATTGGAACCGCTTGTCTAACGTCTAAGGATGCTTTACGCCGTGCCCACGTTGGTAATTTGGGTGTTTTGTGGTAATAAGAGTAAGGGAACTCTCATGCTGTTCCTCTCTGGCACACGCATAGATATCGTCGAGTTCTGATCGACTGAGCCCACGTTCCATCTCAAAAACGATATCCCACTGGGAATCCTCTTGCGCCCGCATTTTTTTCGCCATTTCGTCCTCCGAATCACCGGTGAAGACTTGATGAACAGCATGAGCGTACACTATCCCTGGAACGTTTGAGATGCACCGTGCGATATTCATTTTAGCAGCCTCGTTGCTTTTGCTACTTCTTAGTGTTATAATGCCAAAGCCATGATTAGTCATACAGCTATCTCCCTATTATTCGACCTGCTCTCAAGCTTGATATTTGGCAAATAAAAGAGTTTTGCTTGAGGCACGCACATGCCTGGAAGATTACTCCATAAACAATAATTGGCGTACTAACTATATGATGATTACTTTGGGAGAAGGAAGGAGGTGAGTTTCGAATATGAGTATTTCATCCTTGAAGTTTGTTAATGCCGTGTTTATAGCTTTTCTGTTGGTCTCACCATTTGTTGTGGGTCTAACCGCCAGTCAATACGACCCCTGGGCCGACATCAACGATGACGGCAAAATCGACATCAAAGACGTGGCTTACACGGCCAAACTGTTCGGCACTTTGGGGGATCCGACAAAGAACGTGACAGTCACCAATTGGCCAATCAGCACGGAGGTTAGCGTATGGTGGTTTCAATTTATGGATGTAGACGAAACTAAGGCGAGTGCCTTTTTCAATGCGTCTGGTTTTGGACAGCTTCACGTATTAGCATTTGCTTCCGACCTAACCGCTTCAGAGACTATAACTGTAACAATCAGAGGCATAATGCATGACTCAGGTCACACTACACTAGCTCCCATTGACGTCTCAACGTTTGCGTTGACCAGCAGCAGCACAATGACAGCAATAACCATACCCGTTCCAAACGCAGAATTTCAGTTCTATGCCGAAACGGGTCTAGCCACCATCGGGTACATCTCGCTAAGCTTCTACCTGACATGGGCATAACAACACAACAATCCTCTTTTCCCCTTTTTAGGATTAGGAATCCAAAAACTTTGGGCGCGCGCGCATTTGCTTGAGCTTCCAGAAGTGTTGCCAATTGCTTTTTTCCCAGACGTGTTCAAATCTTACTTCCAGTAAGCTTAGAATTTGCATACATGAAAGCTATTGCGAAGGCTAAGGATACGAGTTCAATGTACTCCGCAAAATCGATCAAGAAACCTAATTTTTCGCGCGCCTATCTAATCTCTCGCGTTAAACTCCGGACAGGAGCATTCCCTATTCATGCACATTCCTTGTCCTTTCAACACCCATTGAGCGCGTACCCAAATAATTTCTCCATGTTCAGATTCAGCGTGTCCACAACTGCAAATTTCGTTACTCAATTTCTTTTCCTTCTAGACACTCTGTGTAAGAGCCTATTAACAATGTCGTCTATTGTCTCGCCCCTCTCACCGACGCTCTTTAAAGTGCCTCCTATAACCTTCATGGTTTGATGGCTGTGGTTCCTCACCACCACCTCAAATCGCTTCCATGTAGAACATAAATATAGAACATAAATGTTATATGTTCTAGCTAGTCTTAGCGGTCTCATTAAAGGTATCACAAGAATCTATGAACTTTGCAGGAAACGTTAAAGTAATCCAATGCGCACGCGCAAAATAAATGATGTGTGAAGTATAATTTAATATTCAATTATCTTCCTTACGCGTCAAAAGATGTAAATCTAACCTGATCATAGATTTAATTATGCGAAAAGATTTGTCGAAGAAATTATTGATAGAGTTACTTCGAGATTCCAAACAAAGTGACAGAAAACTTGCCAAGAAGCTAGGAGTTTCACAGCCGACTATCACACGTACTCGGGGCAAATTAGAACGGGAAGGTTTCATTAGAAGTTACACAATTATTCCTGATTGGAGAAAACTAGGCTTTGAATTAATGGCATTTACGTTTGTTAAAATGGACCCGAAAGTAATCTCTGATGAGTTAACCGAAAAAGTTAGAGAATATGCTAAGAAATTTCCAAATGCTATTTTCGTTTCACCAGGAGAGGGAATGGGCTTAACAGGCATATTCATAGTATTGCATAAAAATTACAGAAACTATGCTCAACAACTAGCTGATTTTAGGAATGACTGGGGAATGTACTTGGAGGACATTCAAAGCTTCATAACTGTTACAAATAGAGTCATCAAAGAGCTTTCATTCA
>CP070835.1:1380524-1398361 GCA_020341775.1 Candidatus Bathyarchaeota archaeon
ACCCTAATTACGTACTTGTTTTACTGTTGTTGACTCGATTAAATTCAATTGACCGCAAGCAAAACTTTTAGGCATGACTTCTCATCGCGCACGCGCGTTTTCGCGTTTGTTTTACGTTAAAAGTTTAATTGAAACTAATCGAAACATAAATGGGAAGATCTAATGAAAAAGCTGGTTCACAACGGCGTCCTCGTCCCAAAAAGACCTGAATGGAAAAAGCTGCATATCACAGTTCAAGGCAGACGTGTAGATTTAACGCCAGAGCAAGAAGAGATGGCGGTCGCGTGGGTCAAGAAACTTGGTACAGACTATGTAGAGGATTCTGTGTTCGCAGAGAATTTCTTCCACGACTTCCGAGAAGCCCTTGGTATAAAAAGAACGGTCTCCCAAGAAGACTTTGACTTTTCTCCAGTGATAAGGCTTGTTGAGAAAGAAAGGGCCTACAAGCTGAGCCTTACCAAAGAAGAAAAGAAAGAATTAGCTGCTGAACGTAAGAAAATCCGAGAGAAAAACAAAGAAAAATTCGGCTTCGCCATAGTAGATGGCACTAAAGTAGAAGTTGGTAATTACACTGCAGAACCGTCCAGTATATTTATGGGACGGGGAAAACATCCTTTAAGAGGTCATTGGAAACAAGGGCCGAGTAAGAAAGACATAGTTCTCAACCTTTCTCCTGACGCGCCGCGACCCTCTGGTGAATGGAAGAACATCGTGTGGCAACCTAACAGCATGTGGATCGCAAAGTTTGACGACCAACTTCGAGGCAAAGAGAAATACATTTGGCTGGCAGATTCGTCACCACTGAAGCAGCAGAAAGACATAAGAAAGTTCGATATGGCCATAGAGCTTAGCAAACGGATCGAAGATGTGAGAAAACATATAGTAATCAACCTTGATGCAGAAGACCCCACACGGCGCAAGATAGCTACTGTATGTTACCTAATCGACTCTTTGAAACTACGAGTAGGAGACGAAAAAGATAAAGACGAAGCAGACACAGTCGGAGCCACAACACTCAAACCTAAACATATAACCTTTGGGAAAAACAACGCTGTTACCTTTGATTTTCTAGGTAAAGATGCAGTTAGATGGAAAAAAACTATAAGACTACCACCAAAAGTCCTCAGCAACATCAAAGGACTTGTGCAATCTGCGCAATCATCCATCTTTGAAGGAGTGCGGTCGAAAAATGTCTCCGTTTTTCTAGACGAAGTTGTACCCAACATCTCATCCAAAGTTTTCAGAACGTACCACGCCTCCAAAGTGGTAGCTGACTTCCTCTACAGTTCAGACATCACCAAGCCCGACCCAGACTACGAGAAAAAGCACGTTGCCACGATGGCCAATCTTGAAGCAGCTATCGTCTGCAATCACAAAAGGAAGCAACCCAGGAAATGGAAAGCATCTCTAACTAAGAAGACGGATCGACTAAAGAAGTTAAAAGCAAAGAACACTGCAAGCTCGCAGAAGCGGGCTCGCATTTTGGAGTTTAAAATAAAGGCTTACCGTGAAACCAGAGACTATAACCTTGGAACGTCTTTAAAGAGCTACATAGACCCGCGAATTTACTACAATTGGGGTCGAAAAGTAGATTTCGACTGGAAACTTTATTACCCCAAAGCACTGCAGAAAAAGTTCGCTTGGGTAGAACGAAGAGGCTAGACTTTTTCAAAGCGGATCAAGTAAACAAGCTGGTTTGCATTCCACTCGCTATGTTTTCTCTCCCAAAGCCTTCGAAATTCTTCCAGACTGTAACCACCTTCAGCTTTAGCGTCTTCTTCAGTGAAATACTTCAACCGCTTTCTTTCAATAGAAGTAATCCGTAGATCCACAAATCGAGGTTCGAAGACTGTAGCGCGAACTATGTTTGAGATTCTCATTTTCGGATCGGGCGTTCGTATTCTGGTGGTTTGAGTTTTCAGACCCTCCAGAATAGGCGCCTTATCGGTTGCAGTGAAGATGAGTTCACAAGGTTCCTCAAGAATTTCTTTTACGATTTCCTCAGCAGGTTTATCTGGCTGTTCAGCAGCCTTTGCGACAACTTGACGTGCCTTTCGGCCGTGAACAGGCTTGGCCGAGATCTCCTTGGCAACTTCGATTTGTCTTGAGGGCTCTCCAATCTTTCGCGCAATCGTGACTGCTGTGCTGTAATCGAGTTTACCAATTTCTCGCGGCACCCCGGTCCTTTCAGCAGGTGCAATAATCTTCTGAATTTCCGTTGGAGCCTCGGCAAGTTTAAGCCAGTTGCTGACTGTGTCCGCGGAAACTCCGATTTTGTTCGCAACTGCTTCCTGAGAAGGATATTTTTCAGGGTACTCCTCTAGGAGATGTTTGCAGCAGTTTCCTTTTTCTGCAGCGTTAAGGTCTTCCCTCTGAACGTTTTCGATAAGATTCAGTTCTATTACTTCTTCATCTGTAAAAGTGCGAACGATTGCAGGCACTGTTTGTAGCCCTGCTTGTTGTGATGCACGAAGACGCCGTTCGCCAACGACGACTTCATATCCGTTGTCAGTTGGGCGAACAATAAGCGGTTCGAGAAGACCTACTTGTTCTATGCTCCCAGCAAGCTCGTTTAATCGTTCAATGTTAATTTCGAGGCGCGGATTTAGCCTGTTAGGGCGAATCTCCTCTAGTTTAATTTCCTTCAATTCAGCCATGAACGTTCTTCCTTCGTTCATGCTTAAGAAACGAAGCTTTGTCTTATAAATTGCTGCACCGAAAATTACGCGACTCAAGCACGCAGCGCTGGCAAGTGGTCTCGAGGCGACAATTCTTATAGGCGTGCTGCTCTCAGTTCTTTATCTAATTCGAATCTGCCTGCTAGAGGCGCAGTAGCAAACTGAGGGAATTTTGAGGAAACCTCATGGCAAAACATGTTTTGATAATTGCTGAAAAACCAACGGCTGCAGAGCGGATTGCAGAGGCTTTGGACAAAGAAAGCAAGCCTAAAGCACACAGAGAGAAAGGTGCCCCCTATTTCGTTGCTGAAAGAGACAGAAAAATAGTAGTAGTCCCCGCTCTTGGGCATCTTTACGTTGTTAGTCAATCAGAAGGCCGAAAAAATAGGTACCCCGCGCTTGATTTTAAATGGTTTCCCAAATACATGGTTAAAAGAGATAGCCAGCAGTCCAAGATCTGGATTGCCACGATTTCTAGACTAGCACAGAACGCTGATGTTTTCATAGATGGCTGCGACTACGACATCGAAGGCAGCCTCATTGGCTACAACATTCTCAACTACGCGTGCGGCAAAGCGGACATTGCGAAGAGAATGAAATTTTCTACATTAACTAAGGCAGATTTGGAGCATGCCTATGAGCGGCTCTCATCAAGACTGGATTTTAACATCATCGAGGCGGGCAGAACAAGACACGAAATCGACTGGCTTTATGGCATAAATCTCTCCAGAGCACTCATTTCAGCAATCAAGAGGGTGAGTGGCAGCTACACCGCTCTAAGCACTGGCAGAGTACAAGGACCCACCTTACGATTTCTAGTTCTACGAGAGAACGCCATCGCCTGCTTTGTCCCCACGCCCTACTGGACCATAAAAACTAACATCGAAGTAGAAGGCCAAATCTACAAAGCGGAATATGAAAAGAAGACAATAAGAACCAAAGCCCAAGCAGAGGCTATCATTGAAGCCTGCCAAGGAATCCCGGGGGAAACAACAAAAATCGAGGAAAGAATATTCAAACAAGCTCCCCTAGCACCCTTCGACCTGAGCACCCTACAAAGCGAAGCTTACCGCCTATTTGACTTGAATCCCAAACAAACAGCCCGCATAGCAGAGCGGCTCTATTTAAACGCCTTGATCTCCTACCCACGAACGAGCAGCCAAAAACTGCCCTCTACGATCGACTTCAAATTAATCCTCACCAAACTGGGCACAAACTCAACCTTTCAAAAACTAGCGTCCGACCTGCTGACGCGTGCAATATTGCAGCCAAAGGAGGGAAAAAGAGACGACCCCGCACATCCAGCCATCCATCCAACAGGAAACTCGCCAGAACGCAAACTACGCACATCAGAAAAAAAACTTTGGAACCTAATTGTGAGACGCTTCATGGCAGCCTTTGGAGATCCCGCCGTAAAGCAAAGCCTGAAGGCGGATATCGAGGTCAATGGCCACCACTTCTACCTGCATGGACACAAAATTCTTAACGAAGGGTGGATGCGTTTTTATAAACCTTACATTCGCTCCAGCGAAATCTTCCTTCCTAAAATCACAGAAGGAAGTAAGGTTGAGATAGAAAGCATAATCTGCGAGGATAAATTTACCCACCCACCTGTCCGTTTCAACCCCAACAGCCTCCTTAAGGAGATGGAAACTCAACAAATAGGCACAAAGGCCACAAGAGCCGACGTCATCCAAACTCTTTATGATAGAAACTACATAGCAGAGAGAAGCATTAAGGTAACAGAGCTTGGACAGAAGGTCACAGAAATCCTCCAAAAACATGCTTCCACGGTGATCTCAGTAGAGTTCACACGAGCGCTTGAAGAAAAGATGCGACGAATCCAAGAGGGCAAAGAAAAACGAGAAAATGTCCTGCTAGAAGCTGTCAACCATTTAAGGCCAGTCTTGGAAGAACTGAGGAGACAGGAGCAAGCAATAGGCACAACCTTAGCCGAAGCTGTTAAACAAGTCAAGCTGCGGAAGAACACAATCGGCAGATGCCCTTCATGTCACACTGGTGAACTCATGACTCTCCATTCCCGCAAAACTGGAAAGCGTTTCATCGGATGCAGCAATTACTTTAAAGGCACCTGCACAAAGTCTTTTCCCCTTCCTCAACAAGGCACCGTAGCCCCAACCAGAAAAAATTGTAAATCGTGTGGATCACCGATTGTAAAAATCGTGTCGAGACGCAAATGGCCCTGGAGGTTGTGCGTAAACCCAATGTGCCCCAAAAAAGGGGGAAAACGCACAAGGTGAAGTGTCGAATATGCGGGAAGAAAGCAATGAGCACAGAGTTTTGTCGGCTACATGCGAAAGCGCATCAAAACATAACTAAAAAATATGTGCTATGGAAACGCGGTCTAAATCTCTCTTGGAAAGACTACTTAAACAGGATCGCAACAAACCCTCTAACAGGAACCAAGGCCAGAGAAGTGGCCGAAGCCTTGCTATCAGACAGCTAAACATAATTTAAGGTGAACTCGCGCGTATGCAATTAATTAGAGTGGACAATAGTAAATTGTTGGTTAGGTGGTGGAGTTGGAGCACTTTCTTCTCTTTTTAATTTGGATTGCGGCAGCGTTATTTTTTCCATTAATACTGAAGCGATTTCAGATACCTTGGGTTACTGCAGTCATCTTTGCAGGGATGATTCTGGGACCTTACGGCTTCGGATGGGTCAGTCCGGGGGAGGTGACGCACTTTCTTGCGACTCTTGGGCTTGTCTTTCTTATGTTCACCGCCGGGTTGGACACGAATTTTTCAGTTCTAAAAAAGGCCCGAAAGGATGTCTTTTTGTTCTCGCTCTTGAACAGTGGTCTCCCCTTTATCACAGGATTTGCCGTCGGGTTTTTTTGGGGCATTGGCGTCATTGCGTCGTTGCTGCTAGGTGTTGTCTTCAGCTCATCCTCTATTGGGGTAATTGCCCCCTTTTTGAGGGAGTTTAACGTCGAATCAAAAATGAAGTCGTTACTGATGTCAGCGGTGTTCATTGAAGATGTAGCAAGTCTGATACTACTCGCGATTTTTCTGAACGCAGTAGCGCCAGCTTCCAGAATTCCATTAATTGCTTTCCCCTTCGCCCTCCTTCTTTTCCTATTAGTGGTTCTCTTCTTGATTCCGATACTTCAGGAGTGGCTGTTTTATTGGGAGTCTAAGGAAACCGAATTTGCAGGACCAATAAGGGCGGTCATGGCGACGTTGGCTCTAGTAGCATTAATGGCGGAGTTAATCGGCGTCCATGCAATGGTAGGCGGATTCTTGGCTGGCTTGACCTTGTCCGACATGCTTCACCAACGAGGAAAAATCAAGGACAGCGTCTTTGCCATCAGCTACGGATTCTTGATTCCCATTTTCCTCTTGAATCTGGGGATGACCACCAACATTACAACACTGTTTGCGCCCGGAGACGCCTTGTTCACAGCTCTAATAGTCACTGCCTTGATGCTTAGCAAGTCAACGAGCGGATTCCTAGGCGCCCGAATTGCAGGTTTCAACTCTACGACAAGCCTAGGAATGGGAGTCATGACCAGTGCTCAGATGTCAACGACTCTCGCAACGGCAAGCCTAGGTCTCCAATACGGCGTTTTCACAGGGGACATCCTGGCGGCTCTGGTTGTTCTATCCATAATTTCGATTGTTACCGCCCCACTTCTAGCCAAGTTTGTATTGCGAATCGAGGAACAGAAACCCAGTAAATTCACGGTTTTATGGCAGGGAAATGAGCTACATAACCACTCCCGTGAAGAAGAAACCAAGAACAACTAACGTGGGAAAAGCAAATATTCCGGAAAAGACAACTATTCTGTTGTGGGGAGAAGTTATAGGAGAATGTGTGTCCGTTTTCTAATGGGGAAAGCAATGTACATCTCTTATGAATCTCGCGGAGGATTACCAAGATGAAGAGAAGACGATTAGAAATGGTCCTAGGGGTGTTAGTAGGGCTCCAAGTGTTAGCAGCCGCTGTGGGCTCAGCAACAATTTGGTCCTATAGTGCGCACGCGCCAGAAAACATAAAATTCGAGAAATTTGGACCGAGGGCAGACAAGCTCCTCATAAAACTCTTTGACAATGAAACAGCAGAATGGGATGCATTGGCAGCTGGAGAGATTGACATTGCTCAATGTCCCTTATCAAGAGAATACTATGACATGTTCACTAGCAATATGGTCAACCCTGCAACAGGATTGGCCTACAACGAAACCATCAACACAACGTCCTACGCGGAATTTAATACGCTTATACTGGAAATCAATAATAACAACAATGAATACTTAGGAAATCCACCAGATCCAACATTCGCCAATCCAGTTTATCCTAACCCAACCAGCGTCAAAGAGATGAGGCAGGCCATCGCTCATTTAACCAACAGAACTGTGCTCGATACAGTTGTCGGAAAAAGTTTCTATGACCCCTTATACACGGTCGTGCCGCCATGTCAAGGAGCTTACAGCAATCTTGAGATTAGACCTGGAGGGGCATTGGAAAACCTGACATACCTCTATTCGAAAGCAGACGCAGAGGTTCTTCTAGATGCAGGAGGCTTTCCAGTCAATACCTCGACTGGCTGGAGATTCTGGGATCGCAATGATAATGGAATAGAGGAATCAGACGAGTATCTTGAGCTGAAATTCTACATCAGAAACGATGTCCCTGCAAGAATGAGGATTGGGAATAGCGTTGCTGACGAGTTGAGTACAGTCAAGATTAGAGTTAACTGCACATATGGACCTACTGCACAGATGTTTGAAGTCTTCTTTGAAAAGAATTTTCACCTATACACAGGCGGTTGGATGGTAAGTACTAAGCCTGAGCAACTCACTGTTTGGCTCTGGGACAGCTACTGGCATCCTAACTATTGTCTCAATTTTGCTGGCGTCAATAACCCTGAATACGAAGCAGCTGTCCATCAAACACTAAGCGCAACAACATTAGAAGATGCTGTAGCCCATTCCAAGCGCGCCCAAATAATATTCGCCGAAAACGCCCATGTGATACCAGTCATGTCATATGTTGGCAACAAAGCTATGAACAGATTCTACACTGGAGGGAACAAGTGGCAGAATGTAACTCCCGATGATGGTGAGAATCAATATCGAGGGCAGATATTAGAGGGTACAGTAAACATGCCTATACAACTACCAGGCCAAACAGACTCTTGGAGCCTAATTAACGTGCATCCCCAAGGCTTTTGGCGTGGCGATGGAGAAAATATGACTATCCGATGGGGCTTCAACACGGGAACGCTAAAAAGTTTCAATCCAATCTACTCTTCGGGCCTGTGGGAGTGGAACGTACTCAACTTGATTTTTGACCCTTTGATAAAGCGTAATCCCAACAACACGTCAAACTTCATCCCATGGCTCGCAGAAGACCTTGAAATCGAGAATTATAGTCACCCAATATACGAATCCGGCAGCAAGATCAAGATAAAATTAAGGCCAGACATCACATGGCACGATGGCACACCCCTAACAGCGACCGACGTATTCTTCACTTTTATCGAACTAAGTGACATTTTAAGCACCCGTGGCGTGCCCCCACCCTGGTGGCACGAAAGCATAGTCCACATCCAAGACTTCAAGCTATGCGATCCTTACAACTTTGAGATCCTATTAGACAGCGATAATCCTTGGATCCTAGATCAGTTGAGCCATACAATCGTGCTACCAAAGCACATATGGAAACCGATTGCAGAAACAGGTCCAATAGGAAATCCGACACCCGATCCCAACTTAATCGGCTCAGGACCTTGGAGACTTCGAGAATACATCCAAAATAGCCATGCGCTGCTAGTGATAAACCAACCCGGCTGCACTGTTCAAACCAATCTACCAAGCAGCTCCCCAATAACGTCGCCGAAAGGCTACCACCGATACCTGCCGCTAACTGTCGAAGCAAGAATCAATGGAACTACCAACGCAAAGGTTGACTATGATTCACAACCCTACACCCTGAACTACACTATCTACAACCTGCATTCCGGACCGCTAATCCTAGACATTTTTCTTACACACCCAGATGGAACAGCCTACAATGAGACAACCGTGTTAATTACTGCACACAGCGATTGGGAACACTCATGGACTGGAGATATACAAGGCACAAAAACGACCAGCCTAGTCGTCAACATTAACGATCCCACGTGGTTTGAGGGCACCTACGGTTGGAGTCAAACCTATTATGGAACACGCATTACACATAGATCGACTTGGTTTCTGGGCTGGATTCCCAATATGCACGTCAGCATGGCAGGTCCTGATATTGCTGGCAGCACTTTCTACGATGACATAGGCCTGTTTGACTATCCTTATAAGAACCAGCTTCCAACTCCCGATATAAAAAGCGACATCAAAGACCTATCACTCGCAGCAAGAGCCTTCGGTTCGTATCCAGGTCATAAGAGATGGGGGATGGGAGTAGCAGACGTTAATAATGATTATAAAGTCGACATTAAAGACGTTGCCACCTTCGCCAAAGAGTTTGGCTGGTCAGGCTAAACTAAAAGAGCTGGTGTAGGGACTGTGCGACCAAAGCTTGCTAATGCTGTCTTATTCAGCTTTGCTTCCAAGTCTTCGAACAGTTTCTTTTCCACCAACATATACGATGTCAGCCATCCCCACAAACAATCCAGTTTCGACAATTCCTGGAACGCCCTTTAACGTTTGACTCAATCCAGCGGGATCTTCAATAGGGCCAAAATTAACATCGAGAATGAAATTCCCATTGTCGGTCACCACAGGGCCAAGCTTCTTTTTTGCTTCGCGCAGAGTGGGCGCACCTCCCATTTTTTTCAGGTTTGCCACCACAGGGGACACCGCAAAGGGAAGCACCTCGATCGGAACCGATTGACTGTCACCCAATATCTTCACTAGCTTGGTCTCGTCCGCCACAATGATGTTTACTTTTGACGCGGACGCGACGATTTTCTCGCGAGTCAACGCCCCACCCATGCCCTTAATCGTGTTTAGCTTTTCATCAACCTGATCCGCGCCATCAATCGTTAAATTTAGAAGAGGATGTTCATCCAATGTGGTTACCAAAATGTTATTCTGAACCGCCAATAGGAAGGCTTGACTAGAGGTGGGAACTCCGCAAATACATAAGTTCTCTTCCCTTATTCTTTTACCAAGCTCCTGAAGGGCGTAAGCAACGGTTGTTCCGCTTCCCAAGCCTACGACAAATCCTTCTTCAACATGTCTGACTGCGTGCGCAGCAGCCCTTTTTTTGGCGTTTTCCCGCCAATCCAAGCTAAGGTTCAGCCTCCATCTGTTCAAGGCGGTCTAAAACTTTTTCAACCTCTGCTTGAATCTTTTCTATCCGTTCCTCTGCCTCTGTCTTGCGAGATTTCTGCGAAGGCTTGCGCGAAGCTTTCCTTTTCCGTTTAACCCGAGTTTTCTCAGGAACCTCTTTCTCCATTTGGGAGAGAGACATCACGGAGGGAAGAATTGTTTCCTCAGCTTCCACCCCAACCTGTGAGCGTAAAGTTTCGATTTTAACGTTCAACTCATCAAACCGTTCATCAAACAGTTTAATGAGGTCTTCTTGCATAGTTTCTAATTCATGAAGCGCGACCAGAGATTCGTTCTCCGAAATAGCTTCTCGAATTGTCATCATTCGTGACTTGTATCTCTTACCAAGCTGTTCACGTTCATCCTCAGTGATTTTTCCTTCTGCATGGGCTTCATAGAGACGCCGAATAGCGTCACTCAGGATTTCTCTTTCTAAACTTAGGGTTCTCAGCTCATTTTTTGCCCCTGATGCGTCATCTGAAGATATGCTTCTTTGAGCTCTAGAGCGCCATTTCTGCGCAGCTTCAGCCTGTACGGGGGAAGGCAACACAGGGTCTCCTACTTTCGTTTTTCTGAACCTAGTAGCATAAAATATGAGAAGGACTGCAACAACCGCTACAGCCGCAGTTAAGTATGGTAAGAGCTCCTCGAAAGCCACGACAGCCCCCTCATCATGTTGTTGTCACCCTATATATAGAACTTATTCCTCCAAAACTTGTTGAATTTAATGTATAAATCCCTATAACTTTTTCGTGAAATCAGTGAAAAAATTTGGTGGCCATCCATGTTTCTCCATTGCAAAAGTGATAAATGCGGCTGATATTCATAGTAGACTATGGTAATAGCAGGATTACATCTTCTCCTAACTTATCAATGTACCTTCGAGTGTGACCACTGCTTCGTATTTAGCTGTCCCACAGCAAAAGGTGTAATGAAGATTTCTGATATACGCCAAATTCTCACCGAGGCAAAGCAAACAGAAGAAGTCAAATCGATATGTTTTGAAGGGGGCGAACCTTTTCTCTACTTTCAGACTATGCTGCGTGGCTTAAAGGAAGCCAGTGATTTCGGCTTCAAAAGAGCGATTGTCACAAACGCCTATTGGGCCACGTCAATCGAAGATGCCAAAGAATGGCTCCTTCCAATTTCGAGAATCGGAATTTCCGATCTGTCAATAAGCGACGACGCCTACCATTACGACCCAACTGAGGAAAATCTCGCCAAATATGCCTACGAAGCTGCAAAGAAACTTGACTTGCCAGTTGGCAAAATCGCTATAGAAGACCCCAAAATCTACATGAAAGAAACAGAGTGGAAGAGAAAGCAAGTCATCGAAGGCAAGACTTTGCTAAAGGGTCGAGCAGCCGAAAAACTAGTTGAAGAGCTCCCAACAAAGCCATGGACACAACTTGATGAGTGCCAAGCCGAGAACTTCACTAATCAAGGTCGAGTTCACATTGACCCATTTGGGTATGTTCACGTTTGCCAAGGCATCACAATAGGCAACATGAAACACACACCATTGTCAGATCTACTTGCCAATTACAATCCAGAAATGCATCCAATATGTGGACCAATACTGAAAGGAGGCCCCGCAGAGCTAGTTAAAAAGTATCAAGTTGAGCACAATGACGAATATGTTGACGAATGCCACCTCTGCTACTCCATTCGTCAGAAATTGAGAAAAAGATTCACATACATTCTTGCCCCCGATCAAATGTATGGAATGTGAGCAAAACAACCAAGTCTGTTGCGCCAAAACACGTGGGCGCGCTAGGAATGGATTAGTCTTGAGCTAACTTGCGAAGACAAACTCTGCAAAAGCCTTCCACCTGCAAGACTTGAAGTCTCAGCAATTCAGAATGCATCAAGTCAATAGGCACTGCGTGATGGCGCAGTCCCTTATTGTGGCCCAACCCATGGGCAACTACCTTGCTCGAAGACCTGTCATTAATTTTGAAAAAAGAAACAACTCCAGCGTTTTCAGCAACGTAGTCGTGTACGAGGTAGACCGTTCTTACGAAGCTTTTTCCATTAAAAGAGTGATACTGGGCTACAATTGGATCGGGCGTCACTGCTAACAAAACATTCATCAAATCATCAGCATCTCTAATCCGCTTAATTCTGCTAATTAGCTTTTCAAATAGAAATGCCCCAAGACAATCTTCACTCAATGTTATCTTAACATCATGGTCCAAAATGAGTTTCCCAATATAGTAGATGTCATCCCATGTCTCGGATGGAAAATAGCTCTTCGCATTGTCTACAATCTTCACTAGATCCCTCTTTTCTTTGGGTTCTTCATTAATTGTCAGAACGTTGATAGATGCCATAAACAAAGCTCGCGGGTGGCGAAATATAGAGATGATTGCGTCCATGTAATATTTCAGAAAATGACCCTTCACGAGAAGTGCCTGTCACCAAAGCCAATGGAATGCGCATTGAAAATGCGTAAACAATGGGAAACTCGAACGCCTCACGGATTGATTTGCTGTTTTCACGTAAACCTTATTTTGCCTTTAAAGTAGTTACCCGTAAGAGTTTCTTCAAATGGGAAAGTGGGCAAACATGAAAAACAAGCTTTGGGAACCCTCCAAGGAGCGCATTGCGAAATCAAACATAAACCAGTTCATAGATTTTGTTAACCAAGAAGATCACCTGGAAATCAATTCTTATGAACAGCTGCATAATTGGTCGATTGATTGTACGTCAGATTTCTGGGAAGCCATGTGGAAATTTGGAAATGTGAAAGCCTCCTGCAAATATGAGGTGGTGGTAGATGACCTTGGAAAATTTCCAGGTGCAGAGTGGTTTATCGGAGCAAGGCTGAATTTCGCTGAAAACCTTCTAAGTCATCGAGATTCGACCACAGCCTTCATCTTTAGAGGAGAATCCCAGAAATCGGTTAGCATGACCTATGCCGAACTGCACAATTCCGTGGCCCACTTGGCGAAATTATTACGTGAAATTGGTGTCTCTGCTGGAGACCGTGTAGTTTCCTACGTGCCCAACCTCATCGAAACTGCCATTGCAATGCTTGCCACAACAAGCGTTGGAGCTACATGGTCTTCCTGTGGCACGGAACTCGGCGCAAAAGCAGTTCTTGATCGCTTCAATCAAATTGAGCCCAAAGTCTTGTTCACTGTTGATGGATACAAATACAAGGGGAAGACATTCAACATCCTGCCAAAGGCTGAACAAGTGGCAAAGGGACTATCTACGTTAGAGAAAACTATCGTTTTCCCTTTCGTTCAAGAAGCTCCAGAGATTGCTTCGATCCCTAACTCATTGCTTCACGATGTCTTTGCCTTTAGGAAAACACAAATGTTGATCCCGTTCGAGCAATTGCCCTTCAGCCATCCAGCCTATATTATGTTTTCCTCGGGCACGACAGGCAAGCCGAAGTGCATGGTTCAAGGAGCCGGGGGTGTTCTCATCAATCATCTGAAAGAGCTATTGCTTCACACCGACCTGAAATGCAATGATAGGATATTTTACATAACCACACCCAGCTGGATGATGTGGAATTGGCTGCTTAGCTCTTTAGCCGTAGGGGCTACACTGGTGCTGTATGATGGCAACCCCAGCTATCCAGACTGGAAAACAATGTGGAGAATGGTGGAAGATGAAAAAATAAGCATTTTTGGCTGCAGCGCAAGTTACATCATTTATCTCAAAAGCTTAGATGCCAAACCGGGAACAACTTTTGATTTGTCATCGTTGCGAGAAATATCTCAAACTGGCTCAGCCCTTTCTGCTGAGGGGTTTGAATTTGTTTACTGCGAAGTTAAAGAAGACCTACACTTTAACTCTATATCAGGCGGCACGGACATCAACGGCTGCTTTGCGGCGGGAACTCCCATTCAGCCTGTGTACGCTGGTGAACTTCAAGGCCCAGCCTTGGGAATGAAAGTGAAGGCTTACAACGAGATGGGAAAGCCAGTCGTCGATCAACAAGGGGAGCTTGTCTGCGAAGCACCGGCTCCTTCTATGCCCCTCTTTTTTTGGAACGACCCTACAGGCAAAAAGTACGAAAACGCTTATTTCAACACTTACCCGAATGTTTGGCGGCATGGTGATTGGATCCTCATCCACAGCGATACAGGTGGAATCTCTTTTTATGGTCGCTCTGACTTCACCCTAAAGCCTTCTGGAGTACGCATTGGACCATCAGAAATCTATAACGTGATTGAAAAATTCGAGGAAATCGCAGACAGCATGGTTGTGGGACAAAATTGGATGGACGATCAGCGAATAATTCTATTCGTCAAACTCCACCTAGGGCATCATTTAACCGATGCGTTAAAAGACAGAATTAAAAAATCGCTTCGCGCCGAAGCCTCCCCTCGACATGTACCAGCTCTCACAATCGAAGCACCGGACATACCATACACCTTCAACATGAAAAAAGTTGAAAGCGCTGTATCAAACATAATGAATGGAAGACCAGTCACAAATAAAGACGCCCTAATCAACCCAGAATCACTCGACTTCTACGAGGAACTATCCAACAGAATCTCAAAATGAACAGCCCACTTCCCACATTTGAAGGGCGAGAACGCGTGAGGAAAACCAAGCATACTAAACGAGTAAAGGAGCCTCGGGCGGGATTTGAACCCGCGACCACCACCTTACCAAGGTGATGCCCTACCGGGCTAGGCCACCGAGGCCCGTTTATCTGTTGTGAAATGCTTTCGCCTCTTGCTATATTTATTGGTTTTGAGTTTTCTAAGTAATCTAAAATGCTGTTTAGAGCATTCTCAGTAATTCTTGAGAGGTTTAACTTATATCTTCGAGCTTTTTTGATTAGATTTGGTGGCAGGGTAATACCTACTGTTTTCTTACAGTTCACTTTTACTCGAGTATGCACGCGCGTGCTAAGTCCCGAACCAGAGTAAACTCGAGGATCAAACAAGTCTAGGATGCCATGTAGGCATCATTTTTTACTAGCGCCTATAGATGATTTACAGCATGGGCAATTCCATCTTGCATCAAGCTTTTTTGGATGCTCTTGGTTGTCTAGTTGCTCTTTCCAGTCGTGGTGTAATCTACATTCTTTTGTAAATGCTACTTCTGCGGAGTCATAACACTCAAACTTAAATTTCGAATATTTGCTATTAACCCAATCTTTTAGACTTTGTTTAATATCATCATCTGATCTGCCAACATACTTCGGAATGAAGTCACCACCTATCTCTACGTAGCCAAGCACAAATACACCAGGAGTTGGAGTTACAGCACTGTCAATTATCTCTTTGCTAATCGAAAATGGCCCCTTTAATCCAGTTTGAGGCATAAAACTAAATTAGCCAATCAGCTTTTAGATTTTATCCTCTGCACTGCCAATACGAAAGAAAGGTGCGCGCGCTTTCTCATAGATTTGAATAAAAAGAGATAGAGATTACTATCCTCTCAGGAGCGTTTTCTTCTGTAGGCTATCGTTGTTAAATATGTCAGAGTCATGAACAGCGGCAAAACTGCTAGCCTTAGAAACTCTGGGATGATGACTACTTCTCGCGTCGAGTGTGTGTATTCGAAGTATATCCACCCATGCGTGCCGTAGTCGTGGAGTGTGTAGTTCCAGTACGTCGGCGCGCGCGCAAAAGCTTAAACTAAATCAAACAAGTAAGAACTACCACAGATTCTGATAAATTTCATTGCAGGGTTGAATGAAAGCGAAATGCCTGAGAATCAAAAAGAAGATGTGGAAGATTTCAAGAAATACTTCGCTGACTTAAAAAAGGAAGCTGAAGTACGCGAAGAACAGTGCAAAGAGAGAAGTATGAAAGTCAGGAAATTGAGAATACCACAAGAACTGCAACTTCTCCTCAAACAAAGAATTATAAAGCACTTGGAAACCTACCCTGGACACTATAGAGATTCAGTGAAAGATGCAAGGAATTTTGCTGTTGAATGGAAAGAAGAGAAAATGAAAGAAGAAGAGATAAGCAAATCTGAGCAAGGATGTTTCCTGTACGCGATGAATGAAGACGGGCAAATATGGCATGAGAAAATAACCATTGTACTTGACTCACTGATGAACGAGATTGCTAGACGTGACGCAATCAACTTTTTAGCTCATATAACTCCCAAGAAGCAGAAAGAAAGCGCCCGAATTATAATTAGCAAATGGGGATCGAGTTCAAACAAGGAAAAGCTTGGTCTTCTTCTATGGGGCCCATCGATCAGGAATTCATTACGAATGGCAGGATTTCCTTGGAATTCTCAAATATTAGAGGGTGCTTGGCTTGATTTGCTCAGTGAAGCTGTAAATCTTCCTGAAGAAAAGATTGTAATTTCAAGTTCTATCGAAGAAGCTATCAAGAGATTTGGTAGAGAACTCCATTAGCTTTACACCTTCAAATCTGCCTTATCATAGATTTCTTCCAACATCTTGACTCCTTGCAGAGTACAATGTTAGGCCAGTATGTTTCTTGCGTCACAAAAGAATTACGCTATAGAGGATGTGTAAGACGCGCGCGCATATGGTTTACATACGCATACACATGCAAGAGAGCAAGACCAACATCAGATGCTTCAGAGGGCTACTGTATCTTTTGGAAAATGCCGCTGCTATGAACAGAGTGCCCTGATTCCGGTGCGGTCGTGAAAGGCGCGTGTGCCTAGTTGTATGAAATTAAAAGTTGGGAGCACTTCCGGCTGCCTTTGTTCTCATGCAGGCACTGCTTGCTTGCCCTTTTATGGCCACAACGTATGCGCACTGTGCGCTTGGTTCGAGCGGCACATCTGTATGCACGTGTCTTTCCCCTCTTGCTTGACATCCACTTACCGCAAATCGTTCCTTTCTTTCCTTTGCTAGTTGACCGTTGTCGAACTTTCATGTAATGTCCTTTGATTTTGACTCTTTTTCTCGTGTTCTTCGACATCTCTATCACTAGATTCTTATTGTTAAATCTCTGAAAAATTGTATGAAGGGGAAATCAGTATTATGATAAACCAAGGCCAGGTCTTCGATTCTGAAAACGCGAAGCTATCACAAAGCTAGTATCATTATGCACAGAGATTGCGCTGCGTGCATTCTGCATCCTCTAGAATATCGTCGCATTAAAAGAAAATCTTCAGGGAGACAGAGACGCATCTGGTAAGTCGCATTTTCTTCCTTAGTTGAAGAACTAAAGGTGTGGCCTTAGAAAAATTGTCGCGGCGCTTCCTCTTGCGGTGGCGTTGGTTGAATCTGCTCTTCTACTGGAGTTGGCATTGGTTGAATTTGCTCTTCTATGGTAGTCGGTGTTGTGGATTTCAGTTTTTCTTCGAGTTCCGTTGCTCTGTTACGAAGTTGTGTGATTGTGTCTCTCTTCGCTTTGATCTTAGCCCGCAAGTCTTGAACAACAAGTTTTGTTTCAAGCAATTTGACCTTTTCAGTCAGTTCTTTCTCGTCCTTCTCCATTAATTGGAGTTGCTCTTTGAGTTCACGAACAATAGTTTGCTGTTCCTCAAGTTCAGAGTTCATGGCTTATCAACTGATAATCAGAAAAGACTGAGCATAAGTAGGTTATGAATTCAGCATCTGAATCCGAAATGCGTTTACACACATATAACTGCACACTTTCTTCAGATGAAAAACTGTCGAAACGATTGATACTCATGCTTATATATGGTTTCAGTCTTTTGGAATGAATGTCTGAGCGGGGGTCTCCAAGTCTGGTCAAAGGAGCAAGGCTTAGGACCTTGTCGCGTAGGCGTTCGTGGGTTCAAATCCCACCTCCCGCACTTTTTAACAAACCCCCCACCCTTTTGAGGGGCTATTTGCGTTTCCTGAAGATCTTCAAGCCATCCATCTTGGTGACTTTTTTGAAGCCAGCTTCGATCAACATCTTTGCTTCTTCTAATTTGCCTGATACTTT
>CP070835.1:1398461-1447411 GCA_020341775.1 Candidatus Bathyarchaeota archaeon
ATTATAGGTATGTCAATAGTGCGTTTTATAGCCTTTACAACACTATCCAAATGTGCCGTGGAGGTCGAAGTAGACCCACCAACCATAATTGCGGTTGTCTTACATTTTTCTACTTGCTTGGCAAGTCGGGAAGCAAAGGCAGCGGTGACCTTCTCCGGATCAATCAATGTAAGATGGATGGCTCCTTGCTCTCTGATTCTCCTAAGAAGGTACTTCTCTACAGCGCCAATCACGTGAAACCCTCAGTTTGCAGCAGTGGTCGCAGTTTTCGAAGCCTTTTTTTCATAGAACTTGTCGGCGAACATGCAGTAAACATCGATCTCTTTATAAGAGCTTTTAATTGTCAACTCATCGATCAAACTGCAGTTGCCACACCTTACGGAGGCTCTTCCTTCACTTTTGTGAATATCAACGCGGATAGCTTCTTTTCCGCAACGAGGACAGAGAAAAACTTGTGGCAAGCGCTTTTTAGGAATGCGTACGACTTTTCTCCTCCTTCGCCCCATAAAATCTCAAGCCTCCATCCGTAACCTCTACGCCACCTTCCTTAAATACTCTTACCTTAAGGACTTTGCCAATCCTTAGACAGTTTCTAGCTCCTTCGGCATAACTAGATCCGCAATGTCTACACTATGTCCAAAAATCCGATACATCGAAGAGACTACAGTTAAGATGAGCGGCACAACCTCTGCTAATTGTTTCTTAGCCTTTGACTCAATTTTCTGCAGCATTGTCTCCGCTTTTACCCTTTTAGCCTTCACTTCTTCCGCTAAAACAACATCATGCTTGAAAAACGACCGCAAGGCAATCTCTTGAGCGTCAAAAACCATTGTGTGGAATTCTCCGATGTCATGTGAAACCTCTTGAGAAATCTGCATCTGCTCCATTTCCAGAGCTTTGGTAGCAATCTCTACGGCTCTATCGCCTATACCTTCCACTAAACTTGCACACAAACGGTAGTCAAGACAGTCAATCGAGTGGAAGCCAAACTTCTCTCCTAGCCGGGGATTCTGAATCAAAGTCCGCAAAGTTCGCACCAGCAGAAAGTAGAACCTGTTTGCTTCAACATCACGGGCGATTACGTTTCTAGCTAGATGTACGTCGCGTTCAAAAAGAGAGCGCAACGCATCGCGATGCATGCTAGAAGCTATGTTATATTCACGCCTCAGAATCTTCTCGGGAGAGGAGGCAGCTCCTAACAAAGATTGTAAAACAACGCAGGCAAAATCCTCTTCAACAATCTCTAACCCAATTAGACGATTGGAAGTCTGTTTAACTATTGCCCTTTCCTCGGGCGAAATCCGGTTTTTTGCCTCTACACGAATCTCATCATAGCCAAGCAGGTATTTACCAACGATCTCCCTACCTAAATGGGATGTTGGTTGAATCACAACGCTTAAGGACTTTCGTTCTGCATCATATTGGGGATCAAGACTCAGACGCCCATCGATGGACTCAGAAACTGCCAACATAGCCCCTTTATCAAGCCTTGCGCGTTCCGCCCATTGCTTAGGAAGGGAAACAAAAAAAGTGCCACTATTGGTCCGTTGAACCTTGCGAAGCTCCACATTATTCCCTCAAAGGTTCGTTGAAGGTCTGAATAAGAGTGTGATATATAAACATAGAGGGCAAAATTACAAGAAAAGGAGAAAAATATGAGAAATCATAACAAATATGATCTTCACAGTATTGGACGAAGAGGCGCCTTATATTTCCACCAAGCAACAGTTGGAGGTGATCGATACTGGCAGAGAATGAGAAGGTCAAACAAGCAATCTCCACTTTGCTAACCGCAGGCTACCAGCTTGAAAAAGAAGCTTTCAGGCTCCTCAGCACCATATGCGAGACAGAAAATCCAATGAAACTTATCAAGGCAACTCTCGAGAAACTTGACAAAATCAAGGAAAAGCCGCTTTTTATAAGCGAAAATTTTCTAGAAGAAACTGCTAACGAAACTTTGCTAGTAGACAACGAGGTTAAACAGTTTTCGATTCCCTATCTGCCAGAAATTTCCAAGACCACAGGGAAACCAACAAAAATCTTTCGCTCACAAGCGAAGAACATTGAAACAGCGATAGAGGTAGTAGCGGATCCCACAAATGACGTTTGTTCAACTGGCTCGATGGATGAGTATTTAAAATATTTTCAAGATAGATTTAAGCGAACACGGCGACTTTTACGACAGCGGATGGATTGTAGAAATGCAGCTTCAATTAAAGATGCATTTAGAATGCCTCCACGGTCAAGAATAAAAATACATTGTATGGTCGCGGAGAAGCGAGAAACAGAGAATGGAGTCTTTTTAGAAATTGAGGATATGGAAACCAAAGCTACAGCCCTCATCCCCAGAAATGCATCAAATCAACTTCTCGAGAAAACTAAAATGCTTCTACCCGACCAAGTTGTATGTTTAGGTCTGTTGAAAGGTAGAAAGAGCCTCTTGATCGTTAAAGAGCTATTCTTTCCAGACATACCGCAAAATCCACCCCATAAGACAAAAGAAGCTGTTAATGTGGCGCTGATCTCTGATCTTCATGTAGGAAGCAGAGAATTCATGAGAGAAGAATTCAATCGTTTTTTACTGTGGATTAATGGGAAATATGGAGATGCGAGGTTGAGAGAAGTTGCTAGCCTCGTCAAATACGTAATTATCGCCGGTGACATTGTCGATGGTGTCGGTGTTTATCCAAATCAGGTAAAGGAGCTGGTAGTGCAAGATATCTTTGGGCAGTATAAACTCGCATCGAAATTTGTTGAGCAAATTCCAGACTACATAGAGCTAATTATAGTGCCTGGAAACCACGACGCG
This sequence comes from Candidatus Bathyarchaeota archaeon, assembly GCA_020341775.1. Taxonomy (GTDB): domain Archaea; phylum Thermoproteota; class Bathyarchaeia; order Bathyarchaeales; family SOJC01. The sequence continues at coordinate 1,401,271 of CP070835.1, forward strand.
TCCCGAAGAGCGTTACCACAACCTGCTATTTCAAAAGATTACCTTGAGCCTCTATACGACGTTCGAAACATGTTATCGCTTGGTAATCCCGCAACTATAAGCATCCATGGAACTAGATTCCTGATCTACCATGGGCGAAGTCTAGATGACGTCTTAGCGATTGCACCAAATATGAATTTTCACTCGCCAGAGCGAGCCATGCGTCTGCTGTTGAAAGGTCGGCATCTAGCGCCTACCTACGGTCAGCGGACTCCTATTGCACCAGAAAAGCGAGATTTTCTAGTAATAGAAGAGGCTCCAGACATCTTTCATGCAGGCCACATTCATGTAATGAAGTACGGCTTCTACAGAAGAACGCTTATGGTTAACTCCGGTGCTTGGCAAAGGCAAACTAGTTTTCAACGAAATCTAGGGTTGGAGCCTACTCCAGGGATTGTCCCTGTTGTCAACCTTCAAACCCTCTCCGTTTACCCTATAGACTTCAATTCTTAGTTTTACCAAGCTTAGCCTTCAAACATGTCGGTATGAAGCTGGTTACTTGCCCCAAGTGGCCATCGTTAGAATATACTTCGCTTAAGGGACTTCGCGGTATCGCTAGGCTGATCTTTTTAGTGCGACCATAGCGGCCCCTACTAATTACTCTTGAGCTGAGTAGTCCTATTGAATCAAGCTCGCTTATGAGCCCACTCACTCGCCTTTGAGTCAAGGGTGACACCCCGATTTCTTCACATACCTCAGAGTAGACCTCATATATGTCGCCTGTAATAGCAGAGTATATTTTGATCTTTCCTAAGAGGTATACACTGTAGAGAACGAATTTTGAATGAAGGGTTAAGTTGGCTAAAGCATCAATCACTCTATCATGCTCAATCCTTCTTTCTGCTTCTCTAATGTGGTTCTCGGTTATCACTTTCGCGTTTTCCCTTTCAGCCACTTCTCCAGCAACGCGCAATAAGTCTAAAGCACGACGTGCATCACCATGCTCGGCAGCAGCCAAAGCGGCACATAAGCCCACGGCGCCTTTGAGCAACACGCCGCTGCATAAAGCTAGTTCTGCGCGTTCCCACAAAATGTCTTGAAGTTCCGAGGCGTTATAGGGCTTAAAAACTATTTCTTCTTCGCTCAACGTACTCAAAACACGGGGTTCCAGCAGCTCCTTAAAACGAAGATCGTTTGATATTCCGATAATTGAAACCTTGCTGTTACGGAGAGCCTCATTTATTCGGGTCAATTCATACAAGAGCACGTTTCCTCTGGATTTTATTAGCTCATCTAGCTCATCCAGCACAACAACGAAGGACACTCTTTTGTCTTCCAGACCTTTCTTAAACCGGTCGAAAACTTCACCTGTAGCTAATCCCGTGAAAGGCACGATGATGTCTACAGCAGCGCATAAATTAGTGAAAATTCGATATTCTGTTCCTGCCAATCGACAATTTACATATACGGCTTTGACTGGGGCTCCAAACTCCTTTGCTTTTTGTACGAGTCTGTTTATCACGTATTTCATGACTGCGGTCTTTCCGGTTCCAGGTTTTCCATATATGAAAACGTTGGAACCTCGCTCTGTTTTCAATAGAGGAGCTACAATCAGGCCTAAATGCCTTATCTGTTCTTCGCGATGAGGAAGTTTATGTGGAATATAATCGTGGCGAAGCACATCCCTATCTTTGAAAAATCGATTATTGTTTAGGAATTGATCAAAGACATCGTCTAGCGTATCTACTTCGCCATCCATACCACAACAATCTCCCTTTCAGCAAATGCAATTGCAAGCCCCTGATTTCTACTGGAAAAGATAAGCACTTTCCTACAAAAAATTAGAGATTTACTATAGAACTAGAAAAGAAAGCACACGGGGGATAACGGCTTTACAGTTATGTGAGAAAATAGAAGAGAGATGATTTACTCCCACCCCTGCATTTCTAGTAGAAACTCTAAATAAAAGAAGTTATGTAACATTCATTTCTTTTTAAAAGAAATACACTCCAAAAGGTTTAGCCAATATTTCAGATTTAATTTTAGTGCTAAAATAATTTAGAGGAATTTTACCTTTTTTAAGAATCTGGTTCTTAATAGTCACTAATCCCAGGTTGTTCTATTTGTTTTTTAAGTTTTAAAGTTGCAGTGGAAATGAAGGGGTTGGAGTATATCACCTATTCTAACAGGTTGCGAAGTATTGGTGAAGTTGATCTTAAAGCGGAAATTTCTGGTACCCTTTTAAGTTTCTTTTTGCATTTTCAACCCCTTTTTCTGTGAATAAGAGACCCCTAGGTTTCCTTTGGAAAAAGAGGATAAGCCTTAGGATTTTTCGCTCCCCTAAATTAAAGAGGTTGTGAAGGCTGTGAAATCAAAATATCTGCAGAAAAGGCTTCTTCTGTTTCTAGAGTGTAATTCTATCTGCAACCTTTTTCTTGTTTTGGTCGTAAAAGCTATAACGTGTGAGGTAAAATGTTTCAAAGCTTAGGTTATGGTGTTAGTAGTTGCCAGGAAAGAGAATGCGGATAGAAGTTTCTGACGGAGATGGCAATCGATACACTATAACCTTTGAAGGCGAAGTGACCCGAGAGAAGGCCTTGCGTTTACTCGACATTGTTGAATTGCTTGGTTACACAGGCGATTCAAAGGGTTTAGAAGAGAACATCGCAGGGCTCTCAAAATTTTCCAAGACTAAAATTATTGTTGAGAAACATTTTTCTCTCAAGTGGTTTTCTTCTAGAGAGGTTCTTAAAATGTATGAACAAGAGTTTAATGAGCCAACTTCCATCAGCACGATATGTACATACTTATCAAGGCTAGTGAATCGTGGCTTCCTTGTAAAGCAAGGGAAACCTCACAATTTAAAGTACAGAAGAATCACAGAACTACCGAGACAAAATGAGTTCCAGTTTATTAGAGATACATGACGAGAGATAGATGTTGAAAAGAGATTTACGTAATCTCTTCAAGCTTGAACTCTAAGGAATGTGAGTGTCTAGTCGATGGATAAAGAAGTTCAGAGAGATTTCACCAAAATGAAAGAAATTTTGAGAACCTATATTGATAAGGGACAAACAGCTGATTTCCTAGAAACCAGTGACGAACCGAAAATTGCTATTAAACCAATACGAGCAAACATCACTCCCTTGAACAACATGCAACCTTGCGGTGGTCATTACTTGGCTGTTGATTGTTCAACTCGAACGTTGAAAAGAGCTAACAACTGGGGCATATACCTCCTACGAGTCTCTTATGCGGCTGTAGAAAAACGAGATGTAGACTGGGGCTTCAAGGAGAGAATTCGAACGATCAAGGGAGAACCCCATGTACGCCGCAAGGTTTTACAGGAAATGCGTCTCCAATTAGAAAGCGAAATGGCGCTAAGGCTAATTCGTAATACAGACAAAGATGATTACATCCTCCTAGATGGCGCCAGCTATTTTGGAGGTGAAAGGAAGTTTGACGTCATGCTCTATGACACTTGCAAGAAGAGAGAAATAAGACTACTTGCGATCAGCAAGCAGTCTCCCAGACTCCACGACGAGAAAGGGCGTGACCTCATCGCTGCGACTTATATGCTCGCGCCTCTTGGACGCTGGGTCTACCACCCCGTTAAGAAGGCTGATATTCATGAGCACCTGTATGGTGACGTCTCCATCATAAAACTATGCAAAGATAGTCCACGAGCCTTTCGATGTGACATAATGGACTATTTAACTAGCCAAGATATGCCATCGCTGCTTTCCCCCCTCGCCGCCATATCGGAAGATCCTCGTTGCTTGGGCTATCCAGTCGTGTTATGGCTGGCACATGAATTTTCAGGTGCCTCCGAGACAAAGCTTCTCGAATATCATGCTCAAGTTGAAGAAGAATTGGCAAATGCTGGGCTTCTGGATGTACTTCGCCAAGAAGAGTTTGCTTCCAGTTTTGCAGATGAACTTCATGGCGCAAAATATGCTTTTAATCTGGAATGGATCTACCGTGTCTAATCATTTAGGATCCATTTGTGATGTAAAAGGGGACAAAATATCCTTTTTCATGAAGAAGGATGCAAACCTCTCCTTTGGGCAGATTGTTCGGGTCGACTCTGGAGGGCGCAGTTTCTATGCACGTGTGGTGAATGCACAGAGCAAATCTACGCTAGAGACTGGCGAGCAACTTCGCGAAGCAGAAGGGAAAGAAACCTTCGGGCCTTACTCTTGTTACAAGAATATTGAGGCTATTCTTTTTCTTGAAAAGAGAGCGGGAAAAGTCCGCTCCCCCACCTTCAACCCCAATTACATGGATAAAGTATTCCAAACAACGCAGGAAGACTCCGCGGTGTTAAAGCTGGGCGGAGAGCTGCAAATTGGCAACTTCCGCTCCGGTGAGTCGATGCTTGGCAATGTTGGGATTGATAGCGACGCAATCCCGCGGATGTTAGGGATGTTTGGGATGACCGGCTCAGGAAAGACGAACACTGAACTGATAGTCAATGCTCAACTTATCGACCACAGCCCCCAAACTGCGGGGCTAATTTTTGATTTTGCGGGCCAATTGCTAGAGGGAAAGGAGTTGTTCAACGTCGGCTTGCGCGATCACCCGCTTTTCCATAGCAAAGTGTGTTTTTACAGCACAAAGGCCGGGAAAATGCGCGTGGGTCTTCGGACGCTTCGCCCTGAGAAACTGCGTAATCTCTTTTCTGACATCACTGATCCCCAATATCGCCTCGCTCAAAAAATATATGGGCAGCTTGGAGAAGAATGGATCGAAAAAGTCTGCGAAGTATGGGAACGCAATGGACCAGCAGGTGTCACTAAACTTGTGTCTGCACACAAAGGAACAATCAACGCATTGATGCAGAAACTTACTCACCTAAACCCTGCGCTTTTCCCCCCCTCCCCATATAGCTTCATTGACGATGTTATCGAAAACATAAGTCAAGGCGTTACCTGTCTTGTTGACATCTCCGGGATCACTGCTGAAGAGCAACATCGCATCGTGTGCTTAACGGCTTCAGGCGTTGCGAATCATTACAAACGTGAGTGGGAAAGAAATTATGAAAGATGGCAGCTGCTGCCTACTTTGCTAATAACACTGGAAGAGGCTCACGAATTCCTTGACCCTGCGAGGGAGAGGACAATTTTTTCTTCTATTGCTCTAACGTATCGAAAATATCGGGTGGGACTGAACGCAGTGACACCTCGTCCTTCTCGAATTAACCCTGACGTATTTGCGGAACTTTGGACCAAAGTCATAATGAAAACCGAGTTGAAAGCTGATAGAGACTATCTCACCAAGAACACACCTTACCTTGAATACAGTGACACTGAATTGAAGATGCTTGACATAGGCGAAGCATTGTTGATCTCTGAGCCAAAAATACGATTTGCGGTTCCAGTAAAAGTGGTCCACTATGCAGATTACTTGAAAACTCGGGAGAAAGTTGACTACCGTTTGCCGCCCTCTAAGACCTTCGAGGTGATGGGTAAAAAGTTGAAGCAGCTGCAAAATGCAGGCAAAAGTCTTGGAAACAGCTAACTTTTATATCCTGCGCTCTTAAGAATTTTTCTCATCTCTTCTTTCAGACTGTACGTGAAAGGGATTTTGCTTGCACTGCGCTCTAGATAACCTCTTTCGTACAGTTTTTTCATCAGACGTGCAGTATGCTCTCGGCTGAGGTTTATTCGCTCCTTAATTTCTGGTCCGGTTCTTCCGTTTTCGCCTGTTAGCAATTCGAGAACTTTAAGTTCAGTTTCAGTTAATGGTGCCAAGGCTTCTTCACGTCTAATTGGAATGGGGGACCGAATTCTAACCTCGGTTTCTCTTGGAGGGCGACGCTGTTTCTCAATTTTGGCGAGTTTCTGTAGCAGTGAGTTTCTTGATGATTCTGCTTCGTTAAACCTCTTTTCTAGCGATTCGATTCGGGGCAGCACTTCTTTTGGATCAAAAGGAAACACCAACTTTTCTGCAAGTGCTCGTACCTCTTTCTGCTGGTTGTTTAATCTTTCATTTAGGAGCTCATCACGGCCAGAAAGAGTGCTGATCTTAGTTGCAGAAGCGAGAAGGCGATCTTCCTGCTTCTGGAGCTGTTTATTGAAACTCACAATTATGTCGTCGATAACGCATTTGGCCTCTTCATACTCTTTACGTGACTCGCGGATACGCTTGCTATACAGAAATGCAGTAAACAGAGTGAATACCGACAAAATACACGCGAAAATCACGGTCTCGACCATTCCAATACCCGCTGTGACCTCTCTGTGATCTCTCCCGACCTTTACGGCGTCACACTTGAAATCACAATAAGATGAAGATAAACTTAAGGCTTATGGTTATGTGTGAAATGTGACATCACAAATCACAAAGGGGAAACAACTATGTTTCCTCTGAAGACGTCGTAAACGGCTCGAAAAGGAATCTTTTGCCACAAAAAGGCGTAATTTGGGCGCCTCTCTAGAGGCATCAGTGTGCTGCTAAAATGTGACCTGTGATGTCACGTATCGGATGTAATCCATGGATTCGAGAGGTCGTCAATCTGGGCTTCAAGCTCTTCGCGTAACACACGCAGTGCTTGAAACTGCTCTTTTGCTCCTTCTTTGTTGACCAAAAGATCTCTGTATGCTTCAGTGTATGCCTTTAATTTGCTGGCGATTTCAATGTAGGTTATAAGATTTGCCTCTTCGAAGATGCCGAAATATCCCAAAAGAATGACTGTATATATTGATTGTATGGTGTTCTTCTTCGCTTGTCTAAGCGTTCTGTTGAAAGCGCCTCGGCTTATTCTGGCCTTTGTTCGCCTTAATTTGGCTTTTTCCTCGTACTTTAGCCTTTTTGAGGCTAAATTCTCGGATAAAACGTCTATCAGTAGTGTTTCCAGCTGTATTTTTGTCAAATTGCTATTTCTTGCGAGTATTTTAACAATTGGGTCTTCCATTGAGTGTTTTATCCAATTTTGCACGTTTTTTCTGAAACTCAAGGTTTGCACCAATAGATCATGTGAATAGGATACAGTTTTGTATACCAACTAACTGTGGTCTATTATTTAAAACTGATTGGCTCTTAAAATGTTGGCAAAAGTAAACGTTTTCACCTTCGGAAAGAATGAATAGAGATGCGAATAGCCTTATCTGGTAGACGTGAGAGTGAACCAATTGAATTCCTCAGTTAATCATTGATTCCACATACGCTGCAAAATCGTGTGTAGATATGCGCTCAGGATCTAATGCTTAGCCATAGCTCATCAGGTCTTTCAGAGTATCCTGTGAACTGGCAGCTATGCGTGGTCTGATGTTGCATCACACAAGCATCACAGACGTGATATACTGTGTGATCTTTGTGACATCACAGTTTTTCTGAGAGTTTTCTTAATGACGCGAATAGTTCTGGTCTCAAGTCTCGAAGCGTAGGGACGAAAGCTTCAATGGGTCTTATGTCGCTATAATCTACAGTTCCGAAGGAAATGTCTTCTTCATCATATTTTGACTGAGTAATAATGTGACCGTTGGGGCCTATGAGTCGGCTTCCACCCCAAAACTGTAGACCATTTTCTATGCCAACAAGGTTTACATATGCTAGAAAACATGTGTTTTCTATTGCCCTTGAGGCTGTGAGGATTTCAAAGAAATTTTTTCTAACTGCAGGTGAAGCTGAAATGCAAATAATAAATTTTGCTCCTTGGAGGCGAAGGATACGTGCCATTTCGGGGAAAAAGACGTCGTAACAGATAGTAATCCCCAAAGCTCCGAGATTTGTCTCGAAGATAGGTACTTCATATCCGAGTCTAAAATACCGTTTTTCTTCGAAGACACTATGAGTTGGCAGGTGCATTTTCCTGTACTTGCCAACGTAGCCTTCGGGGCCTATTAAGACGGCCGTGTTGTGAAGAATTCCTTCTCCTTTCTCGCTTCTCTCGGGCATGCCGAATATTATGTAAAGGTCTTCTTTATCAGCGAGTTCTGCGATTTTCTCAGTGGAAGGTCCTGGAATCTCTTCTGCAAGCTCGTAGGTTAGGTCTCGAACCGTGTAACCCGTCAGCGACATTTCTGGGAAGATGATTATATCGGCTTTTTGCTTCTTAGCTTGTTTCACGTGCTTCACGATTTTGTTTATGTTATGTTTCTTATTGCCTATCTTGCAGGGGAATTGCGATAAGGATACCTTGAATTTTTTCTTCATAGAGTTTTACCTTTATTCAATCTCTATTGTGCGGGCGAATCTGAAATCAGCATTTATCGTACGGTATTCGAGTTTAGTCGTAAGTGGCATTTTTCTTTTATGTTCTGACTGTAACCACCGTTTTTTGATCGACATAATGGTTTTTACGGGGAGATTGAGTTGTTTTGCTATTTCTCTAGTAGGCATGAAGTGCTCTAAGCCGTAGAGAATCAAGTCGAGCTTTTCATATCTTAAGCCAATTTCCTTTTCTGCTGTTTGATTTGGCCAAAGAGCTGGGGTTGATGGTTTTTTAATAATTACGGATGGTATGCCTAAATGTGACGCAAGCTGGCGAACTTGGGTTTTGTAAAGATCCATTAATGGAGCAATGTCAGCAGCTGCATCCCCCCATTTTGTGTAGTAGCCTATCATTGTTTCACTCTTGTCGCTACTCCCTACTACGATGAGGTTTTCGTGGTTAGCGTAGTAGTACCATATGAGCATACGGGCTCGGGCTTTCAAGTTGCCTCGGCATAATTTGGCTTTTCGGTCATAATCGGGGATTGCGCTGTATAATGCGTCTAAGACGTTGGTGAGGTCAATCTGCTTCAGATTGAATTCGAACTTATCCTCCAGCAGTTTTACGAGCTCAAAATCAGCAGTCTCAAAGGTCTCCTGTTCAGGCATGTGCAGAGCAAGAACCTTTTTTCCTCCCAAGGCAATTGTGACGAGAGCAGCTGCTGTGGCGCTGTCAACGCCCCCGGATAGACCTAAGACCACGCCTTTCGCATGGGCTTTGTCTACATAGTCCTTAATGAAGCGTGTGATTCTGTGTTGTATGGATTCTGAGTCGATTTTAAGCAAGTCTTTAGTTAATTTCAAGGTTGGATTACCTGCATACTTTCTGGTGTTGCTCCTTTTATCTTTAAGCGATTAATCATGTATAGTTGACGTTGGCAAGCGGTATTGTTCTATGGGGGGGGGTGATATCATCCTAGTGGGAAAAGGGAAAATGCTTTTAGTTTTGATACTTTCTTTTGTTTTGTCTATGCCGGGGTGGCAGAGTGGTATTGCGCCGGCCTCGAGTTCCAACGTTACGCGCAACGGGTTAGATAGCCGGTGGGTCTTTGACCCTCAGGGGTTCAAATCCTCTCCCCGGCGCCAAACCTTTTTTATTGAAGATTTGCTACCGTAGACTATGTTTTCCGCCAAGGAAACGGCTCTTATAGCATCTATGTCTTCGGTGTATGCAGGTTATTCCTTTCTTTCAAGCAACACCATTGGTGGCTTGACTCATGGTGTTGACACTTTTTTCCTTAGATCATTACTCTTTGTGGTGCTTTCATTCACGGGTGTACGAGCTGGCTCTGCGTCGCTCATGGGATTAGTTTCAGGCACCATCATAGAATTTACAACACCATCACCCATCCACTTTTACATCTTTCCAAGCGTCGTTAGTTATGGCGTTACGTATGACATTTTCACTTGGAAACGTAGATCAATGCGCCTCCCAGGCTCTGCCACTGTCCTACTTGCCACGCTTCTAAGCAGCACTATCATGGCTGTAATAGCGTTGGCTGTCTTTACACTTGCTGGCTTTTTTCCGCCCGAAATACTGCCGATAATGTGGTTCTTCGGGATTATGAGGGACGCATTGGTCGGAGTTGCTGGCGCTTTTGCTGGAATTAAAATTGCCAACGCTTTACTTGACATTTAAGGAATGCTTATAAGAAGTATGCCTTCTTAGCATCAGATAATACGCTTCTGGAGAGCCATCAAACTTGCACAACGCGTCTGAGCACTCACCAAATCGGCTTTCGGTCGCAACAGTAATAATCATCTCCATCATAGTAGTGGCTGGCGTCTTCGGAAATATTTACACATACCGAATATTCTCCAACACCGTACAAAACCTAGAACATAAAGTCAGCACTCTTCAAACTCAGATCTCTGCTTTGAACAGTGCTTTGGGAAATTACAGTCAGGCTAGTATTGGAAATGTTTCGCTTTCTGAGCTTTATGAAAACACTAAGGATTCAGTCGTCTTGGTTCGGGGGCAGGGAGAGCATGGAGAGGTGGCTGGCTCAGGATTTGTCTATAACTATTCAAGCGGTACGCACTCCCGCGTAGTTATAATTACGAATTATCATGTTGTTCAGGGCACACAAAGCCGCTCAATTACTCTTAGAAATGGCCACGCATATGCTGCCCAAATTCTTGGGGTGGATGCCTATTCAGACCTTGCCGTTCTTTCAGCTGATCACGCTCCTGCTAACGAATTCAAACCGCTTCCTATCATTAGCTCATCAACACTTGAGGTTGGCGACTTTGTCATCGCATTGGGCAATCCTTACGAGTTGATTGGCTCTGTAACAACTGGTATTGTCAGCCAACTTGGAAGAGCGATCCCGGAGGAGTTAGCCGGTGGATATTCGATTGCTAACGTAATCCAGATCAGTGCGCCTCTCAACCCAGGCAACTCTGGGGGCCCTTTGTTTAACTCTAAAGGGCAGGTTGTGGGCATCACATTTGCTATAATCGCAAATTCAACAGGAGTGGGCTTTGCGATACCATCTGACACGGTTCTCCGTGAGATAGCGTGGCTCGTGGCAGGTGATTCATACCCTCACTCATGGATAGGAGTAGCTGGCACTGATATGACCTATGAGCTCGCCAAAGAAATCGGCTCTAATGTGACCTACGGCTTTTTAGTGATGGCTGTAGAAGCACCCAGTCCAGCTCATAATGCAGGCCTTGAGGTTGACGATGTAATCATCGCAATAAACGATACTCAGGTAATTAGTGGCGACGACGTGTCCAACTACCTTGAAGCCCACACTTCACCCGGACAGATTATTAGAATTACTGTGGAAAGGCAATATCCTGTGCGAACCGTAACACGCGATTTGGTGCTTGGAATTCGGCCTCCTCCGCCAAACTGATGAGTCGAAGACAATCATTTATTTCGAAACTACGCGTCTTATCAATAACCTCTCATACGACAACGGCGAATTCGCAGGCAAAAAAACTTGGTAGGCTTTGCTGGCTCAGCAAACAACGCTGCGGCGGGTGCGCTATAGCGCCAGCAACCTCAACAGCGTCTCTTTCCCAGAGGTTTTCGCTTTAATTTAGTGTCACAGACGCTGCAATGATTCGTTTTGTAATCTGCTGGGTATCTGCGATGACAAGCGGGACAATAGAGGATCCATTGGAAGCGGTAGCGTATGCCGAGGGTCGTCAGCGATGCAAACTTGATGCCTAACTGATTCGCAACATTTTGTATGGAAAAATCGTCTGTGACTATTTGAGGTTTGTATCCGGTATCTCTTAGCTCCAAAGCTAACGACAAAACCTGTCTATCTGCCACTGAAAGAAAACGTAAATCACCAACGGCCTTTGATGACGACCTAATCTTCTGAACGTAATCCTCTCGAGGAACCTTGATTTTCAACCTTCCACTTTCAACGGCCGCGATGAAACGGGTCCACGCTAAAGAATTTGGGACAAGCTCGTTTCTGACTTCAGGAACGGAATACTGTGGGTCATGAATTAAAAGGGGTTCGAATCCCGCTATGAAAGCTGAGGTATCTAAAACGACGATTTTCCGCCTTTCAGTCTCTGTCAACATTGCCTTCCCTTTGCGCGCGCGCCTACGTTTTTGAATGTCATCCCACATCGCTTCTGAAAACTTTTTGAGGCTAACCTTAATCTATTTATTTCAGTTGTTAAACATTGCTGTGTGTTGTTCAGGTGCTGAGATGGAATGAGCAAACCTTCTGATGTTGGAAGTCTACGCGTCGGTGGATACGTAATTGTTGATGGCGAACCCAGCCGCGTGTCAAGTCTCACAAAATCTAAACCAGGCAAACACGGAGCTGCCAAAGCAAGAGTTGTTGCCATAGGCGTCTTTGATGGCAGCAAGAAAACCTTTGTTAAGCCTGTAGATGCCCAGATAGAAGTACCCCTCATTGAAAAAAGAACCGGTCAAGTTCTGGCTTTGCTGCCTAACACAGTTCAGCTTATGGACTTGGAGAATTATGAAGTTTTTGAGGCGGCTCATCCAGATGATGAAGAATTAAAAGAGAAGTTAGCGTCTGGTGTCGAAGTTGAATATTGGCGTATCTTGGGAAGAACCAAGATAATGCGAACTAAGGGTTAATCACAACCTCGAGAATCTGTTTTTGTCTTTCTAAAGAGGGGTGAAATGGTTGGAGAATGTAAAGCAGATACGACTCAAACCAGGAATCACAGTGGCCCAGCTAGTGAAGGAGATGAGCTCTTGTGGCGTATTAGGCGCAGGCAAAATAGGGAAAGCAGCAAGCCTTGTAACGGACATGTTCAAAGATCCGAACTGCACTGTTTTCCTCACGTTGGCGGGTGCACTTGTTCCTGGCGGCTTGAGAAACATCATAACTCAACTTGTCGAGAGACGATACATTGACGTTATTGTCACGACTGGTGCGAACATGGTTCATGATATTCTCGAGGCTTTAGGCTACCCACACAAGATTGGAACCTTCAGCGCAGAGAACGACCAACTTAAACAGAAGAATCTTGGGAGAATCGGTGATATCTACATAGAGCACAAAGCCTTCAAAGAACTCGAGAAATGGCTTCACACTTTACTCGAAAACGTTTCAAAACATAGGCTTCAACACATTTCTCCCTCTGACCTTCTCTTCGAAATTGGTAGAAGAATAAATGACGAAAGCTCCATATTAGCAGCAGCTGCTAGAAACAACGTTCCGATAATCTGTCCAGGACTGCCAGACTCTGTAGCAGGTTTTCAGCTATGGGCTTATGGACAAGACAAAGCATTGGTACTTGATTCACTTGGCGACACATCCAAGCTTATGGACGAGGTGTATGAGGCTCAGAAATCTGGTATTTTGATTCTAGGCGGTGGATGGCCAAAACATTTTGCGCTGTTTGCCAACACCTTCCGAGAAGGCGTGGATTTGGCAGTTCAGATCACCATGGACAGACCTGAACCGGGCGGCTTAAGCGGCGCATCTTTGGAAGAGGCCGTAAGTTGGAACAAAGTGAAATCTGAAGAAAACGTCGTTACCGTTACTTGTGACGCAACGATTGCATTTCCACTTATTGTAGCTGCAGTTTTAGATGGAGTTTAACTTTCCCACCAGTTCCAATTCGCCTTATCAAAAGCGAGGTACAACAAAGCAAGGGTTATACCCCACACAAATGCAATGACGGCGAAGCTTAACGGAGCATCGAGTTGATCAAGAGTGACCCACGCCGTGATTCCGAAGACTCCGATCAATATGAAGACGAAAACAAAGAAGTATATGGCGCTTCTAACAGTCAATACAGCCACTCTCCTAAGCATCGTATCTAAAGACGTATCTATTGTTAAGATTTTCCATCGGTTATGAATCGAAAAGGTGACGCGACAATCAGGTTCGTCGATACTTGAACCAGTTTTATTCAACCTTGATTTCGTAACCCTTCTTTCTCGGCAACCGAACTTCGAGAATTCCCTTCTTCACCTTCTCCTTCTTCTTGTCCATGTCCACTGGAACTGGAATGCGGACTTTGCAGCTGAAAGTGTAAAACTCGCCGCTCTGGTGGATTATCCCCAAATCGTTACAGCAGATTCTGCGCTTAATTTTCGCTTTTATTTCGAGGGTCCCTTTATCTAAAAGTTCCACTTTCACTGACTCGGGATCAGAGAAGGGTAAGTCTGCAGTAACCACAACTTCGTCGTGTGTGATGTCCACGTTGCATAAGGGTTCTATAGTGTTTGTGTTAATGTTCCAACTCGGTTGTTTGGAAACCATGAGCTCTTCCACCCATGACTCCATCTCGTCAATATACTCGCCAATTAAGTCAAAAACTGACCGTCTTCTTCTAGAGACTGACATCATAACTCCCTACACATAGAGTGGCAAGTCATACTCTTGCTCTTTATTCATCTTTGTCAACTCTCGCTGAGTGCGCTTCATCACATCTTTCGCTCTTAACCTGATTTCCTCTCCTTTCTCAAAAAGTTTTGAAGTGTCCACCTTTATGCCTGTGATGTTAGCAAACTGTTTCAACGCAGCTGCCGCAGCTTCTGGGTCTGGATAGTTGTAAAATGATTGGGCGAGGAGCGCAATTGCAGGGATACTGCGCTCAGCGGAGTATCGCATGATTAATGCTTGCGGTCCTACCATGAAGCCTTCCTTTAGCACGTTGACCTGTTCTCGATTTAACAGTTTAATCATGTCAAGAGTCGATCCTGTCCCAAATACTTTGGGCTCTTCAATCTCTTGACGATTCTGCACAGGTATCCCGCCAATCGGAATGAGAGTCTTAACGCTTTTTAACTTCACCCATTCGACGAAGCTTCGCATAAGACGCTGAACTCCCACTGCAGGAATTGCAGTTTCAGCGATAGTAACGAGTAGATTATTGTTGCCCAATATCCGCATGGGTGCTCGTGGCAAACCGTCACGCAACACGACAATCGGTGGCAGCAAGTCCGAGTCAACGTAGGCCAGTTCGTCTAAATTGAGTTCAGATATGACGTGTGACGAGGCTAGAACACCTACAAGCCCAACGTCTGGAAATCCACAGAGCATTGTGGCTCCAGAGGGAATTGACTTGTTTTCCACGAAATTAATGGGAGTTGCCAAAGAATTTTTTCCCTCACACCTCTAATCTTTGGGCCTGGCAAAAAAGATTACGGTAGACCAAATGCTATTTAAGCACGCTAAATGATTAGAGTTGAAGTGAATGCATTGGTGCTAGAACGTCTCGGCTCATCTATCTACAGCGCCTTAAAGAAGGTTTTTAAAGCTGCTGTTGTGGACGAGGCGCTAATAAAAGAACTTGTCCGCGACATTCAACGGGCACTTCTGCAAGCTGATGTGAATGTACGACTCGTTCTCAACATATCAAAACGGATTGGAGATAGAGCTCTAAAAGAACAACTTCCCCCAGGAATATCTCGAAAGGAACATGTCGTGAAGGTAGTTTATGAAGAGATTACTCGTTTTCTTGGAGAAAAACCTGTTCCCCTGAAAGTTGAACCAGGCAGACGCCGCATTATTATGCTTGTTGGCATTCAAGGCTCTGGAAAAACTACAGCTTCAGCCAAACTTGCCAGATACCTGCAAAAGCGAGGTCTAACCCCCGCCCTGATAGGTGTAGACACCTTCAGACCTGGAGCATTGGACCAACTTAGCCAGCTCGCCAGCCGCATCAACGTGCCTGTCTATGGCGATCCAACATCGAAAAACGCAGTTGACATTGCGCGAAAAGGCTTGAAGGAATTTCAGAATCGAGACATTGTGTTGATTGACACAGCAGGACGGCATAAGGAAGAGAAAAACCTTATCGCTGAGATGAAGCAACTGGAGAAAGCCCTCAGACCAGATGAGGTGATGCTTGTTATCGATGGAACTATTGGACAACAAGCTGAAGCCCAAGCTAAGGCTTTCCACGAGGCCACTCCTATAGGGTCCATCTTGGTGGCCAAACTGGATGGCTCTGCCCGCGGCGGAGGAGCTCTATCCGCAGTCGCAGCCATAGGTTCTCCAATCAAATTCATCAGCACTGGCGAAAAAATTGGCGACATCGAAGCATTTGTCCCCTCTCGATTTGTCGGCCGTTTGCTTGGTATGGGTGACCTGCAAAGCCTGATAGAAAGAGTTCGTGAAGCTGAAGTCAGAATTCCAGAGAAAAAAGCTAAGCAAATACTCAGCGGCAAATTCACTTTAACGGATATGTATGAGCAGTTTGAGGCAATGAAGGGAATGGGCCCTTTCAAACGTATTCTGCAAATGTTACCCGGCATGTCCTACAACATTCCCGACGAGGCAATTGATTTGGCTCAAGACCGGCTGCAAAAGTGGCGTGTAATGATCCAATCAATGACTCCAAAGGAAAGAGGAAACCCAAAAATTTTCTCATCCTCTCGCATACGCCGAGTAGCCAAGGGTTCAGGCACTTCAGAGAAAGAGGTCAAGGAGCTTCTGCAGCAATACAACATGATGAAGCGAATGATGAAACAACTGCGCCGCAAGGGCCTTCCCTTCATGACGGGAAAGAAACTTCCCAAAGGCTTCAGGTAGGCCACAAAACTTATGGAAATTCTCGAAAAGGCCCAGCGAATGCTAACCGAGCACTCTCTCTGCAACCACTGCCTTGGCAGGCAGTTTGCTTTTCTCGGACACAATATAGAAAACAAGAGCCGCGGCATAGCAATCAAACTCTTGCTCACAATGAAAGGACATCACCTTCTCCTCACCAGAAAAGCAGCTGGCGTTGATTTGTTGAGGATTGTTGCCTCCCATGGCGATTTCGCTATGGCTCGAAAAATCTTGAAGCGCTTTAAAAGACGTGCAAAAGCACAGAAGACATGTTTCCTGTGTGAAGGACATTTCGAGCAAACCGGCGCCCTTGCAGAGGCGGCTACTGAAAAGGTGGCGAAATACGAGTTCACCACTTTTTTAGTTGGCATAGAGATACCACTCGGAGCAGCAGAACGCGAAGACGAGTTCAAAGCCCAATTCAATGTTGGCTACGGCGAAAGCATGCGCAGCCAATTCAGCCGCGACATCGGGAAACAATTCAGTGAAATGACTCAGAAAGAGGTAAGCTACCGAAAACCTGATATCGTTGTACTAGTGAACCCGTTTGCCAATCGTATAAAAACACAGATAAACCCTCTCTATGTGGCCGGACGGTACAGAAAACTCGTTCGTGGCATTCCTCAATCACGGTGGCTGTGCAGAGAATGTAATGGAAAAGGCTGTAAAAGGTGCAATGGAACAGGCAAAAAATATCAAGAATCAGTTGAAGAACTCATCGGCATTCCGATGCTGAAAACAACACAAGGCAAAGAAATGGCATTTCACGGGGCTGGAAGAGAAGATGTGGACGCTCGAATGCTAGGTTCTGGGCGTCCCTTCGTTTTGGAAGTCAAGAAACCTGCAAAACGGTCGATAGATTTGCAGAAACTCGAGAAAAAAATCAATGAAAGTGCAGATGGAAAGATCAAAGTGCACAAGCTCCGCTTTGGCGATAAGGATGTTGTTAGACGCTGCAAGAAATCAGAGGCTGCTCAAAAACTGTATCGTGTTGACATAGAGTTTTCACGCGTCGTTTCCGACGAAGAGCTGAAGAGAATAGAGAGGCTGCTGTGCAATGCGACGGTTCATCAACAAACACCTCAACGGATTCTTCACCGTCGTGCCGACCTAACACGAGAAAAGCACATATATATGGCAAAAGTAAAGAGGTTGTCAAGCAGGCGTGCAAGAATGGAAGTCAGTTGTCAAGGAGGCCTTTACATAAAAGAGCTGATCACTGGAGATAAGGGGCGCACGAAACCCAGTGTGGCGAGCATCCTCGACTCGGAAGCCTCGCCTCTACAACTTGATGTTCTAAAGGTGGTTGCAGGAGAAGAAAAATGAGTTCTAAAGGATTCCGCCGCAGAACACGTTCACTGCTTAAAAGAAAAGCGAGAGAGAGGGGCAAAACGGGCCTAAGTAAGATTCTGAGGGAATACAAACCCGGCGACCAAGTAGTCATCAAGTTAGACCCAAGTGTTCACAAAGGCATGCCTCATAGACGGTTTCACGGCAAAGTCGGCACAATAGAAGCCGAAAGAGGAAAATCGTATGTGGTGAACATCAACCAAGGCAAATCAATTAAAGAAATCGTCGTTAGACCGGAACATCTTGAACCCTTTAATACATGAATCTGGAGTTGTAGGGATGCCTAGAAAAGCGCTCAAAGAGAAGATTCTGACGGTGCCTGAAGTTAAACAAATCTTGGAAGGTCTTGGAGAGGAGAACTTGGACCAGTTTCAACGTCGAGCTTTGGATTATGCAGCTAAGTTTAGCAAAGTAGAGGTAGAATCCGCTAAAGAACTTGTAAAAGGACTAATCGAAAAGTTTGAACTCGAAGAGGAGGAAGCGGTGCAGATAGTTAACTGCATGCCGGAAAGCATAGAGGAAATTCGTGTTTTTCTGGCTGGTGGCCGAAGAATCGTGCAAACGCAGAAATTGTTGCAAGTCCTAAAATTTTTGAATCAACATCAGAAAAAGGAATAATAACGCTCAAGACATAATAACATGGCATTTTAATTTCAAGAGGGGTGAGACGAAGGCATGGAGAAAAGATATGAAGAGCACGCTTATATACTGGACTTTCTGCCTCATGGTCGGGCAGGCACGCTACGTGCGCCTGGGTATCGAGCTGGAGCAGTTGTCCAAGTAGTTGGTGAGAATTTTTTCACTCTCTTAGAAGCAATAGTGAAAGAAGGTCTTATTCTCAAGCCCCACGACCGAGTCTATGTTGGAAAAAAGGAAAGAAAAGAAATCACCTACATCGTTGGACGTGTTGGTTTTGAAGAATTGACTGCAAACGCTAAGATGGAACTGCCCGTAGCAATTGAAAAAATTGTTTTCACCCGTGAACGCTGGTTTGTCAACTTCTTTAACACCGCTCAAGCTATTACACCACGCATGCATGCTATGGAGCTGATCCCTGGCATCGGCAAGAAGTACATGTGGCAAATAATCAATGAACGCGAACTTCGACCCTTTCAAAGCCTAAAAAACTTGCAGGACCGCACTAGCATACCGGATCCAGCCAAACTCATAGCCAAGCGTATTATTGAAGAGCTATCTGAAGAAAGCAAATACAGACTTTTTACGCGGGCCCCCTAGTGAAATCATCATGAGCCTTCGCCAGAAAGTCAAACGTCTTATGCGCATCCATGAAGTTTCCCCAAGAAAACGAATGGGGCAGAACTTCATGATTGACCAAGATGTTCTACAGCTCATGCTGTCCCATGCAGCTATAACGCCTTCGGATATGGTTCTGGAAATTGGCGCAGGATTTGGTTTTCTGACACACTTACTCGCTCAAAAATCAAAGACGGTGGTTGCTGTTGAAGCAGACACTCGCTTGATGCAAGTGTTGCACAGAGAGCTTGGCCATCTGGGTAATGTGGACCTTATAGGAGGAGACATTCTCGAAGTTCCTCTGCCTACGTTCAACAAAGTGGTCTCGAATCCGCCCTTTTCCATCTCGGCGCCACTGCTTTTCTGGCTTCTTGACAAAGCTTTTGACTGTGCTGTTCTAACATTGCAGAAAGAATTTGCTAGACGACTTGACGCTGGAATTGGAAGCAAGGACTACAGCCGTCTAACTGTTTCTACATATTACCGCGCCAGAATAGAGCTGCTAGATGAGGTTCCCAAAGAGGCTTTCTATCCCCAGCCAGATGTAGACGCCACAATTGTACGGCTGAAGCCCAGAGGTGCACCTCCTTTTTACGTGAAAGATGAGAAAATCTTTAACGCGGTCCTGCGCGCCCTGTTTACACAGCGCAACAAGAAGTTTCGCAACGCCCTTCAATCGCTTTCACACAAAAACGAGTTTAAATATAAGGCACTTTCGAAAAAAACTGAAAATCTTTGTCTCCATCAAAAGCGAGTCCGCAACTTCGCGCCCGAGGACTTTGGTGCTGTAGCCAATGCGCTATCCTAAGAAGATCTTCTTTGGAAAATCGGCGTTCGTGATTTTTAGAGATGTGTATGAACCAGCAGAGGACACTTTTCTGCTCGCTGAAAACTTGTCTGTGAACCAAGGCGAAACGGTTTTGGACATGGGAACGGGCTGTGGAATTTTGGCCATTTTGGCTGCCGAAAACGCTGGAAGCGTAGTAGCAGTAGACATTAATCCACATGCAGTAATTTGTGCCAAAACAAATATAGCCCGTAATGGGGTTGCAGGAAAAATCAGAGTACACCGAGGAGACCTTTTCGAGAGCATACTTCCAGATGAGAAATTTGACATAATCCTCTTTAATCCCCCCTATTTACCTGTAGAAGCCGATGAAAAGGATACTTGGATTGAGAACGCTTGGGCGGGGGGTCGAACAGGTCGAAAAGTTATTGATCGATTCATCGACACCGCTTCAAAGTACTTGGCGAAGTCAGGGCGTATCCTTTTTCTACAATCAAGCCTTTCGAACGTGGAAGAGACCATGAAACGATTCTCAAAACACAATTTGCACGCGAAAAAAATTTGTGAGAAGAAATTAGCCTTTGAAAAGATTGTGCTGATTGAAGCAAAACGAAGTCAGGGCAGAAGCTGCGCGCACGCTAATCGCTAGCGATTGTGTAGCCATGAAATGGAGTTAAAACCATGCATGCACTTTCTAACTAACGCCAAAGTGGAGTAGACTCCGCTAGCTTCTCCTTTTTTCGTAGCGTTCAGCGCATTTGACACAGCAAAATACATGCTCCTTTCCAGCTATAGCTCTTGTACATACCGCGAATTCGCATATATCACCTGGGATTTCCATGCTGCAATGTTCACATTTTATTATTTTCATCGTTTTTGCCCTCCCTCCTGCCTTTTCCGATAGTCGTTTACAGCTTCATGTAGGGCATCGGCAGCCAAGTTTGAACAGTGCATCTTCACGGGTGGAAGACCACCTAAACTGTCCGCTACGTCTTTTCGAGTGATTTTCAAAGCATCTTCTAATGTTTTGCCTTTGGCAAGCTCGGTTATCATGCTGCTTGTTGCGACTGCAGCGCCGCAGCCAAAGGTCTTAAATTTAATGTCTCTTATGCGGTTGTCCTTGACTTTGATATATATAGTCATCATGTCTCCACAGACAGGATTCCCAACTGTGCCTACACCATCGGGATTTGGGATTTCCCCCACGTTTCGAGGATTTCTGAAATGTTCCATAACTTTTTCGCTATACATTTTCCCTCAACTCACTTGGTGTTAATGGTGACATAGCACGCAGTCTCTTAACTATATTGGGTAGCAGATTCACCACGTAATCTACATCATCATCAGTATTCTGTCTTCCAAGAGTGAACAACAACGATCCGTGGGCCTCCTCATGCTTCAATCCAATAGCACGCAGCACATGAGAGGGTTCTAAGGTCTTGGCCGTGCATGCGGACCCTGAGGACGCTGCCACACCCACTATGTCAAGGTTTAGAAGCATCGACTCTCCTTCAATGAAACTAAATCGTAGCGCCACGTTATTAGGCAACCGCTCAGTTTGATGACCATTCAGAAAAGAGTGGGGAATGTTTTCCAGAATCCCCACAATAAACCTGTCTCGCAACCTGCTCAGCCTTCTGCTTTCCGCCTTCATTTCAGCACGCGCCAATTCAGCGGCTCTACCCATACCAACGATGTTTGGCAAGTTCTCGGTGCCAGATCGCATGCCTGACTCTTGGCCACCTCCAACGATGAGTGGCTCAAGACGTGTTCCCCTCTTTATGTAAAGTGCGCCTACTCCTTTCGGTCCATACATATCATTCGAAGACAGCGTTAACAAATCAACGTCATCCTTCTTCACGTCAATTTCAAGTTGCCCCATCGCGGCAGTTGCGTCTACATGCAAATAAGCCTTGCTGTCATGTACAACTTCACTTATTTCCTTTATAGGTTCGATGGTGCCGATTTCTCCATTTGCATACATTACCGAAACCAAAATTGTCTCATCAGTCAACTCTTTCTCTAATGCGTCTAACTCAACTTTGCCATATTCGTCAACGGGCAAAAAAGACACTTTGAACCCCTCTTTCATGAGGAGTTTGCAGACATTTGTCACCGACATGTGTTCTATGCCCGTTGTTATGATGTGTTTTCCACGCTTTTCATTTCTAGCTGCCACACCGCGGATGGCCCAGTTGTTGCTCTCTGTGGCACACGAGGTGAAGAAAACCTCTTCACTTCGTTCTGCGTGTATGAGATCAGCAATTTGTGCTCTGGCACGCTTCAGTCCTTTTCTCGTTTCCCGGGCAAAAGAATGCAATGAAGAGGGATTGCCATAAAACCCCCTAAAATAGGGTGTCATTGCCCTTAAGACCCGCCGATCAACGGGTCTTCCTGCAGTATGATCCATGTATACCTTTCTCATTGTTTAAATGACCCTCATCCTTTCTCAATCAAGAAATACAACTCACCGTCTTCTCGTTTCTTTTCCAAGATTTTATGACCTAACCTTGAAGCCAAGCTTTGGATATCCCTCTCTGCAGCTGGATCATCTGCCCACACTTCAAGAGTTTCGCCTGTTTTCATCTTGTCTAATTCTAACCGTACCCTGTAAACAGGCTCTGGACAGAAGAGCCCTAAACAATCCAATGTTTTATCAGCTTTCACATCCTTGGTCATGGTAACCCCAAACTTCTCTGCCTAGGAATCAGAAAAGGTTTACGATCGAACGAAGACGAACAGTATACTTCCTCAAAGCAGTCTCACATCTAAACAACTATCTAGTTTCTATCTCCATCGCAACACCATGTTTTACTAGAACTTTAGAATTTTCAAAAGGCAGAGTCGCAACGTCTTCAACCAGAAAAGGTCCATAAACTTTTAAGTCTGCACCGACAATCGCTGGAACATCCTGAGTGAACCTTAGCAACACTCTCTTTGCAGATGTGGCTATTTCTTCAACCCTCGAAACTTTTCCTCGTGAAGCGTCCTTGAAGAAAGCATGAAATCTCTCAAAAGCCGGTCTGAGTTCACCCAACATTTTTTCCTCCTCCAAAGTCATCAGTCCCCTATCCAAAGATTCGAGAGAACCTGCACAGCCAACCAGTTTTTCCAAGCGCAACATAAAGAGCTCCCTCAACAGTTGCTTCACATTCAACAACTCCTGCGCAATTAACTTAGCCTTTACTGACTTCTTATCCAACATCCGCCCTTCCCTGCGAATTCGGCCGATATATTCTGCCAGTTTCTCAAAGAAGTCCTTAGAAAGCCTCTGCAGCTCTAGATTTTCTCCTTCTCTTAACCAAGCAGTGTAAAGCGTATCATACATGACCATTCACCACCTGCGCTACGCCCTTACAGACCAAAAACAGAGCAGCTGCAGTAGGCAACTCCGCCCCCAAGGCTCTCTTAAATGGTCCATACTGCGTTTCTCCGATTCGAAACTCCGGCGCCTCGACGATGTCGACAACTACTTGACCTTCCTTAAAAACCACGCCTTTCTTTAAAGGATCGAACCCCTCAAAACCGCTCAAAGACACTTCCACCTTCATAAAACCCGTCTTTCCATGGAGACTTCCCGGTAAACGAATCAACCGGTTGACATCTGTCGTGACAACCGTGTCGATTTTCGCTGATTGTTGATGCACAATTAGTTGAATAATCCTTTTCCAAGTTTCGGAACCAATTTCCTTTATGCCAAGCCATCCTTTATCACTTAAATGACTCAGTAGTTCCTTTCTGTTGTCATCGAAGTATCGGGCCTTGCCTCTCTTCAAGCCAGCAGCCTCGAGTTCTTCAAGGGTCACCCTTGATAGAATTAGATGCAGGCCTTTGGCGATGCGACCTCTCCAAGACGGCATTTCAGTTCTAGCAACTACTCTATTCCCTTCCGTCAGCTTGTGAAACTCCGTTTCGAAGCCCAAACCTATGATGTGGTCCACAATTTCTTTACGCGCCATAGAATCTAGCGAAAGAACAGTCTTGCTCTCAACATGAACATGGTAGCCACGATTTCCACTGAAATATGCCTTGATTTCGCTCTCTGAAAAGCCAAAGTCCTGCATCAGCATGTCGACGAGTTTGATCGTCTCTGCCTTTGCAAATTCCAAGCAGGTATCGCACATCCAAGCTTTGGAGTTAAATTTCTCCTTACCACATTTAGGGCATCTCTCAGGAGGAGGACCTTTGCCCTCGAAATTACAGTTGTTGCAAGCCCAACTATCGTGGATTTTGCCACACGGCGTAGGAATGTGATCTGCGTCAATGTCAAAGACCAAGTCAGCTCCCAACCAATCTTTCTTACTCATGTCTGCTTCAGGGTGCTCATAAAAAGCGCTGGAGTAGTAGGCATCTGATGGCGCGACTACGGATAGAGATCTGTTTAACGCTTCTTCAGTTTCAAACCCTTTGTGTCGAAACATAGAGGTCTTATCAAACGCTAAGAAGCCGAATTCTCGATTCTTCAGATGAGAAGGTGCTTCGATTTGTGTGCCTCGTAAACACATTTTATAGTATTCAGCGAATTTGTGCTTAGCGTAGTTTCTCAAAGACTTCCCCTAGTAGCCCTTAGCCCCTTAACAATAAACAAGCCTACAACTTAAGGATAATCTGCAAATGCGTAACAGAGTTAATGAGGTGTCCGCGCTGTTGTGGATGTTGCACTCATAGTGCGTACAGGGCTATTCATAAATTAGCTTTGTAAAGCAAAATACCATCGTCTTCATCTACAAGTACGTATACATCTGCATTGGGCACAATGAAGTCGAAGAAGATCAGCTTGGCAGCTGAAGCGTAAATCGGTTCTGAATTAAAATCCACAAGTACATAATTCACGCCTTGTGTATTTAAATCTCGCAGCATTTGTTTTCCAATCTGCTCATAAGCTTCTCCCCAGCTTGGGGGGGGTATTGTATAGGCATCTGGCCGATTTGAAAGATGCGGGAAAATATTGCTTTGAGTAAGCACTGAGCCGTTCTGTGGAATGTTCGAAATCATGTCATGAATAATGGCATTGTGGCGTTCGCTTATGCTAGCAATCTCAAACTTCAAAAAACTCAATGAAAGGAGAACAATAAGCAGAATGAGTGCAACTGAGATGGCGATCTTGATCAACTTCTGAACAGGAAGACTGGGATAGCGTTTTCTTCGTATCCATCCGATACCCTGTATGAAACTAATGAAAATGAATGGCACCACAAAAGCAGGGTAATGTCCCTCCAAGCTATAATATAAAGGGTAGGAAGAAAACAAGCTTATTAGAAGATATGGAATTGCAGGCGTCATTGCTTTTACACTGAAAATAGGTAGAAACAAGACTGGGAGCAAAAGCATTATTAAGTATATTAATTTGGATGCTCCATCGAACATCAAAGACGCTAAAGCTCCCGTTGGGTTTAAGAAAATTCTAAATGGGACTGCGGCAGAGCTGGTTGCTCCGAGGAGTTTCCATTCATTCCATAGAGAAGGACTGCCAGTCCAACCGAAAAGCACCCTCATATTCTGGGCTAAGAAAAAGTATGGAATACATGTAACCACTATTACAGCGGAGGCTAAGAACCCGTTTCTTCTCTTTGGTGTGTGATACAACATGCCATACACAGCTATGAATGCAATCACAGGCACTGAAGCTTCGTGAGTCATTAGTCCTAGTGGAACAACCAATCCAAGCTTCCAGAAATCAGCCTTTATTAAGTAATAAGCGATGAAAAGAAAAAGGGTCACTGCAAATGGTTCAGGAGAAAATCCAGAAAGCGTAACACCTTGCAATGGTGGATAAAGCAGATAGAAAATTCCCAGCATTGTAGCTGTCTTTTCATTGTTTAAGAGAAAATTAGAAGTTTCGTAGGCAGGGATTGCTCCAATGGCGACCACAAATGTGCTTATTACCAATAGAGTTTCTGGGGTTTGGAAAATAGCATACAGAGGGAGAACAACTAGAATGGCTGGGCTAAAGTGTGCCCCCAAAAAACACCCGGTTCTCGTGTAGAAGGGCTCTGAGGTATAATACAAGAATCGTCCATTGAGAGTGTTCCAGAAAGCTTGATTGAAGATTCCAAGATCCCATGTAAATATTCTGAAAGACTTGTAAAACACAATCTCTATTGCTGAGAAAGCGACAGTATACACGAAGATGGCAATCAGAATATAGAGTCTATATCCCAATCTTAGTTGGAGATTCTGGAGTTGCTCCTTAATTTGTCTGATAATCAGCGGGGAGAAAGGGATGCAACCTCCTTCAGCATGGATAGAAATTTCGGGAAAACGTGAACCACATCATATTTCCTTGTTGCTTCTCTTACTTGTTTGCTCAAATTCGCATACTCTTCAGTTCTTCTCAGCCACATTTCGCCTAACTCACGAATATTCTGGGCGAAGTCTTGGATTGAGGTTGCATAAAGAATTGGCAAGTTGAGTCCTTGGATAGCGCTAGTGGGGAAGGCAATGATGGGGATTTTACACGCAGCAGCTTCAAGCAAAGCCAATGGGAAAACGTCTATTTTGCTTGTATACACTAACACATGAACCTTTGAGTATAAGTTGATAAGCGCTTGAACATCAGTTATAAATCCCAAGTTCTTCACGTTCCTTGTGCTATGCAAATCCGGTCCAATGGCATAGAATTTCATATCCATGCCCTCGAGAAGATTGGCAATTCTGGTAAACATTGAAAAGCCTTTTTCCCTTCTTCCTGTGAAGAGAACTGAAAATTTGGTGTTTTTCTCGCGTACGGGTTTGAACTCGGATGTATCGATCCAATTTGAAATGTAATAAGTTCGTCTTCCGTAATTTAGCACTCCTAGAGCTTTTTGGTTGATAACGTGTACTGCGTCAAAGCCATTAAGCGCGCTCCTTTGAAATTTCTTGAAAAATTTGCTTGAGACAAACCGCAAAAGCCCAAACTCTTGAATGAAGTTGCCGTGGTTCATAGCTTTTATTTCATCATGTTGAAGCTCATTTAAAAAAACGAAAGCGTGAATTGCGCCTATTCGAGGGAACCTTCCTATGAATAAGTTGTGAACCAATGGCGCATAGATGAAATATGCGACATCAACATCTTGAATCCTGTGAACGAAATTCTCATGGTATTCTACTCCTTGAAGTACTTTGTCGAGATTAATCGATCTGCTATTAAACGGCAAGCTATAGATGACTGGGTGGTGTCCTCTTTTCAACAGTTGGTGTGCGATATCGATCAAGAATCGCTCACCACCTCCATTGAAGGTAAGGCTATAGTGGTGGCATAGAGCGATATTCATTGAATTTCCTCATGGGAGTTACAATATGTGGAAACTTTTGGCTTTATAAAACCTCTCTCCACAAGACGATTCATCCCCATTAAATGACTTTTACATCATTCTCCAGTGAAATGGTGTTTGCATGCTCGCTAACTCAATCAGGCTGGGTCAAGTATTCCGGAGCAATTTTTCCGCGTACTACATTCCAGAAAGCCCTGGTGCCAACGATGATTAAGGGATAGGAAATAATCCAGAATATCGAAAACAATTGACCATAGAAATCGTGAAATATTCCTACATCTCCATTGTCAATGGCAATTGTGAATATTGTCACGATTCTTAGAATATTGATGAAATAAGTGACAACGGCGCCGATTATGAAATATGCTGCCTTTTGTTTGGGTGGTATCGCACTTTTTTTTAGAAACAGCGCAATTGTCACTGCATAAATTAGAAGGCTTTCGACACCTGCGCATGGCCAGGCAATACCGAATGTTGCGCTGTTTCCATCTGCATCAGTTACACTTAAGGTTGTCAAGGAGCCAAATGTAGGGTGACTTTCTATGGATCTCATACTTGTGCTAAATCCAAACAGATTCAGAACATTTGCTGCAAGCGTGGCTGTAGGGTGGACTAGAATCTGAAATGGCGTGAATCTGCCAAATGGAAAGATGTTGTTGATGGTGTAAATTGCGCCAACTACAACTAGGAATGAAGTTGAAATGAAGTAGTTTTTTAGACCCGCGCCGCCTTCTTTTAAGAAGGTTAAAAAAACAAAAAAAACAGCGAAAATTAGATATTCCAATGAAAGAGGCATCAATTCCGCCCATTCTGTGTGAACGCCTTGTTGCCTCATTGTGTCTATTATTAGTTGATTCAATCCGAAATAATTGGCGACGACTACATACATAATGGGGAGAGAGAGGGCTAGAGTGAATATAAGAACTCTCACGCCTCTAAGTTGTCGAGTTTCTATATGAAGCTCTTCCCAGTTCAGAATCGTTTCTAGTGTACCGAGCCACAAAAAGAAAACCAAATAGATCCTTCTTTCCCATGAGCCTGTCCAGGTCGGTTCGAATGAACTTGGATGAATATAATAGAGAAGAGCAAATGATACCGCGAATGATAAGAAAATGGCCAAGGCCATTACTTGATAAATGTTTCTCTTGACCGCTTGGACAAGGGCTCGTATGTGTGTTTCTATTGCGTTTTGCACATCTTTCCGCCAGCAATCCTTGTTCTCAAAAGATATTTCGCACTCAACCTTTTTAAAAAATGCTTTCACGTTTCCTTCTTGGAACTAATTAAATTTGAAGGTCGGCGCCTTATATACGCTTATCCAACAAGCTTCGCTTTCATTATGTAAGACAAGAACGCCTGGAATTCAGTCCGCGTCAGTTTCGATTTTCCCTTCTTTCTATTCTCAAAGGTTATGGGTATTTCTTTGACTTTAAACCCCCGAGTCCACGCTTGTTTGACAGTTTCGATCTGTATCTCATAGGTTTGACTGTGAAGGAACCCAATAACATTTTCTACATAGTTTTTTGAATAGCACCGAAACCCACTGGTGCAATCATGAATTCTCATGCCAACCATTGTAGAGGCCACGAAGTTGGCGATTCGACTAATTAGCAATCGTATGATGTGCCATCCGATAATTCTGCTGCCTTTTGTATATCTGCTTCCAATAACAAGATCGTAGCCCTTTTTTGCAGTTGCTAGAAGCTTTCGTATTGTGTGGGGGTCATGTGAATAGTCAGCATCCATAGTTATGATATAATCAGGCGAGTTTTCTAAGGATAGGATTAATTTGAATCCATCTGTTATAGCTGTTCCTAACCCAAGCTTTGCAGGTCTGGTGAAAACTAGGATGTTGTCAAATTCTTCCTGAAGGCTTTCCACAATGCTTGCTGTTCCATCATGACTAGAATCATCGATTACGACGATCAAAGAATCAGTCTTCAAGCTTTTGATTTTCCTTACTAGACTGTCTATGTTGTCTGCTTCACAGTACGTAGGGAGCATAATCGCAACCGATGGTTTCCTTAGCTTGTGCTCCACTGAGGATGATGTACATGAACCACGTCCCACAACATTCGAGGGTAACACTATTTGGTTCATTTTTCCACCAGATTTTGCGAAGCGAATTTTCAGATTAGATCTCTATAACGTTAAGTCTTGTTATATAAGTTTGTTTATAATAGTTGCGCATGTACATTAGCGTGAGCGGAATATTTTGGGTAGACTTCGCTTACCTAGATTCCACATCACGTATCCACGCGATAGAATCGCGGAGCCACTAAGCAGACCTGTGAACGCTAACCGCGTTTTCGTAGGCATTGATTGGGTGTCTAGTTCCTTTGTGCAGACAAATACGCGCGCGCGTAATTGCGTCACGTATACTCTCTGAACGTGTAGCTGCACTTCGTACATCTGAAAAACTGCGTCGAAGATTCATCGCTACCTCGCGTCTGCACCTGCCACGCGAAAGCTAAGTTGTTTCCACACTTCGGGCACATGATTCTCACTGTAGGCAAAGTTCGTAGCTTCTGCTCCTCCTTCCCGATGACGGCAATAGACTCTTCAAAGGTCTTAGACTCTTTCACAACACGAGGAACAGCAATCTTCTCCTTGCCCTCTGCTTTCTTCTCAAAGCCACACTTGGGGCAAACCCAAACTACATTCTTCCCTTGCTGCTTCATAGCGACGAGTCTCTTGCCACACTTGGGACAGAATTCCAAGGCCTTTCACCACACGCTTTTTCCCCTCGCCTTCGACTCTTAAAAATCTTTTCTAATTTCAATACAGATTGTAGTTACTCCTGAAGTGGACTAGTCAGTCCGGACGCAATGAGATGTGCGACTCGCAAAGCCTCGGGGACATTGCTGCGCGTAGCAGTCTGCCTCACGATTTTTTCTGCTACATCTATTTCAACGCCAGTCACCTGCATGAAAATCGCCTCTTCACCAGACCTTGGGAAGACTTTCACAATCCTAGCTGCGTTCCTAATGGCTTTCCACCTTTTTTCAGCACATGGCAGATTTTCTAAGGCTTTCCTGATATCTTTAAAATCGGGCTGCTTCCGTGTAACTGCAATGACCGGCAGGCTTGTTATTTCAAGAAGCTTATCTGTGTCAACAACGTTGAAGCCTGCAAAAGTCACACCGTCCAACATGATCACTCTCAACTGCCCATAATGCGGTGAACAAGTTATCATGTCAGCAATCTTCTCAGTGGCGTCCAGACCATCAATTTCAATGCGAGTCCGCATGACCCCGTCTAGCCAGTGTCCTCCTCTGAATACAACTCCTATGACATCACACAATCCTCGTGTACGTGGAATGAAAAAGCCGTCGTCAACTCCAACAACTCTAATTTCCGATTTTACAGAATCGATTTTTCTAGCTTTCAATTGAACGCCTCTAATTTTCTGTGATAATAAAGAGGATAAGAATTATTATACGTAAGAAGCTTCAAAAGAATTTTGTGAGAAGAATGTCGGGTGTGCCAAAACAGGTTCGTGCAGGCAAACGGTTCAACTTCGCACCTACGCACAAAACCGTGGAGGATGTTCTCAAAGATCATGATCTTGCAGCTCTTGGCGACGCTTACACAAATCTAGTCTACTCACTTTACCTTTCTATAAGAATCGGAAAGCCTACTGGGGCAAAAGCTAGTGGCCAACTGCTCTCTAAAGCTTTGAAGCAAGCTGGACTTAGAGTTCGTGTCTCTCCCAGAAGCGACCGTCACCGTCAAGCCGACGCTGCAGAAGCGTTGCTTGCTTATGCTTGGCTACAGGGACACACAACGATTATGGAAAGCGTGCGGACATTGTCTACCTGTGAGCGAGTTGTGGATGCTTTCAGTTCGCTTCTTGTGGAAGCAAAGAAGAGACTCGGTTTATAGTGTTGCCTGGTCCTTGTATACTTTCAAAGCGTTATCAAACGCTGCTCTAAATGATTTGGTGTCCTTCTGAACTTTGGCGACTGCCTTTCGAAGTACAGTTTCTGGCTTGCTCTTATTCTTTGTGCGAAGATAAATGACTGGATTTGCAGTGAGCGGATGTGGAATACTGTACCCTGCCAAATCAACTTTTTTATCTTTTAAAAGTGCTTTCTGAACGACATTGCAGAAGGTATGTCCTTCGTTTTCAATCTCTATCTTAAGCTCATTTTCTTTTCTGTTCAGAATTTTCACGTTCATCAAAGTGCCTCCTTCTTTCTAAACGCACGCTTTGCCATATTCTATGGCAATTTGGCGCTTCTCCAAGTTTCCGCAGTTGGGGCAGGACACCTTATAACGTTTTTGCTGCAGCACATGTCCACATTGCGAGCAGAGGGCGTATAAAACTCCAAGGTTTTTATCGGCTGTTGAGAGATGGAAGATTCGGTTTTTTTCACTTATAACTTTTGCACGTACAATGTCTCCTGGCTTGCATGCGTCATGGATAGAATCCACATAAGATCTGCTGACATCTGAAATGTAGAGTAGCCCTGAAAAAACGCCTGATAGTTGTTCTTTTCCTATCTCAAATATGCGAATAACGGCAGTCTTGTTTTGAAGATTTAACACTTGGCCTGTAACAATACTTCCAACCTTTGGCACTCGGGCGCCATGAACCAATGGAAAAATTGATACGGTCTTGTTCTGGAGATCTAGGAGCGTGCGTCCGCTGATTTTAGCATAGATTCTTCCTTGCTCGACATATGTGCCGTTGCCTGAGGTGAATTCTTCAATTACGCCTAAGGGAGCTCCGGGGACAACGAATTGTCCACTCTGTCGTTTGGAACGAGTTTTTGGCATCTTCATCTTTCCTATGTTTCGTAAATTCAACGATTGGTGGCTACCTCGGTAGAGGGAGCTAGGATGTCAATTATCTTTTTCCCTTGCACCTTCGAATAAACCTTTTGAT
The DNA here is from genome assembly GCA_020341775.1 of Candidatus Bathyarchaeota archaeon. GTDB lineage: Archaea > Thermoproteota > Bathyarchaeia > Bathyarchaeales > SOJC01. The sequence goes on from CP070835.1 coordinate 1,433,017, forward strand.
TTGGGGAAGCTCGTAGCTGGCTCTTTGTTTCGCGTTCGGGAAACAGGCTTTGAGGGTGTTTTCTCAGGCTGCAAGTGGGCTTCAATAACGTATAGATCCACAAGAACCTTATGTTTCCTCTTCCTGTGAAAATCGAACATGTATGGAACGTGAATTGGCAGGGTGTAGAGGGCTTTGATTTGACCACCATGCCCTTCTATAAGCCCTTTTAGGAAAGGTGAGGGCGCGTTGGGAATGAGCGCGATGCTTGTTGCTCTCGACTTTGCAGCAGGCTTTGTGGCTTTTCGGATGCTTTTGTGCAATGAGTAGATTCGTCTACCTATCCTCATGGCTGTTTCTAGGAATTTTCGATCAGCTCTTCGTTTCTGAACTCCAAATGGAGGATTTTGCAGAACAGTATCAAAAGATCCGCGAATAGTGGAGACATCAGCTGTGATCCATTGGGTTTGCCTTTTGACGCCTAGTTTTTCAGCATTCTTCAAAGCAGTTTTTGTAGCTATTTTGTCAACGTCTACGCCAATGACTTCTTTTGCGCCCAAGAGGGCGCTGCCTATGGCCAGCCTCCCTGTTCCGCAGCCGAGGTCAGCTACGGCTTTGCCAATTAGATCGTCGTAGGTATATGCAGCCATGTGAAGCAGCTGGGCTGCAACTGCTGGGGGTATCGTGTATTGCTCCAGATAGGCTTTGGGACAAGGGTGTTGCCCGATTTTTGACAATGCAATTTCTAGATCTAGCTTTCGAACCATCCTGTTCTGCATAGTTCTTCCCATTTTGTCTTGCCTAAGGCGACTAGCATCTCTGTTACTGTAACTAACGGTTTCCGGAATCTTCTACCATCATCTAAGGATAGCCGAGGGCATGCCGTATTTATGAAGGCTTCAATCGTTGGAAACTGCATGAGAGCCTCTGGTGTTATTTCCCTCAGAGCTAGGAGGACTGCCTTCTTGCCGGCATTTTCCACCAGTGCTTTCATTTCTAATGCTTTAGCGAATTTTTTCTGTCCGGGTTTCAGCCCTATTAGTATTCCGATGCTTTCAGATTTTGTAGCTTCCTGAATGTTTGCCCATCGTTTCTTTAGAATTGCAGCGCGTGCATTGCCGCCTATCGAAAAAGCCTTGTTCTGATAAGGATCAGCTACTATTATGGGCTTTGCAGTAGCTAGAGCTAAGCCTAAAGCGTGGAATTTGCCACCGCCTATAAAAAAGAAGGCGTCTACTTCTTTGGAAACTGCCTTTGCGTTGCTATAGTTGCAACCAAGGATTTGTCCTGCGTACTTTGTCTTTCCAGCGTCTCCAATTACGACAGTTTTGCCTGCTGCTAGAAGAAGATTTTTTACGTCATCCAGTTTGTCCACATGTTGAACGGTTGTAACCAAGCCTATTTTTGTCCACTGGGCGAGGTGAAGAAGCCCCCTCCTCACTGCAACGTCTACGTTTTTCTTTTCCTTTGCTTCGATGTAAAGCGTGGGAGGTACAGCTTGATCTAGCATTTCACTATGGCCGTAGTGGACGAGTAGGTCTGCTCCTAGGCTTTCTGCCTCAGCTATAGCTAGATCACAAGCACCATAACATGGATCTGCAGAAATTATGGCCAAGGCGCCAGCCTTTTCAACCGTGCTGGCTAATTTCTGAGCGTGAGGTTTTAAGCCATCAGGAACTTGGATGAAAACGAGTTTGGCGTTCCTGATTTGAACTTCTCTCTTTAGCCGGCTCTTTTCAAGATTAAACACTGACGATACCATCTGGCAAATCTCGGAATTGTTTTGCGGAGGGTTCTAGGCTGCAGGTTCCATTCTAATTGCTTGAAGCTTTGTTTCTAATTTTCGCTTGGTCTTTTCCTTGGCTTTGAAGCGCTTGTTCCAACAGAATTTTCTGCTCGACACTAGCAACCAGCTGTCTCGTCCGTACGAGAGCGTCGTTATTGACGGAGATGCTGTCAATGCCACAGCGAACTAGGAATTCGGCGAAATCCGGGAGATTTGAGGGGCCTTCACCACAGATTGAAACTGTTACTCCATTTCGATGAGCTACCCTGATTAAATGTGAAATTATGCGTTTGATCGCTGGGTCGCGTTCGTCGAAGTAGCCCATTTTTCCAAGTCTCTCAGAGTCGCGATCTATCATCAAAATACCCTGGGTCATGTCGTTTGAGCCTATGGAAAAGCCATCACAGAGTTTCGAAAACTTGTCAGCCATTATTGCGATGGAGGGAGTTTCTGCCATGAACCAAATCTGAAAGTCTCTAGAGCTCTCTAATCCTTCTTCTTTCATGATTTGAAGGCATTTCTTAGCTTCCCATAAGGTTCTTATTACCGGGAGCATGATCCAAACATTCCCAAGCCTCCACTCTTCCCGGCATTTCCGAATTGCTTGGCACTCTAGCCTAAAGGCTTTTTCATACCACTTGCTAATGTAGCGACTTGCCCCTCGCCAACCGAGCATTGGATTGACTTCTTCAATTTCATATTTCTCTCCGCCTTTCAAGTCTCGATACTCATTCGTTTTGAAGTCACTAAACCTGACTACAATCGGTCTGGGGTGAATTGCACGTGCAACTTTCGCTACTCCTTCCGCTAGCTTGTCTACAAAGTTCTCTCCTTCGCCCTTTTCCAGTAGATAGAGTGGATGTTCTCCGATGTAGCTGGCGAGGATGAATTCGATGCGCATAAGGCCTATCCCGTCAAAAGGTAGATGCGCGTAATCGTCAATTTTTTCTGGGACTCCGAGATTCATAAGAATCTTAGTAGCCGTCACTGGTGTCGACTGGAGGGTCGAAAATGAACCTTTCAACGCTTCTGACGGCGCTCCCTTTTCTTTAAGACCCTCTGCTATGCCTTCATAAACTACGCCATTCATAGCGTCCACTGTATATGCCTGCCCTGTTTCCATCGCCTTTGTCGCTGTCTCCGCGCCTACAATGCATGGGATGCCTAACTCTCGACTAACAATTGCTGCATGTGCTGTTACTCCTCCCTTATCCGTCACTATAGCGCTGGCCAGTTTCATGAAAGGCACAAAATCTGGGTTTGTCATGGTTGTAACAAGAACATCTCCTTTTGTGACTAGTTTAGAAGCATCTTCTGGCGTAAAAACGATTTTTGCCACGCCAAATCCTATGTCTCTCCTGCCTGCCGCGATGCCTTTAATTACAACTTTCATGTCTGAGAGCTGTTTAGGAGTTGTGGTTTCTTTCGTCTCTTCTGTTTTCTCTTTGACGCTCCACACAGTTTCCGGTCTTGATTGTACAATGAAAACACTTTCTGGGAACTTTAAGTCGCGATCTATTGCCCATTCTACATCTTGAGGTTTGCCATAATGTTTGTGAATCTTTTTGCCCAATTCCACCAGCTTGTGGAGTTCATCATCTTCAAGACACGGCTTTTCCTGTCTGTCCAACTCTACTTTTACGCGTTCTGTTTTTCCACTTTTTGGATTACGAAGATACTCAACTGTCTTTCTGACTATTTTCCGGCCGATTATTTCGTTCGTTTCCTTGTCTACAACGAAATGATCAGGAGTCTCTGCACCAGAAACGACCGCTTCTCCTAGTCCCCAAATGCCTTCGATTATTATCTGGCTTGGTTCTCCTGTCACCGGGTTAATTGTGAACATGACGCCTGCTGAGCGTGCATCCACCATCTTTTGAACGCCCACACTTATCAGAACATCTTCATGACTGAAGCCCTTTTTGGCTCGATAGAAGATTGCCCGTGGAGTGAACAGGCTTGACCAACATTTAATCGTCTTCCCAACAAGTTCGTCAGGACCCTGAACATTGAGGTAAGTTTCCTGTTGTCCTGCAAACGAAGCATCTGGTAAATCTTCAGCTGTGGCGCTTGAACGAACAGCAACAAAAACGTCCCTAGAGTTTGTTCTCCTGTTCAGTTCATCGTAAGCCTTCCTTATTGCACTCTCTATCTCTTGAGGCATTTTTGCAGATTCGATGAGCTTCCTAACTTTGTTGGAGGCTTCGTTATATTGTCTCGGGTCATCAGTGTTAATAACAATCTCTTTGATTGTTTTATAGATCTTTTGGGCTATTCCTGTTTGAATTATAAACTCCTTGTATGCCTGCGCTGTTATAGAAAAGCCAGGCGGAATTGGAATTCCTATCTGTATCATTTCTCCTAAGTTCGCATTTTTGCCTCCAACTATAGGAATATCCTCTTTTGACAGCTCGTCAAACCATAATACACGTTTCTCTTCTTCAGGGGCACCCACTTTATGAATCTCCAGTTTTTTGAATTTCTATTCGGCAAGGCATAGGAAGCTTTGCCCGCCCCAGCTCTAGAGCTTGTTTTGCGATTTCAGTGGAATCTTCGTTTACCCCTATGGATATTATAGGCTGGTTAGTTTTCACGCGTGCTGCTTTTCCTATTGGTTTACCAAAAGCGTGCCGCATACCATCCTGTAATCTGTCTGCATGAGCACCAAAGATCATTTTGTTTTCTCGAAGGATTGCATGAGGATAAGGAATGATTCGCAAGTTGTAGTTGTTTCCAAGTTTCTCTGATAAGAGGCGATTTGAAGCGATTCTTGCTGCTTCTAGGGCATTGTGGCGAATTTGTCCTTTTTCTCGAGTGATTAATTTCGCTTCTATTGGGAATTCTTCTCTAGAGTTTCCCATTGTGAATTTAGTGATTTTCGAAGGTGGTGTACTTCTTACATACTCTTTCCTTGTGTAAGGTTGACCTTTTATTTCTCGATAATTTTTTGCTTTCACAGTCTTTTCCCTTCTGCATAGCGATTTCGCCGATATTTAAAGCGTTTGTTGAAGGTGTGCTTTGGCTGTTATGAATTGTGAATTCGAATTCTTAAGGCAGATTTTACTTACTGGATCGCTAAAGCTGGGTTTCGCCATTTTTCTGCTAACTCTTCGTAGTTTGGGAATGCCTTCTTTAGAATGGGTATATACATCTGCTTTTCTTCATCTGTGAGATATTGAAATTGGTAGGGACCTGTGTAGGGCGATGGTTCTCCTACGCGGGTAATGAATTCGATATGCATGAATGGGTCACCACGTTTTATGGTGATGGCGCCTCGATCGTTGCTGAGGTTTACGATTTCCAAAGCTAAGCGTCCTATGAATCCGCTGTGAACCTTTGCGGCGTTGAGAAAACTTAGTCCCATGCGGCCATATTTACTTTTGGCTGTCAAGTGAGCGACAAGATCTGGCGGAGTGAAAACTATTTCGTGGCTGATGATATTCTGATGTTCTAGGTAGTTGAGGGTTGTTTCTTCTTTGACTGTGAGGACGTAACTATCACCGTCGAGGAGTTGGTAATCATAGGGGTATATTATGCGGTAAAGTTCTATCAAGTTGAGGAGTTTGTCTTTGGCAAGGATGCACATGTTTATGGAGTCTCCAATTTCGGCTAGTAGCTTTATTATATACCGTGATTGAAAAAGATTATTGAGAGCTCTGTTAGGCGCATGAGAAGTACACAAGAATCGGCCTTAATCCCAATCTTATGCGCGCGTCGGCATTCATCATCTTTTTAGTAGCCACTTGTAGTCTAAAACCTCGCAATTAGAATGTTGGATGCAGGTTTACACAGTTGAAGGGACTTATGGCTTGGAGGTCTTTTTTCTACTCTGGATCGCTGTAATATTGCTCTTTTCGTTGATTCTTGAGGGGGATTTCAGATGCTTTGGTTACTGCTGTGTGCCTGCATTAAATGTTTATATTGCTGGTTTTTGTTTTACCTAAACGCAACAAGCACGCCCGTGCACAAGAAATGAACATACCAAAAATAATAAACACGTACTGTCCAAAATGTAAAACTCATACAGAGCATTCTGTGAGCATCCTCAAAATGGGGAAACGTCGCGCTTTGGCCGTCGGCGCCCGTCGCCACGAAAGAGAAAAGAGAGGCTACGGCGGTCAAGGCTGGCCTCTTCAAAAAAAATTCGCCAAGACCACCAAGAAACAAACTCTTAAGCTTAAGTGTAAGCAGTGTAGCTACACCATCCAAAAGCAGGGCATTCGTCTCAGGAAGCTAACCATAGGAGGTAAGACCTGAACCATGAGTGCAGATTGGGAAACACTCATCCCTAAGCCTAAATCGTATTTTCTCCGCGTACGTTGCCCTGACTGCGGTAACGAACAGTTGATTTTTAGCCATCCCACTAACACTGTTAAATGTAATATATGTCAAACCGTCCTCGCCACCCAAACTGGAGGAAAAGCAAGAATCCGCGGCGAGGTCATCGCCAAGTTGGAATGAGGCCAAGATAGCTATGTCAACCCTCCAAAAGCCAGAATGGCCCGAAAAACGCGAACTTGTCTTGGCCACCGTCAAGAATGTTACTGACTACGGCGCATATGTTATCCTCGAGGAATACGGAAACAAAGAGGGTCTCCTCCACCGAAGCGAAATCAGCACGAGTTGGATACGCAACATCCGCAACCATGTCCGTGAAGGCCAGAAGCTTGTTCTCAAGGTTCTCCGTGTAGATCCAGAAAAAAAACATATAGATCTCTCTCGCAAGCGTGTTACCAAGCGTGAGCGCATAGACAAAATTTACACGTTCAAACATGAACGAAAAGTCGAAACTCTTCTCCGCATTGCAGCTGAGAAACTTCGGATGTCTTTTGAGGAAATCATGGAAAAAGCCGCTGCTCCGATGGAGGAGTCTTTTGGCGATACCTATACAGCTCTTGAAGAAGCAAGCCGGCAAGGACCTGAAATTCTAACAAAACTCGGCTTGCCTAAAGACGTTGCTCAGGCCATAGCTGAACTGGCCCAAGAGAAGATCAGACCGCAACTAGTCGAAATTAAGGGGGTCCTTGAACTCACGAGCACTGAGCCAGACGGTGTCAATTTGATTAAAGCAGCTCTTGAAAAGGCGCAAAACTCGTCGGCTTCTAAAGCAACTAGGATCCAAGTATGCACTATCGCTGCTCCAAAATACCTGCTGAAAGTTGAAGCTGAAAATTACAAACAGGCCGAAGCTGTGATTCAGAAGGCTGTAGAATCTGCAATCAAGAGAATCACAAAAACTGGCGGAGAAGGTAGCTTTAAAAGGGAAAAATAATGGGTTGGCTCCTCCGGAAATGCGAGAAATGCCATCTATATACCCTCAACCATGGGACCTGCCCGCACTGCGGCGGCAGAGTTCACATTCCTCACCCTGCAAAGTTCTCCCCCAACGACAAGTATGCTAAGCACCGTATACTTCTGAAAAATGAAGGAAAGGAAACATGAAAACAGCGATCAAGGAAAAAATCCGGATTGAACCGAAACAGCCTCTCCTCATCGAGGGCCTTCCCGGTTTAGGAATGGTCGGTCGAATCGCCACGCGCTATCTAATGAAAAAATTAAAAGCCGAAAAATTTGCCTATCTTTACTCTCCACATTTTCCATATTATGTGATCGTAAATAAGAAAGGCAACGCTCGCCTTCTTCGCGGAGAATTCTCTTATTGGAGAAACTCTCAAGGCAACGACTTGGTTTTCTTCACAGGCGACAGTCAAGCTCAGACTATTGAGGGACAATACGAGATTGCCGAGACAATTCTAGATTTTGCAAAAAAAAGCAATGTGCGAGCAATAATTACGCTGGGCGGTTATCGCAAGGAAGCTGGAGAAATGCCTGAAGTTGTTGCAACCGCCACAGACACTGAAATGCTAGCAAAGGCTCTCAAAGCTGACGCAGCTACTAGTCCTCCTGGGAATCCTATAGTAGGAACAGCTGGTTTGCTTGTCGGAATGGCGAAATTCAAAGGGATTCCAGCCCTTTGCCTGTTGGGAGAGACCCGAGGCTACCTTCCAGATCCTAAGGCCGCAAAAAGCCTTCTTATGGTTCTTCAAAAAATGCTAAACATCACAGTCGACTTAGAAGACTTGGACAAGGAAATTAGGAAGTCCGACAAGATTCTAGAGAAAATGCGGCAAATCGAGGCGCGAAGAGAGACTTACTCAAAGAAAATGCGCAAAGGCGACGAAGGCAAAACAACGTACATCAGCTGAAAGTTTGCATGCATGCCAGCGGAACCTTGTCTACGAGCTTAAAATAATGGAGCGCTTGGGCTTTGAACGCCAATTAACCTCTTTAACTATACAGCTGCCGAAAGCGCTGAAATGCATAAGGTTTTAACTGGTTGACTGAGTGTAGTTAAGATCTACTCATCAGCACTCTCCACTGTTCGATGGTGAAGATCTATTGACCAAGGCTAGAAGTCCACAAACCCATGTAGCAAGAGGCGCCACCTTCACATTTGTTCAAGGCATTCTGAGTGCGGGGCTTGGAGTATTATATGTTTGGGCACTCCTACACAGTAAAGAATTCACAGGAAGAGTTTTGTTCACTCAAACAGAATTCGGTTTCTATACCATGCTTAGTTTCATCCTAACTTTGACCTCGAATATCGGGCTTCTCGCTCTTCGGTCGGCTTCTGTGAGATACATAGCAACTTACCTCGCCCAAGGAAAAGAAGAAAAAGCTCGGTCAGTGGTCACCCGCGTCCTCCAGGTCTCTGCCGTTGCATCGATAACGATTATGGCGGTGCTATTTATCTTGGCTGGAAGGATTTCAAACATTTTTGCCAGCTCCATTCTGATTTTCCAGCTTCTTTCTATATCTTCTGCTTTTCAGATATTCTATTTTCAAATGCAAGGTTTCTTGCAAGGTGTGCAAAAGATACGTGAGCTTGCGTTAGTAAACATTCTATACACGGCAGTTCAATACTTGCTTGCGATTTTTCTGGTTTATGCAGGATTTGGAGTCCTTGGAATTGTGATAAGTTGGGTATTTGCTCTTAGCATCTCGCTGCTGATAACCCTCTTATTGACTTTGCGTAGTATTCCTCCATCAATCCATTCCCACGAGTTTAAACCGTTGTTGACGTTTTCTCTGCCGATTTACGGAGCTGGACTGCTAACCTTTGTAGTAAATTGGGTAGATCAGATCTTGGTTCTTCCTTTCGAAGGCACAGACGCCCTTGGAGTATACAGCATCGCTGTCAGAGCTTCCGTAGTCCCGAACCTCGTCTCCGTGGCCATAATCATGGCGCTCTTTCCAAAACTCTCCGAGCTACACTCATCTTTAGGGGTAAACGGCCTGAGGGATTCATTCAAGACTTCAACGAGGTATTCTGCCTTCATCGGTTTTCCTGTATCGCTGATGGTCGCTACTTTAGCGTATCCAATAATAGTTCTCTTCGCAACCGTGAGTTACGTAGACGCCGTCATCCCATTAGCGGTCATGTGTATAGCTTCTCTTCCTTCAACCTTGGGATCTGCAATAAATCCAACTTTTTTAACATTGAAAAGAACCAAAGTAGCATCTTTAATCACGGCAGTTTCTATTGTTCTGCAGACAATTCTCTCATTCGTGTCTTTAGCATATCTCAACTTAGGTCTAGTTGGAGTAGCGCTATCACGGCTTTTTGCTGCGTGCGGAAGCTTTTTTCTTGGCGCACACCTACTGCGGTCAAGCTTGAAAGTCGAATTCGATAGAAAGGCCATATGGAAATCCGCGACAAGTTCCATAATGATGGTACTCTCGTTGTTTGCCCTAGAATTCTTAAGAATGCTTCTCGAACCCAATTCCTACCAGTTCCTTGTTCTACGAATACGTCAACTTCCCATTTATTTTGTAATAGCCGCTATGGTTTATCTTCTTTCGCTGATTACATTAAGAGCATTGGAACAGCGAGATATTGCACTACTCCGAGACTATCTCCCAACAAAATTCAGATGCATTGCCAATCTACTCGCTCGCGTCGCAAGAATCAAAGAGTGACAAGTCAAACAGCGAACGTGCAAGTCTTGGCCTTGCACGAGAACTTAAGGACGTAGAAGACTTAAAGAGTGGAAGGAAAAATATACTATGATTTAAGTTGAAAATGACCCGCCTAAACAGCTTTGGAGAACTCACAATTGAAACCCAGTTTTGTAATAATTGAGAATAACGCTTTAATTGAAGCGGGGGCCATTCTCCAAAACTTTGTTGTGATAGGGAAAGATGGTTCGCAGAAAGCGAAGCGAAGGACCCGCATTGGAGAAGGAACGAGGGTTTTAACGGGCGCAATAGTCTATAACGGATGCGATATCGGAAGACACTGCCTAATAGCGGATGGTGCGAGCGTTCGGGAAAATTGCACAGTTGGAGACCATACAGTCATAGGGCGACATGTCTGCATCGAAAATAACACACGTATTGGCTCACATGTTCTAATTGAAACACAGACACACGTCACTGGCAACATGATCATAGAGGACTACGTGTTCTTAGGAGGCAATGTCACTACAACAAATGATAGACTGATGGGGCATCCGATTAAGTTCAGGACGAGATTAAGGGAGAAAATAAAACTCGTTGGGCCCATCATAAAAAGAGGGGCACGAATCGGCTCCGCATCATGCATTTTGCCGGGCGTCACTGTCGGGGAAGAGGCTGTTGTAGGTGCTGGGGCTGTAGTCACAAAGGATGTTCCACCATTCACAGTTGTTGTTGGAGTTCCAGCAAGAGAGGTCAAGAAGGTTGAAGAATATGAATTGCTGCAGATATAACTGAGAGGGCAAAAAGAACTGTGGACTTCACCATAAGTGGGGCAATGCCCATCCACAATGAAGAAGCCTTCCTACCATACACACTTGCAACTCTGGTTGACGCGGGACTTAACGAGCTTGTAGTGGTTTTAGATAGATGCTCTGATAAAAGCGAGGCAATCATCGATAAATTCGCGCTAAAAGCAAACTATCCAATTCGAAAGTTTGTAGTTGAAAAACGAAAATGGAAACATCGCACAGCTGAAGTATTTAACATTGCCATTAAGAACACTGAAAGCGAAGTTATTTACCCTCTAGGCGGTGATTGCATGTACGATACTAGAATCTTCGAGATAGATTGGAGACCAATAGATTTTGCTACCTTCTCTTTAATTGACTATGACCTTCTGGGGGATCAATGGCGAAAGATTCGAGCAAACATAATTAATGTTTATCGAAAGATTGTGCAATTGGGCTACACCAGGATGACTAGAAAACCGCTTTTCCACCAAGTTCAAGGATTCAAGCGACAAGTCTTCAAGTCAGTTGGAATACATGACGTCTACCATGAAGACACAGTTTTCACAAGAGAAGCGAATCGAAAAGGATTCAGATACCGTTTCTTCCCACAGTTCACTTCGGTTCATTTAGGTGGAACTCAAGACTTGATGGATGCTGTGCTACCTTTCGATTCTGCAAAAAAGAGCTAAGGTGGCTAAAGTCGAATGAAGGTAGCCGTGATTGGGTTAGATGGCATGAGTTGGGCTCTTCTGGCAAAGTTCTTTGAACATGATGCAATGCCTTTTCTCAACAATCTCCTGCAAAACGCTATCACGGGAGTTTTAGAATCAACCATCCCTCCCATGACGGCTCCCGCATGGACAAGCATCGCCACGGGAGTTAACCCGGGAAAGCACGGCATATTTGACTTTGTTGTCCTGAAACACAACCGAATTGCCTCGTCACTTGACGTTCACTATCCACGGATTCATGAAATGGTCGCCTTAAAAGGAAAGAAAAGCATTTGCATAAACCAACCACTCACCTATCCCATAACCAAGTTGGAAGGAGCTACTGTAATCTCCGATTGGCTTTCCCCTAAACTGGCATACTATCCCAAAGACCTAGAAAAACACTATTCATTAAGATGCTTTGCACCAAAACGAAGTTTTCCTTCATCTCTCTCAGCAATGCAACGAAACTTGCAGGTTAAGAAAAACGCAGTAATCACGCTTATGAACCGAATCGATTGGAACTTATTCTGGATAATTTGCGGTGAGACTGATTTCATCTTCCACAAATATTGGATCGAGGCCATGTCTGGAAAGCGGCGAATCGTAGACATTCTGAATCTTATCGATGCAATCATCAACGAGGCGCGTGAGATTGCGGATGCTGTTTTCATAGTCTCGGACCACGGCTTTAAGCGATATGAATCCACAGTTAACATTAACTCGTTCCTCAGAAGGGCGGGGCTAGTACGGGAGAGCTCGAGAAGAAAGGTGACAGAACTTCACGACTTCCTGCCTGGAGACACCCAAGGAATAAGAGAAGTTAAACTTCCCTCGAGATTCCATAGATGGATTCAAGACAAGCCTCTCTTGAAATCTACCGTCAAACGCATATACAAATTTTTTTCGAGAAGAGACTTAACAGCAGAATGCCCTTATCCCGACCCTGAACTCTCTGACGCTTATATGCCATCGCACTCGTCCTTCGGTGTATTTCTAAATAACAAAGACCTCGCCAAACGTATTTTAGACGAAATGCGGGATCTTGAATATCTCGACACAGTCTGGAAAAGAGATGAAGTATATCAGGGCCCTCACGTTGACCTTGCTCCTCACATAATATTCAAACCAAAATTTGATGCGGGGTACATCCCTGCCGGAACCCGAATGACTCCATCAATAATATCACGGGGAGCTGTTTTTGATCACCACCCGGCTGGGATAGTGGCGATATACGCTAACCACCTAACCCCAAAAAATCTGGGGATCAAGAAAACATTTGACATTACACCCACCATCTTGCGGATGCTGGGACTACCTCGACCCATCGATTCTGATGGCCACCCTATACCCGAGATTGCCTCTCATTATAACACAAAATCTCATAAGAGCTTTGATTATTCTCAAAAATGGGCACTATTTCAAAAAATAAATCTCTTCAAAAAAAACCTCGTGAAAAAAGTCGAGGAGTAACCGTAGCTATAAAATGAGAGAGCTAATCTGCGCACCATTAGCGGAAGTGCTTCATTCTCCGATTTCACATAACAGACTCGTAGAGGTCTAGGAGTCTTCTCAGAATGGGATCTGGTGCGTGATGCGTGGTAAGATAGGCATACTGATCTCGCCATAGTCTATCCATCGATTTTCCGATGACAGTAGCAATTTTCTCCGCAGTGTTTACGTCTTTCAATGGAAAATCTTTGTACTCGGGAAAGGCAGATGACACATGCGCGATCACTGGTCGACCGCATGCGATTGCCTCCAACGCAACCATCCCTAGAGAGCCCAATTTGAAGCGGTCTATGACCACGTCATGACTCCAAAAGTAATCGGGTAAACCTCCGTGAAGGGCTTTTGGAAGCACAGTCAGTTTTAAACCTTGCGACGCAGCTAAGGTCAACGTTTTGTTAAAGTCTCGGCCGTGCTCGATAATACCAACATCTACTGCTTCTTTTATTCTACTTAGCGCTTGAATCGCTACATCCGTGCCTTTGACACGCCAGTCAGAGTCACTGGCAATCAACACGCGCGTCTTTTCTTGTTTAGGCAGAAATGGTTTTGGATAGAACAGCGTAGGGTCTACTGGATTTGGTAGATACTCTGCGTCTTCTCTGAAGTTTTTAGCCTGACTTAAGATGTCCGGCGTGCTTACGACAATTTTGTCACAGTTCATCAAATTATGTCGGACTAATCGCCCCCATGCAAAGTGATTTAAACTTGTTCTCAAATCGCTGCCATGTGCGTGGCCAATTATTGGGTGCTTTCCAAATTTCAATGCTATATAGCAGTCTTGAAGTAGATAGTTGACGTGATATATGTCACCTTTAGCTTTGTAAATTCTATAAGCTATTCCAAAAGTTTTGCTCCAGAGGCTTCGCGTCCTCTTTAAGTGATATCGTTCTATGCGATTAGGTAAATATTTGAGTAAGGTTTCCCCTACGAACGCGCAATCATTGACCATCAGGAGCCTCATAGTAACCCTGCACACCAACCTTCCTGTAGGAAATGGAGGGATTACCACTCTCTAGAAGCAGAGCCACGTTTTTTCACGTCTGCTCCTCCTTCAATTCGATCTTTCTCTTCTCGTTTGACCTGAGAAGAACATCAACAAAGGGAGATTGGTACGTTTCATTCAATAATTGGGCATTGGGAATCACACAATGTCCCGTTATTGCTCCGGGATAAAATACTGGTCGTGGATGTTTCCTGCCTGAATCTTCTTCGTTTGTTTTGAAAAAATTGACTACTTCCTCTTCCATGAGGTCGAATTTTCTACAGATTCGATGGATTTCTTGGAACCAAGCAATCATCAACCCAAAGTAAGACGTGTTGAGGAGTTTCATGAACTCGGATTCCAAGGGTGAGTGGCACAGGTATGTTTTAAACCCGAGAGAATGATAGTAATCTTCCGCCATCTTCCCAAATTCTGCTTTCACAGGCCCAATGAACTTGGTGTAGGCGAAATACGCCCATTTGAACCCATCGGCTTTTCTTCCACGCACTGGGCTGTGACAGATTGGCTTCTTGGTCATACTATAAATCTCATTTGTGGTGAAAGGACGAACTGTGCTTTCTATAATTGTTAACGTTGGGTCGAACTTGTTGATGTAATCGGTAGCTGTCTTCACAAAATCCGAGCTGTAAGGAAAGCAGATATGCAAAACATCAAA
>CP070835.1:1447511-1452237 GCA_020341775.1 Candidatus Bathyarchaeota archaeon
TGTACACCCCAGAAAACTTTGGATGCACGCGCGTCGTTAAGCTGGTTTGGTTCTCTTATTTGCGTCATGTATCTCCTTTGTTTGGGCGGACGATAGAAGAGAGTTTTTGAGGGATGGGGCGTTGAGTCCTGCTGCTGTGGTTTCTATTAGAGCTATTGCTTCTGCGTGGTGTTCATTGGCTTTTTGAGGGTCTCCGCGTTTTTCGTGTAAGAGACCGAGGGAGTAATGGGTTTGCCAAAGTGTTGGTGGGTTGCCCACCTGTTGCGCTAATTTCAGGGCGTCTTCCATTAACTCATTTGCTTCTTTTAGGTTGCCAATTTTCGCAAGTATCTCGGCTTTTAACTTCCAGCCCTTTGCTATGTACTTCTTGGAGATTGCTTTTTCAGATATGGCTAACGAGTTTTCTGCAAGTTTTAGTGCTTGTTGGTAATCGCCTTTGGCAAGTGCGATCTCTCCTCGACAGAGAAGTAGACGAGTTTTTATGCGCCACCAGCCCAGCCGATGTTGTTCAAAAACGTTTTCCACTTCTTTGAAGTGTTTCTCTGAGTTCTCATAATCATTCATGTATAAATGGTTCATTCCTAAGTTTAGTAAAGCGCTGGGTACTGCACCGCTAGCCTGGCCTCTTTGATGAATTCTAGCATTTTCTATTGCTTCATTGTTATATTTTATGGCAAGATTGATGTTTGACAGATCATGATAAATCCAGGCAAGGGTATTGAGAGCCATTGAAGCATACGCCCAGAAGCCAAAGTCTTGGGCAAGCTTGAGACTCCTTTGTCCAGTTGAGATGGCTTCGTTGTATTCTCCATTACCAGCAAGAACCATGCACAAGCAAAACAACTTGAATATCATTAAAGGGACGGTTCCCACTTCTTCATTCAGGGCAATTGCTCTGTTGAGGTTTTCCTTGGCAAGGCTGAATTCGCCTCTCCAATTATAGTACATTCCGAGTCCAGTGCGATGGCTGGCTTCTTGGATTTTGTCACCAATCTCTTTAGACATCTCAGAAGCCTCCTCAAGCCGCGTGCGGGCTTCATCCAAAGTGTCCGGAGTCTCGACCCACAAGAGCGTAACACCAATCAGGCCTAAGCTTCTGACTTCGAGAGGCTTATTTCCAGTCTCTCGAGCAATCTCAACTGCGGTTGTAAGATGCCGTAGGGCTTCTCTCCCGCTTGCGACGTAATCCAACCCAACCTCTCCATATGGCTGATAAGCTTCCCCTAACAAGTAGTGTGCCTCTGCAATCATTTCTTTGTCGTTGATGTTTGCTGCATTTTGCAGCATTAGATTGAGATCATCTTTGGCTTTTTCCCATTGATCTTGAAGCAGCCAAGCCATACCTCTGAACTTGTAGATCTTAGTGAGGTTTTCATCTGTGGCAAGATTGGATGCTTTTTGTGTGGCCTCTAATGCCTTGTTTAGATAATCCATTGCCTGTGCGTATGCAAAGTTTTTCACAGCTTTTTCGCCGAGTTTGACAAGATATTCGAATGCTCTTTCTAGAGCTCCTCCTTCAACATAATGCAGGGCTACATCCGCAAGATAGCCATCTGAGACTTTTTCAGCGAGAACCTGCTCAAGGCAACTTGCCGTTTTTAGATGGTAGATTCTTCTTAAATCGCTGTGCAAGCTTTCATAAATGACTTCTCGTATTTTGTGGTGGGTAAATTCAAAAGCTGAATCGGCAGCGCGGATTAGCCTGTGTCTCTGCTCTATCGCAACGAGTTTCTCAAAAACCTCAGCGATATCCAAACCTAAAGTTCTTCTCAAGGTGTCAGGACTAAAAGAATTGCCACACACGGCCGCAATGTCAAGCAGTTTTCTTTCTTCACGTTCCAATCTTGAAATTCTTCGAATGATAACCTCGTGAACTTTGGAAGGTATTCCGACCTTTTCGGCTGGAGCTTCTAGCATCCATTGTCCTCTTCTCTCTGAGAGGAGACCCTCTTCTGCAAGAAGCTTGAGAGTCTCAAGGACAAACAAAGGGTTGCCCCCGGTTTCTCTGTAAAGCTTTTCAGCGAACTCTTCATCAAATTGAGATTGAAATATCGATCTCAGAAGCTCAGGAAAATCATCTCGATTTAAACGACTGAGCTCCATTTTCGTAAGCAGGTCTTCTCGGCTCATTGAGAACATGGCTTCTTCGAGGAGGTGAAGTTTTCCCTCCTTGGTGGGAATAAGCTCTTCTGGCCTATATGTTCCTATAATGAGAAGGCGGGAATTCCTACACCTTCTCGCTACGTAATGAATTAAGGCTAGGCTGAGGTGATCTGCCCACTGCAGGTCATCTAAGAACAGTATCGTTGGTTCATGAGCGGACAATCGAAGAAGTGCTGTTGCCGTTGCTTCAAACGTTCTATCTCTCTCGATTGCCGGATTTGAAAAGATCTCAGCCGCGTCGGACTCTTTAGCGATTTTGGGACCTCTTAGCCACCCTGTGATTCCCAGATGCTTTGTAAGAGCTGTTTTCATTTTGGCGTCGCCAATTGTTGATATGTAGGAGTTGAAGGCTTCAGTGAACGGAAAATAGGGGACGGCCGCTCCACTTAGACACCCGCCGCCGAGAATTTTTGCCCCTGTTTTGTCTGCAAAGTCTAGAAACTCGTTGACTAATCTCGTTTTTCCGATTCCAGCTTCTCCATAAATGAACACCGTGGTTCCTTTTCCATCAAGAGCAGATTCAAGATATCGCATAAGCAGTTTAGTTTCCTGATCTCTGCCGATTAAAGCTGGTTCAGTTGGGAGCCTAGATTTCAACTTATATCACCCCGACAATTCTAGTTGGGAAACACCTGCCTTACGTAAAATGCACATTGAAAATTGCTGCTCATCAATCTCCCCAATCCTGCACATTATGCAAGGAGTAGTATATTTTAATCTATTGTTCCCCAAAAAAACGAATTCAAAATGTAATTAGTGACTCTATCTTGGCCAACATATTGGCATAAAATGCGCAGGCGCAAAAAATGGGGAGTGTCCGGGAGAAGCCCTTTCCACTAATTGACTTTTTGAAGCAAATGATATACAACAGAGAACCATTGAAACAATGATAAAACGATTATTCTAAATAGAGAACCTAGCATTAGCTAATGGAAAATGAAGAGTGAGTGAACGCTCTTGACGATCAAGGCAGTCTTGTTTGACCTGGGAAATACCTTGAATAGATTTGATTCAGATTTTGACGAAAAGATATTTCAACGGATTCTAAATTTAGTAGGCATCGCCAGATCGTTAAAGAACATCAAGAAGGCATTCAAGAATGCAATAGAAGATGCTGAAGATCTTGAGCTGCTTTCTTACTATGGAAAGATAGACTCTAATGAGTATTGGCATCAATTTAATTCCCTAGTTATCAAGCATCTCAAAATAGCAGAGAACGAAGACCTTGCCAAAGTCATCCACTCCAAATGGTTTGATTTTATGGAATGTACACCTTATCCAGAAGCAAAAGATGTTCTTTCAGAACTCAAACAGCGAGGGTTGAAGATAGGGGTCATAAGCACAGCTTATGAAGAAGAAATTCGTTTTGTACTTGAAAAGGCAGGCCTTGAGAAGACAACCTTTGATACCATTGTGGGTGTGGACACAGCACAGTGTATGAAGCCTCATCCAGATATTTTCAAATGTGCTCTGAGGAAACTGAATGTTAGACCCGAAGATGCAATGTTTGTCGGAGATGAGATAGAAGCTGACTACAAGGGAGCCAAGAGTGTAGGCATGCAGGCATTATTAATTGATAGAACAGAAAAGCAGAAAGAAGATGACTTGAAGACAATCAAGAACCTGAAGGAGATTCTCTCCAATATAGACTAGGATTTTTCTACAAGTCATAAATGCGCGTGCGCTATCGTTTCTTAAATCTGAAATATAACCATAAGACTTGAAGCAATACCCACGCCCAGAAGCAAATATGAGCCAAGCCGAATAGCTGTTCTCTTAACGTTCTGTCAGAAGTGACTATTCCCAAAACAACCAGAAAGACAACTACTGCAAAAAGAACCGTTGGCGGATTCTTCTTCCAACGAAAAATGCGGCTCATAGCTAAAATGTAGAAGCTGTAGCGTCTATTGTAATTTTCGCCTTACATCGCATGCAGGCCATGCTTGCGCGCTCGCATTCTGCTCACGTGCATTATGACAGAGATTCCTATACCTATGAGACCAATTAACAGTAAAACCAATGCCAACATCTGTTTTTCTGAAGGTATCTCTTGCCAAGCCTTGAATATCCCCGAAACTGGAAGGTCTGACCTCAGATAAATTAGAGCTCGTCCACCTTGTTCTATCACTAAATCATAATGGGTGCAATCACACACGTAGGTGCCATTCATATAGAGTGCTACTGTGCCATTAGTTTGAAGAGACAAATGAAGTCTGGCATAAGCTGACCAAGGTATTTGATAGGTATACGTGCCATTCTGGGTTTTGCTTAGAGTGAATCTTTCACCACCACCATAGCTAGGTACAAGCTGAGGAAATATAACCTGCAAATAAAGAAAATAGGCTCCCCCTGAAAAAAGAAGCAAGGAAGAGAGAATAAGAATTAATAAACCATTTTTCGATTTCTTCATTCTTGTTCCATTTCCTAACACATTTTGGGTGTCGATTCTATTGCATATGCGCATGCGCGTGCGAAGTGAATTTGCTCGTTCAAAGGCACCTCAATGTACGCCGCAGTCCTGTCCTCGTCTCGCCTATGTTTGGGCACGCGTTTTTATGATGGA
>CP070835.1:1452337-1459224 GCA_020341775.1 Candidatus Bathyarchaeota archaeon
CGACTGGCCTTAGCTTCACGTGGGCTTCGAGGAAGAATCCGTTGGTTCCCAAGGGCACCTTTAGCTTCTGCGATAGTTCTTTTGCGTCGTCATGTCGAATTAGAGGCGTTGACAGCACAACTAGGTCGGCTTCAAGATTGACTTGCTCATTAATGAGCGAGTGATAAACGTCAACGTCTAATTTTCCGTTTGGTTTCCGTAAGACTTTTGGTGGCTTTTTGGGAAGGTATTTGATGAATTTCACGCCTTTCGCTTGGACTTCTCTGTAGAATTTTTCATACTCGTGTCCGTAAGTTTGAAGGTCTCGGTAAAGGACGTGGATATCAGCGTCTGGATGTGACTCTTTGATAAGCTTAGAGTTTTTCAGAGCTGTCATACAGCATATTCTGGAGCAGTATCTTCTTCCCTCTTGTCTAGACCCAACGCATTGAATCATGACCACTTTTCCCAGACGCGGTAGTCGCTTGTTCTTCAGCAGTTGTTCCAGTTGGAGTTGAGTGATAACCGTGTCGTATTTCTTGTATCCGTACATGCCAATGGGTTCGAAATTAGTGGCTCCGGAAGCTATTATAGTGGTTCCTATTTTGAGGTTGACGATCTCTCCGTTTCCTTTCTGAATTGCGACTTCGAAGTTTCCAATGAAACCTTTAACTTCCTTTACGACTGATGATGTTAACATTTCTATTCTTTTGTTCGACTTCGCCTTGTTGACTAGCTGATTTAAGACTTCAGACGCATTTTGCATAGTGGGATACAGCTTGTGCAAGTATCTGAGTGTTCCACCTAGTTCAAGTTCTTTTTCGACGATGTAGACGTTGAAGCCTT
This sequence comes from Candidatus Bathyarchaeota archaeon, assembly GCA_020341775.1. Lineage (GTDB taxonomy): Archaea > Thermoproteota > Bathyarchaeia > Bathyarchaeales > SOJC01. The sequence goes on from CP070835.1 coordinate 1,453,163, forward strand.
GATTCGCCAAGCAGAGGGCAGCCGTTATGCCAGCAACACCACCACCGATGACTAAAGCTGAAGGAGTGACGTCGATTTCTGGCTCCTCTTGGGGTTGCAGCAGACTAGCTTTCGCCACCGCCATCCTCACAAGGTCTTTCGCCTTCTCCGTCGCAGCTTCATGCTCGTGCATGTGGACCCAGGAGCACTGGTCGCGGATGTTAGCCATCTCAAAGAGATACTTGTTCAGGCCAGCTTCTGTACATGTGGCTCTGAACAGCGGCTCGTGAGTTCTGGGTGTGCAGGATGCAACAATTACCCTATCGAGGCTATGTTCCTGTATTCCTTCTTTGATCTTGCTTAATCCCTCTGAGGAGCATGTGTAGAGGTTTTCCTCTGCATAAACTACGTGTGGCAGCTTTTTGGCGTATTCAACGACTTCCGGCACGTCGATGACGCCACCAATGTTTATGCCACATTGGCAGATGAAAACGCCGATTCTTGGCATCTCACCGATTTTTTGTCCCAATTACTGGGCCCTCCGATGAGCTGTTATTGTTATTACTTCAATAGCTCTTGCGGCTGCTCCGCTGGCTTGTGTAACTGATTCTGGGATGTCCTTTGGGCCTTGACAACATCCGCATGTGAAAATGCCTGGAACATTTGTGTCGACGGGCGCTATGGGCGGGTCTTTGGCTTCGAAGAAGCCGTATTCATCAAGTTTTACTCCAAGCTTTTTGCTTAGATTTTTGTTGGACTCTTGGGGGATGAAAGCAGGGCAAAGGACCACCATATTCACTCTAAGTTTTCTTACTTCTCTTCCTACAGTATGTTCGAACTGGATTACAAGGTCCTTTGTTCTAGGGTCCTCTAAAATCTCGCCAGGGCGTCCTCTGATGTATTGTACGCCCCAATTTTCTTTTGCTCTGTTGATGAAGTCCTGGAAGCCCTTTCCGGAGGCTCGGAGGTCTAAATGGAATACGAAGACCTCTGATTTAGGTTTGTGCTCTTTTATTAGAATCGCTTCCTTTGTGGCGTACATGCAACATGCGCTAGAGCAGTATGGGACACCTCTCCCTAAGCTTCGTGAGCCAACACACTGGATAAACGCAACGTTGTCGGGGATATTTCCATCTGACGGCCTCGTTACATGCCCTCCGGTTGGACCGGATGCGTTGGCTAGGCGCTCAAGCTCCAGAGACGTTACAACGTTCTTGTATCGTCCATAGCCGTACTCCTGAATTGCAGACGGATCAAGTAGGTTAAACCCTGTAGAGACGATGATGGCGGCGACATTCAGCGTGATCTTCTCGGGTGCTTGATCGAAGTCCACAGCCTCGGCTTGGCAAAGCTTTTGACATATTTTGCAGACGCCGCGTGTGAAGTAGAGACAGTTGTCTTTGTCGATTGTTGTGATACGGGGGACAGCTTGTGGAAGTGGCATGTAGATAGCCTTTCTGTCTCCCAGGAGCATTTCAAACTCGTTGGGTACTATAGCTGGACATTTTTGTGTACATGTGCCGCAGCCAGTACATTTGGCTTCATCAACGAATCGGGGCTTTCTCACGATTCTTACGGTGAAACTTCCCGCTGACCCGCTGACATTCTCCACTTCGGAATATGTCAGCAATGTGATGTTTGGATGACGGTAGCACTCGATCATTTTTGGAGCTAGTATGCAGATGGAGCAATCTAACGTTGGAAATGTTTTGTCTAATTGAGCCATTCTTCCGCCTATGCTTGGAGTTTCCTCGACAAGGTAAACTCTCAAGCCACGGTCAGCGAGGTCTAAGGATGCTTGTATTCCGGCAACACCGCCACCAATGACTAGAATAGACGTTTTTTCTTTCAAGACGATTGCGCTTCGCCTCCTTTTAGGTAGCGTTGGATCGAAACGGCGGCTCTTTTACCAGCAGCAATGGCCTCAACCACGCTCGCTGGCCCAGACACCACGTCCCCCCCAGCAAACACTCCGGGCATGCTTGTTTCCAAAGTAAGTGGATCGGCAGCAATTGTATTCCACTCAGTTGCTTTGACCTCTTTAGGGAGGAAGGAGATATCAGATGATTCGCCGATGGCTACGATGGCTGTATCTAATTCAATGATGAACGACGAGTCATCGATCGGTATTGGTCGTCTTCTACCGCTTTCGTCAGGCTGCCCTAGTTTCATTTGGGTGCACTCTACTCCAACAACCTGTTTATCCTTGCCGAGGATTTTCTTGGGTGCCAACAAGAAATGGAATTTTATGCCATTCCCTTCTGCCTCTTTGACTTCTAAAGGATTTGCAGGCATTTCTTCTCGAGATCTGCGGTATAGAATGTTGACCTCCTGAGCGCCCAACCGCAGGGCGGTTTGGGCCACATCCATGGCAGAGTCGCCCCCGCCTACAACTCCAACTTTTCCACCAAGTCTGGGCTGCTTCTGCAGGTTGGCTCGTCGCAGCAAACTTAGGGCGTGTACTACGCCTTTCATGTTTTCACCCTCGATGCGAAGTCTCCTACTTTTATGAGCGCCGGTGGCAATGAAAACTGCTTTGTATCCCTCTTCTTCTAGAAGATCGTTGAAGGACAAAGCTTTGCCAATTGGTGTGTTGGTTCTAATCTCTACTCCCAATTCTTTGATGTGCGCTACTTCAGCGTCTAAAACTTCTTTGGGTAGCCGATGTTCTGGGATTCCCACTCTTAACATTCCTCCTGGCTCCGCCAGCGCTTCAAAGACGGTTACTGGAAATCCCCTCTTCACTAGTTCCCAAGCTGCGGTAAGTCCTGCCGGACCCGAGCCGATTACGGCTGTTTTTTCTTTCTGCGTCTTGGGCAGAGGCGCTACTTCTCTTTTCTTAGAGTTCGCAAGTGTTCGTTGAAGAACGTCCAACACAAGGCTATCGAACTTGCTGCGTTTAGATATCTCTTCACATGGACGAAGGCAAAGCCAAATGTAGACTAGGGGTAACGGGATTCTTTCTCGTAGAATCTCCAGAATCTCCTCAAGCTTGGCAGGCGCGTCTGCTAAATAGCCTCGTTCAATGACCATGTTTCTTAGCAACAAGAAGATTTCAGGTGGTTTCAACCCGTGAGGGCACCTTTTGTGACATCGATAGCACATCATGCACAACCAGAGTCCTGCATCGGTCAGGACGTTCGCGAACTCAAGAGAGAGTTTATTTAAGAAAACTCTCGGGTTGAAATGTGTTGGAAGGATCCCTGCAACCGGACAGGATCCCGTGCAGGCTCCACATTCGTCACAGTAGACCAGCTTTTTAGCATCCAATGATCGTTTTGTGAGTTGCCTCAGAACCTTGATTTCTTGAGGGTTCTCCGGAGGGGAACAGGGCATCTTGTTGCTCATCTATGCGATGAACTCCTGTAATGCAGCGTCATTCTAACGTGTCCAAGATTCCTAGTGGCCTGAATGGCCACTATTACACAGCTAGTAATCTGAACTATCTTAGGTTCTCTCTTCACTGATCTCTCCTCCAGCCAATTCCGAGAGTCTCTTCTCAGCTCTCGTCCTCTTCCCTTTAGCGAACGAGATGATCTTGGCCAACATTTTGGTTTCCCCTCGTCTACTCGCCTCCGCATCTTCCCAGGCTCTCTCCCGGATGTAGCCCTTGCGAAAGGCTTCATCGTATACTTCAGCGCCTACCTTTGTCCTTAACAGCGTTGTAGTGTATCCATCCGGCGAACCCAGTCCCCCCACCGAGATGTCTGCATACTCGTTACTGAAATCTTGACACGCGAAACATGCTGGGCGGGCAACTTCGTGTATCTCTCCTAATGGAACATGGAATGTCGCGCCTTTGGTGAGGGTAATTATTAGATCGTCCTTGATGTTTAGTTTGGCAATATCCTCTAATCTGACAGCAAGTTTCCTTTCCAGTCTTTCCCTCGCCACACCATCAAAATAGAAATTTTCTATGCAAAACAGCCCAATCGAATATTTTATGAGGTGGGCTGGGAGGATTCCCAGGCATTGCATCTTTCTGATCGCGTTAACTTGACAGGGAGTTCCGACCACAGCCATGTCCTGCAGATACTTTTTTTCAAGGGCCTTCACAGTGGACAGGATGGGAGTGTAGGTTGTATATTTTCCCCCTAGCTCTTCGAGGTGGAGGGATCCCGAAAATGTGGAGCCTGCCGCCTCTATGAGTTCCTCAGATGTTCTGGCGATGGTCGCTTTTCGAGCAAAACGCCCCGTTTTCTTTGAGACAAGCGCCCCCTGTATCAGGTTGTGGTCTAGCAGGTATGTGAGAAGGGCGGTCACTACACCTCCGTCTGTGCAAATCTCCTTCACCTTCCTATTCGTCGTTTGAGCGGAGGTTATTCTCTGAAAATCGCCTATTGGCGGCTTCCAGCCAAACTTTTCTTGGAGCTCGGCGTTCAGTGTATTAGTCTGGGGGCATATGAGGTAGCATATTCCGCATTTTAGACAGTTGTCCTCGTTAAGGAATTGTGGCAACTCGTCCTCACCAATCTTGAGGGCGTTAAGTTCTCCAGCTGAGCAAAACGAGACGCATCCGCCACATTTGCCACATATTCCCTTTCCAACAACTTCATTGGTCAGGTCGGTAAATGTCCTAAGCTCCTCCATTGCAACCAGACCTTAGTATGCGCGAGCATATTAGTATAATTTTGCACGATTATTTAAGGAATTTCTCGAATTAGAAATTGGAGAACAACAAATATTAAGAACCATGTAGAGGTATAGTTTCTCCTGAAGAAAGCCCGTTTAGGAGAGACTCAGCTTGCCAAGGAAAATAGTAATTATTGGTGCCAACGCTGCCGGTGTTCATGCTGCAAACGCGATCCGCAAAACCGACCCCAAGGCTGACATAGTCTTGGTAGATAAGGAACCATATCCAGCCTACTCTCGCTGCGGCATACCCTACGTATTGGCACGTGAGATCCCCCAATTTGAAGACCTCATGGCTTTTCCTCCATCCCACTATAGAATGATGAAGTTCAATCTGCGCCTTGAAACAATTGCTCGCTCTATCAATCCTGACGATAAGATCGTGCTAGTGGAGGACAAGGATGGAAATATTGAAGCATTGAAATATGACGCATTGATCCTCGCTACCGGCGCTGATCCTTTTGTTATACCTATTAAGGGATCTAACCTCCCGGGAGTGTTTGCAATGAGGACAGTGGATGATGGAAAGGCGATTAGTGATTTGGTGAAGACAGCCAAGAACGCGGTTGTCATCGGCGCCGGATTCATTGGCCTAGAAACAGCGCATGCCCTCGCGGCGAACAAAATTAAGACCACAATCGTTGAGGTAGTGCCATACATCCTTCCAGCACTATTCGACGAAGACATGGCTGATTATACGCAAAAGAAAATAGAAGCCCAGGGTGTCAAGGTGATGGTAGGTAGGCGGGTAGACGCGATTCTGGGAAAAGATAAGGTTGAAGGTGTGAGCGTCGGTGGTGAAGAAGTCAAAGCGGATATTGTTGTAATGGCTGCTGGTATTCGACCTAGGACAGACCTGATAAGGGGGCTCGGGGTAGAGCTGGGCGTAACGAGGGCGATTAGAGTGAACCCAAGGATGGAAACCAGTGTCTCTGGCATATTCGCAGCTGGAGACTGTGTTGAGTCCCAAAGTTCAATAACAGGGTTACCTTGCCTTTACCAACTTGGCACCAACGCAGTTCGGCAGGGAACGACAGCTGGAATAAACGCCGCAGGAGGATACGCTGCTAACCCGCGCGTCATTTGCAGCGCAGTCTCAAAGATCTTCGACTTCGAACTTGGCGCAGTGGGGCTATCAGAGTATCAAGCTGCTAAGGTCGGTTTCGAAACGGTTAGCGCAAGCATTACAGGAAGAACTCGTGCAGCATATTTCCCTGGCGGAAAAGATGTCAGGGTGAAAATCATTGCTGAGCCAGTCTTGGGAAGAATCATGGGAGCTCAGCTAGTCGGCGGGGAAGATGTCGCGCAGAGAATTAACATGCTCTCTGTGGCAATACAGAAAGAAATGACGGCGTTAGAGCTTTCGTCGGCGGATACGAGTTACGCTCCTCCAGTGGCGGAGACCGTAGAGCCAGTAGCGACAGCCTCGGAGATTGTCGCAAAGAAAATAC
>CP070835.1:1459324-1483429 GCA_020341775.1 Candidatus Bathyarchaeota archaeon
TCGACGACGACCAACGGATAGAACCCAACACTGGCGTTGACCCCGAGATTTTCGTTGATTGATACCTTCGTCATTCCGTTCCTCTCGAACCACAGAAGAGGATGAGTTTTATCCCCGACTCAATATAAAGAATTAGTCCGTTGCACGCTGCTTGCCCACAAGTAATATAGAAGAAGAATCTGGACTGTTAGTATATTTGCAGGAATCTCAGTTTCATAATTCTAATAAATAGTCCAATTAACTCTAATTAGCCATTAACACAAAACGGAGAAAGGAACATGCAAAATCGTTTCATTTACATGAGTTTATTACTTGCCGTATCGGCTATCATGTTTTCTACGATCTCACCAGTTGGAGCAACCACCATCGTCGACTTCAACGACCTCGTAGACATGCAATTCGTTGGACACCCTCGCTACACCGGATTGACATTCTCGACAAATTGGCGTGCAGCAAACATGTCGAAGGGAAGATACGACGCAACAGGGTATCCCCCTCATTCGACGCCCATACAGGTGTGGACAGGAGCCCCTGGAGAACCCACCCCATGGAGCCATACTGGGATAATAGACTTCACCTCTGCGCACCCCGTTTTTGATCCCGTCTTTGAAGTGGACGGTTGGATCTGTGCTGGTCAGGCTGAAGTTAACATAACCGTATATGATCTTGCAGGCTTCGAGTTATGGTCCACAACAGTACTCCCAAATTACGGTTCAAGCACCTATTTCTTTTATAAAGATACGCTTGGAGAAATAAAGACTGTGTATTTTGAGGGAACTGATTATTGGTTCCTCGACGATTTCTCATATACGAAGAAGATTGCCGCGGTTCCTGAGTTCCAGCTGGCTCTCCCAGTAATCACCTCACTAGCTGCTGCAATCTGCATAACCGTTAGAAAACGATCCAGCACAAACCGAGGATAGAAACAGACGCACGCGCACCACTAACCTTGTTTCCAAATGCGGTTTTATGGTTTATGACAGAATGTTGAAGTGATGGATGAAGATTATGCATACTTTGATAGCATAGGCAATTGCAATCACAAATGATAGTGAAGGTGGTTGCAGCGTACATTACAGATGCACAATAAGACGTGTATAATTCACATTTTGCAGAATGAGCAATCGAATATTATTTATTGATATGGCTCACAAGATTACTCTATGAAGCCCCTCAAGAAAGTTGACCGGCAGATTCTTGCCGCGTTGATGAAGAATGCGAGGCACTCCGATAACAAGTTAGCTCGGAAACTCGGAATTTCTCAGCCCACTGTGACAAGACGACGGGCAAAGTTGGAAAGAGACATAATTCGCAGTTACACGGTTGTTCCCCATTGGGCGAAACTTGGGTTCAAGCTACTTGTCATAACATTCACCAAGAGTAGAGAGGCTCGTACTTCGCCCAAGAAGTTAGAAGAGGTTTTGGCCAAGTCGAAAGAATGGATGAGGCAACACCCCAATGTTCTGATGTGTGTTGGCAGTCGAGGAATGGGCATGGGCGGCTTTATGATTTCAATCCACCGAAACTACTCTGAATTCGACTCGTTGATGCGCGACCATGATATCGAACTAGGCGGTTATCTTGATGATGTGCAAAATGTTGTGGTTAATCTTGACGGAGGACCGATTTTAAAGCCATTCGACTTTAAATACTTGGCAGATTTTATAGACATGTAACGCTTGGATTGATACACCCAACCTTAGGTTCTCGCGCGCGCTAACTAGCCAGTTCGTGGTGCTGGTGTCGGCTTGAAGGCGGACAATGTTTTTGGTGAGAAAGAGATAGTCCACTAGGATGCTTGCTGCTTCTGTGGCATATTCCTTATTCCTCTCCGCGGGAATTACGCCAAATCCTACTGTTGTTTGGCTTCCAACAAGGTAAGTGGCAGCCCAACCAATCTTAGCACCGTTCTTCTTTTCTACGAAAAACCATTGTGAACCAACTCGACTAAACGATTGCCCAAAACTTACAGGCTTTCTTGTGGTTCATGTTCACCCATAATCTTTGGATCATTCAATGTGCGCGCATATCAACTTAACATTTCATGTTTCAAACACAGTGTCTTTTGGTTCTAGGGTTATTTGCTCAGCAATATGACAAAAAAGGGGGAGGAGGTTTTTCTATTCTAGGTTTTTCCCTAACCGCTTTCTGATCGCTATGTAAATCACAGCAGCTATTGAAGCAACTGATAACCAAGCGAGGCTGAATTCAGGCACACCAGGAGCCGTTGTCTCCCAGATTTTCTCGACGATCCTAGATAAGATCACCTTTGGCGGCGTGCATTGAGTGCAATTGAAGTGTGCTTGAATCTCATCTGTTCCCGCCGACATTCCACTGTATGAGAAGCTAAACTCTCCGTTAGCATCCGTAGATCCAGATGCAATTATACCAGCATTTGGGCCAGATATCACTTGGATGACTACTGGAACACCAGGTACTGGATTCAAGTAGGCATCACGAATTGTTGCAGTCACAGTGTGATAGTTTCCTATTATGTTGGTGGCAGTCAGGGGGTCTAGATCAATGCCGCTCGGTGGGACACCGCATGGCAGGTCCCAGTCGGCTCCCCATGGTACCTGTAACTCAAGTAGGAATATCTTTGCGCCTGCTCCTACGTTATAGGTTCCTGGATATACAAATCCTGTTGAAGTTGGAGTGGTAGAGGCACTTAAGGGGTCGATGTCGAATCCGTTGTAGATCAACATTCCATCATTGTATGGGGCGTAAGCGTGAGTCCAACTTGGTGGACTTCCATCATATCCAGGTGATTGTGGGTCGCTGAACCAGTTATAAGCCGAGATGTCTCCGCACCAATTAGAGTCAAAGGTGGCAAATGTGTTGCAATCACCAATGTAGTCGGACCAATAATTTCCGCTATAATAATCTGTTACGGTTGTATTGATGTAATAAGGACTCATCGGATTCGTGTTGTCTCCAAGTCGATTAGACTCCATGAAAAAGATGGGAGCAGCAGCATAACCCATTGCACCTGGGTTGTTGGTTGTGAATGGGTACGGAAGCCAAGAATAATCGGGACCAGGAGTGACCTCACTGTCATATATGATGAGTTTTCCTCCTGAAGACACCCATGAAACCAAATCTGATTTCTGCCCAGTAGTCAAGGGAATCGTTGTTGTGTCGGGCGTAAGCACCACGGTGTCGTAGGGAGCTAAAGATGCGGCACTAACGCTTGCCCAGCCCATCGTGGTGAAAGTGAAAGCTGAAAAAGCAGCGTCCGTGTACGGCAACGATCCGCCGTGGCCAGTGTCGCGGTCATCGATGAAGACCACGTTACTGCTTGATGTAACTGCTGCACCAGATGGAATAGCTCCAAATGTCATTGCGACAAGAAGCGTAACAGCTGCAAAGATGCCGAGTTTTTTCAAATTAATCTCCTCTATGAATTATTCGCGAGAATTACATAGTGTCCATCGAATAATAAGATTTATTATAATATAATTCATGTGCATAGATTAGTAATCTATATTCTTCTTCTATATGGCCTGCAAATGAATTATGTATGCGCACGCGCGCTCCGTGTCAAAGGATGTATCGTTTGCTTCCAAAAGGCAATGCCCTAAACGATTTTATTCGCATGTAACGAGCAAGAGAACTATTTGTCGCTTTATTGTGTGTGATGCGTCTGAGCAACAGCTCTTTATATCTCTTAATCTCTTGGAACGGTGGGGCTCTAAATTTGCCTAGTGTCGCTGTAGTGGATAGCAATTCTTTCGCTAAGGCAATTGACCTCATCGGTGGTATTGGCGATCTGAATGTATCTGAAAGAAAAGTTGTGGTCAAGGTTGGAATCTATAACATTGAGACGGGTATATGTACCACCGTGAAGACGCTTCATTCAATCATTAATTCGTTTGACAAGTCAAATGAGATTCGCGTCGTAGAATCCGACAGCTTTGCAGGGCTTGGGTTGAAACGATTGGAGATCTGGAGAGACTGTTATGATGATAGAGTTTTTCCGTTCAATCTATCGGACGATGCGTACACACGAGCAGTTGAAGTTGCTGGAGAGAGCGTGCCGTTATCTCACATTCTCTTTGAGCCTAATACGTTCATCAGCACTCATGTGCCAAGAAGATATGAGGATACTGGAGACGAGGATCTTATGAACATGGGTTTTGTGATCAAGAATTTGTTGGGCTTAATCCCGGATAAGAAGAAATTTAGATTCCATAAGCAACTGCCTACGGCCCTGTTGGACATGTACGAGGCCGTGGGAGGCATAGACCTCGCAGTATTAGATGGAACTCGTGTCTTCTTGGGATGGAAAAAGAAGCGAACCACTGTTTCTCCCAGACTGCTTTTGGTGGGAAGGGATGCGTTCGCAGTCGAAGCGGTTGGAGCACACTTAGTTGGATTTGACCCACTGGAGATGCCGGTATTACAGGAAGCTAGGAATCGAGGATTAGGTGAGATCAATATTGAAAAGATAAACATCATTGGAGATGTTGAGGCTCCAAAACACATGATCCATAAGGCGTTTAAAGGGTTGTCCCCGACAAATGCATAGATGTGAACCTCATATTTGACAGATATTCGCTGAGGCGAAATGCATTTCGTGATACCCCTACTAGCTGTTTCATGTATGCATTTATGGCACTGTGGTCGTGTATTCAGGTAGGCATATTCACGCCTACGAGTGCGTCCATGATTTAGTGCTGTAAATCATTGAAGACTTGCTTGAGGCTTTGTTGGTATTCCCGGAAGGCTGCACGGCCTTTTTTGGTCAGTTCAAGCGCGGTGTGCGGCTTTCGTTCAATGAATTCCTTCACGATCTCCACATACCCGGCTTCTTCGAGCTTGCTCAAATGGGAGGACAAGTTGCCAGGTGTTATCTGCAGTTGTTTCTGAAGGAAGAGGAAGTCCGCGCTTTCGACTACGTAGAGTTGCGACATGATCATTAATCTCGTGGGCTCGTGGATCAATCGGTCAATGTTCTTCAGGTTAGAAGGCTTTGTTGGCAATTGCCTGATCACCCTGCGCGAGTGGATGATTATGTATGAAGCGCGTCAACAGAACTACGCCATTGCCGACGATCCCGAGTCCAATGGCTACTAGCGCATATGCAAATGGAATAATTGTGAAGTGCGCTGCTAGAAGCAGCCCCAGAGTGCAGAGGCCATAGACGTACAGCCGTGTGAGCCCCACGGTGTAGGCGAAGAGGCTGGATATTGCAGCTGCTAGAATACCGACGATGATCATACCATTTGGGATGATTAGGTTCCTCAGCGCTAGTGCCCACCCTTGATCCGTGGATGCGCCTAAACCAAACACCATAAATACGCCTAAAGCCGCTACCATTAACCCAATGAAGACCGCCATTAACTTGTTCCCTCCGCGGATGCCAAATTTTACATAGCCAATTCTTGGTATCGTTATACTTTTCTTGGCGGAAATCCAGATTGGACCCATAATCGCAGGAAAAATTGCTGGGAGGATGAACCACATGGCAAAGTCTGCCCACGTGCTGAGTAAGATGCCGGCACCAAACATTAGAATATAGACGCCGATAAATATGTCGATTAAGCCGTCTTGATGGTAGGACATGTAGGTCTTTTTCTCGACTTCTTTCAAACTGGGTTTTTTCATTCTCCAATCACTATTATTATGTAAACTACTTGCCGATATAAAAAGCTTTGCATCGCAAAGTAGTCTTTCGCGATTCTGCGTTGCAGCCCGACATTTACACGCACACGCGTGGCAAAGAGGAATGTGTACATCTTTATGGAGAACTTGGGGCTAGCGCATTGTGGTTGTAGAAGGTTTCGTGTTAGGAAAGGTTTTAGAGAATGCTTGTCGTTGTAGTGCTACCTAATTTGGACTGGTAAGGGACGATTGATGGGTGACTTTAAGCTCGTGTCGCCATTCAGGCCTACGGCTGATCAATCTCAGGCAACCATGAAGCTTGTTGAGGGACTGGAGGGTGGCTTTCAATACCAGACTCTACTCGGAGTCACAGGTTCAGGAAAGACGTTTACGATGGCCAACGTGATCGAGCGGTATAGTCGCCCTACGCTTGTCATCTCCCACAATAAAACCTTAGCAGCCCAGTTGGCCTCTGAATATAAGCAGTTCTTCCCGGAAAACGCCGTCGAATTTTTTGTTTCTGATTATGACTTCTATCTTCCCGAAGCGTATCTTCCTAGTAAGGACTTTTATGTCGCGAAGCGCGCCCAGCTGAATCCCGAGATTACTCGACTTCGTCAATCCACAACTCAATCATTAATGACGAGGCAAGACGTGATCATTGTGGCATCAGTGTCCTGCCTCTTCGGAGCTGGGAATCCTGAAGAGTATGAAGCTTTGTCGGTAACATTGAGTGTTGGGGACCAAGTAGCGAGGCGGGACCTCCTAAAGAGCCTTGTTGCAATGCAGTACCACCGGAACGATATGAAGATCGAGCCCGGCGTCTTCCGAGTACGTGGTGGAAATGTTGACATCTATCCAGCCTATGATGAGCAGGGTCTTCGGATTCAGTTTGGCGGGAACCGGGTTGAGAGAATTTCTATTTTTGACGTTGTTACGGGGAAGAGAGCGGCGGAAGAGAACTGGATCACCATCTTCCCAGCGAAATTCAATGTTCAACGAATGGAGCGTATCCAAAGCGTCCTTGCTGACATCAAGGCGGAGATGGAGGAACGTGTTGAATGGTTCCGGAAGCGGGGGAAGGTGGTTGAGGCGGAGAGGCTCCGCCGTCGAACCTTGAATGACCTTGCGCTGCTGCGAACGACGGGCTATTGCCCGGGAATTGAAAACTATTCGATGTTTCTGACTAATCGACAGCCCGGCGAACGTCCCTACACCCTCTTCAACTATCTCCCAGAAGACTTTCTGATAATCATCGACGAAAGTCACATGACAATACCGCAAATCCAAGGTATGTACCAAGGCGATCGATCTCGAAAGGAGAACTTGGTGAAATTTGGCTTTCGCTTGCCATCAGCCCTGGAAAACAGGCCGTTACTCTTCAAAGAGTTTGAGGAATACGCAGATCACGTGATCTTCACGAGCGCTACTCCGGGACCGTTTGAACGTGCAGTCAGTAGTCAGATCGTGGAGCAGCTATTGCGTCCTACGGGTCTGCTGGATCCAGCTATACATGTCCGTCGCTCCGCCGATCAAGTCGAAGATCTAATTGGAGAATTGCACCAGACAATCGAGCGAGGCGACCGCGCGTTAGTCACAACCTTAACAAAGCGCTATTCCGAGAAACTGACCGACCACCTCACTGCATCGGGGATAAAAGCGAAGTATCTTCATTCCGAAGTCGAAACGGTTGAACGGATAAAGATCATTCGTGAACTCCGCCAAGGAGCCTTCGACGTCCTCGTGGGGATTAACCTCCTTCGAGAAGGTCTCGACCTTCCAGAAGTTGCACTCGTGGCTATCTTTGACGCTGATAAAGAAGGATTCCTCCGCACCGAGTGGGCGCTGATTCAAACAATGGGCAGAGCAGCACGCAACGTGCATGGACGCGTCATTCTCTACGCCGACAAGCCCTCAGATGCAATGAAGACTGCCATCACCGAAACGCGCCGACGCCGGAACTACCAGATGAAGTACAACGAGGAACACAATATCACTCCTCGATCCATAACAAAAGCGATCAAGGACATCGCCCAAGAATTTCCGACGCCCCTACCCATCGAAGCAGAGCTGCCCGCCGCCAACACCTGCGAGGTTGACGAACTCGCCAATCGCATCATTGATTTAGAGGAGGAAATGCGGGAAGCGGCTTTCACCCTCGAGTTTGAGAGAGCAGCACAGCTCAGGGACGAAATTGCCAACTTGAGGAAACGATTAGAGGGCGAACAGACGTGATGGAATCAGAAACGGTGAAACCACGCACTCCAATCAACACTTTCGACGAGCCGCAATCGATCATCGTAATAGGCGCATCCGAGCACAACTTGCAGCACATAAATGTCGAGATCCCCAAGAGCAAACTCACCGTAGTCACCGGAGTCTCAGGAAGTGGCAAATCCAGTCTCGTCTATGACACTATCTACGCTGAGGGTCAACGTCGCTTCGTGGAATCGCTCTCCGCATATGCCCGACGTTTCCTCGGCATGCTCGAAAAGCCAAAAGTAGACTACATCACGGGTCTTTCCCCCTCAATCTCCATCGACCAAAAAAGCGTCGGACGCAATCCCCGAAGCACAGTAGGAACAATTACAGACATTTACTCGTACCTCCGATTGCTCTACGCCCGTGTTGGCACGCCGCATTGCCCCAAATGCCATAGAGAAGTTCAACCTCAAACTCCCCAACAAATAGTGGACCACATCCTAACACGTGGAGCAGATGAACAGATTCAGATCCTAGCGCCCTTAGTTCGCGGAAGAAAAGGCACATACCAACGACAGTTTCGCAGCTGGCTTCAAAAGGGATTCATTCAAGCAAGAGTGGATGGTGAATTCCGTAGCATTGAAGAGGACATCGCTCTCGACCGCCATAAAGAGCACTCCATTGACTTGGTGGTCGACCGACTATCAATCGCTGAGCATGACCGCGCCCGAATAGCTGAAGCCGTCGAAACCGCTCTCGCGATGTCAAATGGCTTCGTGACAGTTTTAACACCGAGGGACGACCTGACATTTTCCGAAAAGCTGGCCTGCCCCCAATGTGGTTTCAGTCTTCCAGAGTTGGAACCCCGCATCTTTTCGTGGAATGACCCGCATGGAGCCTGCCCCCACTGTAAAGGTCTTGGGTACGTTCAAGACTTTGATGTTGCCCTCGTCATTCCCGATCCCACTCACACTGTGGACCAGATTTTTGGTCGCACCTACTCCTGGATGTTACGGCGCAAGTCCTTCCAGAAGTGGGCTGACAGATATGGTTTCACAAAGGAAAATCGCTGGCAGGATCTGTCAAAGCGGCAGCAGCACCTACTGCTACGAGGGTCAGGAGACGAAAAGATCACCTATCTTTGGGAGTGGAAACCCCAAACCAGGTCTGCGCGATCCAACGATGTTGAGGTTGGAGGAATAGCGCATCGCCCTTTTGAAGGGTTAATCCAACGTATGCAACGGCAGTATCGGCAAACGACCTCAGACTACATTCGACGGGAGCTCGAACAGTATATGCGTAGGACTACTTGCCCCGTCTGTCAGGGTAAGCGATTGAGAGCCGAAGCCGAAGCGGTAACGTTTGCCGGATATTCCATCACGGATCTTGACGTGATGCCCATTGCCAAGTTGAAGCAGTTTTTTCGAGAACTTGAGGTGCAAGGCCCTCAAAAGATAATTGCAGAAAAAATCACCCGCGAAATCAAAAGCCGTCTAGATTTTCTTTGCGATGTCGGACTCGACTATTTGACTCTGAGCCGATCCGCACCAACCCTTGCAGGTGGCGAAGCCCAACGGATTCGCCTAGCCAGTCAAATCGGATCAGAGCTTGTCGGTGTCACCTACGTGTGCGATGAACCTTCTATAGGTCTACACGCCCGCGATAACAGGCGGCTTCTCAACTCGCTGAAGCGCCTTCGCGATTTGGGGAACACCGTTATCATCGTGGAGCATGATGAAGCTACGATGCGGGCAGCAGACTACCTCGTGGATCTGGGTCCTGGTGCCGGGACGCAGGGGGGACGCATCGTGGCAGAGGGTCCGCCTGACGCTGTGCAGAAAGCGGAAGGTTCTATTACTGCTCGTTATCTTCGGAAAGAAGAAACAATCGCAGCACCTATCCAGCGTAGGCGGTCTCAAGGCCAATGGATTACAATTAAAGGAGCGCGACACAACAACCTAAAGAACATTGATGTTCGAATCCCCCTCGGGCTATTTGTAGCCATCACCGGAGTGTCGGGGAGTGGGAAGTCCAGTCTAATTGTGGATACGCTGCAACAAACCTTGTTTCGAAGATTCTATCGGTCTCATCGTGGCCACGTGAAAACAGAAGACGCGGGTGAGTTGATTCTGGTTTCTCCCGGTGATCATGACGAAATTCTGGGTGTCGAGTACCTCGACAAGGCGATTGTTATCGATCAAAGTCCAATTGGGCGAACTCCGCGATCCAACCCCTCCACGTACACGGGACTGTGGACACCGCTGCGTGAACTCTTTGCAGGCCTTCCTGAATCCCAAATCCGAGGTTATAAGCCTGGTCGGTTCAGCTTCAACGTTAAAGGGGGTCGCTGCGCCAGATGTAAAGGAGCAGGCGTCGAAGTCGTTGAAATGCACTTTCTCCCGCCAGTCCACGTGACTTGTAGCGTGTGCAAAGGACGTCGCTATAACCAAGAAACTCTACAGATTCGCTACAAAGGAAAAAACATAGCCGATATTCTCTCGATGACCATCGCCGAGGGTTTGGAGTTCTTTCATGACATTCCAGCTTTGCACCGTCGATTGAAAACTCTTAATGAAGTGGGCATGGGGTATGTCAAACTGGGGCAACCCGCCACATCTCTCAGCGGCGGGGAAGCGCAACGCATCAAATTGAGCAAGTACTTATCGCGCTCCACCACCGGACAGACCCTCATAATATTAGATGAACCTACCACAGGACTGCACTTCCACGACATTAAACGTCTTCTCGAGGTTTTACACCAACTCGTAGATCGGGGAAACACAGTCGTGATTATTGAACATCAACTCGATGTGGTGAAGACTGCTGATTGGATCATTGACTTGGGACCTGAAGGCGGCGACGACGGAGGATACCTTGTTGCCGAAGGGACCCCCGAAGACATTGCCAACTGCGCTGAATCCTACACAGGACAATATCTAAAGGAAATGCTGGGGATTAACGGAGGGAAACGACATTGACCGCTTTCATTCGGATAACGAAAGCTGAACAGCACAACCTTAAAGGCTTTGACATCGACATCCCGCGCAACCGTTTTGTAGTCATAACCGGCCCATCAGGTTCAGGTAAATCTACACTACTCTTCGACACGATCTTCGCTGAAGGACAACGACGTTACGTCGAGTCCTTGTCAACCTATGCACGACGGTTTCTAGGACGCCTTGAAAGACCCAAAGTAGAGAAGATCACCGGCATCCCACCAGCCATCGCAATCGAGCAGAAAGGACGCACCAGCAATCCGAGAAGTACAGTGGGCACAACCACTGAGATTCTGGACTACCTTCGCCTCCTCTATGCACACATCGGAACTCCTCACTGCATGAAATGTGGAGACGCAATAGAACAGCTCTCAGCCGAGTCTGCCGCCCGAATAGTAATGGAGGCAAAGAACCGTAACCAGGTCTACATTCTTGCGCCCATTATTACCAATAGAAAGGGAAGACATCAGCAAACGTTAGAGAGGCTTCTAAAGGACGGTTTCACTCGAGTCCGCGTTGATGGCGCTATCAGGGAGGTCGAAGATCTGAACTTAGATCCACAGCGAAGTCATAGCATTGACGTCGTCGTCGACCGACTCGATGCCACTCACCAGAACCGAGAGCGATTGATTGGTTCGTTAGAAACGGCTCTCGAAACTGGTAATGGTGCTGCCATAATCCAAAGAACGGGAGAGCCGGACCTAATCTTCGCTGAACAGCTAATGTGTCCTCGTTGTGGTGTATCGTACGAAAAACTGCGGCCTAGCGCCTTCTCGTATAACACCCCTGATGGTGCCTGCCGCCACTGCAAAGGACTTGGCTACACCTTTGAGGTCGATCCCAAGTTGATCATCGCCAATAGCTCCCGTAGTTTAATGGAGAATCCATTCAGCGACGAGGCGGTTCGCTTCGTGTTTTCGTCTTTCTATTTAAACAACTGGCCATCTCACAAACTGATGGCTCTTGCACAGAAAGGCAGGATTCCAGTCGACGTACCATGGCGAGATCTGTCTGAGCAAGCCATAGACCTAATCCTGTGGGGACGACCCAAAGTAAGAATAGAATATGATGTTCCAAGTCCCGACGGGAAATCTGTACGATATCACGTGAAAAGGGACTGGCAAGGAATAATCCCTACACTAAACGAAACTCTAATAACAACCAGTTCGTCTTGGATCAAAGAACACATCGTCAATAACTTATCGCGACATATTCCCTGCACGGTCTGCAATGGAAGAAAGCTCCGCCCCGAAAGCTTAGCGGTCACAGTCGGAGGGAAATCAATAGACCACGTAACCAGCTTGACTATCGAAGAGGCCTTAGACTTCTTTAAACGCCTCGAGCTCACCGACCAAGAGAAGAAGATAGCACATTTGGTCCTCACAGAAATTACTGAACGACTTCGCTTCATCATCGCAGTGGGGTTGAACTATCTGAGTCTTGACAGAAAATCCATGACTCTCTCAGGTGGAGAATCACAGCGTATCCGACTTGCCGCCCAGATAGGCTCAGCACTAACTGGCGTACTATACTGCCTTGACGAACCCTCTGTCGGTCTTCACCCACGCGACATCCATCGCCTTATTGGTACGCTTCAACGAATTCGCCGTCTAGGCAATACGGTCATCGTTGTCGAACATGATCGTGACACCATCCTTGCTGCCGACCACGTAATCGATATGGGACCTAAAGCTGGTGTTTTGGGAGGGGAGATAGTTGCAGAAGGTCCACCCAAAAAAGTTCTATTGACTCAGACGTCTCTAACAGCTCAGTATCTAACTGGAGCCAAACAAATTCCAATACCGCCACAGCGACGACGTGGAAGCGGCCACTCAATCACTGTAAGAGGCGCTAGACAAAACAACCTCAAAAACATTCAAGTCAACCTACCATTAGGAAAATTCATCTGCGTGACGGGAGTTTCAGGAAGTGGCAAAAGCACACTGGTGTATGAAACCATCTACAAAGCCTTAGCAAAGAGATTATATAATTCAAAAATGAGCCCCGGAGTACATGATAGCATAGAAGGGTTGGAACACGTCGAGAAAGTCATTCTCGTTGACCAGTCACCTATTGGCCGAACCCCCCTATCAAACCCAGCCACCTATACCAATGTCTTTACAGAGATTCGTAAGCTTTTCGCTCAGATGCCTGAAGCGAAAGCGCGTGGATACACGCAAAGTCGCTTCAGCTTCAATACCAAAGCAGGCCGCTGTGAACAATGCAAAGGACGGGGAATAATCCGCATTGCGATGCATTTCATGAGCGACGTGCACATTACATGTGACGTCTGCAAAGGAAAACGGTACGATCGCGAAACTCTCGAAGTAAATTACAAAGACAAGAATATCGCCGAGGTCCTGAACCTCACGATAGATGAAGCTCTCACGTTTTTCGATGATCTTCCAGCCATCGCTGAAAAGCTTCACACTCTGATAGAAGTTGGACTAGGCTACCTTAAACTTGGCCAACCCGCAACAACGCTCAGCGGAGGAGAAGCACAACGGATGAAGCTCGCAAAGGAACTTGGAAGAAGGACTGTGGGAAACACGATCTACATACTCGACGAACCCACAACAGGCTTAGCAGCCTGCGACATCGATGTAATGATACAAACATTGAACCGTCTAGTAGACGCTGGCAACACAATCATCATTGTTGAACATAACCTTGATGTCATCAAAACCGCTGATTGGGTCATCGACCTAGGACCAGGAGGCGGTGATCGGGGTGGAGAAATCGTCTCAACAGGCACGCCAGAAACCATATGCACCGCAACGACTTCTCATACTGCCAAATACCTTGTGTCGGTCTTGTACGCCCAAAGACCGCAATAGGCACAGTGTCTCATTCTAACCCGCGGTGTAGTCCAAGCTTACGCGCCTAGGATAAGTAGCAGTCTCTTATTCTTTGAACGATGACTGAGAGAAGTGGCTTTCTAGCCTCCGGAATCAGTCGTAGGTGTCTACGTTTCAACGATCGGAGCATAGCGAGCGCGACGCGGAAGATGCCTTTCCACGTCCCCATTTTTGGGAGTGTGCTTGTGCCAAACCACTGTTGAAAATTGGTGCGCAAGTGATAAAGCAGAGCGCGCGCAAGAATGATGGTGGGTTGGGGTTCAGATTGCCAAAAGATATGTTATGGACGGAGAGGCTGTTCAGCTTCCTGCCGATTAAGGAAGGTGCTGTGGGGCAGCAGATGGTGGCACGGTTTGGCTTTCTGTTAGTCCTCTGGCTTTCCGGCTTATTAGCTCATGCAGTTGATGGGGTTGTGCTGACCTTCACATCTAACCTCAATGTCTATTTGAGCTTGTTTGGGACGTTTTTTATTATTTTCTTCGGTTCGTACTTCGTGCAGCGCACTCAGAGAGATGTTGTTCAGAATTTCCGTTCAATGTTGAAGCTTGATGATCTCCAGTTTACCGAATTCTTCCAAAGATTGATGCGCATCAGTTACAGTATTTGGCCTTGTTTTTTCATAGCAATCGCTTTTATACCTTTTTACTTGTTCAACGAAATTCAAGGAATTCTTCAGGCGGGACTCCAGCTACATGTCCTCTGGAATCTCGCGATTACACTCTTTGCCACGCTCCTCACCTCAACTGCTGTATGGATGCTCGCTTTAATTTGGTTGACAATCTTTTTGATCTCACGACAGCCGTTAAACGTGGAACTATCGTTGGAGACGGTTGCCAGATTTCGAGAGTTGAGTATGTTTGCCTTAACGTTCTCTCTATTCTATTTCCTAGGAGTTTCCATTGGCAGTATTCCCTTTCTAGCCAGTGCTTCCACCTTGTCGTTTCTCGACATCGTCATCTCTCCATATCTTACCTTCATCGTCATAGGCATAGTTGGTGTTCTCTTTCCGTTTTACAACATCCACTTAACACTTCTTGGAATGAAACGACGCGCACTGTCTAAGATTTCAGAAGAATCACAGCAGCTGCTGACCCGATTGGACACAGTCTTTGCGGAACACCCCTTAGCCAAGAAAAGTGATCAGACGATTGCCCTCATGGCTCGTCTGTTTAGTCTGCAAGTGAAAGAGAAACAAGTGGCAGCCGCTCAAGAGTGGCCCGTTGACGTAAATTTCCTCTCAAAACTGCTAGTGTTAGGGTTAATTCCCATCATGAGTCGACTCATTGCCATGATGATACTCTCCTAACCGAATCGGGAAATAGGTCCTTTCTGGCGCATGGGGGTGCGCGTGTTCTCGTAGCATGATGGCATATTAGGAGCTAGAATCGTCGAAGTTCGTTCCAACGAGACTTAAGTGTGTAGGTGTTTTTCCGATATCCGGAAAACAGACACCTAAAATAATAAGCCACCGTAACACAACTACAAGCTGGAAGTTCGCGACATGATTGACTCTCAAAAGCTACGGCTTTGGGCTCCTTTCGCAGTTTTTTTCACAGTGATCATAATTTTGTCGTTTGTCTGGTACTTCACGTTCCCCCCTTCTGCGTGGGTAGACACGCCCAACTATTTTGAGATGTATGTCGACTTCGTCCTTACACAGCCTATTGACGCGTTTCTCACTGTGAGTACTGGCCCTGGGGGCACGGTGTCGTGGGCGTTCCTTCCAACCTATGCGCTAATCGGGACTCACATTGTCCTCTACGCGGTTGGAAGAAAAAGAGCGGTGCAGTACACTATCTTGAATAAGCGGTACTTAGCGTATCTTCTTTTTCTCGGGCTTTTTGCGATTTCCTTCCAAAATGCAAGTCAACACTACGGCTGGTATTGGAATCCTGAGTTGAACGCCCCAGGCTATGTAGACACGTGGACGCACATCACTTCGCCGTGGCTTTTGGGCGCGTTGATTGTCCCTCTTGCGCTGGAACGATATCTTGGCTGGGATAGGCGATTTATGTGGATCTTCATGTTCTGTGTGCTTGGGATAATCGCTCTAGGCTGGGAGATTGCTGAGACGTTAGATGTTCAAGTGCGGCCTACATCGACGTACTTCAACTATCCTATGGATTCGCTGAAGGACATCATCATGGGCGCAGGGATTGGCACCGTCTTGTCCTGTTGGGTCTATGAACGTCTTGTGATGGACTTCCGCGAAAAATCAAGACTTTCCGAGTGAGTCACCGTGCCCGCGACTCCCCTCCATTTCCTATCGGTGGCGCCGCTCCACCTGGTTCGTCCCGAAACCTTTGACATCACCGCTCTACTCCTCTCATCCACGTGTATTGATTTAGAATTGCTGTACTTCCTTATGATTGGTCAACCAATGATTCATGGAATCTGGCATAGCTACTTCTTCGCCTTCACCATTTTCCCCTTGGTAGTGAGTGTGGTGGTGCTAGTCGCTGAGAGAGAATTCTCCAAGATCCTCAAAAACACCTACCAGATCTTCCGATTCTCCCCCTCCAAGCTAAAATACAACTTCAAAACCATCTACTTCTCCGCCTTAATTGGAGGAACATCCCACCTTTTTTTCGACATGTGGACCCATAGAGTTTCTTCAAACCTCCTCTATCCGTTTGTCGTTTTTGCCTCCGAGAATCCTTTCTGGGTCGGCGAGTATGACATTGTAGTTCACATCGCTGTGGCTCTTCTAAGTGCATTTTCAATCTACTTGTGGGTTAAGCGCCTGTTTACTCATCCGCCATAACCTTGGCATCCAAGGGAGCAGATGCGCATTCCCATGAATTATCAGCCTAGTGGAGATTGCTTGCACGTTCTGCGCCAGCACGTGGTATTTCTTCTTCAAACGCCTCTAATCCTTCTCTGATCAAGAGAGGAACAAGGGCTAAGGCCATCACAGGATCAGCCCACCACCAGCCGAGAAGACTGTTTAGAGCGAGACCAAAGAAGACAAGAAGGTCCTGCAAGTCGCACACCAAACTTTGGTAAGCTTCAGCTCTCAGCGCTCGCGACCCCATTCGTTTGGCAAGCTGACTCTTGTACAAGAACAATAGGGTCATCAAGATGGCACTTGCTATTGTAATCAAGATGCCAACCAAGCTTTCTTTTGGTGGCTTGAAAAGTCCAAGCAACGTGGCTATCGATTGAAACACGATGAAGCCCGAAAGCAAAAAGAAGGTGAAGCCAATAAGCCGGAGCGCCCTTTTTTCGGCTTCGCCTTCTTCATCTTCTCTTCCTTTCTGAAAGCGCCAAATGATGACTGCACCGGCAAACACCTCAATCAAACTATCTAATCCAAAAGCCAACAACGCTACGCTACTGGCAAGTGCTGCGGTCCATAATGCAATGGAGGCTTCAAAAACATTCCATGCTTCCCCAACCCACACGAGAGCTAACGCTTTTTTGCGAAGATCGGGATCAGAACTCAGCGCTTTCACCAGATGATCAGTGAGACTTTGAGTTTATATGTGCGCTCTTGGAAGATACATTGGGACGAGACTTTTAATGGGACGGCGGAGTTTCGCTCGACGAAGCTTCCATGTCTTCTACATGCTTCATGTCAGTGAAGAACCACGATACTGTTAACGTTGCCACTCCTACTACAACGCAGCCAAGGAACAGATAGCTGGTGCCCATATACTCGGCCAACGGTCCTGAAATAATCATCGCGACGGGCATGGCCGCAGTGGCGAGTGCAGTTAGAACGGAGTTGACGCGTCCCTGCATCTGCAGCGGGACAACGGTCTGAAGGATCGTGATTAGAGAGACATTGAAGACGGGTGGGGCAAAGGAGCCGACTAGGGCGCCTAGCGCCATGACCCAGAACATTCCGGTTGGAGTGAGGGCGATAATTGTATAGCCTACAAAGATGACGTAGACGAATAAAACCCCTGTCGCCATTTTCCTTTTGAATCCTTTCAAGATGGACATTGTTAATCCTCCGAGTAGCGATCCGGCGCCGAAAAACGCCGCCACAAAAGCCAAGTCTCCTGGGCCCCCGAAATGGTCGACTCGGATGTAGTATGGAAGTTGAGTGGATAACGGTGTAAGCGAGAAGTTCAACATGGTTGCTGTAATCAGGAGCGGCATTAATCCTCTCGCATTTCTGATGAATCCTAAGCCTGCTGCAAATTCTTCAGAAAAGGAAGGTTTATGCTCGGCTGCAGCGCGATCTAGGGGCTTTCTTACCGAGGGAATCACAATCAACAGCAGAGGTACAAGAGCCAGCAGAAATGTGAAGGCGTCAATCCACAAAATCTGATGAATTTCCCATATTGCAAGTAGCAAGGCTGCCACTACTGGCCCCATGAGATTGATCGCTCCTGTGAACAGAGTGTTCAATCCATTCATGCGGCTCAGTTTATCTTGGGGCACCATTGTAGGAGTGATTGCCGAAACTGTGGGCGTATGGAAGGCCTGAAATGCTCCCCTCACCGCGAGCAACAACAGAATTAGCCATATTGACACAGCATCGAGCCAGAATAGGAGAATGAGCACTATCGTGGCAAGGGCCTGCAGAAAATCTGTCACTCCACTGATTTTCTTTCGGCTCCATCGATCAGCAAGCACTCCCGCAAAGGGGCTTAAAACAATTTGGGGGACAAATCCTACAAAGGACGCGATCGACAGATATATTGCACTTTCAGTTTGCAGGGTCACCCACCAGATTATGACAAACTGGGCGATCGAAGATCCCAGCAGCGACACTAGTTGACCAGACCAAAAAAACAAATAACTTCGAAATGTTGCTTCATTCGCTTGATTCATAGCTCCACTTTCCCTTATCCAGATTTAAGATTTGGTAAAAGTTCAAAGCGGTTTCTCCTCTTCTTCCCCCAGTCGCTGCACGCGCTCTAATATGATTTCGTGTAGAGTCTAGGTAGGAGACATGGAGTGGATTTAGCGTCGATTTCAGCCGCAGTGGCAGCTGGTGGTGTGATAGTGGGCGTTGTCCTAGCCATACTGGAACTCAGAAACATAACGAAGACCAGACAAATGGAGCTAATTATGAGCATATACTCGCGCCTCTCGTCGCGGGAGTTCTTAGATGCGTGGGAAAAAATGAGAACTGGAGAGTTCAAAGATTATGAGTGGTACGTGAAAACGCATGGGTTAGCAGACTTGAACGTGGTTGGTTGGGTATTTGAAGGGCTTGGATTTCTTATGCACAGACGATTCCTAGACATTGACACAGTTCGCGCGCGCAACGAAGGCGATAACTGGGTATAACAGTGCTGTTCGCTTCTATGAAGCTCTGACAGGCATAGACGTGACAACTGCTGAATATACTTCCCTGCCATGTTCGGGAGAGAGCATGTACCCCATCATCAGAGACGGAGACATCGTTAAAATCGAATTCTACACGAATGGCAGCTCCATCGACAAAGGTGACACAATCGTTTACCATTCTTGGATGGTTGGCGTATATCTAAATGGCTTGTGGATTGGGCAGAGTCGTCGAGAAACCCAAACGCGGGGACACTTGGGTTTTCCGAACTCAAGGGGATAACTGCTCTTCTCGCGATGCTTGGGAAGTGCCAGAAGACGCGATCTTAGGTACGGTAGTTATCGTACTACCTCGGGAACCCGACTCCGCACCCACAGAACCATCCTCCGAGGAGAAGCTATCAGACAGATTTTCCTCCGAACCTTCATTTCCGCTTTTATCGGGGACCTTTATCGTAGGTACAGGGGTTATTTGCCTCGGCGTAGCTATGGCTGTGCTTCTGACTCATACACGTGAGGTGCAAAAGAACAAGCTAAAGAGCGTCAACGTCTATACATGTTACACCTGGGGATACTACGAAACAGAATACGTTCGTCGAGTTGAGTTGACTGATGGACGAATTAAGCTACTAAAGATTTCCGACGATTCCAGAGGCTTCTGCCGATACTTCAACGAAGCCATCACAGACTTTCCACGAACAGATTGTCGAGCGTATAAAACAGCAGCAGATTGGGGCCATAAGAAATGGCTAAAGTTGTCCTCTCCGCTAGCAGAAGGACGGAAATCCTCCGCTTTCCTGAATATCTAGTGAAAACGCTGGCAAAGCGATATCCTCCCGAGGATGTCCATACTATTATCTTGTGGACGAAAAAACCTCACTTGATGTTTGCTAAATCCATCAGAACCACATTGAAGCGTTACAACCTCTTCATTCTCTGCACGATAACAGGATTAGGAGGCACCTTTCTGGAACCTAATATCCCCCGATTCCCAGACGTCGCAGCAGAGTTGCCGAAAATTATCGACGAATTCTTAGATGGGGTCCCAGCGAAAATTCATGTTAGATTCGATCCAATACTCAACCTAGTAGTCGATGGCAAGACCTTCACAAACTTAGACCTCTTTCCGAAGGTTAGCACACTCGTAGCTCATGCAGACGTAAAGATTTTCCGAGTCAGCTGGGCGACTTACTACCCTAAAGTCAAGAGGAGGTTTGACAAGCTGGGCCTAGGCATCGCAGATTTCGACCTAGAGGAACAAGCACGATATCTCATGAAAAACGCTGAAGAACATGGCCTGGAGGTACGAGGCTGCTGCGTCGATCCGACGCTCGCACAGACTGGGATAAGAAATGTGGGGTGTATTGATGGGGCAGAATTGCAGGAGTTGCATCCCGACAGAGATCCCTACCCTGAAGACCAAGCGACAGGTCAGAGGGCTCTGTGTCGATGCACACGTAGTATCGATGTTGGTTGGTACTCCATGGTGTGCCCTAATGGCTGCGTCTACTGCTACGCAAACCCCGCAGACCAATCCGAACCTTATAAGTCCACAACAAAGTGAGTGCCCGCGGCGGAGTAAAAGCAGAAACATCAAAACGACTCACCACGTTGCGTGGAGACGCGCTTTTCGACTGTAGCACCAAGAACACCCAAGTGTTCGAACCGGATATGTTCGGGATATCTTTAACCTAACAGGCTGGCTAGATTATACATGTGGTGAAAGATGTGGAAAAACAGACAGAAAACGCTAATCAGAAATGCGTTCCTCGAAAAACTGCAAGGGCACATTCATTAGTCATTCATGCACCCAATAGCGTGCCAAGAAGGCTGGTTCAACGCTCAAAGAAAATTCAATCGTCCTGGTATTTCACTCACACGTAGAATAGGAAGGGAGGTGAGCTAGATGGGAGAACTTAAATGTCCAATATGCAACATGACGTTTAATACGGAAAAAGAGTTAGAATCCCATAAAAAAGGTGCCCATATGAAGAGTTGCGGTTCCTGCTGTTAGGAAAACATCAGACCGCGAATAACCAGCTAATAAAAACAATGGAGGTGAATGCATGACACAAGTGGGAGAGGTCTATATATGCGAGATTTGTGGGAACAAAGTGAAAGTTATGGAGAGCGGCGGAGGAACCTTGGTCTGCTGTGGTCAACCAATGAATAAAATGTGAGGTCGGTCAATTGAACTCACGGGCATGGATACCGACGAATATCTCCATTATCCCTATATGTTAAGGGTAATTTTTTGATTCAGTTACGTGTACTAAGGCTTTCATGTTTTTATATTCAGCCTACGCGTGAATGCCTTATTCTCTTATACTTCTTAAATCTGTGGATCTTAGATTAGGAGATGAGGTGATAATTTGCCAGTAGTCATAGTTGAGATGTGGGAAGGGCGAACAACGGAGCAGAAGGCGAAGTTGATTAAGAGCATAACTAAGGCTTTCAGCGAAATCGGCGTCGACGCTCAGCACGTAAGCATAATAATCCACGACATTCAACAAGCCAACTGGGGTATGAGTGGAAAACAAGCATCCAAGCTTACTCGTTAATCAGCATGCGCATAGGCAAGACCTTCCTACACGTGCTTGCTACACATTGGTGTTCGCAGTTGGTGAATCTAAAACTGGACACACGCATTCATCAGCTATGACAAAGTTGAGATTTTTCGAATCTGAACAACCTGCGATGCAAGGAAAATTTTGAAACTTCTATTTAATATCAACGTGTTTAATGTTATAAGTTTGAACTCCGCTTATATAACGGAAAAGCTCGTAGAAACGACTAATTGCTATTGGTCGGGCCAGGCGAATTAACCGAGTTGGTGCCATGCTGAGATTCAACCTAGGAGAATTCAGTGAAACAGCGGACAGAATTTGGAGAAGAGCTGTAGAAGAGGGGAGGTTGATGGACAATCCTTCGGATGAGGAATTGCGGTTGCTTGTGGAGCAGGAGCCGGGGGTGAAGAAGACGATTTATGGGAGTTTTGTGGTCGATAGCGAACCTACTTCGAGAGCAGCGATGTTCACCAAAAACAGTGTCGACTACCACTTTGGTGACGAAGAACACAAACTACTGGTCAAATGCGAGAACCTTCTCGCGAAGAGCCGGCTAATTTCCATTGACCGAATCGTGGGTAACGTAAGCAGTCAGACTACTGTCCGGCTGATTGTTCCTGAACTGTTTTCTCACGTTGCCTATGGAGGGAAGAACCTCTTCCTTCCCGCAAAAGACACGATCCGCCAGCCAACATATCAGGTCTTGTTTTTCAAAGATCAGGCATTCGAAGACAACAAATCCAAAGTCCTTCCACAAAAAGACATCACTATACGGCTGGCTATGCTACCTGAGGGCAGAGTTATCAAAATAGTCCGAAACAGCAACTACATTGGTGAATTCAAAAAAGGAGTGTTTGCTGCCGAGGACTGGGTGGCTAAAACCAAACGAAAAGGCATTTTTCTGCATGCCGGCTGTCGAGAAGACTATCTCCAATCTTCCCATGGAAATTACAGGAGAGTTAGAACGTTATTGCTTGCCTTAAGCGCAAATGGCAAGACAACCTTGACCTGCAAGATCCTGTCGAGGAAAGGAAAGGAAAAGTCATGGCTCATACAAGATGACGGTGGAACCTTAGCGCCAGACGGTTCATTTCATGGCTTTGAAGCAGGTGGACTGTTCGTCAAAACGGAGGATGTGAATCCGGGAGAACAACGAGAAATATTCTTCGGACTGTTAAAGCCTGGAGTGGTCATTGAAAACGTTCATGTAACCGAAGACGGGGATCTCGACTTCTACATCCTCGAACGAACGTCAAATGGACGAGCCGTGATACCGAGACGAGACATCATGCATGCTAGCGTACATATTGACGTGGAAAGGATTGATAACCTCTTGCTCATAACGAGGGGCCCGCTGATACCAGCCATTGCTAAACTGACTTTGGAGCAAGCAGTTGCCCTCATGGTTCTTGGACAAGCGATGGAATCATCTGCAGGTGACCCAACTCAAGCTGGTGAAATCGCCAGCCAATTCTTCTACGACCCTTTTGTGGCTGGCGATAGGGCAGAACACACAAATCGATTTTATGAAATTCTAAGAAGACTCAAGATGGTTAACTACTTCCTACTGAACACAGGAGGCGTGGGGGAAGGCCCACGCTACAAAGAAATAACAGTCGAAAACACGATGGCCATCTTAGATTCTCTACTACGAGGTGGGTTGGAAGACTGGATCGACTCTCCAAGCGGCTTTAGGGTGCCGAAAGCTGTCAGGATGGTTGACGACATTTACCTTCATCCAGAAAACCTCTATTCGAAGGTGGAATTTGAGGCTAAGCAGAAGCGTCTAAACTACTTGAGGCAGCGAGCTATCGAGAAAATCGGAGATCTGCTGCATCCAAACATAAGACATGTTTTCACGGCTTCCGTTCCCTGATGTCACAAATAGTTTGAAAACAGAGTATGAACCACGAAAAATGACGTGGATGCCTGAATCCTATTTTACTAGTGCTGGCATGTATTCGAGTTTAAGGAGGAAACAGCGCGGCAGCGTACGACTCGATTTGTTCAGATCATCATCCGCCAGATTCGCGCTATACAGAGATGGACCGATGCCTACTCACAGAAGCATCATCAAAGAGACTTAGGAGGAGGATTCATATAATTAGAATTCGTGAAGCTAGGGAAAGGGTTAATGAAGCTCTTGTTGAGCTTCAGAAGCGATGTCCACAAGGCACTAGCTTCATCCTGGGCGTCATGCATGCATGCTTCGAGAAGAATACTTGAAGGTGCGAATGGAATTGCTGAGGAAAACACTGCAAAACCGACTGGACCAATACCTTGAAACGAGCAGTATTCAATAGCTTGGCATGACAAAAACAGAATGTTTTCATTGCAAGACTCTGGATCGAAAAAGTAACCGCTTAGGTGCAATTGTCTCTCGCGCCGCTTTTCTTCCGGGGGGAAGGCGCGCTTGCGATTCACAGCGTGCATTTGCGAAGGGAGGGCTATAAATTTCATAGGTGCTTAAACGCCTCTCACATTCACCAAGACTCTGGCAGTGAATCGCAAGCACAAAAGGCTTCACGTTTTTTCCATTTAATGGCTTTGAAGTAGCGTATGCTCAATGAAGTGGAGAGTCCTGTGAAAGTGTGAGGATGAAATGAGTGGTTCCATGAGCGTTGCCCATTCAGC
>CP070835.1:1483529-1513088 GCA_020341775.1 Candidatus Bathyarchaeota archaeon
TGTTCTTCCCCGAAGGAAAATATTTTATCTACGAACATCAACGGTTTCACGTGTGTCCCCTATGAAGGTGGATGTAGTCGTCTTAACAAAGAACAGCGGGGAAACATTGGAGAAGTGTTTAGATGCGGTCTACAAGAATGTTCCAGTCAGTCGGCTGATCGTAGTAGATGGCTATTCCACCGACCAGACAGTGGAGATAATTCGAAGGTTCAACAGGAAACACCACAATGTTGTTCTCATCAGCGAACGAGGAACAAGAGGGAAAGCCAGGCAGACGGCTATAGGAGCAGTGGACACTGAATGGTTCATGTTTGTTGACAGTGACGTCATCCTATGTGATCAATGGTTTGCGAAAGCAGAGAAGCTAATAACAAATGAAGTTGGAGCAGTGTGGGGAATCGAGTTGTGGTCAGTTATTCACAATCCCATTGTTCTGAAGTTGTTCAAGCAGGTTACGATGAAAATTTTTGAGACCAGAGGAGGAACACATGACTTGCTTGTTCGCCACAGCGCTGTGAAAGACATCAAGATCCCAGGCGATTTGCATGTCTTCGAAGATACGTTTATCAAGAAATGGGTCACCCAAAAAGGGTACAAAGTTATTTCTACTTATGACCCCTACTGCATTCACCGACGGCCACTGCACGTCTGGACCCCTAACACCGCCGTCAGCATCGCCACCGAAGAAATAAAACATGGATTGTTCTACAAATATCCGAAGCTAATCCCATCCTACACCTTCTATGTGGCCTATTTTTTTTATCAACTTTTGAGAAGTGTGACTAAAAACCTGAGCAGGTTGAAATGAGCAAATTTGATGCAGACTATTTCAAGGGAAAAACTTCACCGATCAATTATGGCTCCATCTCTTACAAGATGACTAGTTGGCTTCGCTTCAAAACGCTCGTAGGTCTAATGAGAGAGTTGAATCGGCCCAAAGGCGTCTTAATTGATATTGGATGCGCCCTCGGAGATTTGGTCAGCAGGCTATCGAGAGAAGGTTACGAAACACTAGGCTGCGACGTCTCCAAGTGGGCGGCAGTTAGGGCCAAGAAGTTGCATCCAGAGATTTGCGTCGTTAGGGCAGACGCAAATTCTCTTCCTTTCATAGACAAGGCCTTCAGCATAGTCACTATGCTGGAAACTTTGGAGCATTGTACTCAGCTTTCTAAGGTCTTAGAGGAAACCCACAGAGTCGCTGCTTCAAGAGGACTCGTGATTTTTTCAGTCCCAACAACCGATTTGAATGACACGCGTGCAGATGCAAGTCATGTTTGGCATCTGTCTCTCGAAGATTGGCTAGGATGTTTTCAGAAGAAGTTTCACCTGGTGAAGGTCAAATATTTCCTCAAGCACCTGAGGTTCCTCAACAGGAAAATAAGCAACACCTTCATTGCCCTAGAAGCTTAATTGGCGACGAAAAACTCAGAACAGGATTAGAAAATCGTGTGTAAGCCCACGTGGTTCTACCGTTTTTGCAGAGCTAGCCAAAGATGGTCAGATGCTGGTCTGACCAGTTTTTCCGCACGGCCACCCTTGCGGATTAGGAGCTGTTTCTTTGAATCAGAGAGGATCTCCCCTATAACAGACGCTGCAACTTCATTCTTCCCTAAGAGTTCCACAATCTCGTCTGCGTGGTCTCTTTCAGCAGCGATTAGCAAGCTTCCAGACGCAATAAGTTGCAGAGGATCAATCTGGAAAAACTCGCATATCTTGAACGTTTCCTCCGTAATTTGGATTTCTTCTTCATAAATTCGAAAGCCCACATTTGACGCGCCAGCTAATTCATGCACCCCACCAGCCACTCCACCTTCTGTGGGGTCATGCATTGCAGTCACGTGTCCTGTTTTGAAAGCTACAAGAGCTTCCTTTACTATGCTTATTTGGCCAAAATAGTCCACAGCCTTCTCTAAGGTTGATTTCGAAATTTCACGTGAAAGCTGAGCACGCCGATCTGTGGCTAGGATTGC
Organism: Candidatus Bathyarchaeota archaeon; assembly: GCA_020341775.1. Taxonomy (GTDB): domain Archaea; phylum Thermoproteota; class Bathyarchaeia; order Bathyarchaeales; family SOJC01. The sequence continues at coordinate 1,485,500 of CP070835.1, forward strand.
TGTACCCTCTATTCCCACAGATTTTGTCAGTAAAAGCTTGTTGCCTGCTTTGGCTCCTTGTGCTGTCACATAATTCCTCCCATCAGTTGCGCCGATACAATAGCCGACAACTATTGGGAAGGGCAACTTGGGAGTGGTTTCTGAGTGCCCCCCTATCACAGCCACGCCAAGCTTTTTGGCGGCCCAGTCTATTTGCTTGCAAATGATCTCAACAGTGTCTTCTGTTGCAGTTCCAGGCAACAAAAGACACGAAGCGAAGAATTTTGGCTGCACTCCAAAGGTGGCTACGTCGTTCGCGTTAATATCGACGGCCAGCCAGCCTATCCTTTCCAAGGCCCCCGTAATGGGATCCATAGAAGTAACAAGGGACTTGCTTCCAATTTCAATCACTGCTCCGTCCAAGCCATACGATGGCCCCACAACTACTTCACTACGCTTTGCACCTAGATAATTAAGAATCACGTCTTTCAAGATCTCTGGTGGAACTTTACCAGCCGGAAGTTTCATGAAAGTTCGCCTTGTACCTTAACTAGAAATATCTGGCTTAATGTTTTTCGGGAATATCATTGCAGCTCAACATAAACGATACACGGACTGCTAAAAATGCGCGTGTAAATTAATATAGTGTAAGTTAGTAGTAGTGACCGGAATGAGTCAAGAGAAAGTGATGTCTCCTTTCAATTTAGGGGTTACAGCAGTGTTTACTGCGCTCGTCTGTGTCGCAACCATAGTTTTTTCAATATACGTTCCCGCAACGGAGGGCTTTTTCAACATTGGCGAGTCCATGGTTTTTCTCTCAGCCATCTTGTTTGGACCTTTAGTCGGCGCTTTCGCCGGAGGAGTGGGTTCTATGTTAGCTGATTTGATTCTGGGATTTCCGCACTACGCACCCGCTACACTTATTGTAAAAGCCTGTGAAGGAGCCGTTGTAGGTTTCCTCAAGAAGAGAAGCCCGAAATTCAGCTCTATGTATTATTGGAGGGGTTTCACACTTGTCCTGGGCGTAGTTATCGGATCTCTATTAGGTTGGATTGGCACGACCTACTATAGCGGTGAAGTAGAACTCACGTTTGGCGTGGACATATTCACACTTCAAATTCCTTCCGAGTTTTGGTTGTTTTTAGGCATCATAACAGCTGTCGCCATTATCTCGTTGGGGCTTCTTGCTAATCCCGAGTTTGGCTGGACAATATTCTCCGTTATCACTGGAGGACTGGTCATGGTATTGGGCTACTTTCTTTACCAAACATTTCTTCTCTTCCCCCTTTTCAACATAGAAGTGGTGGCTATCGTGGAAGTGCCAGTAAACATCGGACAGATGATAATAGGCGCAGTTGTGGCTCTGCCAATAGCTAAGATTGTTTGGCGTGCGCTTCCTTATTTGGGTAAGCGGTGAGAAACGCAAGGAAAATCAGGGATTAGGTTGTGTCACACTGCAGGCGGTGACTTCGTTTAAGCACCTTCAATTCACTCCTCTCGTTTTGCGGGTTCATGGACCAGCGCTAGGACCAAAATGAAGGGGGGAATCACGGACAAAATGGCTATGAAGAAGGGCAGCTGGGGAGAAACATGTTCGTACAAGAAGCCGCCCAGCAGATTGCCGAATGCCATTAGCACGAAGTTTGCGAAATTCGTGAAGCCATTTACTTTTCCTCGTTGTGCTTGAGGAGTTAAATCAGCCTGCAAAGCGCTGAACGCCGAGTTGATCATGACTTGTCCCACTCCTATTAAAGCAAGAGAGGCAAAGAGTCGCACCAAGTCTCCATTGATGAAAAGCCACATCGAAGCTCCGAATATTGCGTAAGCTGCCAAGAGGGGCAGCTTTCTATTGAATTTGTCGATGATTTTCCCCATGGGAACAGCTAGAGCTATCATTGTAACGAACAATGCTGTAAGAATTAGTGGCCACAAAGCTTCGTCAATCAAGAGTTCTTCTACAGCGTAGATTACAAGGTAAAGCTGGACCATTGCAAATCCGAAAGCAACGATTACTCCAGAAAGGAAAAGGTAAAACATCGAGGAAGGAACTTTTTTCCACACCTCAAAGCTCTCTTTCAAAGCGACGGGGTAGCTCCTGAAGAGCTCACTTAATCTGGGTCTTCTGGCATCTGTCACCGTTTCTTGCAGCCTTAACGTTCTAAGAATCGCCGCAGCTAAGAAGAGTGCCACTACGATGCCATAGCTTATTCTCATTCCCTGGACTAAGCCAAACTGGTTGTACAATAAGCCGGCCACAAATGGGCCAGGTGTGGTCGATGCACTCGTTATGAGCATGATAAGGCCGAATCCCATGCCTCTTCTTTCTGAAGGAACAGAATCGGAGATCATTGCCATCAGAGCCGGCTGATAAGTGGAGTTAAACAGGCTCATGATAATTGTGCCGACCAAGATGAAGTGCCACGAAGGGGCGATAGCATACAGAACGAAGCTCAGCCCCACACCGAAAGTCATGGATGCAATGAGCCATTTTCTGCCAAACTTGTCAGCCAAATAGCCGCCTGGAAACTGCATGGATGCCAAAGCAAGAAAGGAGAACAGCCCGATCATTCCGATTATCGTTTCCGTAGCGCCGAGTTTGAGAACGTAGAGTGAGTAGTAAGTTGCTGGAAGTTCCATGGCAAAGTCTATTAGGATCCAGCTTGCCACGAGGACAGCGTAATTGCCCTTAATGAAGGCGAACTCCTTCTTCAACTTGTCAGCAAGCGTCATTTGTCCTCAAGCTCGTTTCCATCATGTTTTGCGTTGGACAGTAGAGTTATGGTTTTTGGGTAAAAGTGGTCAGAAAGTGGTCACGTGCTTCACCAGTTTCATGAAAGGCTCTGAGTAGTTTCAGGAGCTAGCGGTAGCTTGTCGACTTTCCGAGGCGTTTCTGCAAACCTTATGTCGTGTTCTGTTTCCAAGCTTTCCGTGTATTGGACCTCACCATACACTTGGCAGCCTGATTCGATTTGAATATTTTTGCCATACAGGTTTTCAGCCTTCGCGCCTCTTTCCAGGGTGAGTGTGTCGGCATGAACGTCTTCGACGTGGGCACGCCTTCCAATGGTTGCGTCATTCGCTGCTATAGGTCCGCTTACTCTACCTCTTCGCCCAATAGTCACACTAGTTGCGTGAACTCCTTCAATTGTCTCCATTGAGTTTCTGACAGCAACTTTTGAAATGGCAGTTGCCTTTCGCGCACATAATCGTCCTCCAACATCGATGTTTCGGGCTGACAATTCTTTTTCGATTTCGACAGTTCCGGCAACATCTAGGTTTTCAGCAAGAGTTAAGTCGCCATACACTTTCACCTTTCCGCCTACATCTAATGCTGTGCCGTCTGCTGAGCCAGAGATTGTAATTACTCCACCCACATCAATCTCGTCGAATTTTAGGTTGCCCTTGACCTTGCAGGATCCGCCTACAGTTATGTCACCGCCAACGTTTTCCCCAGTAAGTGTTACAGCTCCACCGACATCGATTTTTTTGAACTCCAAGGCTTTCGTTGAGATGAAACTTCCACCAACATCAACTCTGTTAGCTTTGCCACCTCCAATCTCTACCTTCCCGCCTACTTCGATGTCTTCCACTTCAACGTTTGCGTCGACTTCAACTGATCCGCCTACTTCGATGCGCTCCGCGTTCACCGCACTTCGAGCCCTAAAAGCGCCGCCTACGTATATCTTTCGAGCCTTTGTCGTCCCATCGACCTTCAGGCTACCTCCAATGTCGACTTCATCAACCTCGAAGTTTTTTCTCACTTCAACGCTGCGATCCACATTAACTTGCCTGGCCGACATGTTGCCAGAAACCTTTAAGCGCCCGTCCTCTATGTTGACGCGATTTGCAATCTCGAGGTCCCCTTCTACATTGATGTCGTCTTCCCCATCCATGTTTTCTGCGGACAGACTGCATTCGAAGACAGAATCGCCTTCAACATACACAGTTCCAGAAACCGTGATTTTTGCAGGGGTCCCCTTTCCCTTTAGAGTTGTATGTTCTTTAACTTCTAAATCGCCCTCAACACGGTCTAGTTCAACAATGTTTCTCGACACTTCATCCACCGTGTTCTGCATGGTTTCTTCCAAGTGCTCATCCATTTTTCTCCTTCCTCAATGCCACAAATACCCTTCTGATGTTATAAAAGGCAACGCACACATAGAGTACACGTTTTGTAGTCACAAATTGTGACTATAAACTACAAAATGTTACTTTGGACGTCTATAGAGATGCTGCGTTCCAATAGTGTCGAAGTGCTCGAAGCCAGCTTCAGCTAGTTTCTTAGCTTCTTCAGCAGTCTCGACGATGTGAACCTCGTATTCGTGCGCACACGCGTCACCTCGTTTGTGCGCATGCATGCATCTACACTCCAGAGCCTTAGGACATAGAAACGTAAGATCTAAACAATTCAAGCACACTCACCTAATGATGGCTCTCCACCAACCCTTTCGCCAACCTTGGTGGGACATGAATATAGCTGAACGAGAAATGAGGAAATGCGTGAAATAATTCGGGTGACATCTCCACTGCGGGATACACTATCATCAATTAACGAAATCTAATAAATCTTATAAATTTAGAAGAATGAGATGAGAACTATTATTTTGGTGGTGGGAGGTGAAGGGTTTTGGAAGATTGGAAAATTAGGATTTCTGCATTGTGGTTCTTTACAATTGTGTCCGATCTAGCTAATGTATTGATGTCACTATCCTATCCTGGGATTTTGGAAGAACTAGAAACAATGGGCGAATCTATGGGACCCGAGCTAATGCTTGTTGGTGCGATTGTAGTGTTAATTCCTTTAATAATGGCAGTTTTGACCTTAACCTTGGAAAATCCGATCAACCGCTGGTTAAACATCATTCTAGGAATATTTATGGCACTCATATTTCTTGGCAGTTTCATCGAATTAGCAACTACTATGCCAGCTCCTTACATAATGCTACTGAGCATTGCAGGTTTCATAGCTCCAGTATTAATTGTCTGGTATGCGTGGAAGTCTAAAAACCAACCATGAGGGTTCAGTAGCAGTTTCGTAGAGTAATACGAAAAAAATGGGGAAATGCGGGATAATTCAGGTGATATCTCCACTTCAGCATCTTGTAGTCACAAATTTTTACTATAAACCACAAATCGTTACGCGCGGCTGCCTTTTGCTTTGCTAGAAAATTCCGCTTTCCCTGACAAACTTCACTCCAAGCCATTGAACTGCAGCAAATCCAATGAAAAATCTCAACCACACGGTTATGAGTCTTGTTAGAATGGTTGCTGCGGCGCTGATGTCTGGCGGTATACCAAAGAGGATGAGCAATGTTGTCATAGCGATGTCGGGCAGACCTACTTCTGCGGGAATTCCTAAGGGTATCGATTTTATGGCAGTTAGGAGAGCGTAGACAACGATGACTTTTAGCCAAAGGATCGAAATGTTTGGTTGCAGGTAGCCTATAGAGACAAAAACTAGGAAGGCGATTGCAATGCTGAAAACCCACGAGACAACATGGAATAGTATTGGCGGGAGAAGTTTTGTGGGATTGGCGCCGAAGATTCGCAGAGAGTCATAGAAAGCTCGTAGCGCTTCAACTATCCTTGTTTGGAAGTCTTTCAGTTGAATGCGCCCCCGTGAGATGCGTTCGACAAGTCGCATGACAGCGTTAATTAGCCGCTCCGTCCATTTTTCCTTGATGCAAAGCACAATTATTAGGACAAGGGCAAACACACTGACGATTGTTATCGATAGGAAAATCTGCAGCACAAAGTTTGGTATGGAATAGTCAAGGGTTATCAGAGCGAGGAATCCTATGAAAAGAGTTGCAGTCGTTGTGATTGTGCCCAGCATTCGTTGGCTAACCAATGAGGCAACAACTTTACCGGGATTCGCGTTGAACTCCCTGGACACGAGGTAGGTTTTAGCAACCTCGCCACTTACAGACTCGGCTGGAACTAGGAGGTCGGTGAATGCGCCTATCCACACGTAAATGAAAGTTTTTTTCAAGGGAACCTTTACCGATAGAGGAAGTAAAAGGTGTTGCCAAGCTAGGGAGAAAAGGAGTATTTCCAATAGTAGGGCGACAGCCCCTAGAGAGAAGAACAGCATGTTCGCGCCTTGAATTATCTCAATCATTTTTTGGATGTCAACAAATAGACCTAAGTAGATGAGAAAGAATAGGATGCCAATTGCTAGAAAAGGAACGGTTCTCAACAGCAGTTTACGTCTTTCGTTCATTCAACATGGCATCCATCTGGAGGTTAGGAAGATAGTTTCGTTCAGCTATTTCTGCTTTGTCAAATGTTGGGACGCATCTTTCTACTTGCGCTCTGTTCGACGTCCCTTATGGTTCCCGCTAGTCTTTCTTTTCAAACAAGCTCTTACGAAGCCAAAGTACTCTGGGTCAGGTTTGGTTGGGCGGCTCTTAAATTCGCCGTGAAATTGAGAAGCCAAGAAAAAGAAGTTTTCTGGCAACTCTAAGATTTCCATCCTTTTTCCATCAGCGCTTCTGCCCGAAAAGACTAGTCCCTTCTTCTCCATTATAGGTCGATGGACAGGATTAACTTCAAATCTATGGCGGTGACGTTCGAAAATTTCTGCCGACTGATAGAGTGAATAAGCCAACGTATCTTTGGCAACAAGTATTTTGTGAGCGCCAAGCCGCATTGTGGCTCCTTTCTGTTCCACGTCTTGTTGCTCCGGCATGAGGTCGATGACTGGAACGGACGTGGACGAGCTAATTTCGGTGCTGTTCGCATCTTCCAGTCCACACACGTTTCGGGCGAACTCCACTACAGCCAATTGGAAGCCGTAACAGATTCCCAGAAACGGGAGGTCGTTCTCCCTTGCATATTGGATAGCTGAAATTTTACCTTCAGCTCCTCGAGGGCCGAACCCATAGGGGACAAAAATGCCATCAAAATTTCCGAGCTCTGCAAGCTTCTCAGGGCTTTTCTCATATTTCTCCGCCTCGACAAAGTCAACATCGACTTTGGTTTGAAATTTTGCGCCTGCATGTCGAAAGGCTTCGTTCATGCTCACGTAACTGTCTACTAAGCCCGCGTATTTGCCGACTAGCACGATTCTAATTTCATGGTGTGGGTTCAGCACCGCGTCGACAAAGCTTTTCCAGCTATCCCACTTTGGATTTTGACCAGCTAGTTTAAGACGTTTTCGTATGAACTCGCCCATTCCTTGATCATCCAGCACAAGCGGAACCTTGTAGACAGACGGAACGTTGTAGGAGCAAAAAACAGCGTTTTCAGGGATCGTTCCGAAAAGAGCGATTTTGCGTCGCGCTTCGGCATCAATCATTTTTCTTGATCGTGCTACTATGGTGTCTGGCTGTATGCCTATTCGGCGGAGTTCATTGACGCTGTGTTGTAGTGGCTTGGTTTTCATTTCACCGGTAACGTCAAGTATGGGGACCAACGCAATGTGGATGTAGAGAGTGTTTTCGTAGCCTTCTTCGAGGCGCATTTGCCGAATAGCTTCTAGAAAGGGCAAGCCTTCGATGTCGCCCACAGTGCCACCGCATTCCGTTAGCACGACATCTGCGCCAGACTTCTTAGCCACCTTCCGAATGCGCTGTTTAATCTCGTCTGTAACATGGGGAACTATCTGTACGCATCGACCAAGATAGTCGCCTCGCCGTTCTTTTTCGATGACAGCTTGGAAAACCATGCCTGTGGTAACGTTGTTGTCAATTGTTAAGCTTAGATCTAAGAATCGTTCATACCAGCCTAAGTCTAAGTCGGTCTCTCCGCCATCATCTGTGACGTAAACTTCGCCATGCATGTAAGGATTCATTGTGCCTGCGTCAACGTTTACATATGGGTCAATCTTGATGGCTGTGACTTTGGCGCCTCGTGTCTGAAGCATTTTGCCTACGGAGGAGGTGATTATGCCCTTGCCGACTGAGGAAAGTACCCCACCGGTAACAAAAACATACTTCGCCATCGTTCCCAGCTCTGCAATAAAAGGAGCATAGGCAAGGTTTCGAATTTAAATCCTTTGCGTCGCCAAAAAACGAGCCCTTCGTCCGAACACAGGCAATTGTTAAATAACGTTCCAGCCTAATGTGTTGGGAAAGATGATTGCCATAGCTATTTGCGACGTAAAGTCGGGTCGGGACGAAGAAGCATACGATTTTATAGAAAAATTGGAAAGCAGCCAACAGGTTACACCGTTGCTCATTGGGCGGCTTTTCGAAAGTGCTGACGCAGTGCTTCTGTTGCACTGTGTTGATATGGAGTCACTCGATGACTATTTGATGGAGAAGATAAGAAGCAACATCGATATACAGGAGCTCGTCATTGTGCCAATCTACGAGTTCAAACTTCTCTCTTCGTTTGACTTCATGGTTGACCTAGAACTGGAAGTTGCAGAGACGGAGCAGTTGGTGTCTGAAGATTTTCTGTTATTCATGGCAAAGATCGATGTTGCCCCAACGAAAGACAAGGCTGTCTACGACTACGCTGAATCCATTCAGCAAACAGATGAGAATGTTCCATTAATGCTGGGCCACACATTTCATAGCGAAGAGTTTGACCTTGTCCTCTTTTTCCTGTCAAAGAATCTGGAGCGAGCTTGGGAATTCGCAAAGATGCTGCGAGCAATCGACGGTGTCTTGGACAGCGAAATAAATCTTGTTGCACACTTCGAAGGCTTGGTGACTTTAGAGCAGTTCAAAGAGCTTGGGTCTGCGCCACGAAGCTCGGAATAATCACTGCAGGCAAAGGAGAAAGAAGATTTGCCTAGACAAGAAGGAACTACGGGCATAAAACGACTTGAAACTCGAATCGGAAGACTTTGGGGCTTTCGCCGCAAGGAAGAGGGAGAGGTAGCCCGACTTACTCCGGAAAGAACTATAGGGAGACTTGTCAACCTGTTCATAGCATCTAGAGCCACGATGAGTTCATTCCTGAAAGAAAAACTGGGCGAAAAGGAACTGAAGAATCTGTTCCGCTACCAAGGCCACAAATTCGGTGAGGGGTGGGAAAGACAGGTTTGGAGTGCAAATGACATTGCGAAGAACATGATTCGATTAAACTTCCAGCCCTTTGGCATTGAAGCCCAGTACCGCGGAAACAAAGAAAAGGCTAAAATTATAGTTCATAGATGCCCACTCCCAGAGAAATTTCTTCAAGCAATTGAATATCTCCGCGAAATAACAATTGATCAGAGCCCGACTAAGCTGAGCGGAATGTTTGCCTCACTCGACAAGGTGAGTTCTTCGTGGGATTGGCCCCCCAAGAAAGTCGAGGTCTGCGCAACTTGTAGAATCGTAATGCCAACGTTGGGAGAAGTGTTGGGATTCGTGTGGAGCCACCATGTGACCGAAGATTCACCCCCCAAATGCATATTCGAAATCAAGATTCCAGAACGCAATAGAGAGCCTGATGTCTAGCTGTGTGCTTTACTTGATTTGTGAAGAACCCAGCAGGAAAAACCGAGTTAACGGGCAGATGCGTACACTCGCAACAAGCTTAAATTTCTGCATGCTTATTAAATAATTAGCGAGGTGCCCATTTTCAAATGATGACCGAAGACTTGGTAGTCACAGTTGATCACCCTCACTTCATCGTGAAATTATACCGAAACCGGTTGGAAGTAGACTTGAAAGAAGGTATAAAAAAGAAGCTAGAAAAGGCGATTGAAGCTAATCCTGTTCTCAAGGGCAGCTTCGGCTTCCTCGCCCAGACCATTATCCCAATAGACGTAGGTCTCAAAGACGTAGAATCAGTCGAGCTGGATGGGAAAAAAAGGGTCAAGGTCGTCATTCCCCATCGAAAAGATATCACTATTCCAGTTGAGCCAGGCAAGTCTGAGAAGCTAATCCGCAAGATGAGAGAGCTTATTCAAATAGAGAAGCAGAAGGAAAGAAAGCGCATGTTGGCGTTGGAAAAATCTAAATTGGTCAGACGACTAGCAACTGCAAGTATTGAACAACAAGAAAGCGAAAAAATAGTTTCTCAGCGCAAAATTTAGGATGACCCCATGCAAGCTTCATTCCCGTTACGCGCAGTGAAAGCTTTTAAGGTCAGAAGGTACATCATCTAAAATTGATGATCAAGTTGACGGCAGATATCCCGATTGAAAAAGGCCGCCTACCTCCTCTCATGGTCGCAGAAAAAATGCCTCATTTGGGTCATGGAAAACACCTTTGCCATCTTGTGGAATATAAGGGTGTTGAAATCAAAGAATACAAACCTCTAGTCAAGAAAGCTAAGTTCTTATGCAAAAACTGTGGCAGAGTCGCAGCAAAAGAAGAGAACCTCTGCGAGCCCATTCCACTCTAAGCCCAAACATAAACACCTACTTTTTTTTTGCACTTTTTCCTTTATGTTACATGGGGCGCACGGAACGAGCTTTCCCTTTAATATTGACTTATAAATTTCATACGCATACTGTTGTCGAGGTGGTTAGATGAGCTTTTCAGTTGCACCGATCCAGAGAGGAGACGTTGATTCATGTGTCGAAATGATCGCCTCGACGTTGGGCGACCTTTCAAAATCATATTATGACAAGAATGTTTTGAAGAACATGATTCAGGGAGACCAGGTTTTAACTTTAGTTGCGAAGAGGGAAAAGAAAATCGTCGGGTTAATAAACACCTCTCTACTTGGCTTCCCCAGAATAATGTTTCTGACGGTCGCTGATAAAAGAAGCGCACAAGAAGGCTTGGGAAGTATGTTGATTGACAGAATTGTAGAAACGATCAAAAAGAAGCTTCCCAATTCAAAGAAGATTCTGCACCAAGAGTTTGCTGATAGTTGTGGTGCCATTGGGTTGTTTTCGATCAACGGCTTCAAGATTATCGGATTTATTAAAGATCCAGTGACAAGCAGAGACGTAGTGTTCATGGAAAGAGCAATCTGACCATTTCGCGCATTCAGACAGCCTGGACTCGCAAGGCGACATGTTGGAGAAGGATTGCACCGACAAGGCTTCCCATCAAGAAAACCGCAAAGATCAAGAGATGGTCCCACAGCAGCAAGACTCGTTGCCCCCAAAGCAATTCAAGTACGCCCATGAAAACATAGATGTGGAGAATGAACGCCCCTGCCCCCGTTTTCAACCCAGTTTTCAGATAGCCCTGAGATGCTTTTCGAGAGACAAGGTATCCGGCAAGTATGCCTCCGAAAAGGTAGGCTGAAAGCATGAAATGTAGAAGTCCCCCCAGATTGATTTCAAACATAAAAGTAATACCGAGAGTAAGCCAAGCGAGTGAATTGGCGAGAGCAGCTCCTGCAACGTAGTCCCGAACCGTCGGATCCGTCAAAGTTTTCACTTTTTAACAGTCATTCAATAGAGTATTTAAGCCAGATGATTTCATTCTATAATAATCGATCAAGTCATGGGTAGGATAATTTGGCTAAACAGGCTAAGCCACAACACGATGTTGCGTCATCAAGGTTTCTGGCCAACCCAGAAAATTTAGACACGATATTAGCAACTGACTGCGGAAGCACAACCAGCAAAGCGCGTTTCTTCAAAAGACTTGATGGAAAATACCGTTTTGTTGCGAGCGGCGAAGCCCCCACGACTGTAGAGGCTCCATTTGAAGATGTGACACTGGGTGTTCGAAACGCTATACGCGAAGTCGAAGAACTGACTGGCCACAAGTTCTTAGATCAAAACAGAATCATCACCCCGCGATTGAGCGTGGACGAAGGAGTCGACCTGTATGTTACGACGAGCAGTGCTGGTGGTGGACTTCAGATGATGGTAGCGGGGGTGGTTAAGAGCATGACCGCAGAAAGCGCCGAAAGAGCAGCCTTGGGCGCAGGAGCAATTGTGATGGATGTCATAGCTGTTGACGATGGGCGACGCCCCTATGAAAAAATTGAGAGAATACGTTACCTCAGACCTGATATGATCTTGCTGGCTGGCGGAACGGATGGAGGAACCATCACTCATGTGGTTGAAACCGCTGAATTGATCGAAGCAGCAAAACCTAGGCCACGACTGGGGGTAAACTTTGAGCTACCAATCGTCTTCGCTGGGAACAAGAACGCCCGCCCCGCCATCAAACGAGCGTTGGGAACGATATTTGCCTTGGAGGTTGTTGACAACTTGCGCCCTGTCCTCGAATTGGAAAACACCGAACCTGCTCGAAACGTGATCGACGAGCAATTCATGGAGCACGTGATGTCCCACGCGCCTGGGTATGACAAGCTGATGAAGTGGACACCTATCCCCATTATGCCCACACCAGCTGGTGAAGGAAGAATGTTTCAAGCCATCGCTGAAACCTACGGCATAAACGTTATTGGCGTTGGCTTGGGTGGAGCAACCACAAATGTTTATTCAATTTATGAAAGCAAATTCGTTAGAACTGTAAGTGCGAACTTGGGAATGAGCTACAGCATATGCAACGTTTTAAAGGAAGCGGGAACGAAAAATCTGACACGTTGGATACCTTTTGACTTGAAAGAAGAAGATCTCCGCAATCGTCTCTACAACAAGATGATCCGCCCTACAACCATCCCTCAAGAAATCGAGGATCTAGTCATTGAACACGCCGTGGCACGGGAAGCTCTCCGCCTCGGCTTTGAACACCACAGGCTCCTAGCCAGACCTCTTCGCGGCGTGCAAAGACGAAGAACCATAGCCGACATTTTTGAGCAGCGGGCCTTCGAAGAGACGTATATAGACATGCTGCAAATTGATTTAATAGCAGGCACTGGCGGTCTTCTTTCTCATGCACCAAGGAGAGCGCAATCCGCTTTGATGCTGATTGACGGATTCCTACCAGTAGGCGTAACCAGATTGGCTCAAGACAGCGTGTTCATGATGCCTCACCTTGGAGTTTTATCGACTGTGCACCCCAAAGCAGCCATGGAAATCTTTGAGAAGGACTGCCTCGTGAAGATTGGCGCCTGCATCGCCCCTAAAGGGGTGGGAAAAGCGGGGCTGAAAAGCGCTATGGAAGTCACAGTCCGTTTCAATGATGGCTCAGTGATTGATGAAACTGTGGAATTCGGTGCAATGAAGAGAATTCCTCTCAAAGAAGGCGAAAAAGCTCAAGTGGACATTTCCCCCTTCAAAGGAGGCGACATTGGCCGCGGACCAGGAAAAAAGGGAACAGCCACCGTCGAAGGCGGGGCAGTTGGAATAATACTCGATGCACGTGGAAGACCACTCGGCTTTGCGGACACTGACACTGAGAGGAAGCAGAAGCTCGTAGAATGGTTAAAAGCCCTCGACGCTTATCCAGAAAAGCTGTACACGATCTGTTAGCCAAGGTGATGGAAAGAATGTCATCAAAAGGATGCTGCTACACCCCTGGACTCAAAAGAAAAGCAACCACAATTGTCCAGAAAACGCGAAGATTGCCTATTCCCGGCGAGGTTCTCGTAAGCAAAGGAGAAAAGGTTGAAGCAGACACGATCATCGCCCGAACGTTCATTCCAGGAGACGTGTACACCTTGAACGTTGCCAGTCTTCTCGGAATTGATGTCTGGGAAACATCGAAATACATGCTCAAAAAGGAAGGAGAAGCGGTCGAGAAAAATGAGCCGTTAGCTTTAGCCAAAACCTTCTTTGGCCTTTTCAAGCGATACGCCTACGCGCCAGCTTCAGGAACAGTTGAGCGCGTTTCTGATGTCACCGGCCAAGTTCTCATACGAGAGACTCAGATTCCTTTAGAGGTGGATGCGTACATTCCAGGCCGGGTCGCAGAGATTTTTCCCAAGGAAGGCGCCACCATAGAAACTGCTGCTGCTTTTATACAAGGAATCTTTGGAATAGGTGGCGAGCGCAAGGGCAGCCTAATGATGGTTTCTGAGAGCCCAAGCGATGTTCTAACGGCTAAACAGCTTGTCCCTGGATGCAAAGGAAAAATCGTGGTAGGTGGAGCTAGAGCAACAAACGACGCCATTAAAAAAGCGGTCAAAGCCGGCGTCAAAGGGATGGTTGTTGGAGGTTTAGACGATAATGACCTTTCATCATTTTTAGGATACAAAATTGGAGTTGCGATAACAGGGCATGAAAATATCCCGTTGACTCTAATAATCACCGAAGGTTTCGGCGAGATTGCCATGTCCGAGAAAACCTTTCTGCTGTTGAAGGAGTTTGACGGTGAGCAAGCCTCGATCAATGGGGCTACACAGATCAGAGCAGGCGTTTTGAGACCTGAAATCATCATTCCGAAGGCTTCCATACCGCCCGAGAAGCTTCGAGGGCTTGAAAGTAAAGCACCTCCTGAAGAAGGCCTACTGCCGGGTACTCCAATCAGGATCATAAGGGAACCATACTTCGGCGCATTAGGCGTTGTTTCGAAACTTCCCATTCAACTTCGGACAATAGGGACAGAATCGAGCGTAAGGGTATTAGAAGCTCAACTCATAGACGGAAGACAGGTAACTGTGCCCAGAGCTAACGTCGAAATGATAGAAGAGTGATGAGAATTTCGAACAAGCGTAGCCGCTGGAATCTGCTCAGAAGAAAGAAGAAAGCAAATATTTTGGAGAGCGAGCTTCCCACGCAATTGCTTAGAGACCCCTTCCTGCTTGACTACGTGAAAATCGAAGCCTACTTAGCTGTGGTCCTTGGCATACGCCCGAGTTCACTCATAACAATCCCAGCCGAATTCCCCAATAAGGATTTGTACGGCAAACAGATCGATGCACTCTGCCGGGAGGATCTGCGGATTCTCAAGAACGCAGGTGTCGCTGACAAACCAGTTCTCATTCAGAGACTAAAGGAAAAGATTCGGAAATCTTTCAAGCAGGTGGTTATCGAATCCAAGGCCTATCAAACACACGTAAAGTGGGCGAAGCAACTATTCCTTCAAAGTTATCAAGTCGAGGTGAGGCCAAGCATCCATGAATTCTACCTTTTCAAAGACTCACACGTTGAGCGAAAGCTGCGAAGACTTGTGGAAGTCAGGAAAATCGCAAAAAAGACCGCCCTGACCGATTCACCTAAGGTTCACGCTCAGAGACTCAACTTGGTTTATGGAGAGGAACACTCGTATGATTTCTTAAATTCCATGGGAGAATTACTGGGATACCCATCTTGCTGCGTGCAAAGCTACATAGAAGACCGCCTGCAGAAAAACGCAAGCGTTGAAATCCGCGCCAGCAAACAGATCGAAGAGTTGCGAAACAATGGTGAGAAACCAGACACCTTCGCTTTTTTTGCCAGAAACTTCTTTCCATGCACCCCAAAATGCCAAAAAGCGAATGCGGTAGGAAAGAGCATTTCAGCCCAACTAATGGATTTTTCCCCAAAACTCGCTGACCTACACCTTGACTGCTTGAAAAAGAATGTCGCAACGATTGAAAATTACCCCGAGTCGATAACTCGGTACAAAGAGAACTTGGAAAAAAGGGCCTTTTAGCCAATACGGCGAATTTTCCATCCAAAACCTTAAATGAATACTCTTATAAAGAGAAGAATTGCAAGGCGTGTCAACCTTCAAATAGATGGTGGTTCTGTGTACCGCTATGCCACCGAAGTTTCAGCAGAGAGAGCCGAACAACTAGTCGACAATCTCGCGAACTGGATAATCGACCACCGTCTCGAAACTCCTGCCATCATGTTCCTAGAATCGATGAAACCACTCTCTTTCATAGGTAGTCAACTATGGCTTATGTATGGGGTGCCTTTGCTTGGAATCGTTGTCGACGAACAGCAGAGCTCCGAGTTGGGGCTACTCTTTGAGGATCGAAAAAATGTTGAGGCTCTGATTTGCAGAATCGAAGAGTTGGCACGTGAAGCAGATAAAAAAAGGAAAAAAGAGGAAAAGAAAAATGATCAATGAAGGCTTGGTTGCTTCATTTGCGTTCTTGATTATCGTCGTCGCCGAAGGATTAATAGCCCTATTTTTGACCCGTGCAGGCAAAACACATCCAAAAATACGCAAAATTCCTGGCCTCGAAGCCATCGAAGAAGCAGTTGGACGCGCTACTGAGATGGGACGCCCCATTGCTTATACAACGGGGCTTGGCGGCATCAGAGACCAAGTGTATTATCAGACTATAGCTGGCCTGAACATTCTGGGTTACACTGCTGAGCTGGCAGCAAAGTATGGTGCAAAGCTCAAGTATTTTCCCTATGATCCAACTGTCATGCCACTGGCCGTCGATGTCATGGAGCAAGCTTACATCAGTGCAGGGAAACCTGAAGAATTCAATCCAGAAAACGTGCAATACTTGGGAGGCGACCAATTTCCATGGGCGTTTGGAGTGCTGGGGATAATGTACAGAGAGAAGACTGCCGCAAACATTCACATGGGCCCCTTCTGGGCAGAATCACTCATCTTGGCTGAAGCCGGATTCTACACAGGCGCGATTCAGATTGCAGGCACTGCGAATTATCATCAGATACACTTCTTCGTTGTCGCCGCGGACTATGCCCTGATAGGCGAAGAGTTGATGGCGGCCGGCGCATATTTGTCCAAAGACCCCACCCAAATTGGTTCTTTGTGGGGCGCTGACTTCTCTAAAATCACCACGATGGCGTTGATTCTCTTGGGTGTGATAATGACGGCTGCTGGCATCAACGCGCTAAACGATTTCCTCGTGTTATAGGAGGGATCTGCTATCAGTCTGGTTATCAAGAGATACATACCGCTTGCCATAACGTTCGTTATGGGCATCACTATGGTTATAGCCACGTACTTCTTTGCCCCCGGCACAGCTGAAAGAGACGCTTCAGCGCTCTTGACGGCATCCGTGGATATTCTGGTGGTGACTGCGGGGTTGATTGGGCTCATTGTACTGCTCAGGCACCACACAAGGAACATCAGCAGGAGAGGAAGATACTGGAAGTATAGCATCGTGACAATCATAGGCGTCATCCTGTACCTGATTGTTGGTCTCTATGGAGTGGCAACGCATGAGCAGCACCTCATGTATGCTAGTGACCTCTTCAGCTGGGTCTACAACAACTTATACGTCCACATGGATATGACGATTTTCTCATTGCTGGCCTTCTTCATTGCATCTGCAGCCTACAGGGCGTTTAGACTCAGAAGCTTGGAAGCCTCGATACTCCTAATTGTTGGCTCGCTGATGCTCTTGGGACGAGCTCCAATTGGGGGCGTAATTTGGGAGGGATTTCCAGAAATCGCCACATGGCTGCTTAATGTCCCAAACACGGCTGGAAACAGAGCAATAACACTAAGCGTTGCGATCGGCGCCATTTTGCTTGCAATAAGGCAGTTGATAGGCGTTGAAAGAGGCTATCTCGGACCGGAACGTTAACGAGGGATGAACAAATGGCTTTAGAAAAAATAACTCATCTTGACCGACGGTACATCTACATCTTGCTCTTCTTCTTTGTCAGTATCCCACTATTGGCACCGTTGAAGCTGCCGATACCGATAAGTGAACACACGTATGGCGTATACGACACAACCAATGCCATGTCAGCAGGAGATGTTGCAGTATGCTCGTTTGACTTTGGACCAGCTACGATACCTGAAAACCGGCCTCAAGCAGCAGCTTGGATCTTTCATGCGAGAGAACTTGGACTAAGAATTGTGGCTCTGGCGTTCTGGGCCGGAGGAGGCCCTATTGGGGAAGACGTGCTGAGAGACGTGTATGGCAGCGACTTCCCAAACATTCCAGAGTATGGAACAGAGGTCGTGTATCTTGGCTACATCCCAGGAAATGAAGTGGGCATGCAAACGTTTGGAGATAACACGCAAAGTGCAAAGGGCACCGACCACTATGGAACCCCAATTGGAGATCTGCCATTGATGCAAGAAGTTACAAGCGCCGAACAGGTTGACCTCTGGGCTGAGTGGACTTCAGGAACCCCTGGAGAACAGCAAGTAATACAGTTTGTGCAGGGACGTCATGGTGGACCATCTGCGTTGCCAATTGTCGTTGGGTCAACAGCAGTCAGTGTCCCAGGTATGATGCCTTTCTATGCTGCGGGTCAGATCGTGGGAATACTAAATGGTTTAGCAGGAGCCGGCGAATACGAGAAACTCATGAGTAATGACTACGACTATCCCTTTGAGCAAGGCCCTGGACTAGACGCCCAATCGGTGGCTCACGTACTCGTCATATTGTTCGTCGCCGTCGGAAACATTGGATATGCAATCAGGAGATACAGCGGAGGAGAGAGCTAATGATTCCACCTGAACTTGACCTATTCGCAGCGATTTTCGGAGTCTTCGTGACTATCTTCATATACAGCTTCCTGTGGAAAGAAAATCCGCTGTCACGAGCTGTAGAGCACCTGTTCATAGGCTTGGCTGCAGTGTTCACCTTGGCTTTCATGTACGACGCTGCCCTTACTCAGGCATTCTGGGGAACTGAAAGAATCGCTGAAGGCAACTTCATATGGGTTATTCCCATACTCATCAGCCTCATGTACTTCTTCTTCTTCTCGAAGAAGTACTTCTTCTTGTACAGGTACCCTGTGTCAATCGTCGCTGGCATCATGGCAGGGATGATGATAACGGGCATGATTCAAAGCAATTTCATCGCTCAGATAGAAAGCACTGTGACTCTTCCACTCGTAGGCACCGGTGTCTGGGAAGGATGGCCTCTACCTGGCCTCGACAGCATAATAATAATCATCGGCGTAATCACCGCGTTGTCTTTCTTCTTCTTCACTTGGGAACATAAAGGCGCTCTCGGTATAAGCACAAGAATCGGACGGTACTTCCTAATGGCTACGTTCGGAGCCGCATACGGAGGAACGGTTATGGCGCGAATGTCACTGTTTATTGGAAGGCTAAGATTCCTCTACGAAACAAGCTACGCAGACTGGTTCTGGGCTTGGTACCTCGTCCCGATAGCTGTCCTCTGCGTCATAATCGTCGCCGTGTGGCAAAGATCGAGGCCAACACCGCCTGAATCTGAAATACCGCCTAAAAAGCAGAAATCAAAAGACTAGCCTTCACCATCTCATTTTTTTGTCTTTTCTTTAGTTCTTGACTTGTTCTTATCGCTTGGCTTGACAAAGCCTAAGAAAAAGAAGATCATTAACGCAAACGACGTGAAAACAAATCCATAAATTGTCCCCAGAAATATTGCCCCAATGATCCCTAATAACGAAAGACGATGAACGAGCACTCCGACGGCGAAATTGTACAGTGCATATCCGACCACGCCTCCCAAGACACCTGAGTACGGCTTTCTCGAAATGGCCCAAACAATATTTGTCATTGCAAAATTGAGAAAAATAAGCGTTGGTGCAGCTGCGATCGCTCCAATGAACTCTTCACCGGGAAGAATGGCTACCCAGAGGAACACTCCAACGATCGTTGTGGCAACCTGAATCCAAAAATCGCGTTGTCTATAAATCCTTAGCCAATTCAGCAGATCTGCTAAAACACCCAATACCCCTCGTAGACCTTTTTCGGACAACCCAGGGCTCTCCTTCTGTTGATTCAATGGCTTACTCGGTTAACTCGTTTTATATGCCTTTATTCTAACGTGAGTGACACCGCACATTGACATTCACGGGACTATGCTAATTTTTGCGTCCGATTTTGATGTAGTGAGTATCTCGAAAGCTTCGGTGATCTTTTCTAAGGGCATGCGCCGCGTGATTAACGGCTTCACATCCAGAATTCCAGACGTGATGAGATTCAGCGCTTTCTTAAAGTGGTGAGGCGTTGCGTGGAAGGCGCCTTGCACTCTAACTTCACCATAATGCAGCAGTTCAGCGTTTAAACTGATTTCAGTTCCAGGTGGGCAACCGCCAAACTCGAGCACTGAACCACCTTTACATACCATTCTCAAGGCTTGCTCCCAAGTGGCAGGCAGGCCGATGGCTTCGATCACCACGTCTGCACCATAACCGTCGGTTAGCGCTTTGATTCTCGCAACTGTGTCTTCGGTCTTTGCATGTATCCTTGCGTCTGCTCCTAGTTTTTCAGCGAATTCTAGCCTTTTGTCGATTAGATCGCTCATGATCACACTCGCTGCACCCAGCTTCTTGGCGACGAGTAGGTGGAGGAGGCCGATAGGGCCTGCTCCGATAATGGCGACTGTGTCCCCAAGTTGTATGCCAGCCGCTTCTGCTCCATGGAGAACACAAGCGAGAGGTTCAGCTATCGCAGCTTCTTCGTAGGTAATGTGGGGTGGGATTTCTTGTGTGTTGACCGATATAGTTCGAGCTGGAACTCGAATGTACTCGGCGTACGCGCCCCATAGCCAAAGCATGTCCTCACACAAGTTGTATCTTCCGTTTTGGCACATCCTGCATCGCAAACAAGGAGCGCTATTTCCCGCGCGTATCCGCATGCCTTTCTTGGGCCACGTGAGGTCATCACCAACTTCGACCACGTCTCCAGCCCATTCGTGCCCAAAAACGGTTGGCAACTTGATGACTTTCTTCACGTATCCTCTCTGGAAAATCTTTAAATCTGTACCGCAGGTTGTTGCGGCTCTGATCTTAACGAGAACCTCGTTCCTGGCGATTTGCGGTCTTTCAACTTCTTCGACTTTGAGGTCTTTGACTCCATAGAGCATGGCAGCTTTCATTCGCTTAGGGCTCATTCGTCACCACAACCTTTATGCATTGTTTGCTTCTCGCCGAGGTCTGAAATGCTTTGGCGGCGTCATTCAACGAAAATCTGTGTGTGATCAGCTTTTCTGCGTCAATTCTCTTCGTTTGGATGAGGTTGAGGGCCGTTCGAGTCTCGACATGGGATGTTGAATAAGATGGCACTAACTTAACCTCAGAGAAAAACAGTTTGTTAAGGCTCAATCTCATGAAATCTTCTGGCTGCGTAGGCGCAAACACGCATAAGGTGCCCCCTTTACGGCACAACTCTACTCCAACGAGATAAGCATTAACGTTGGGTGCAGTCACAATCACCACGTCGGCGCCTCTTCCATCAGTTGCCTTCTTGACTCCATCAATGAGGCTTTCTGACTCAGGGTTAATCGTTAAATCCGCGCCCAACCTCTCAGCCGCCTGTAATCTGTAATCAATGAAATCTGTAACTATAACTTGTCCCGCCCCAAAGATTCTGGAAAGTAGCGAGAAGATAATTCCTGAAGGCCCGGCGCCTACAACTACGATTGAATCTGACGTTTGAATGGTGCACTTGTTCAAGGCTCTCACGCAACACCCGATTGATTCGATGAGTGTTGCCTCCTCAAAAGACAAGCCATGCGGAATCTTGAAGGTGTCAATTAAGAGGTTTGAAGCTGGAACTTTGAAGTATTCAGCGAAACCCCCAGGTTGTAGGTGGGTTTTGGCAAACTGTTCGCACAAGGTGTAAGCGCCATGTCGACAGTAGTAGCAGGTCAAACAGCCCACGTGGTGATGGGAAAAGACGCGGTCACCAACGTCAAAACCCTCGACTTTGCTTCCAACCTTTGCCACAACACCTGACGGCTCATGTCCAAGCACCAAGGGCACACGAGTTTTCACGTACCACTCCATGAGGTCCGAACCGCAAACTCCGCACGCTCTCATGCCGACAAGCATTTCTTGTGCACCAATCTTTGGTAAAGGCACGTTTTCGATTATGATGTTGTCAAGACTGTAGTACATTGCAGCCTTCATCAGATAGCTTCCTTGGGTTTGAGAATAGCTGTGAAGCACTTAAGATTTTCCACATGCATTTTCCACACAAGTCATGCATGCATGAAGGTCCTTCAACGAAAACCATTATAAAGATGCACTGTGTCCATACGTACGTTAAACAACCCATGAGGTATACATGTGAGAGGCGCAATCATATTTGTCGCTGCTTTCCTGCTATTCTTAGTGATCACATTGGGATACCAAGGTCTTCCCCCTGCAGAAATGATTTACGACGCTGTCGGCTTGCCAGCCTCAATCGACTATGACGTGTTAGGGCTTCCCGCTAAGAATCTCATACTCGCGATCTTCAACGGATTTATCTACGGCGTCATAATATGGCTAATCTATACACTGGCGGAAAAGGCGGGACTAATCCCGAAGAAGCAGAAGGCAGAAGCAGTAGCCACGACGTAGAGCAAAACCAATCTCCTCACCTATTTTTCTTTCTTAAATTTTCCTTCAATTATTTCCTTAATTCTCCCCAAGAACTTTGCTGCAGGCGCCCCATCGATGATTCTGTGGTCATATGCGAGGGTCAGGGACATCATTGATTTAATTTCGATTTTCTTGTCTATGACGACGGGTTTTTCCGCGATGCGTCCAGCTGCAAGTATAGCGCACTCGGGGGGATTGATTATTGGCAGAAACTGGTCAACTGCGAACATCCCTAGGTTTGTCAATGTGAATGTTCCGCCAGTCAGTTGCTCCCTGAGAAGTTTACCTTGTCTCGCCTTCTCCGCTAGCTCCTCCAATTCAACAGAAATTTCTTCGACTCGCTTTTTGTCTGCATGAGTTATGACGGGAACAAGCAGCCCCTTTTCCGTGGAGACTGCTACGCCGATATTGATGTCCTCGAACACTTGGAGTTTTCCATTAACCAATCGAGAATTTACGATTCGATGTTCACTTAACGCCTGTGCAATTGCAGAAGTGAGTATAGACGTGTAAGAAACACAGCGTGCTTTCCTGAGTTGTGCAGCTTTGGTGGTTTCAACCTCCACGATTAGGAAGCTATGAGGTGCTGTTTGAAAGCTTGAGGCTAGGCGCTCAGCAGTTGTTTTTCTAATGCCAGTCAAAGGCAACACCTCTCTCACCTTTGGCAATGATTGGGCTCTGTAGTCTAAGAAGCGTTTCAAGTCGTCCTCCACGATTCTCCCTGATGGGCCCGTCCCTGATATTTGTGTCAGATCGACGCCATGTTCTCGAGCTAGTCTTTTCGCAGCTGGAGAAGCTAAAACTCGTTCTTCAGCAGCAAAAGGCGTAGGCACTTCCTTGGCCCGGACTATTTCAATAGCTGCATCAGCGGTCGGCGTTTCCACTTTGATTTCCTCCGCGGAAATCTCTTCGTCAGGATCACCAACGAAAGCAAGTGTGGCCCCAACGGGCACCTCCGAACCTGCATCGACTAGTATGAATCTGAGAACTCCCGCTGCTGGTGCTTCAATGTCATAAGTTGTCTTTTCAGAGAGAACCTCCACAACCAGTTCGCCTTTATCAACCTCTTGGCCCTCTTTTTTCAACCATTCAATTACGGTGCCTGTTTTCATTGTCAAGCTCAGTCGGGGCATCAGGATTTTTGTGGCCAGAATAGTTCCTCCATTAAACGATTTTCTTAACTATCTGAATAATGCTCTTCTCATCTGGAATAAGATGTTTTTCAAGTGGTGGGCTGAAAGGGATTGGCGCGTCAGGCGTTGCCAGGCGTTTTATGGGCGCATCAAGGTAGTCTATGGCTTCTTCAGCCACTAATGCAGCGATTTCTGCAGTTACTCCAGCGGTCTTGCAGTCTTCGCTTACGACAACTAAGCGTCCTGTCTTTCTCACTGAGTCAATTATAACTTTCTTGTCTAAAGGAACCAGAGTCCGCGGATCAACAACTTCCACGCTAAGACCATCTTTCTCGAGCGCCTCTGCGGCCTTTAAAGCTTCGTGGACCATAAACATGGTGGCAACAATTGTAACATCTTTGCCTTCTCGCTTGACTTCAGCAGCGCCGAAAGGAAGTGTGTACTCGCCCTCAGGAACCAAGCCTTCAATAGGGTAGAGAAGCTTGTGCTCGCAGAAAACCACGGGATTGTCGTTCCTTATCGCTGCTTTGAGTAATCCCTTCGCATCAGAAGGCATAGAAGGAACCGCGACAAGCAATCCAGGAACATGCATGAACCAGGCTTCGAGGCTTTGAGAATGATGAGCAGCAATATTGACGCCTCCACCAAAAGGAGTTCTGATGACCAACGGTACCCTCGATTGGCCCCCAAACATGTAATGAATTTTTGCGGCTTGATTTGCTATCTGATCCATGGCTAAGGTGACTAAGTCGCCAAACATGATTTCCGCCACAGGACGCATTCCAGTTATCGCCGCGCCAACTGCAGTGCCAATTATAGCAGATTCGCTGATTGGCGTGTCCAGCACTCTTTCCTCGCCGAATTTTTCTGCCAATCCTTTAGTTACTTTGAAGGCCCCTTGCCAATACCGCCCTATGTCTTCTCCTAACAGAAACACGGTTTTGTCTCTTTGCATTTCCTCCAAAAGAGCTTCGCGGAGCGCATCTCTGTAGGTTATCTTCCGCATTTCTCCACCCTCCTGCTACGCATAGATGTCTTCTAGAGCTTCTCTCGGTGCGGGATGGGGCCCATCTACTGCGAACGTGACAGCAGCCTCAACAGCCTCAGCCACGTCTCTCTCCATCTGGGCCAGTTTGTCATCCGAAATGGTCCCCGCTTCGCGAAGCTGCTTTCTCAACCTGCGAACTGGATCTTTGCTCAGCCACTCTTCGACTTCCTCCTTGGGCCTGTACGTCGCCGGATCAAAGCGTGAATGGCCCTTCTGCCTGTATGTTTTGCACTCTAGCAGAGTTGGGCCTCTTCCACCTCTTGCACGCTCAACTGCCTTCTCCGCTGCCTTGTACACAGCTATTGCGTCATTTCCATCGGTCAAGACGCCGGGAATTCCATACGCTGCTGCCCTTTCCGCGATGTCGTCGATAAGCATGACTCGTGCTTGATGTGTCCCCATGGCATAGAGGTTGTTTTCACATACGAATAGAACAGGAAGATTCCAAATCGCCGCCATATTGATAGCCTCATGAAACGTGCCCTGGTTCGAGGCTCCGTCGCCAAAGAAGCAAGCTGCGACTTGATCAGTGCCCCGAAGCTTTATGGAAAGCCCTGCACCCGTGGCAATCGGGATCCCCGCCCCGACAACCGCCGTCGCCCCCAGAACTCCTACGCTGAAGTCAGCAATGTGCATGGATCCCCCCTTCCCCTTGCAGTAGCCTGTTTTTCTACCGAGAATCTCGGCCATAATTCTATCTAATCGGGCGCCTTTGGCTATGCAATGTCCATGACCGCGATGAGTACTCACGATATAATCTTCCTTGCGCAGATTTGCACAGACGCCGACTGCGATAGCCTCTTCGCCGGTGTACAAGTGGATTGTGCCAGGCACGAGGTTTTGACCATAAAGCTCGAAGACTTTGTCTTCGAAAAGTCTAATCTCAAGCATTTTACGATACATCAAAACCAGAGTGTCACTATCCAAATCTTGGGTTCTCCTGCTCTTGTTCCCCTAGAAAGACTGCCAACTCCCATATAAAAGCTCTAAAAAGACAACGGTGCCGAGATTCAATATGAACGATGGTGCGGTCGCACCAGTTCTTCCAATAGCCCCAGCATGTTGGGCACTTGCGTAACTATATCAGTAAATGTGAGAATACCCACTAGCTTCTCGTCATCCATAACTAGAAGTCTTTTAATTCGTTTCCTTGCCATGATTTTGGCTGCTTCATCGATACTGGCCGTGTCAGAAATAGTCAGCACCGGGCTGCTCATAACTTCCCTTGCCCGCAAGGTCTCTGGAGCCAAACAGGGCTCCACAATTCTTCGGAGAATATCTCGTTCAGTAATTATCCCCACTGGTCGCCTGCTTTGCACCACAACAATCGAGCCAATATCGAATTTATTCATCGTGGCAACAACCTCTTTCATAGTAGTGTCGGGTCTAACAACCTTCACGTTTTTTGACATGACATCTCTGATAAGAACTATTCCTGCCATTCAAATGCCCTCATTCAGACGTAATTATACTAACTTGCCACAAGTCCCTTAAGTGTTTTACACAGCATTCGCTTCTTTCCGCGTTCGAGATTTCCCCTACTGCCCAAGTTCAGAAAAAAATATAATGCGATGAAACCACCTACACATGGAGCCTTCGATGGACACATGTTGAAGAGGCTGCAGGTCAATCCGATCCGCTACGTCGAGAGTCTAGAATCGCCCATTGGCATCTACCTCAGGAGAGAGGTGTTCAAAAAAGAAAATGCAGCTGATGAAACGCTGAGAAAGGAATTGTATGAAAAGATTGCCTCTAGCCAGTCAGCAGATGGGAGTTGGACCCAACTTTTTATGTACACGGCCAACAATCTTTGGAACCTATGTTTATTGGGGTACAATGCGGACGATGTGAGTGTCAAGAAAGGGCTGAAGTGGCTCTTAGCAATTCAGCGGGGACAGTATCGAGGCTACCCGGGTTTCTTCGTCTCGCCTAATAGAAGAGAGACGTCGATAATGCGATCAACGCATTACGGAGAGTTTGGGCCAGGCTGCACCGTTTTTTTCCAAACAACCTATGCAGTTCATTTGTTCCACCTTTTTGGTTTTGATGACAACAGGCAAGTTCGACGGGCTGTGAAGTCGTATCTCCAATTTTGGACGCCAAAATGGTGTGGCGCGTGGTGTACATTGAACGTGTTGCGGATGTTAATCGAGCATCCGCTAAGCGCCGAATCCCAGCAAGTGCAAACTGGACTGAAATATTTGGCAAAACGGCAGTCAAAGAGAGGCGCGTGGAAAGGCTTCCCTTTTTACCATACGTTCCATGCACTGTCAAAAACCTCTCACGCTTTAGCGAAGCGCCAGTTTGAGAAGGCCTTTCCATTAATTGCTAAGAGGCAGAATAAGGATGGAAGTTGGGGGAGAAAAGAGCGCCAAACTGCAGTCTTCTTAGTGTTAGACGCCTTGAAGCATGCGCAGGCACGCAGCCATAAATGTCAGTAACATCGCCGTTTTGCGACAAAAAAAAGAAGTCTTATTCTCCTCAGTAATATTACAGAAAGTCAGAGGACTCTATCGTCCTCAAGCTCCCGTAGTCGTCTCTCGTGTTCTACCTTCATCCTGTTCCAACTGCAGACGAGCATTACTTCTTCGAAGTTGGCATAGTACCGCTTTTGATCATGCATGCCCCCAGTCAACTTATCAACATACCACTCGCCACCCAGACTGATTCGGCCACTTTCAACACCTCGCGAAACTTTGAGCACAAACGCATCGCTTCTCTGCCGCCTTGTGGCGGGGTGATAGCTGTCCACAATGGTTTCGCCAATTTGAATGCCGTCACTTAGAATGGGTACGATTTCGTAGCTTCCAGGCTTAGGTGTCTTGATTCGATAAGAGGTTTCATAGCGGCATCCAAGGCAGTGGAAGCGAATAATTTTGTATTTCTTGTCGTGCCTAAACTCAACATTCTTGGTTTGGCACCGGGGACAGCCTGTTCCAGCAACTGCTTGAAGGGCCACATTATTCGCGCTAGTCCACTTCAAGTATTGCGCGTCTGGCGTGAAGTCGCTCTGCAAATCTTTAAAGGAGATCCACTTGTGCTTTCGTGGTCGTCCGCTTCGCGTCATGGCTCCTCATGATTATCTAAGCACGTTCTCGCTTTTCTTGTTTTCTCCAATTCCCGGATGTAGCTGAGGCGTTGCATACCTGGAGGTCGCCGCTAGAACACGCCTAAACTTTCAACGCTTATGCGTCAAAGAATACAGTCAGCTTTTCTCAATAGATTCTGCAATGTCAAGAGCTATCTTAATGTTCTTTCTCAGCTCATCCATGTCTGGCGACGCATTCCGGTAATACTCAATCGCTCCACGGTCCCTTGTTTTCAACAATACCAGGATCGTAGGGTAAAAATAGTGGCCAAACACGTCTTTGCTCCGTAGCGATTCTTCTGTCGAGCCTTCCCCGTATTTAATATGCATTCGAGAGAAAACCACCTTATCGCCATGCTTCGTTGAGACAGTTTTCGCTAACTTATCCAGTTGGGGCTTCTGCGTTA
>CP070835.1:1513188-1552691 GCA_020341775.1 Candidatus Bathyarchaeota archaeon
ACACACGAGGACACGTTAGCCAAAACCTATTCAGGATCATGCATTCAGGAAGAAACAAGCAAGTCAGAGTATTAGCGATAACCACAGACTTGGCGTTAATAGACCCTTCTTTCATCCGACTATGCGGACAACGCTATCATGCAAGGTTAGGAATAGAAGAAAACAGCAAACGGAAATATCGGTCATACTATGGCAAGCAATGGCTTGAAACAACAGAGAACTTAGAGACAGGACAATTCGTTTATCTCAATGTCAACGAACTTAGCCTCATAAGTGTGCCATTATTTGAGTCCAAGTGTAAGCCTAAAGACTACATTGAATACAATTCTTCACAATCACAAACTAAACGAAGCCTAATTAATAGAATATTGAGGAGACAATAAAATGAGTATCCAATCAGCGCATCGTGGAGACTGCAAGACGAAGTCTGTGAGCGAAACGAGCAAAGCGAGTGAAGCGAAAGGGTTCAAATCCCGCCCCGTCCACCACACCTTCCTTTGGAGGAGCGCGCACGCGTTCAAGATGTAGGCGATCATGCGTCACTTATCTTTTTGAGGTCATTAGCAAATGCGCGTGCATTTTCAAGGTCCTTCTCATTCGGATGGCTCCAATTGAAGAAGAGGAACCGCCCCCGGCACTTGAAGCTGGAAACAACCATGTAGCCCTTTGCTTCTAAAGCCCTTTTAAGGACATAGACAACTTTGGGGTTGGGCCCTGCTGCAGTAGCGAAAACAGCTGCTTTGCTTTTGTTACTTGGCTGCAGTCCATCGAGAAAACTTTGGAGTGTTTTATGAAGCTTGCCAAGGTACTCACTGCTACCTACTATGAGAAGCTCCACGCCTGCGACATCAGGAGCCTCTTTTTCTACATCAACCGCCTCGCATTCAAGTTGCTTGGCGATTGCCTCGGCCACCTTTCTCGTCTTTCCACCTCTTGAGAAGTAAACGACTAAGAATTTCATGATTTGAATCCAATAGACTTGCAAATATTAAATGTTTGGCGCGTGTGCACAATCACCTATCTAGTGCGAGTGTAGGTGAGTAACGTAAAACGAAATTTGTACGCTGATTAGAAAACATTGAAGTGGTGCCTTACCACCTTTCCTTCCTGACTCATCTCTTTTCTATTCTAAAAGCCACTTTCAAGAGCTTTTCTTCCGATCGCAAATAAGACAGAAGGAGGAGCATTGCCGAACTTTCTATTCCTTTCTTTCAATTCTTCGCCCATCTTTCCAAGTCTGACGCGAGCTTCTGGATCCGCTATTTCCTTCAACCTTTTAAGATTGCTATCAATCTCTCTGATTGATCCGTCAATTCGCTCTTGGTTTTTCGGATCTTCTATGCATTCAATCTTTTTTTTGCAGAATAGGCATTCCACTGGATGGGCGGATTCTAATATCTCAACTGGTTTAAGCTGCAGATTGCCGATGATTTCTTCGATTTTGTGTTTAGTTAAAGTTGTCTTATGAGTCTCACCTAGCAAGGAATCGATTTGTGCTTCCCAAGCATGTTGTAGTAGGTTTGTTTTCTGTGCTTCAGTCTGGTTTCCATCGAAGAACTCTTCTTGAATGATGAAGTTTCCGCCAGGTTTTAAGACTCGGCGCATCTCAGCTAGTACTTTATCTGTTCTTTCAAGATGATGTAACGAATATGCCATGCACGTCACATCAAAGGAATTATCGTCGAACTCCAGAGATTCTGCATTCATCTCCATTAGTTTGACAGGTTTGTCTCTGAACCTTTTCTTCGCGGACTCCAGATCCTTTTTGGAGATATCAACGCCGACAAAACAGTCATATTCTTTCAACGTTTTCATTAAGGTATCAATGAAGTCACCCGTGCCAGTTGCGACATCCAAGACTTTTCCGCCAGAAATGGAACCTAGCTCAGATCGAGCTTTTAGAGCACCTGATGTTGCCAATCTTTTAGGCACGTTCTCCAATTCAATGTCCGCCTCTAGATTGTTTGGTTTCTCCGCAAACTCATAAGTTTTGTCATATTATTAGGCGTTTTTAAAGCCCATGAAATCGTGGTGGAATACAGTTAGAATGCGTGCACGCGTCTACTTCGAGAAAGACGGCAAGATCGACATCCGAGATGTCGCTTTGGTGGCTTCTCCATTTTGGAGAAGCCTAGCAAGACTCTCTCCTTGTATTGCAGAAAACGTTAACACTTGAGGGATGGGTTGCGCAAATGGGGGCGCAATGGGTTGGGAAAGGCATGTTTTATGCAGTTATTTAATAGTCCAACCAGAGATGCTCATTATACGCATGCATGCTCGCGCACGCGTGAAGTGGTAGCATTTTTGGATGATGGTTCTGTTGGAAAAAAGAAGAGAGGATGGTTATTGGGGTGCTTGTGGCGCTTTCTCTCTTTTCGTTATTTCGCTGTAGAGGTATTCGAAATATCTGCCATAATTTGGTAAATTGAGTCGTCTTCTAGCATCGCAAAGAGGAGGCTTTGCTTTTTCCCACATTAGCTTGATTGATTCTCTGAAGAGGTCGTCTACGACTTCAATGTCTACAAGTTTCCTGTGCAGAAGGACACCTATCCCTTCAAAGAATCCCCCAATCGTGCGTAATCTGAATAGATGCCCTTTTCGCACAACCTCGTTGTAGTCCTCAAAATCTGTTGTCCACATCGTCTCATATGCATCTTGAAATTCCCGTGTTATAAAAGTTGAATACAGTCTCATGATGAGTTCCATTTGTCTGGTCTTCGTTATGTTTCTAAGTTCCAGTATGGCGAGGACAACACCTGCTATCACGCCTCCAGCTGCCACCATTGCTGAAATCGAAGCTACATCCAACATTTTCACCGGTAGAGAGGTCAATCACTTCGAGTTTTATGACTTGCGGCAGAAGAGTCGCGAAGGCTCTGTCTGCTATCGTTTTCTCTGATGCGACCGCGTATAAATCAGCATTCTCCACGTTCTTAGCAGGTATTGTGGCTTGCACACGCCTATAATATCACGGCGGCGAACATGCCTAAGAATATGCCGATTATCATGAATGTGACACCAAGAACGATTGTAATCCAGCCAAGAGACTTCTGGTCTTCGGAGGCTTTGCTCAATGCATAAGCACCTAACAGGACAGCAAGTATGCCGAATAGCGGTGGAAAGAAAAGCAGACTAATGAAAGCGCAGATTATTCCAACGATGGCAATTGGCGTTATGTCTGTTTGTTTTTGGACTGTAGGCACCATTGTCAAAGGAGTTGTACAATAAGCGCAATAAACCGCATCGTCTGCGTTTTGTTTTCCGCATTTTGAGCAAACGGGCAAACAGACTCCCCTCAGAGAATTATAGTAGAATAGGCTAATATAGTGTAGTCTTTTTCAGTAAAGCGCACGCGCCAAGAATCAGAAGATGAATTTGCTGACTAGAAGCATAATCGATAATATGGTATAGGTTTGAGTAACCAGCATTATCCACCTTGGATTGTCTGAGGACAAATTTACGATCTTCTCTTCCAAGTTACTTCGGTTTTGATCTTTTGAGGTTTCATATTCTTTTGAGAGAGAATATAGTTTCCTAAATTTTGATTGAACAAACACTACCGGTATTATTATCACCGGAATAAATATGACAAACCATAACTGTTCGCTAAAAAGCCATTCCAAAAAAAGTGCTGTTCCAGTTAATGCTGCACCTGCACTTAAGAGGATGATCCCTAACGAAGTAGCCCTAGAGAGTCCCAAGCGAACGGTCATAGTTATGATGTTCATGGCCTTGTCTCCGAAATAATCTCGAATCTCAGTGGGAATAATAACACCATATATTGTTAGAGCTAGACCACCAAGAGAAATAAGGAAAAAAGAGTTGATTTCAAAGGTGAAAGTGTAAAAGGCAAATAACACAGGAAATATCGCTAGAACTAGTATTAGGGAGACTGGTGCGACCCATGATCTTGATTTTAACCTTAAAGGAGGAGCAGAATACACAATTCCTAAGAAAATACCGACGATCCACAAAGGAAGCAATATCAACTTTTGCTGTATAACCATAAATATCGAAACTAAAACAAGAGCCAAACAGAATTCAATAATCAGAACTATCTTAACGTTTCTATGCCCAAAGGAATCTAACGCCTTGACCAGCTCTTTCTTGCGTTCATCTTTCAAGTCTAACTCATAGTCAGAAAGCGTGTTCGCTTGAGCACCTATCGCAGAACTGAGGTTTATTATAGAAAAAGATAGAACTATCAAGACTAATCCATCGATCAAACCTAAAGGTGGACTCGCCCCCCATGCAAGTCCCATTATTAGTGAACCTAGGTTTGGTAATAGAAACTCAGACCTAGATATGATAGCTAGCAATTTCACAGCATTAGACATGGTGCAGGAACTAATCCAGCATCAATATAAAACCATTATGCGCGTAACAATAGTGCTACTGACTTTCTGACGGAGTTTTAGCAACTCTTACATCATGGCCGCAGGTTATTATGATGAGTGCGCGCATAAACAGACGGACAAACACGACCTCCCCCAGAGAATGATTGCAAGATTGGTTAACATAGCGTTGTCCTATTTAGCGAGATAATAGGATAAATTGCCTTCTAAATTAAATGTGCGTGAACATTCGCTGTCCTAGCTGACACATTCAGCAGTTCAACTAATACAATGATTAAAACTAGGGAGTTGACAAGCTGCTTTCTCATTGGTTTCACCAAACTAAATCTAGCGTACAGTCTCTAAGCAGCTGAAGTTCTTATGAGTTATGGAAGAAGAGCGATCTGAACACCTTCATATTTCCCTGTCATAGATATTCTCCGCACCAAACGTGGTTTTGCGCAAGCTTTCTTTTCCATTGCTCGCGTGTGAGCCGAAAGTCGCAAGCAAGATTACTTTTGTAGGAATACATGCGTTAGAAAAAGGGGAAAAGAGCTACTGGTCCAATGCGTCAGAGGTTACGGTAGCTCTATCTGTCCAATCTCGATGAGTGTATCTAAGCTGTTTATCATTATCTTCTTCTCGGACAACGTGTAAAGCTCATTGTCGATGTAAAGTGTCCTGCTGACGGAGTAGGGAGAATAATAGTAATAGCTGCTCTGCAGATCAGCGCCATCTTCAATATGAGTGATTGTGCCTTTTAGCTCTAGACCTTCCAAGGTTATCTGGTAAACGTAGACACCTTGCCAAACAAAATCTCCGTAGGCATTTGCTGGAGGCTCACCGAGATACTTTGTTTCATCAATGTCCGCAACTAGCACAGGAATCGCTAGAAGTTGTCTTTCTTTGTCAAATAGGAAGGCTTTGTGGTCCCTCAAAACAGGGGAGTCTGTTCCTCTGTCACCTATCTCGGTCTTATCTAACTCCACAGGCTTCACTGGGTCGCTTACATCGAAGAGAGAGATTTTAACACCCTGATACCAAGAGAAGTCGCCCTCGTCAGCTGCGACGGTCTCCTTTCCCACGCCGATGAGGTGGGTGTCGTCATAGGGATGAAGATAGTCCGAATATCCAGTGACTTTCAACTCACCAAGAACATAGGGGTCCTCGGGATTCTGCAAATCGATCACGAATAAGGGATCAACTTTTCGGAAGGTCACCAAGTAGAATTTTGTGCCCAGGAATCTGGCAGAGTAGATGCTCTCGCCCTCAGCCAATCCTTCTAATCGTCCAACAACGTCGAGGCTCATGTTAAGACAGAACACGTGGTTGCTGGATCCTCCACTCCAAAGAGAGCCGGTAGTGGTTGCGATTCTGAAATGGTCGCCAAATTCGTCCATTGAGAACTGATTCAGAATTCGTCCAGGAACTTCGCCATCAGCAGCGATCGTTATGTCATTGTCCTCAACTTGAATTCTGTAGATCAGTGTGCTTTCCGCGTTTGAGACATTGAAGCGTCTTGGAAGGGTGATGTAAATGTTGTTGAGAGAGACATACATATTCCGCGTTGCGCCCACCATTATTGTTTTGACGTTGGGCATCTCAACATCGTTTTGAATGTTCACAGCGATGATAGTGGTGAACGTGTATCCATAATCTGTTGTATTAGAGTAGTAGATGTCAGTGGCAGAGATCTCACGCAGTTGACCATTAGAATAGATGCTGGGCAATTTTACGTTGGTTTCATTGAGCCAAGCTGGTTCGATTACCAGAGCATAGACGTAGCTGCCAATCATTCTAGAGTTGAAGTAGGAACCATCCAACGTGATGTTTCTCGTGGATATAGGTGACAGTCGATTCGAAACATCAAAAACTCCGATGTAGGTCTTTGGGAGCGCAACAAGCCAATAGGGCATCTGGTCCGCAAAAGGTAAGGCGTCGCCTCCACGTAACGTTTGATGGTTGTTAGACCAGAAGACGACCAGTTTGTCTCCGTTTATGAAGATTCCATTCACGGTTCCGTTAAGATTGATTTGCGAAAGGATTCGGAGGTCCGCTGAATCAGCCTTTACGATATAGACAGTTTGGTTCGACACTACGTAAAGATGTTCTCCATCAGTCTTCACGACATCAGCTTCATCCACTCCTACAACTTGAATGTTGGTCGTTGAGTAGTCTGAAATGGCTGATGGAGAGTTGCCCGCGTCTAATGAAAACGTTACTTGCCCACGTTCATCAAATTCATAAGGATAATATGTTTGAGAGCTTGTGTTCACGAAACTCACTAGTTCCTCGTACGAAGAGAACCTCAGGAGAGGCTGCCCTGCCACCGTTAAAGGAGGGACTTGGACGATGTTTAGCAGAATGCCACCTATCAGAAGGCCGCTCATGAAGGCAATCAAAGCAGTTGCTAAAATCTTCTTTCCACCAAAAAAACTTCTAATGCCTAAGTTGCGAAAGTTCAATGCACTCACACTAACAACTACGTCGGAGCAGCTCTTAATCCTACGTTTTAGAACAACCATTCAAATCCTTTGAACAGCAGCCGCCAGGCTTCTGACTTGGATGTAGGCTTCAAAAAAGAAGGCAAAGATGCTGAACACAGAAACTGCCAGAAAGAAGAGATCCGGGAAATTCCATTCTAAAGGCTTAAAGACCAGGTACGCTGCGAGGACACCGGCTATGAGAGCTCCATAAAAGACCAACCTTGGCACAAGCTTGCCTTTCAACAGCACAAAGCTTCGCAACGCTTCGATTTTTTCGTTTTCCTTCACGGAATACTTGCCATCTTTTGTATGAACCAGTAGCTCCATGTCAAGCAGTTTGTTGATATGGTATTGGGCGAGGCTGGGGCTTGAGAGCTTTAGGGTTCTCCAAACATCTCTCACTCCCACAGGTTCGTTTGAGGTTAGAATGTGGAGATAAATATCCCATGTGGTGCCCGAAATGTGCCTTTTCTTTGGTTCGCCTTTTTGGATACCTAGGCCCCCAAGGAAAAATTGCGTTTTCGCCATAAATATGTATGCGCGAGCACGCGCATGTCTTGGAATATGAGGCTTTTGTGAGCTTCGTCAGAGGTAGGTGGCCTTACGTGCAAGCTCGATAGCCTTGTACCGCTTTTTTGTAAGCCATAGCCTGTACCTTTCTAGGGCTTTCTTCTCTTCACGGCTCAGCACATGAACAAGGGCGTTGGGTCTGCGAGTTGAGGGAGTCAGCGGATTCAGCATCGATAGAGCCTTTGAGAATCCATCATGTCCGGCTTCGGCTCTATGTACGGTTCCGTCCTCTTCTGTTCTATACATTACTCTTTTCCGTGGATTGGTCTTTTTCATTTGTTTCCCCTAACCATAGGGGGGAGGGAGTGTCATATGACGGTTGTGGCGGCAGGTGACCATTGTAGATACACGTCACACGACTGCTCAACATATAAAAGGGAGAAAGAGGATTTCCAGTTATGGCACTCTTTGAGATTGTGCTGAGGATTACGCATAACTCGCCTTACATTGAAATTTCTCGCAGATTTCCATCTGTCAAGATGTTTTTTTGGTGTAATGGCGAACAAGACGTCGTTGAAATAGTCATTGGTAATCCCGAAGAGTATCCACTCGTGATGAAGCAATTACCTAAAATCGGTGGAATGATTGAAGAATCAACCGATTGCACCAAAATTCACTTGATTATACAGAAATGTGCTTGCACAAGAAAGAACTCGGTGGACGTGCTCATTGGAAAACTCAATCTGCTTCACGTGTCTCCAGTCGCGTTGGAACGCGGATGGGAATACCATCGCATTGTCGCATTCAAACATGAAGATTTTGAGGAGCTTCTGCAACGATTTGAAGAAGCAGGGTGGGCGTTTGAGATTTTGCGGAAGGCTCCTTTTGACGGGTTTATTGCCAGTTCATTGGCGCTAACCGCGGATGCTTTATTCTCCGACTTGACTCAGAAACAGATAGATGCTGTATTGACAGCTCATAGACATGGTTACTACACGCGACCGAGGAGAAGCGATGTTCAAACCATCGCTGCCAAGAAACGTGTGCCGAGAACAACCTTTCAGGAACACCTCAAGAAAGCTGAAAACAAGCTCGTTATTTCCCTTATTCCATACATGCACCTCTACAACTACACGCCAGGAAGAAGAAAGGAAACTCTCAAGATAAAGTAGAACGGTGTATTATGGGCAGCCGAGCCTGTGGGCATGTAAAGCTTATATGGCGCCAAGCATATTTCGACAGTGCGAAAGAGTGGCTGTGATGCGAAACACCATCTTTTTGGCGTGGTCAGGTTTTGATAGAGCGGATTAAAGGTTTCTTCCATAAGATTAGAATGTATCTTCAGATTACGCAGATGAGCCCGATTGCTAGACGATACTTCGTTAAGAACGGGTTCGACGGGTCAATGACCATGCTTGGCATCATCGCAGGCTCTTGGATCGTGGCGGTGGAGGAACCTCGAATAATTGTCACCGCAGGGTTAGGCGCGTGTGTCGCCATGGGAATTTCAGGTCTTTTTGGCGCCTATATGACTGAAAGGGCGGAAAGGAAAAGACATATCAAATCCCTCGAAGCGGCTATGATTACCGACCTGCACAACTCGGTACTGAATGATGCTTCTGACTTTGTATCTGTGTATGCAGCAATCGTTGATGGAGCTTCCCCTATTGTGACAGCCATTTTTTCACTGATTCCCTTCTTCTTGACCCTGGCGGGAACTATCTCGATCTGGAGTGCCTACGTTGCATCTTTCGTCCTCTCCCTCGCAACATTGTTTTCTTTAGGCCTTTATCTCGGTCGGATCGCAAAGGAGAATATTCTAATTTACGGCATTCAAACGCTTGCTGCCGGAGTCATCACCGTGGCCATAGCCCTTCTTCTTGGTGGCATTTGATCCTCATACAACCATCAAAAAATAACACTCTTTTCCTCAGTGACACTTCAAATGCAGAGTGCTCTATCCCAATTGAATAGTCATGCCATGGATTTAAAGGAAGATGCCCACGTGGGCGTTTCAGGATTGACAGGTACGCGCTGCATTTTTTCTATTCGCTTCCTTTCAGCCATTCACGAATTCCTAAATCCTTCCCTTTGGTGGTTTGGCGATCGCTCCTTTCTCGAAGGTTGACTTCTGTTTTCCGGATCATCCGCTCCAGTAGCTTTTCTAGTTTCGTCAAATCAATCATCTCTTGTTTTGAGGGCTGCTGTTCAATGATGTTCGCCCACTGGTGCAATTTTGATTGGAGCAAATCACGCTCCTGCCCTACCGTGCGAGCCAACGCTTTCAAACCTTTCTCCTGAGCTATGCTATGGGCCACCCTCAAGAGCTTCCTTGCTCGACCTAGGTCTAGTTCTATTAGTGCGAGTTTTGATTGGAGTAAATAAGTCTCTGCTCGAAGTGAGGGAGAAGCCTGTTTCTCGGCGATTTCAAGAAGTTGGGAGGTTAAATCTTTGATTTCTTTAAATAATTCCTCGTCTCGCGTCATCTTCAGTTCAAAGAGTAACAAGTCACATAGGTGAATCATGGCAATGACTGTTAACGAGTGATCACCAACTTCTTCTCCAACCACTTGTTCCAGGATTTCTGCGGCTTTCATCTTGCTTCGGGTTCGCTTGCTGGCTTTAAGCGAGAGGGCCATGGCAACGCGGTATCGTTGGTCAATGATCCGATTGTCCGCTCGTTCTGTGATCTGCTCGAGCTCTTGGAGGTGTTGCTGCGCCAAGGCGTGTTCTTCCTGTTCCAGAGCGATCACCATAAGATCAAAGAGGACAATCGCAACCAACGGGTCATTCCCTGTTTCCTTATAAATGGCTAAGCTCTGCTGGTAGCTCTCCAGTGCTTTTTTTAAGTTGCCTTTTTTCAGATAGGTCTCCCCGACGTTGGCAAGAGCCATTGCGACTGCTTGCTTGATACCCAATTCTCTGTAAATTATTAGACTTCGCTGGTAATACTCCAACGCTTGATCAAGGTCGCCTCTTAGCAGATAAATTCCGCCCAGATTGTTGACGCCAAGAGCGATGCCCTGTTTTGCACCAAGTGCCTCATTAATCGCCAAGCTCCCTTGGTAGTGCTCGACCGCTTGGTCAAGGTCGCCTCTCTTTTCGTAAACAACTCCAATGTTGACAAGGGATTGAGCGATGTCTTGTCTGCGACCGAGCCCCTCCCTGATCGACAAACTCCGTTCGTAATACTCCAACGCTTTGTCTAGGTCGCCCTTAGATGTGAAAACAATGCCAATGTTGTTGAGTGATGTGGCAACGTTCCACTTGTTGCCTAGCTCTTCACTGATCGACAAACTCCGCTCGTAATATTCTGTGGCCTTGTCCAAGTTGCCTTTAGACACCAAAACGAGACCCAAGTTGTTAAGCGAATCGGCCATTCCCTGCTGGTTTCCCAACTTCTCTTTTATTTTCAGACTTCGTTGGTGACATTCTGATGCCCCGTCTAAGTCGCCGCTATACCAAAGAAGGGTGCCTTTCTGATGTAGTAGCTCACTTTTCGTCCAGTTGATTCGGTCGTCCAAGTTCCCCTCATGTTTAAGTTCCAATCTCGCAAGCAACTCTTCTCCTTCCTCCACCGATTGAAGGCCTTCCTTAAATTCGCCTGAACGCCAAGAAACCTCAGCTCTAATCGTCAACGCTTGGACAGCCACCAGGTGATCATCACTTCCACGAGCTGTCTGCACAGCCTCATCAACCAGCGCGAGAGCCCTTCGCAACTCGCCCAACTTGACTCTGAGCCGGCCTTCCAGCAGTCGCCACGCAAGACTGTCATCGATAGTCAATCCTCCACGCGTTGCAGCGGCCTCCACCAACTTGAGTGAGGCTCTGTACTCGCCCCTCTCCAGCAACACCTTTGCCCTGAAAAGCTCGTCACAAGTGCTTCCAGTCAATCCCCTGTCTTCCTCAGTGGTGGTCACGCAGAACCCTGCACACACGCCCCTAGCACCTGGTCTGCGTCCAGTTCACTCTACGTTAGAATATTATATCTATCTATCGCCATTCGTATGCGCAGAAACACGCGAATTTTCTTTACCGTTCCTTGAAGGTTTTCTGCTCTGGACTAAGTATGATATAGAAGAAGAATCTGAATTTCCAATCGTCCATGTGAATCTCAATTCCCATAATATTTAACTTGCAGCACTAGCTTGATAAGAAGAAGAGAGAGGAGTCGGCGCGATGCGAGCCTGGGTTTTGCGTCTCATAATAGTAGCTAGTTTTCTTCTGCTTAGCACTGCGGGTGTAGCGCAAACGAGCCAGCCTCCCGTAGCGGATGCTGGTCCAGATCTCTTTGAACTCGTAGGAATCCCTGTCACCCTCGACGGCTCAAACTCAGCCGACCTTGATGGCACCATAATCAGCTTTGAATGGGACTTTGGCGACAGCAGTCCACCCTATGCTGAAACCTCAGCCAGCGCGCCAGATGGCCTGTTTGACGGTTTGACTACACATATCTATCCATTTGGAGGCTATACTGTGACGCTGACGGTTACCGATGACGATGGACTGACGGATGCTGACGCCGCAGCTGTGATGGTGGCGAACCAAGCTCCTGTAGCTGATGCTGGCGGCCCCTACAGTGGCGTAGTGGGATATCCAGTAACATTGGATGGTTCCGGCTCATACGATCCAGACAGCACCATAATCAGTTGGGAATGGGACTTGGACAACGACGGGCAATTTGACGATGGGGCTGGTGTCACCATAGACGTTGCCTTCAACGTGGGAACTCACGTCGTTGGCATAAAAGTTACAGACGACTATGGAGACACAGACACGGACACGTCAATTGTAACGATAATCGAGGCTGCAGGAGTCCCCGAATCACCCTTACAACTCCCAATATTGGTGTCGATTATTGCAGCAGGCTACTTAATCCTTCGTAGACGCGGAAAAGAGAGCGCGCGCGGATAGAATGGTTTTTATGTGAAGAGAGAAGTGAACATGAGCGGGAATTATTCATGGTTTATTGCAGCAAATGTGGCGCTAAAAACGACGACGGAGATTCCTACTGCAGCCAATGCGGTGCAACCTTAGAGGCAGCACGAGAGAACCACCTCGAGAGACGCGCAAAAGAGTGGGGAGAAGACTTGGAAAGACGGGTAGAGAAATGGGGTGAACAATTCGGAAAGCGTGCAGAAGAAGAATGTTTCGGACTCCCACACGGCGGTGCCATCGTAGGACTAATCTTTGGGATAATACTAATAATCGTAGCGATCTCTTGGATACCTGGATTGATTCCGCCCGAAGTAAGAGAAGTGGCGGATCCACTCTTCTGGCCAGTCATAATAATCGTCGTGGGAATATTGATGGTCGCAGGCGTCCTGTATCAATATAGTCGCCGATAATCTGCGCCTCGTTTTCTGGAGCTTTCTCCGGAGTCTTAGCAGACACGCTCGGACGCAAGTAGAAGTTTCATTGAATCAGAGGAGAATCGTTTCTGTTACGTTTTTTCTTGGGATTAAGACGGTTGTGTCCGGCAGTTTTCGCTTTACAAGCGCTTTGAAACTATTCATCTGAGCTGGGGTGCCATGCATTGCAACTGCCACGCGCGGGTTGAGGTCCAGAGTGAATCTAAAGGCACTCTCTGGAGAGCAAGAGGGGGAAGGTACGCCCGTTGGGAGAAACGCTAATTGTGCCGGGAAATCCTTAACCGAGCTGTATCCTGAGTCTCCACCATGGAAAACACCAAGTCTGCCTTTCTTAACTCTGTAGACGTTTATTGGTCGCGGGTGGACTCCGTTGATCGCTACGACCTCAAGGCCACCTACGCTAAAAGGGCTCCTGTGTTCTGCGATCGTCAATCTGTCTAATTGCGCGCCACCTAGGTCTTCCGCTACTTGCTTTTGAGCCACGATGTGAGCAGCAGTGTCCTTTAGGATTCGCCGCGCACGAGCCCGATTATAGTGATCACCATGGTTATGCGTAAAAACTAGAAGGTCAAGCCTTTCAAAGGCGGCGATCGCACTATTCTCTAGAAGATTCGCAACATCGAACGCCATCACTGTGTCTTCTAATCGCAGAACAATTCCCGCATACCCCAAATACACGAAAGCAACCTCTCCCGTCGCTAAGGGGCGCGAGAACAAATCTCGGATTAATTCGCAGCCTTTTTGCGCAGACATAAGATACTCACTTCGAAGTACCTTCCCACATTCAAATCTAAACTTATAAACCTGCACGTGCAGCTCTGCTTTTGATTCCGAATTCACAAATAGGAAAGAGGGCGATGGCCCGAGTCATGCATGTTCATGGCCTGTCGATGGAAACCGTTTTGGCGCGGTTGTGCTTAAAAAGATGTGGGTAGAGAGCTACTTAGGCCTTGTTCTTCGCATTGCCTGCACATGAATTATTATAAGGTATATTGCGCCCACTCCCGCGATCAAAGCAAATACTAGACCCGCATACGACGGAATCGTAAGAGCTTCCTGATTTCTCTCAACTTCTGATATTTGCGTCACAATTGTGCCGATAGTGGTGTCGATCGTCGCCGTGTCTCCTTTGATTGATGTAACTTGTCCCTCCAATGTACCTAAGCTTGTTTCGATAGAGACAACATTCCCGTGGATGATTGAAACATTTAGCAGAATGTCAGCAACATTTGCCTGCAAGAGCCCCAGTTTGGAATCGATGGTCACGGTGGATCCTTCAATCGCTACTAATTTGGCATCGATTGAGGTCAAATTTTCTTTGATGATGCCCAGATTTGGAATAATGATTGTCGCGATCTTGTCCTTAATCTCGACTAGGAGCGCGTTCTCACCTATTGTGATGGGCGCTGAGGCCAATTCTTCTCCCGTTGTCAGTCCAGGGCCAGCTAGGCTATAGGCAACCACATTGTAGATCCCGGGTTCGCCTACGGGGACAATGAAGGAATACTCGTAGACACCATCCTCGTTGGCATACAACGCTTCAGATACGATCATCAAATCAACAATGTTAACTAACATTTGACTTTCCAGATACAGAATCACTGGCTGCTTTGGCGGGAACCCCATACCTCTTGCGGTGACCAGTGAGTTTCCTATAGCTGTGGCGGGATCTAAAACGAGTAGAGGAGCAGGCACTAAGAAGTTAGCAGCGGCTGAGTTTCCAGTTTCATCAGTTGCGTTAACGATATATTCTCCGTCGGGCACGTCGGGGACAAAGAAAAGCTGCATAAAGGATCCGTTCAAATCGGTGGGAAAAGTTGGATACATTGTCACGTTGAATTTACCATGCCCATGCGGGTGGTGCTCGCTAAATTCAATTGACACGGAGGCGCTCGGTGCAAATCCTGTGCCATTGACTAGAACGGTGGTGGCGAGTGGACCACTGGTTGGACTTAGCATCACCTTGGGAATCACAGTATACTTAGTTGCAGCGTAGTATACGCCATCGCTTGCGTCGATCTCGTAGGTTCCTTCAGGGATGCAAGGAATTCTAATTGTAGTCGTGAATGACCCGAAACCATCTGTTCGAGGTTGAGGCCAAGTGGGCGTAACGTCAACTCCGTTGAATGTCAATGTTACGGGCGCCTCAGAACTGAAGCCTTGACCTTGCACAGCCACCTCGTCATTACATGAACCTTTGATAGCGTCGACTGCGATGTTGCTTCGAATAGTGAATGAAGCGAAAGCATCATCCCCAGTCGTTATGTCTCGTACAAGTATCGCGTGGGATCCAGAGGGGAGGGCGGGCACTGTGACGTTAACTGCATATTCTCCCGCTTGGTCCGCAGTCGTCGTTTCCATGAAAAGGCTGAAGAAAAGGACAGACAGGTAGACTCGCACCTCTCCGTGTGGGGTAGCATCTGCTCCAGAAACTAGTACAACGGCTCCCACAAGTCCATTGTCCGGTGAAACTGCGACCACTATTGGATTTGCGTTGACTGGCACAATTAACCAAGCGGCTGCAAGTAGAACCCACGCAAAGATAGATACGCAAATTAGCGAGGAGGCTTTTTTCCAAGGATGTAGTTGATTGAACATTTCTTCCGACCTTGACATTCAGAAGAATTCTAAATCTAGTTAAGAATTATGAAGGCTGAATCAGTATTCAAAACAGAGATCGCTGCATGCGTGCGCAGGCGACTGAAACTGACTGATGAAAGCAGGCGAGGCGGCCTGGAAGCG
Source organism: Candidatus Bathyarchaeota archaeon (assembly GCA_020341775.1). GTDB lineage: Archaea > Thermoproteota > Bathyarchaeia > Bathyarchaeales > SOJC01. Next base: position 1,528,633 of record CP070835.1, read on the forward strand.
TAATTTTGCGAGGTCTAAGTTTCCAAAAGTGTTGGCGAGTCGCAGCCTCGAACAATGATCCTGTGGGAAGCAGTCCTATGCAGTGGAAGCAGCAACGAATTTTTCGTTCACAGAAAGCGTGATGTGTGCTCCTTTTCGTAGTTCCTTGAGGTGCTCTTCGATAGTCGAATGAATTCGTGTTCGCATGTTGTCATCATTGGGCTTGCGCATTCTCTCAACTTTCCTAGCTAGTTCTGAGTCGCCAATAGTTTTCCGCAGCCAATTTTGGAAGTCCTTTCTCTGAAGATGGAATTCTAAGCTTTCCAACTTGACAGTCTTTATCTTTTCTAAGAAGTCGAGAAGACTAGTGGCTCTTTCGCCAGTTGGCTGGCCAACTGCTTCATAGAAATGGAAGGCTTCTTCGCTCTTTACGGTTCTCAAGACCTTGGCAGTTTTCATGTCGACCTTCAACTGCCGGTTTTTTTGACGAGTTTTTCTGGGCACATAACCACCGCTATGTATTAAGATATACGAAACGTATTAAGCATTGCCATTCTTAATAAATCTTCGTGCGTACTTGTTCTACAATAATACAGCGGCGCTGACACATCCCAGGCAACGGAGCACAGTGTAGGAGTGGAAAATCACCAGCTTTCAGCGGCCAGGGTATCCTTTCGGTGCATCGCCTGTATTCTTGCAGATGTACCGCTAACTTGGAGGTTTGGGGCGGATGGCAACATAACTCCAAGTCAAGATGAAGGCAATTATTATAATTCCGCCAAAGAACATTAAAATCGCCATCTGAGCCATCGAGCCCTGTGCTGAATCGGTAGCTCCAGCAAAATTTGGTAAATTCACCTTGATTTGACCCAAATCCGTTTCAATCATCGCCACGCCATCACGGACAGAGCTGACTGCCCCTTTGATCTCGCCAATCGCAGTCTTCAATGTAGCTATGTCGCCTTCTATTTTGATAAGCGTCCTACTGCCGTTCTCAATGACCGATCTGGCGTAGTCGAGGTCGACTTTAATTTGGCCAACGTCTGTTAGAATTATTGCGATGTCATCTTCTACTTTCACCACGTTGGCGTTGACAAATGTAAGATTCGCTTGTATTTGGCCTATTTCAGTTTGAAGGGTGGCGATCCCACCTCTGATTTCAACCAGTGACGTATTGAAGCTTTCAACTAGCGATTGAATCAAATTGAGATCAGCCCTCATTTCCCCGATATCTGTTTTGACGACAACCATGTCGTCTAGAATCAAGTTGATTTCTGCGTTGATCTGTGTGAAATTCGTCTTGATTAAACCCAGATCGGTCTGGATAATGGCTAAATCGTCATGGATCGCCAGAAAAACTGCATTCCAAGTGGTCAATGTGGGGCTAACTAAGAAACTGCTGATTGCAGACCCATTGATGCCTCCCCGACTTGCTTGAACTCTCAAAGCGTATGTTCCATTGGGTGCATCGAAGGGTATGTTAAAAGATACTGTGTATAATCCTATGTCGATTTGTTCATTAACCAGCGTGTAAGACGTTCGATCAGGCAGGAAGATACTCGCAACTAGACTGTTGACGTTTATGGGAATTCCGTTGATGGTAGTGTGTACATAGAATTCGGCTCTTTCGCCAGTTACATGTATTGACCCAGCGGTGACTTTCACCGTTAAGGTGTCCTTGTCAACTGATCCGGGATTAATTGTGAAGGGCAACGTGGCCTGATTGTCCAAACTATCCAAAGCTTTTATTGTATGAATTCCAGCTTCTGCGAGAGGTATGTTAAAGATGGCGGAGAAACTTCCATTCCCGTCAGCTTTTACCGCTGCAATGAGTGTGTCATCGAATTTAACAAAGATGTCCGAGTCTTCAGCGAATCCGGATCCATTGACAGCTACCTTTGTTCCAACCACCCCCATGTTGGGAGTAGCCGATATCAAGACAGGAGGTAGCGGGGTCGGATTGCTAGCCCACATCACTGCCGCTCTGTAAATTCCTTTTGCATCGTCTGTCCAAGCATTGTCAATGTTTGTATAAGTGTTCTGTGAGAGCCCGCAAAGGAGTACGTGTACATTTCCGTTGGTGCGTGCGGTGTAGGCGATGCCACCGCCTAGCACGCCAAGTACATCACAGCCAATATCAGCTATCGTCATGCCTGAATAACGATAAAACCATGCAAAATCGTCGTCTCCGCCATTAATAAGAAGTATTTTGTCACCAACATTATAGTCTTCAAAAATCGGGTGATTCAGCTCTACAGTGTAGTAGACCGTCCCACCCCAAAACGCATGATAAGAGCCTTCAGGATCACCTGCATATTTTTGAAGCAGCGAAATTCCGTAAGATGTCCAGGGTCCCGGATAGGTGTTAGCGAAAACCAGACTCACCCCGTACTGATCTGCAGCTGCAATCAAATCTAGGAAAGCCTGCTCGCCGGGATCTGAGGGAACGTTCACTATAACAACGTCGTAGAGGTAGATTTCCTGGATTAAATCCCAATCCCTGCCTTGGGCACTGATGTTTCTCATCAACAAATCGACAACTTGACCCCTGAAATCGCCTAAAACAGCAACTTTTATTGTTGCATTAAGCTTGGCGTCAATTGCTAAAGTTTGATTCTCCGATATCGCCACGTCTCGAAATATCGCCGGTTTATAGCTCCAAGCCCAAAAGTCGACATCATAAGCGCCCACGGGCACTTCCACCTCATAATGACCCGTCTCGTTTGTGGCTACAGCCATTAGCGGCGTTTCAAGTAACTTCACAGTAGCATTTGCTATAGCGGAGTTTTCTCTCATGTCTGTGACACGCCCGAAAATTGAGCCACGTGCCGTTGGCGTGAGGCTGAAATTCAGTTCGGTCCACTGATCTGCAAAGATGGTTGCTGAAGAGTTTTCGTCCACATATCCGAAAGCGGTTGCCGCCACAGTGTAGGTATCAGGATGCAGCCAAATTCTAAACGAACCATCATCGCCCGTACGCTCGCTTCCCCACGCGACACCCAAGACCTGAACATGAGCGGCCCATGTGAGTGGTAATAGTGTCGCTGCATCGGACACATATCCCTTCACGCCGCAATTGTGTTCTGCGAGAGCCACCGCATCGTGGGCGTTGATCACGCCCCAACCATACCTAACATCCTTACCGGAGACGCCAAGATCATCGACAGCTGCCCTCAACATTAGATAAACATCATTTACAGTGAGGTTCCGGTTGGCCTCAAGCATTAATGCGACGGCTCCTGCTACATGAGGGGCTGCCATCGACGTACCTGAACCGAAATCCCAGCCCGAAGGAACAGAAGAGTAGACGTTCACGCCAGGCGCACTGAAGTCAGGCTTGACATAGGTTTCTGGATGCGACGCTGGCCAATCGACCACTTCCCCACTGCTGAATCCTGCCACCAAGTCAGATGCATCAGTGGCGCCCACTGCAATGCTTCCAAAAACGTTACCCGGGCTTCCCGAAAAGCCTTGTCCACTATTGCCTATCGACGCAACAGGAACCCCACCAGCTGCCTCCATGTTTTCAATTGGCTCGATCATCTCATCATAATATCCGCTTGAACCCCAAGACATGCTCACAACGTCGGCTCTTTCGCCCGCTGGAATTCCATGTTGATCAAATGGGTCAACTGCCCATTGCATTCCAGCTATGCACTGAGCAAATGAACCGGAACCACCCGGCAAGATTAACCCGTGCATCAACCAAGCAGCCGGAGCGACTCCAATGGCAACACCACTCCAGTTACCTCCCACGACCGTTCCCGACGTGTGCGTCCCATGACCATCCGAGTCGTAGGGAGTAGAGCCAGAGATCACGTTGCCTGACCAGTCAAATTCGATCCACCCGCCCGGAAAGGTGGGGTCGGATGGGTCGTCAGTCCACATCTTCCCATCAAGGTCTGGATGACTAATATCCGCGCCAGTGTCAAGAACACACGCCCGTACTCCAGAGCCATTATACCCCAACCCCCAAGCCTCTGGAGCATCGATTCTATCTAGACCCCAGGTCACTCCATCAGCGTACGGATCCATACCGGAACTGCTAGCCAATTCATCTGTCTTATTAAAAGGTTCAGAAACCACAATCTCAAAGTTCTCGAAGACTTTATTCACCGAGCTCAGACTAGCTAACCTCTGTAACGTGGCAATAGTCACATTTGCTAACACCGCGTTCGTAATCCAAAAACTGTTCAGAACCTGAGCACCCTTCTCACTTCTTAAAAAAGTCAACACTGAGTGTTGACTCCCTGCTGCATGAGATTTGAGCCTATCCACCACCAATCCATGTTCATCATCGACAGAATCGGCGCGCTCCAACTTTATGACCACCACAGCAGTGTCATTGAGCTCGCCATCGTACAGGCTCTGGCGAAGCAATGGGCTCAATTTACTTAGATGAGAGAGCCCACTTTCGTGCACGTTACTTAAAGAAAGGGAGGCCTGAATCACCATCAGCGCTAGCATTCCCACGAACAGACTTTTAGTGTACTTACGCCTTTTCGGAACCAAATGTAGGACCCGCCAAGAAGTGTGCCTTAATGAGATATCGTACGATTTCATTCTAAAACACAAAAAAGTGTTACGAATCACTAATACGATTCACGCCTAATTATTTCAAAGAATAGCCATAACCAACAAACATCAAACCAGCCAGTTTTATTCAGTCCCACGCGCGCAGTGTGCTCAAAACGTGGGTCCTGCAAATCATCGAAGCAGTGACGCCCCAGTCTTTATATCTCTCTCATCTGTGTCTTTACAGAAACTCGAACGCGGCGGAAATCACACATTGAAATTCCTCGAGAACCTCCAAGACCAGTTTTCGTTTATCAGAGGTAACTACTTAATACTGATCATCAGCTGGATTCTAATGGATTTCGCAGGAGAACTCCCCGGAACCTATTATCCAGATTATGTAATCCAACTAGGCGGGAGCGCCACCATCATCGGATTAATCTCTCTTGTCTCAATGTTGTGTCTTGCGTCTGTCCAATTTCCCGGAGGCTATTTCGCTGACAAGTACGGCAGACGTTGGCTCGTCTCGACATTGACATTCGGAGTAGCTCTTTCATACGTTTTCTACGCAGCCGCTCCAAGTTGGCACTTAATTCTCATTGGAGCCGCAATACAAAACCTCTGCCTTCTTTATCAACCCGCATTGATGGCGATGATGGCGGACTCGCTGCCCCCCGAAAAAAGAGGGATGGGTTTCTCCATCCTCAACCTCATAATGAGTGTAGCAACCACTCCAGCACCCATCGTAGCTCTATTCTTAGTTTCCACCTATGGCTCAAACATCGGCATGCGAATCGCATACGCTATTGTCACCATATTTTTCATCGTCGCAGCCATCATCCGACTGAAGCTGACTGAAAGCATGAAAGGGACGGATAAGATCACCTTAAACGACATGTTACATTCCTACCCGGAATCTCTTAAGCAGGGAATCAAAGTGTGGAAGACTGTTCCACGTTCAACGCTGTCTCTGTTCTTCTCCACGATCCTCACGCGAGCATCATTTGCCATGGTAATGGGGCTCTTCCTAGTCTACTCGTTCTATGTTCTGCAAATAGGCGGCGCACCACAGCCACACATCTACTCACCAGAAACAGATCCTGCGCTCTTGAACGCACGCCCCCTCTGGGGCTACGTCATGATCATCCTGTTCTTATCCATGATCATCGCCTCAATCCCCGTAGGAAGGCTGCTCGACAAAGCAGGCAGAAAACTCCCTATAGTAATGTCTGTTCTTCTAACATTCCCCTCCATCCTGCTCTTCATCTACGGAAACTACTCCACCCTCTTCGTAGTTATGCCTCTAATAGGACTCGCACAGCTGCTCGGGTTCTCAGCCTATCAAGCCTTGTTTGCAGACCTCGTGCCACAAGCGCAGCGAGGAAAAGTCACCGGCTCCATGCACTTTTTCACGTACGTCTTCATGGCTATCGGTGGACTGGCGGGGGGGCTCTTATACGACACCGTGTCCCCGCAGACGCCGTTTCTAGTCATGCTCATCTTGAATATCCCGTCGGTTCTCATAGCCATCTTCTACATTAAAGAGCCTAAACCTGAAGAAAGGGAAGCGTAATCGTAGTTTCACACGTCTTTGGCAGAGCAAGCATTCAGGTCATTTCTTCTTCTTTTTTTCTTCTCCTTTGACTCCCTTCATCAGCCCTTTTCCAAGGCCCTTTGTAATCCCCCACCCTTTCTTAATGCCTTTGCCGACGGCTTTACCTGCTTTCTCAGCAGCATCTTCCGCCTTTTCAGTCTCTTTTTTCTTTCCCATGCCCTCACCTCACCACATATTGTCTACTTCTATAGTATGACTTGGCGGTGGAAATATTTATCTGCAGATCACAAGAAGATTTGCGCTTATCGAAGCAGAGGGACAAACGCTTGCATCTGAAAGAAGAGCCCCCCAACGCGCAGAGCGGAGCGAAGCCATGATCGAATTGCCTGAAGCAGTCATAATTGCGCGGCAGATCAGCAAAGAACTGAAGGGAAAAAAGATTGTGTCCGGCGTGCGTGGTAGTTCGCCTCACAAATTCGCCTTCACTGGCAAACACACTGATGAAGAATTCGCCACAATCATCAAAGGCAAAACCGTAGGACTGGCCAGAGCGGATGGATCAGTCATCCTAGTTGACGTGGAGCCCAGCTACGTGCTGAGCCTAGGCTGCGGTGGCGAGCGAATCTTGTATCACACCAAAAACGAAACGCTGCCCAAGAAACACCAGCTCCTCTTAAACTTTCAGGACCACACCTACCTAACGGTCACGGTTTCAGGGTGGGGTGAGGTTCGACTTCTTGAACAGCTTGACCTTCCCAACCACCCCCACATAAAGAAGAACGCGGTCTCCCCCCTCAGCGACGCGTTCACACTCACCCACTATAAGAACTTGTTCAAGACCCTTCCAAACAACAAGCGAGTGAGCACAAAATACTTCATCATCAGCCAGCCAGGCATCTGGGGAATCGGCAATGGCTGCCTACAGGACATTCTATACAGGGCTAAGATCCACCCCAAACGCCCAATAACAAGCTTATCTGACGCAGAAAGAGAGACGCTGTACCACGCGATAAAACAAACACTCGCCGAAATGGTGAAGCGCGGCGGAAGAAGCAGTGAGCGCGATCTCTACAACAAGACGGGCAGTTACCAACAATTCCTGCACAGCAAAGCAGTAGGACGCCCCTGCAGCGAATGTGGAACACCAATCAAAAAGATTCAATATCTTGGCGGTGCCGCATACTTCTGCCCCTCATGTCAAGTAGAGTAGCGGCCCTTACGGACACAGCGCCCGCGAATTTTGGACCCGCTCCATGAGCCACGATTTTTGTCAGCACGCGCACCGACCGAGCACAGTCGTACAGACAGCAACACGAAGAATGCGTATATTAGCGAGGTATACATTAGAACCCGAATGTTTCCAATGGAAACGCAAAAAGCATCCGCATTTAATGCATACAAGTGGGAACGTCGTCAAGCCTTCAAAAGGCGGGAGTGCACAGCATTCACACCTAAACACGGAGGCGACTTCGCAACTCTATATGAACATGATTAACATCTATGACGAGGATTCCTGCATGTTGACGATGTTGCGTCCACCTTATCTTGGTTCTTGTAGGGTGGACCACGTTTTCAAGGTGGCTCATCAACGCCAAAACTCCGATAAACAGAGTTACTGCAGACATGACAGCGAGAATGCCCAAATAGCTTCTTCTTGCCAACCAAAGCAGTAGACCAAAAACGCCCAACGAAAACGCAGGTAGCAATAAGAGCTCTTCTACAACCTGCAATTCACGCGGCATGCATGAAACAGTCAAGCCCCTCTCAACAATGCCCCCCCGCACTCCTTTGATCCATTGTTTCCTTCTCCTCACAAACTCTGAGTAATCTTCAGTCTCGAGGAAATCTCGGCAATAGGGACAGAGAAAAGACAGGTTGAGCTCATAGTACGCTTTCGTTTCTCTGCTTTTTTCCTTCCTGCTTAGACGCTTGGCAATCTCAAGCTGTCGCTCAGAAAAATCCACGCCCGACTCCACAAAACAGGGCTAAGCCACACCTAATAAACCTCTTGCCTACTTTCTACGACAAAGCCTCCGTGGCTTTGAATAGTCCGCTATTCCACTTCATCACGTCGCTGAGCGCTCTCTTCGGAACGTGCAACACCCCGTTTCTGTCAAGCCAATATTTGACGTCTCCATTCTTCACCGTTTCAGCGATCGGGTGCTCAGCTGGATATCCAAGAGCCACGGCCACAATTATCTCAAGATGCAGTGGAATCTTGAAGATTCTGCGTAGCTCTGCTCTGTCTATTGCACCTAGTATGCAAGAGCCCACCCCGTGGTCATGAGCAACCATGGAGATGCTCATTGCTGCGATACCAGCGTCATGTCCGGGGTTCTGGCGGATCTGCGTGTCCAACAAGATCAGCACATACGCGCGAGGCATCTCTTCCAGGTTCGGTTCATAATCGGGCAGGTATCCCGCCCAACGTGTTGTGGCAAACACGTCTGTCACCAACTCCCCATCGTCGACGAGGACGAATTTCAGAGGCTGCCGATTCATACCTGATGGCGAAAGCCTTGCAGCATCCACACATTGGACCAAGACATTCTTTGGAATCGAGTCTTTCACAAATTTTCTGATTGTCCTTCGCCGGACTATTTTCTCATAGATCATTTCGCCAATCACACCGAAGAAACCATGAAAGCAGCTTCTTAAAACTTCAGGTCACATCCGCATGTGAGTGCGTTGCGTTTTGGACAAGTTTCTCTTTAGGGTTCTTGGTATGTGAAGAGGGTCCAGTCTTCAAGCGTCTTGATATGAGTCCTCAGCCCTATGTAGTCTCTCAGCCAATCCACGAACATGATTCCGTAGTTGATTCGCAGAATGACTTTAAATCGTACGAAGTTGGGTTCACCCCATCGTATCGTGATAGGCACGGCAAGTTCAGCCTCAATAAATGGGCCAGCAACACCGTACAGTAGTAAGGCAAGTCGGCAGGCAACACTGGGGGTTATTGTGAATTCTGCGCCGCCTCGGAACGCAGATCCAAAGTGGTAGCCTGCTTCGGGTTCCCATATCAAACTCCAACCATCTCCCTTCTCCCATTTCACACCCACTTTGAACTCTGCCTCTGCCCTGCCAGTCAGCTCTAGCCACATTTCGACATCGAGCTCCAACGTTAGCCTGGCCATGACAAACAGTTTCAGTGTAGCTGTTACTGGTATGCAGGTTACCCAAAATACGAAGCCAGCAATTTTCCATTCTCCTATGGGATATTCAAGGAGGGGTTCACGGGAGTGTTCTGTGATTGTTGCGTCTGCTTTAGCTTCTATCCAGGGGTTGATTTTAATCCATGTATAGAACTTTTTTAGTTTGAAACTTAGGGGGTTAAGGATTCCCCCCCATTTGAAACGCCATCCGATTTTCCATTCTACCAGAAGCTCTGGACGCACTCGCAGATTCGCTGTGAGGGGGCCTCGAGTCCAACGCTTTCTGAAGGTTCCAGGGGATATTGGCCATCTCCACTTCTCCGACCAGTCTTCATATATACAACTGTCGTTCGCCCCTGTGTTCGCGGCGTTGCTAGGTAAGCTGGAGAGGAAATAGTCTATTTTGAATATTCTGTATTGAGTGTAGGCCTCTGCAAGATACGCTTCAGATGCGGTGATGTTCTGTTCTGTCACCACCATCGTTTCTGTAACGATGACTCTGGGCAAAATTGTGTCCAAGGTGACGTTGGCTTCCATATAGGTTCCTCCACCAAAATCCACCGTCCAGTTCAAGCCAACCAGCTCACCAGCATTTATTATCGAAGCTGTGGAGGGTAGTTCAAAAACGATCTGCCACGTAGATTGGAAGACTTGGTCTCCAGCTAGCTTTCTAAGAAACATCTGCTTAAACTGAAGATCCGTAAACATAAGATCGGAAGCCATGTCGGTGGCGTTCTCGTCTTGTGGTCCAACGTTGATCCGCCAGAATGAAATGAACTCAGCGACAAGGGGGGAGTAGGCATTCACCGAAACCATGGTCACATTTCCGGTGCCCCAAGGCACAATCTTCGATTCTGTTACATCAACCACGAAGCCTAATAGCACCAACTGCTCAATCATCACTCCCAGATGAAACTGCTCCCTAACAGGAATGACTGGCTGCTGCATTGGCGGTCTCTCGATTCCCCCGAAGTCTAGTTGGGCGTAGCTTGTCTCCTGCGCTGTAATGTTGACAGCGGTGCTGCGCTGTGTCATGTTATGTGTTCCATAAACGGTGTATAAGCCTGGATAGAGGCCAAACCATGTATAGACACCTGATGTATTGATCGGCGGAGAAGCTCCCCCCGGTCCAACATAATATAAGTTTGCGCAGCTCACACCTGTACCATTATAGTAGCACGCGACGTTCAGATGCCCCGTATTCTCGCGTGTCTTGCCAAAGTTTTTGGCAACTATTGCGATGTCTTTTATGTCGATCTTTCCATCCCAGTTGATGTCTGCGTCAAAATCCCACCCATCGTCCCCAAGAAGCAACCCAAAGCAGATGGCGGTCTTGGCAACGTCTTTTATGTCAGTTTTCCCATCCGCGTCTATGTCTCCTGGCAACGTGGTGTCCTCAACTTCTTCCTCCAACTCAAGAGTGGCATGCAGCGTCTTAGTCTCAGGCACTTCATATTCGACTCCTGTTTCGAGAGCCGACGCGTTTTCAAAGAAAGATTGCCTATACAAGTCTGCAAGAGAAGACTCGGGGATAGTGAATGTGAAGGCCATAGAGGCGCTTCCGTCGAGCGCAACTGCAATGTCCTGCTTTCTAGATATTTCAACTTGAGGCTCAACTATTTGGACTTCAGCTCTCACTAACACCTCTCCTCTTCCAGCGGCTGCTGTGGCTTCAAAAGCCATTTCAGACTCAAAGGTGAGAGAGCACAAAGGATGCCCATGCGTTGGGTAGTAGTTGTTGTTCACAACGTAGAAAGTATCATTGTGAGCTTGTGTGGTCACTATCCCACTGCCTAATCCCATCTCATCGGTCTGTGCAGCGGAAACGGTCAGAAATGGAATCTCGGAATCGATGATGTTTATAGAATCATACCCTGTCGTATTCCAATAGATCACCAAATCGAAATCGTCATAATACTCGGATGGCAAGCCTTCAGCATCACTGTGGTTACGTACATCTATGTTCAAGGCGTCATATCCGCTGCCAACCAGCCAACCATATACTACAGCTGAATCATCAGCAGGCTGCATACGCGCAAAAAAAACAATTCTAGTCTCGTTCGGCAGCAAATAACCAGCTGCCCACAATATGGTCCTGTTTAGAAGTTCCCACCCGGTGGAAGGCATTTGAGATGCTCTGAACCACCCGAAATAAGCATATCTCTGTGGGTAGCTTATGATCAGAACGTCCTTTGCCACTGCCGTCTCAGCGGCTTCAAATTTCTTCGTAACAGCTTCCTTCTCCTCTACCAATTGTATAGGCTCAGCAGCATCAATGTTTAGGGTCAACAGCATCATCAGGATTAGCGTCATTCCGATAATCTGCCTACCTCTCAACCTTATGCTCCCTCGGAATAAATTCAGCAATTCACGTATCGACATCTAGCGATATAATTTTTCTGGAAGTAAGTACTAGAGCAGACTGCACATACTCCTCAAAGCTCTGCGCACGCGCACACGCTGCCATGTCTGTTCGTCAAGTTCGTGATGCAAGGCGGGTCTTTTTCTTTAGAAGAAGGATTGCCGCGAGTGTTAACAACACGAGCAGCGCTGTGATGAGGAACGAGGGAAACTCTGGAATCACTTGGTAAGTGCAGGCGGGGTCATTTCCGTCTCTGGTGGCTACTTGTCCAGCGGCGTCGTAAGCCACAATCTTGAATTTCACGCAGATTCCAGGCTCTTGGCTGGGAATCGTAGCTTCGTAGAGGCCCGTGGAAGCGTTAAGAGTCATGGTTTGGTGGTTCCAAGCGGTTCCGTTGTTTATAGTGTAGGATAGCGTGACGTTTTTCACTCCGTCGTCAGCGTCCGTGACAGTTACGGAGACCTTCACCGTGTTGCCTGTCATCACCTGGTCCTTCGGAGGTGTTTGAGAGGGCACGCCTATTTCGGGGGGCATTCCCTCGCTCTTCACGTAAATGTTCATGTGGGTTTCTTCAGTGGTGGCGTGGTGTCCGCCTGCAATGATCTCGTCTTTGGTTAGTTTCAGCCAGACGCCGAACGCAGCGTTGGACACTCCGCTTTTGTTGGTGTTATCGGGGTCGATGGAGTGGATGTCGGTGTATCCAATTAAGGTGGCAGCTTGACTGAGTACGTGTTTTGCAGCCCAGTAGTCGAGGGCAACAGGGTCGATGCTGGCCAAGAGCACGTTGACCCGCGTGGCGTGGGAGTAGGGCGTACTTGGCCCATCGAACGGTGAAGACGGCGGGTTGGCGTTCACCCAGATGGCGTCAATGATGTTCAAGGTTGGCAGCCCTGTCTCAACCATCAGCGTTCCCATGCCGCCAGTTGCGATTGTGGAATGACCATTGGCGAGTCCTCCACCCCCTTCTCCTTGTGATTGAACGCCCATGTAATGCTTAAGAGAAGCCGTGACGCCGTAAGAGCCATGTGACTTCAGAACGGGCAGGTTGATTACTTTCAGTCGCCGCTCGTATCCTGTTCCGTTCCATATGCCATTCTTGAAGCTAATTCGCGTTCCAAACGTCGTTTGGAATTTAGGATAAGAGACGTGGATTCCCGTTTCAGGGTCAGCAGTGTCGTAAAGCCGGTAGCCGTCAGCCATGTCGCCGTCAACGTACTCGTCTACCTCAGTGCCTCTTATCGGGATCCAACTGTAGGTCGAAACGTTGTAGTTTGGCGAGAACAGGTCAACTACGTCCTGAGTTGACTGGGTGATGTCTTCGGCGTTGCTCTCCGGCCAATCCATGCTGCCCTGCCACTGCCCATTGTCCGCCACTACGATTTCGCCGATAAACCCGTCAGGATGGTCCACGATGACTTGGATGAGCTCTTTCAAGACGTCAGTGTTTGTGCCTCCGCGGCAGGGCCACTCCTCATTAATTTTGAGGAGAACCACGTCGTCGCGGGCGATTAATCCACTCCCCCCTTGATGAGGTCCAACTCCGTCAGACGCGTAGAAGAACAGGCCATGAGAACCCATGAGTGCAACAAGGTCGCCAATGTGCGCAGAGGCGCGTCCATTCACGACGTAAATTTCCGACGTCGGGGAGGCTGACGCATTTCTGGATTCGAGGGTCAGCTGAATTTCTTGGTTAGGAGTGACTGCTACAACCGTTTGAGTGTTTCCCCAAAGTCGTCCACTGCCGCACAGCAGGCCTGCCGCCAACACGAACAAAGCCAAAACCAAGCCTCTTCTGGACCAGAGCTTCCTCGCCTTTGTCAACGCCGCGGTCAATGAGGCTGGGACAAGGAGAACCAGAAACATGGAACTACTCGTCAAAGCTGCTCGCTGACAAGGATACACTATTCTCGATGGCTTTGTACCTGTCCGAAACATGAACCATAGAAGGCTCGCCAAACCAAGCAGGAGTAGATCCCAATTGCTGCTCTTGCTTGTGCTCGCCATTCTCACACAATGTTTTTTCATTCTGCTAGCCTTAGTAATGCATACGCAGGCTGATACAAGAGCTTTTCTTTACATACACACATGCGCGCCCATAGAGAAGGGAAGTGGCTTGTCAACGATAAAAAGGGTGTAGGCAAAGAGCGGAGGTTGACTGGGACTCTAGCCTCTATCAGGCTTTGTATCCAGAACTGTTTTCCGTTCGTTGCCCTTCGCGGGCGCGTCTAGATTCAGCAAATCGGACTTAAAGGTTGAGAGGCTGCAAGTCTTTATATGCCTACTCTGGGCTGGCTAAGAGAGCAGCAATTTGGAGCCAAGCGTGTGCTCTGGAGAATCAAACTGCTGAGTCTCAGACCTTGCAGAACCAATAATGCCGTGTTCCTTCATTGACAAACCCCACTGATTCATAAAGCTGCCGAGCGCTTTCAGTTGAAGCTGCCCCAAGGATGACTACTGCGGATGGCTTATACTTCTCGAGGCGCTTGAGGCTTTCACAGACCACGGCTTTTGCGATTCCCAGCCTTCGATAGTCCGGATGGGTTCCAACGGGTTCGAGTTCGGCAATTCTGCTCGAAGGATCGATTCGTGCTGTGCAAAATGCTGCAAAATTGCCATCCGGACCTACAGCAACGATGTCAAGATCTTCTCTGTAGAAAGATGCTGTGCTGTACAGCAATAGTTGTTCCTTGGACATGCTCACTATGTGGGAAAAAACAGCCATTTGGACTTCACGGTACTTCAGGAAGTCCTGTTCGATGACAGCGTTGCGTATCTTGAACCCCTCAGGGAGGCTGTATGTTGGAATTGGCGAGTCTATTGGTCGTACCTGCTTATCTCCTTCAACCTCGCCCCTTCTAAACCCTAAATCAGAGAGCAATCGAATGAATTCCACGTCATCGTCATCAACAACAAGACTCATTTTCACTCTTTCTGCTTGATTCCCCTTCATCTCGCGTACTCGACTCCGCATCCATAACACGATCTCTCGAGCAGCAGATGCATAGCGTGGGTGGAGGGAGAGCCAACAGCTTCCGGGAGGCTTCACATAAGATACTGCAATAGTCGTCAACGTGACGCGTTGAGCTTCATCGAATATCTCCCAGACCTTCAGGTACTCGTCCTCAGCATCAAGGTATTCGGTTCCTCCTGGGCCGAATTTTAGATTCTCTAGCTGCGATGGTATCCAGTTGGTATAGGCTTTCCTGATGTTGAATATTTCTGCAAGGAATCTTCGTACAGACTCGAAGTCTCGCTCCCAAAGAAATTCTCGCATGCGGACCGCCAAGGTTTTCTTCACACTCTGCTGTTAAGATATGTCATCTAGCGTGTTTCTGTAGTTATTCTCTCGGTAATTTATGACAGGCGCCTCTTGATGGAGCACAGCCACGAATCGCTCTTTAGGATTTGCATAGCTTTTATAGATGCGCCTATAACTAATGTGAAGCATGAGCTTTTATCTTTACTTGAATTTACTCATCATCGCCTTTCCCCTCGCCTTTTCCTTTGAACGAAGGCTGAAATTCTATTCTAAGCTTAAGCCCGTCCTGATTGCCTTGCTTTCAGTTGGATGCATATTTGTTGCCTGGGACGTTTTCGCCACTTCTCGGAGCCACTGGGCATTCAATCCCGCTTATGTGGGTAAAGCTCACTTTCTAGGTCTTCCATTGGAAGAATTCCTGTTTTTCGTCACTGTGCCCTACAGCTGTCTATTTGTTTTCGTGTCAATCGACAGTTTTCTAGGGGACACAAAGCTTTTTTCTCCTCGCAAGAAGTTGTTTGCCAGTATAGGTGCATTGGTGGCTGCTCTATCATTCGCATTTCTCCCCATGGAATATACGTTTCTGGCGGTTCTCTCAGTCGGTCTAACAATTTTCTGTGTTTCAATAGTTAATGTCGATATTTTCAGTTCGCGGGCATATTGGACTTATGTTGCCGTGACGCTTGTTCTTTTCTTGGGGTCTAATTTTATCCTTACCTCCCTTCCTGTAGTCGAATACTCTTCGTCGGCAATTTGCAACATACGTTTTTCCACGATACCGCTAGAAGACTTTCTTTTTAATTTCTCAATGCTGACCGCGTATCTAACTGTATACCTCTGGGCTTCTGATCTTCAAAAGTGACTACACGCATGTGCATTCCTACTTTTTGTGGCTTGAAGTCCATACTTTTTCATTATGAGTCTCGCGGTCACGAGGCCTGAAATATATATTGTTGGCAGCCCGCTTCCCGGATGGGTTCCTCCACCGACTAGATATAGGTTCTTGAGCTCTTCGAATCTATTGTGAGGTCGGAAATAGAGCATTTGAGAAAGATTATGCGCGAGGTTGAATGTTGCGCCCTCGTATACATTATAATCATGTTCCCATTGATAGGGAGTGATGATCTCTTCTACCTCAATGTGATCCCGAATGTCGTCCATTGGCGTTCTCTTTTCCACCGCTTCCAGCAAGTTTTCCGTGAATGCCTCCTTCTCTCTGCCCCAATCGATTTGGCTGAAATTGTTGGGCACCGGTACCAATAAATAGATGGTTGCCTTGCCAGGCGGGGCGAGAGTGTCATCGGTGACACTCGCATTTTGCATATAAAACGAATACTCTTTTGAGAGGCTCCCACTATAAATGTCGTCAAGGTTTGCACGGTAATCTTCTGCGATTATTATGTTGTGGTGAGGGGCCGTGTATTTCTTATTGACTCCCAGATACATCATAAACGTAGAGCATGAGAACCGTTTTTTCCTGATGTTATTAGGAGAATATTTGCTGAGTAGCGCTGGCTTGATGAGTTTGGTCATTGCATAGCCGAAATCTGCATTCACGACTAGTTCATCAAACCAGACAGTGTCGCCGCCCTTAAGCTGGATGCCGTTGGCTGTTCTGCCACGTGTTACGATTTTTTCGACTTCCCTATTGGTGAGTACCGTTCCCCCCTCTTCTTCAATGACCGTGGCCATCGCCTTCGATATCTGGTTTAAACCACCGATGACATGGTATATGCCAAACTCATGCTCGACAAAAGGGATCATGGTAAAGGCAGCGGGGCACTCCCAAGGGGACATTCCCAGATACTTGGACTGAAAAGTGAAGCAAATCCGCAGCCTTTCATCCTCAAAATATCTTCCCAAGTTGTCGTAAATTGACCCACTAAAGAATAGAGAAGGGAGCGCGGCAATCAGTTTCGGGGATAGATAGGATAGCAGGCTCGAGTAGTCCCTGTACAGGTTTCGCATGATTTTCTGGTATCTCTTACTTTCTCGGGAGTAGAAGTGTTCAAGCCCTTTTTCGTTCCCTGGAAAGACTCTATTGAGCTCATTTTTCATTTTCTCCTTGTTGCTGCTCATTAGAATGTTAAAATCTGGAAAACTAAGTTGGTACATTGGATCAAGAAGACGAAATTTTAGGTAGTCGGTACTTTTTCGACCGCAGAGTTTGAAAAGCTCATCAAGAACAAACTTCATCATTAAGAAAGTAGGACCTACATCAAACCTGAAATTTCCCGCTTTGAGAAGAGCATTTCTTCCTCCCACGTCCTCTCTCTTCTCAAGCAGTGTGACATCAAACCCATTGTGGGCTAGCAGCATTCCACAAGCTAATCCTCCGGGTCCACCGCCGACGATTCCAATTTTCGGTGGTTGATTATTGAAGTTCTTGTTTTGCATAGGAGATCCGATCATGGTGAACATTTGCCACCCCCCACTTTTAGGTTTTTCCAGCGCCATTTTTTGAATTAGTATGCGGACGTCAACATTTAAATATGACGGACGTCATGCTACGTTTGTATCTCCAGGTGACAGAACATTGCCCTACAGCTTTATCTATGATCTGACACGCATCCCCCAAAGAGTGTCAAAACAGCTCTTTGAATCAGCGTACGAGGTTGGGTTGCATAAAGTAGTGGGGAGCCAGGTTAAAAGGGTCGTCAAAGCCTTCAAGGTGGACGAAGCTACAGGGCTGAATCTGGTTGACACCATTGCCCTGATAGAAGACCTCATCAGCGTACAAGCAGCAAATAGAATCCAGCGAGACAGGTTTGATAAAGCTCAGCGAAAAGCATTACTTCTCCCCCACTGCGCGAGAAAGCACATGGACAGACAATGCATGGCAGATTTTAAGGCAGATATCCCCACCTACGAATGCAAAAATTGTCAAGAAAGCTGCCTTATTAATCAAGCTACGACACTCGGTGAAGCGAAAGGATACGATGTTTATGTTCTCCCAGGTGGAGCCTGTGCCGAGAAAATCCTGAGAAATGGAAAGTACGATGGAGTTGTAGGCGTGGCTTGCGGAATGGAGTTAAAGATGGCACTCAGTCTTTTGGAGAGCCTCGACATAGCAGGTCAAGGCGTTTTCCTGACGAAGAATGGCTGCTCCAACACAAATCTTAATCTCCAGAGCCTAGCAAGAATACTGTAACTCACTGCTTGATTATCAAGTAATGGGCAAAAACGGACTCAAATAATCTAAACCTACCCACCGCCTTGGCGAGGAACACTACATGACAATAAACCTCCTGATTCATTCCTCAATCATTACAATCGCTTTTGTTTCGATGGAAGGAGTAGCATGGTTCCTTCACAAGTATGTCATGCACGGCCTGGGATGGTACATCCACGAGGATCATCATCGTCCTCGAAAAGGACGGTTTGAGAAGAACGATGTTTTCGGCCTATTTTTTGCCACGATCTCATTTCTTTTTATCCTTTCAGGAGTGCTTTCAGGATTCGACATCAGATTAGCAGTGGGCTTAGGTGTAATGTTCTACGGTGTCGGGTATATCCTAGTGCATGATGTCTTCTTTCATAAACGAATCAGAATTAAATATCAGCCAAAAAACAGATACATAAAGCGAATCTTGCATGCCCATGCAGTACACCACCAAGTTAGCACCTCAAACAGTGGCGCATGTTTTGGGTTCTTATACGCAGACAAGAAGTACGCTATCTGAAGCCCAAGCCCAGCTAAAAAGCATTTGTCCCAGTTTTTTCTAGGATGATCATGTCTCCATCCCATTCAGGCACGAAGAGACAGTTGTCAAAGTAATCTAGGCTGCATATTTTAGGCAAGTTGAGTTTTAGCGGATCTCTCTGCTGAGGGTCATTTCTCACATGGGGCTCAGAGTAGTGCCTTCCCGCAATCGTTGATATGATATTTGTCTTTCGTTCAATCATGCGGAGAACGTGATTCTGAGTGTCACCAATGTAGATGTTACAGCCTTCATCCAGCGAAAGAGAGTAAGGTCCATCAAAATGCTCATCCGGATTTGATCCTAGCGTGGCGCTGAGTGCGTCACCACCATCCCCTGAATAGCCGGGTTGACCTGTTCCCGCGACTAAGCTGACCCTCTCGTTGAGCAGATCAATCATCCGGACGGAGAAATTTTTGCTGTCCAACACGTAGATGTTTCCATCTATGCCCACTCGGAGATCATATATCCAGCTGAAGAGAACCTTGTCAAACGTCGTTGGACCTTTTTGGAAGCCAGGCTTGCCTTGGCCTAAGACCTTCTTCGTATGACCTTCAGAATCAAATTGCCAAATTCGACACCCTGTGATCTCGTTGACCCAAAGATTTCCATCCAGATCATATTCGCAGTTTCCTATGTCCTTCACGCCCAGTTTTCCAGTATCGATGAAGAGTTTGGCCGATCGTTTCTCTGGAAAGATCTTGAAAATCTTGTTGGTGCCACCGCTTGAAACCACAGTGGCTCCGTCATCAGGAGCCGTTGTAATATAATGAGGATTCTTAAGATTGACTGGAATGTGCGTCTTGCTCACGCCAGGATCAGTTAAGCCCGCTGTCCACAGAAAGCTGTCGCGAGAGCAGAATACTCCTATCCAATGCTGGGTATATTCTTGAAAGTAGACTTCACCGGTGGGGAGTTTGTCATGGAAACCGCCAAAGCAAAAGCCGCTTCCCCAAGCTTTCTCATCAGAGTAGTTGAAGATGTGCTTTATCTTCCACTGCATTCAAACTCCTCCACTAGGCATGATCATGACTGCATAGTAGGTATACATGCGACTATTCACTTCCAAATTTCTCGAACACGAGTATTCCAGTGAGCACGACTGCGATGCTGACGATATGCATGCATAGAGCGCCTTCTTATCAAGTTGTTCAAGCAGTCGCTTAACATCAGAGGGCAAGCAAATCTCCTCTCGCGGATGAGGATTGCTGTCTATTAAAGGCGGCAAATATATGGTTTTAGATACGCACGCAAGGCGAGTTTCACAGCATCACGCTGACAGGGAGGGCAGTCACGTTCAGTGGCAGCCACATTTATCGATTCGAGCAGGCAAACTTTCCGAGACTTTGCAACTCTACGACGTTGCTGGTTTTCTGCGTCCGATTGGGGCTTTAACCTTCTAGACACTCCCATGGGCTTTCGCTGCAGGGTTGGTGAGTGGAATCTGGATGGGCAGCAGACAAAGAGGATCTGCAATAGGTGTTGGCGGTTAAGCGCGGCGGCCCAAAAACACAGTTGCAATCAGCAATTTTTTTAATTGACTTCAACCTCTACTAGATTAGCGAGGTGAGAGTTTATGGCTTGGGACGATTTTCCCGAATGGTTTAGAAGAAGAATGCGGCGTAATCCACTCTTTAGAAGCTGGTTCTTCGGAGACATAGAAGAGATGATGAGGGACATGGAAAAGATTATGGAGAGAGAGTTCAAAGAGTTGAAAACGCGTGTTCCGAAAGACTTGGTCCGGGAACGCAGACTTCCAGACGGCTCAATCAAGCGTGAGTGGGGTCCTTTCGTTTACGGGTATAGCATGACTATTGGTCCAGATGGAAAGCCGAAGATCAGCGAGTTCGGCAACGTGAAGCCTTCGCGTAAACCTGAAGCCTTCGGCTTCACCCGACCCGGCCTAGACATCAAGAAGGAACGTGAACCTCTCGTAGATGTCATCAGCACTGAAGGTGAAATCAGAGTCGTAGCTGAACTACCGGGCGTTGAAAAAGAAGACGTCAAACTGCATGGAACAACAGACACCTTGACAGTCTCTGTTGACACACCTGACCGCAAATACTTCAAAGAAGTTATGATGCCAGCGAAGATTGATCCTAAAAAGGCCAAAACCGCGTACAGGAACGGTGTACTCGAGGTTACAATCCCCAAAATCAAGGATGAAAAGAAGCCCCGCGGAGAACCAATAAACCTTGAATAGAACGAGAAGGTTGCCACCTGCGCTGAAACAAAGACGCTAGGAATTCACGTATGCGTAGCACACATGCTATGGCCGTGAATGCCTATTTTTCCATGAAGCTCATGAGCTCGCCCACGTTGTGGATCTCAACTAGGTTACTAGCATGCTTCTTATTGGTCCTCGACGCTGCAGTAAACAAAACAATGTCTTCGTCGTGAATCAAACCCATGGATCGAAGCTTCTCTCCGATGGTCAATATTCGATCTTCTTCTAGACGATAGTCCAAGTGTACAGGGTACACGCCAAAAGTCAGCTCGAGCTGTTTCCTGACTCTCTGCTCCGGAGTGACTGCAATTATCGGAGGCGCAACCTTGAATCGCGCTATCATCTTTGCGGTGTAACCAGACCTCGTCAACGTGACGATTTTGTCAATAGGCGCGGTCTGGCATGTCCTCTCGATTGACTTGCTCACCGCGTCAGAAATGTTAGTGAACTCTCGTTCTTCAATTTGACTTCTCACAGCTACTTCGGTCTCTTTTGCGATTCGAGACATCATCGCAACAGAATCCACCGGATAGCTGCCTATCGAGGTTTCCCCTGAAAGCATCATTGCGTCGGTTCCATCTAATATCGAGTTAGCTACGTCACTAACTTCAGCTCTAGTTGGGGCTGAACAGCGCATCATCGATTCCAGCATTTCTGTGGCTGTCACAACAGTTGTGCCTTTTTGGTTGCACGCTCTAATCAAAGACTTCTGAACTAACGGAACTTTTTCAGGACTTATTTCAACACCCAAGTCACCTCGCGCCACCATAATACATTCCACGCTGCCCAAAATTCCTTCAAAATTCTCGACGCCTTCAGAATTTTCGATCTTAGCAATCAGTGCCCCCTCAAACCCCTGAGCGTTAGATTTTAATATATCCACATCTTGAGCGCTCCTTGTAAAGGAAAGTGCAATGTACTCAACGTCCTGCTTCTTGGCGAATTCGATGATTTCCAGATCCTTCTCCGAAAGCGTGGGAACCGAAAGCTGCTTCTTGGGAATATTAACGCCTTTGCCATCACTGATTTCCCCATCATTCATCACCGATAACCGCAACACGCCATCGTTCTTTTCAACAACCTCGGCTCTAATCTTACCATTATCGATGAGGACGCTGTCTGCCACGCGCATCTTCGCATAGAAGTTATGGTTGAAACTAATCTCTTCCTGATCGAAACCGACCTCGAGGACGTCTCCCTTCCGAACCCTCCTCTCTCGCTTAACGTGGAGCCTGATCTCAGGCCCCTTGATGTCAATAATTATTGGGATGGCAGCTGTTTCTCGAACATTGTTCACGATGCGTTTGTACTGATCAAGATTTCCATACGCAGTGTTTATTCGGGCGCCGTTCATCCCTGCCTCATACATCTGCTTCAGTGTCTCCGGTTGAAGACTGGCAGGGCCAATTGTACAGATAACCTTGGTTTTCTTCACCGATTCATCTTCCGCACAGCTTTTCTAGTTAACAATATGAGTGCCATTCTGTTTTAAGCTAGCACGTGCACGTCAAGTCGCGGCCGCCCTTTTGAAGCAAAGAGGCTAAAAATGTTTCAGCTGAAGAAGAAACTTAAGGTTTTTAGCTCAGCCACGCAAGAATGTTCAGGTGCACTTCGTGAAACAGCACAGTGAAGATTATGCCGCCAACGCTATTCCACGTCGTTTCTGCATTAGCCCTAGGCTTGGTTTTGCTCAAGTACCTAGACTTCCCCACGCTACTTGTGGCAAGCGTAATTCCCGACCTTGCCGAACCCTTTCTGTTCCTCCTGTTTGATCACCACGATCCCCTTGTGGTTGGTCTCTCCCACAGGTTTTTTCATTCCCTCCCCGGAACTACGATGTTGGCTGTCCTAACGGCGATCATCCTTTACGCTTTGAGAAGGTGGCTGAATGACCCCCTGAAAAAATTCAATCTTCAACAAGAAATTTCGGTGATACGGATTTCATACACGGCCATCCTAGGTGCATACTTCCATGCACTTCTCGATGCGGTAGGATATTCTCCTACACTCGCGGCTTACTTGCTGCTCTTCCTCTTTGACGCAATATTGCTCTATTTGAGGTTCAAAGAAAACTTCAAATGCAAATCGCTTGGCGTAGTCTTAACATCACCAACTTCCGCTCCAAGACAAGAGAGTCCAGTCCGCCAGTGTTCTTGAATAGTCTCTAAGTTTAACGACTTTTCTCAGCCATCCTGCGAAGGTGACTCCTGCTCTGATTTTGAACTTGAGTCTTATGGACCAGGTGTTAGGTTGATACAGGTAGTAGCGGATTGTTATGGGTGCGTACGGTATGGCTTCAACGAAGGGCCCAGCAACGTCGTAGAACAGAAAGACGACTCTGCATGTCGCCTTGGAGGTGACGCTGAGACCTGCCGATCCTGATAATGTGGGGCCGCTGCGTTTGGCTCCCCACCCATTTTGCCAAATTGTCCTCCAAACTTTTCCCCTTTCCCATTTGACGCCGGCCTTATACCAAGCCTCAGCTTTGACCCACGTTGAAAGCGATATTTTGCCATACGCACTCACAGTGACGCTTCCAGTGACTTTCAGTTTGAGGTTTGCCCACACCGGTACTGGGCCCACCCAGAAATAGAATCTGCGAGACCATGTCCAGAACGTGTGCGACCACGTTTTGCTGTAGCTGGCTGAAGCACTCACTGAAGCCTCAACTTTTATGGACGGTGTTATTTTCATCCACGTTTCGAATTTTGTTAATCTAAGTTTCCACCATTTTCTTTTGTGTTTCCATCCCACATACCATTGTGCCGATAGCCGCGGAGTTACTTTGATGGTTGCTTTCAACGGTCCTCTCGACCACGTCTTCACAAAAGTGCCCGGGTAGATGTACCGCGTCCACGTCTTCGACCAATCGTCAAGTTTGCAGGCGCCTTCGATGTCATACGTTTGGCCTAGCGCAGGACCTGGAATACCAACATAGTCGATCTTGAACAGTTTGTATTCAGCTAAGGCTTCGTAGAGATATTCATCTGATGCAGTGATGTTCTGTTCAGTCACCAACATTGTTTCGTTTACCAGAACCCGCTGGAAATCAGTTGACACGTTGGCTTGCATGAAAGTGCCTCCGCCAAAGTCTACTGCCCAATTCGATCCGTCAAGTTCCGGTCCATTCAGAAGTGTGGCGCCAAAAGGAAGCTCGATCGCTAGTTGCCAATTAAACAGGTAGATTTGTTCGCCGTGCAACGAGCGAAGCATCTGCTTCATGTACTGAATCTTCGTGAAGACATGTTCAGAAGCGACTTCTGTTGCGTTTTCAACTGTTGCATTGGAAGGCCCAACACTAATTCGCCA
>CP070835.1:1552791-1558015 GCA_020341775.1 Candidatus Bathyarchaeota archaeon
CGGTTGTTGTTTCTTCGCCAGGCTTGAGAGACCTGACATCGCCTTTCATCCGTTTGCCACAGGCGGTGGGCGCAATGATCACTGTGTCCTCTTTCTGAACTTTCCATACTTTGTCTGGGCTGCAATGATCAGCGTGTCCATGTGTCACCAAAACAATGTCTGCTTTTTCGACTGGGTCAATGACTTTTCCATACTTCTTCAGGTCAATATAAATGACCTTTTCAGCCGCCCTAATTTGGAAGCTGGCATGTCCCAACATTTTCAATGAAATTCCCATTAGCAACCACTCACTTCTATAATGACGCTGGATTTCTTATGACTTGTGTACGTCGGCGCGCATGCGTAATTCTAAAGAAGCGGTTGCCAAATGTGCAAATCATTAGTGTTGGGGCGATTTCACCAAACTTTTCTAAAGTGAACTGGTGCTTAAAATCTCCTTCGACCCCTTGGAACACCTTTGGAAAATTAGAGTGTTATTTCGTCAATAACTGAATTGCCCCATCTTAAAGTGGCAATATAGGTTACCTGCTTTCCAAGGGTCCAATTATCGTCATATGTCCAGCAAGTCAAAGAGCACGTCTGGCTCCACCCAGCTCTCAATTCGCTTATGTTTGTTGTAACAGAATCAATCACGCTGTCATCTACGAGAATTTGGACAGTTACCCTCAACCCATGAGCGTCAGTGGAGCCAGTGTTCTCGATTATGACAGTAAACGGCCATTGTACAGTGCCATCCCCATGATCCACAGCGGACTCGTTCGTGAAGCGGTATATACTTACATTAGTCTGAGTACTTACACTAGTCTGAGACTGAGGTGGCAAACTAATTAAGATGTAGGTCATGACAACAGCGAGGATAGCAATGATCCCAATTAGGAAAAATAGCATATTCTTTCCGCGAGTGCTATCCAAACTTCACTCCCTGAAATGATGCTTAGGAAAATGATATATATGTTTCTGAAATGCACACATCCCATACTGTGTGCCTGTGTGTGCATGTTTTGGGCTTGGATTTTCGAAGGATTCGAATCCATAATCCAAACGATTACGTTCTCACGGTCTCATTCTTTTCACCAGGCACTCACCGCACATACATAATGTTAATGTGTTTTGAATGAGTGTGTAGCCGGGATTAAAATGACAGAGCGCGTCATTCGAGTGGGCACAAGGGCGGTTATTTTTAATAGCGCTAACGAAATCCTAGTGACACATTGTTTGAATCCTGAAAAAGATTTTTATTTTCTTCCCGGAGGTGGTGTTTGGTTTCAGGAGAAAATAGAGGATTGCCTTGTTCGTGAGGTTAAAGAAGAGACAGGGCTAGATGTGAAGGCTGAACGTCTGCTCTGGGTACGCGATTTTATCGAAGGATTCCCTAACCTTCATGGCATTGAACTATTTTTCTTAGCTACCATTATAGGAGGAAAATTGCGTGCAGAGCCAGTGCACGACGTTGAATGGCTTGAATTCTCTTTTATAGATGTCGAAAAGCTTGAACGTATCCGATTTTATCCCACATCATTCATTACGAAACTGAAAATCCTCAGAGAAAATAGAAACTGGTCGGAAACGAATCCATATATAAGATCAGCTCCCTAGATGCACATTAGGTGTTTTCAGGGGTCTTCAAGGGTTTTTATGCACAATTTATCCCGAAAATGCTTGCACCTTTACACATGCCACCTTTTATAGGTCGATGCCATCACATTACAAAAAGGTAGTCAACCACCGTTATGTTATTAGATACATTTGTTTGACTCTAGATTTTTGAAAGAAAAAAAGAAGTTAGGTGGGATAGAAAACTGCAATCAAAGAGGGGTACCACAGATAAACGGATTGTGCAGCGGCTGTGGGACTCTTATAGCCTGTAGCGAAGAAAGCGTAGCTATTGCCTTCAGTGACAGAGACTACAGCCTGCGCTGTCAAAGGCCAAAGCGTATACAGATTTCCCGTGCCTTCAGTTACTCCAGCATAAGTATAGTATAGGTCGGTCGAGTTGATAGTCGTTCCAAGACCTAATATCACCGCAGTACTATCACCACCGGTTCTGGCGAGGGCTGTAACTGTGAGATGAACATAACCGTCTGCTGGAGCAGTTATGGTGACGTTGGCAAGGTTCATCGGCGTTGTAGTCAACACACCGAAAGAGGTTAGAGCGCGAGTGTCGTTGTACTCAATCACGCCGATTCCGGGCGGTCCTTCTGGTCCCTGTTCTCCCTGAAGTCCTTGGAGTCCCGGGGCTCCCGTGTCCCCTTTGTCGCCTTTAGGACCTTGCGGTCCCACTGCTAACTGCCAAGACGCCACAGTTGAAATCGCGCTTGCAACTAAAATCGCAATGACAATTCCCGCAATAAACGTGGTACGTGATACTTCTTCAACCATTCTCTCACTTCCAAGTTGAACGCATCTTACTAAGAACTCGATCTTATGATTTGCGGAGCCTTCTTAGAAGCGCGGCCCATGAATATAATGCAAGCGCGTTATGCATGCATGCATTCTGCATGTACGTGCTTCTATGCTTTTGAAATACGCCAGCGAAGAACAGGTTAACCCTTCTCTAAGCATTTTTCTTTTATTTTAAATGCTGCATTTAAGTGGACTATTTGATGTCGCGTGATTGGCATTAGCAGGATCCCTGCCAAGGTTTTTCGGCCCCAAAAATCAGCAAGCCACCGTGACCCCGGAATGTCTAATAATCCCCCTTCATCTATTACGCGTTCTAATTGACTTGATTTCACTTTCGTTTTCAGATCATTCACTTCGAGGTGACCTATAGTTTTCCGCGTTTTTTTTCCTACCGCAATTCTGTAATTCCGCATTTCTTTCATGACTAAATTATTGCTGAACTCTGCAATCGCTTCAGCCGTCATTGCATTTCCAGTGTCTCGGATGGTGGCATTTAGCCTGCACAGCCACTCATTGTCCAGTATTTGAATATCGTCGGCAATGAGCATGTTGGCAGCAACGTCTTCGATGCGAGTAATGTGCCACAAATTCCATGCAATTGTTGTTCTCTTGTTTGCGAGGGCTGCTTTGAACATTTCGTCGTTTAGCCCATCCCATAACTTCTCTTCGTATGTTGGGTAGCTGCATCCACTCACTCTTGAATTATGAACGAGGGAGTGCATGCGCAGGCATAGTCTGATGGCCTCATCAAACTTTTCAGGTTTTGCGAGAAGTTTCCTCAGTAAAGCTTGTTTAGGATTCCACTCTTTTGCCACACTGATCACGCTAAAACTTCTCCTTTTGTTTCATCTGCAACTCTTGTCTGCTGAGGTTTTCAGCCTTACACACGCATCCAAATTGCCTGCGATTGAATCCAGGTACGCACGTCTATAAAAGCAATACGCGCCTAGGAGGTATGGAATAAGCGTCGGTGCCCCGCGCAGCTGAAGCAGGCAAAATAGAAGCACCCTAGAGTCATGTTTAACGAGTGCCCCAAAAAAGATAAATGTCTCTAGGTAACGCTCTTGAAATTGCAGGTTCATGAGATGGTTAAGATAACGTATGATCCGTGGAAAGAAATCGTCATAAAGGAATATGCATATTTTGAGAACATTAGCGATCTTGCTGAAATCGTCGCTGGTCTACGTTCGCAGGGCGTGCCTGCGGCTCTCTATTGGGCTAACGACGTTGTATTCTTTTTCACCGAAGTGCTTCCTGACACCGTGCCAATAGCTGAAGATTTCAAGCGGGGGACAATCTATTGGGCTAATGTTAGCTTTGCCATGATGACGCAGTACAAGCCGGCGCTAAAAACCAGGGAAAACATCCAAGTGCCGGTCATCAATCAGAGTTCGAACAGCACCATGAAGGAAATCACAGACTGGCTCAAGAAACAGCCGTCAAAGTAGTTGGGCAATGTACTGACTCGAAGCGAGAAGAAACAGAAAGGAGGTGAAAAATCTTGGCTTGGGAGAAATTTGGTGAAGAGACCCTGAAAAAGCTGGAGAAACAGAAAGCATTCGAGGATGCGACAGTGGAGAAACTCAATCCGCTGTACAAGTCAATCACGAATCCCATTATCAAGCTGTTTATCCACCGCATCATTTTGGATACTATGAAACACTCCGATACATACCAGACTTTAATCAACATGCATCGACGCGTGGTCGTTGGAGAAATAGATCGGAACAAAATGACGCAGGAACTCACCTATCACACACAGAACGAAAGCGCGATGCTTGATCAAGCCGTGGAAATCAGCAAGTCAGTAAAGGACGAAAGCTCTCGAAAGGTCTTAGAGCGTATCGTGGAGGACGAAAAGCGACACCATAAGATTCTGCAGGAACTGTTCGAAATAATTAGCAAAGAGGGAGAGGAATGGAACAAATATTTGTACGACATGTTCACCGGTGCTGGCATTCCGTGAGAAACACGCAGGCAACTCGCGTGAGTTGATAAATGTGGCCACAGTATACCTCCAAGGCAAAGACACCGGTGCAGCCCAAGCAGGTGCATTCTTTTACGTAATGAGCTCGTTCTCAAAGAATTTGCGGATGGCTTCTGAGACTGAGTCGATGGTCATGGGATGGTTGTCCATGTAGAAATGATCAGTATCCAGAACAAGTTTTTCTTTCTTTCCTTTCGCTTCGCGGTAGAGATGCTTGAAATCTGCAAATGGTGCGACAGCATCGCGTTTTCCATGGATGAATAGTTTGGCACAATCAGCCTCGAAGGTCGCTGTTAGCCCGTTTACGGTTCGTAAGGTTGACATGGCGACGAAGCCGCGGATGTCTGAATATGCAGCTGCGTTCGACGCCACAACCGCGCCGAAGGAATACCCTAGCAAACCCACGGGGGCGACCTGTTTCCGCATGAATGCAATGGCGTCGAGGGTGTGGTGCACTTCTTTGATGCCTTTTCCGTAACTTCCGTAGTCAAAGCACAGCGCGGCGATGTTGTGTTCGGCTAAATTCTTAGCGATCCTGACGAGTCTGGTATCATTCCGCGTGCCGCCGTATAATGGATGGGGGGGACACAAGACGACTCCGCAATTCGTTGAGTGCAGGCCTCCAGTTACATTATGATAAAGAGTCGCGGGAAGCGTTTCGCCTTTACTTTGGAAACTAGTCTGCATGGTGTGGCTACACCGCCTGATGTGGGTTGTGGTTGGTTGTCTTTGTTAGTTTTCGCGAGAACTCGGTGCTCGTCATTACGTGGCCATACATAAGTGGCCATTGGTGATTAAGCAGTTGTTGCTTGTGCGCCTGCTGTGCTTCATCAT
>CP070835.1:1558115-1631955 GCA_020341775.1 Candidatus Bathyarchaeota archaeon
CATAGCTCTCAGTCTGGCATACTATCTTATCCCAGTCAAACTCTTGCCCCTTTATGGCCAAGATCTTGACAGTAATCCTTTGACCCCACCACAAGTAAGAGTTGCTGTAATCGCCGAAGATCTTACCTGGACCCTAGAGATGTATACCGCACTAACCCACCCGGCAATATACCCAAGCGTTCTGGGACCCTACGCCAACGTAACTTATGCGGGTCGAATACCTGACGGCACTACCGATTGCTCATCATGGCTGAACGATGTGAAGGCCAGCGGCGCTCGACTTCTAATTCACATATTCTCTGGAGCCACTGGAGTACCATTCATAATGCAATGGAAAGCACTAAACGTTAGCGCGTTGCCAGTAGGCATCAACGTCATGGGACAATTGCAGAGCCACTGGGCGACAACAGGAGGCACCTGCGAGTATGAATCAATACTTGCCTTTTCAGGAACAAGAACCCCAATCATACCGGGATTGACAGAGGTGTTCTGGGACAACTTTGTAGCTCTAACAGGTACATGGCCACTCTACACAGCATGGGGAGCATACGACGGCATTTATGGACTGAAAGAAGCTATTGAGGACATTGACACCACAGATAAGGACGCATTGGTGGCCTACTACGAAAACCCAGCCTACATGAGACAAGGCTTGAACGGAATATTCAAATACACAAATTCAAGTGCATCTCGGCATGATGTTGTTGTCTACGATCTAGGTCCAACGTGGGATTATGGATTCGTAAGAGCCTTTATTTCACAATGGACAGCCGAAAGACTGGAAGTTGTGATTCCTCTCGACCAAGTCTATTCTAAGAAGTGGGCAATACCGCCAAATATGTATCCACTCATCGAAGACATCAATTATGACGGAAAAGTTGACATCAAAGACGTAGCCCTCGCCGCCAAGGCTTTTGGTACAGTTCCAGGCGACCCGAGATGGGAAAAAGAAGCTGACATCAACTTCGACGACAAGGTTGACATCAAGGACATCGCAACGATCGCGAAGCAATTCGGAACAGTTATCAGTCTGCCTCTGCCCTAGAAGTCCTATCCTTTCATCTTCCTTTTTTTTCCGGTATTCCCTTGAAGCAGACAAATTTTGATCGTCTCAAATGCTTAAGAAAAGTATTTTAAGCCGGTTTCCTTATTAGTCGAAAAATGCGGATTGAGTCAGAGCTAGCTTAGTGGTGAGACATGATTTGCTTAATGATCTTATTGAGATTTTCTTATTAGGAGGTCTCCAGAGTGGGATGTACTCGTTGTTGGCCCTTGGATTTACGTTGATCTATGGAATCTCTGGTGTTGTAAATCTCGCCCATGGATCCTTCTACATGCTTGGCGCCTACATGTTTGTCACCTTAGGAGCTATCGGTTTTCTTGGGGCCGGCACTATGCTGAACGCAGTTTTTGTCTTAGTTCTTGCAGCAATAGTTGTAGGCATTATAGCAAGCATGATCTATAGAGTTACAATTCATCCTGTCCTTGGCGATGAAGTTGCCATAATGGTAGCCACAGTTTGCATAGCCTTGATAATGCAACAATTTGTCATAATCTTCTACGGCGTCACTTTCCCCCGAGTAGCCTGGCCTGAAGATTCTATCTTAATGAATACAGCAAACATATTGGGAGTAACCATAGAGTATTCATATATAGCTGCATTTGTAGTATCGCTAGCTCTTTTCGGGACCTTGATGTTGATCATAACTAAAACAAAAATGGGAAAGGCTATGAGAGCAGTATCGCAGGACGTTGAAGCTGCAATGTTGATGGGAATAAACACTGAGAGGCTCTACATGCTAACAATGGGTTTGTCTGCAATGTTAGCGACTTTTGCCGGTATACTGATTACATCATCTACGACAAAATCGGCGGGAGCTTGGATGTGGCTACAGCCTCTTGCGCTATCCTTTGCAATTGTCATTCTCGGTGGGTTGGGAAGCATCAAAGGAAGTCTAATTGGTGGCTTCATCCTCGGATATGCCGAGCAAACGGTTAAGACTACAGTTCCAGAAGGCGGTGCAATTGTGGGAGTTGTCCCATTGATTGTAATGGTTTTAGTCTTGCTTTTAAGGCCAAAGGGATTGTTTGGAAAACGTGTGGAGCTGGAGGAATAGAAAATGGTTAGAAGCTATTTTCGAAGAGCATATTCAAGTTTTACTGCACACGTGTTTGACATCCCACCGAGATTCATGGCTTTTCTTTTTTTTCTGCTTCTATTGACCGTTCCAGCAATGCAATTAGGCTCATACGTTCTGCGGTTGCTGATTATGGCGAACATATTTGCGATTTTTGCAGTAAGTTGGGATCTTTTAGTTGGTCGCACAGGACAGATTAGTCTTGGTCATGCTCTCTTCTTTGGAATTGGTGGCTACACGTCTGGACTGCTGTTCCAATTCTTTGCGCTCCCGATATGGGTCACAATACCTGCGGCTGTTGCGATAGGCGCTTTAGCTGGTTTTCTAATTGGATTTCCTTGTTTAAGAGTGAAGGGCCCTTACCTAGCCTTGATAACGATGGCTTTTCCCTTAATTTTGTCCAATCTAGTCAAATGGTCTCCACTTGAACCTATTTTTGGGGGCGAACTTGGATTTCGCAGTCTTCCCCCTTTCTTCCCCTTTTTACCCTTTACTCAGGCCATCATGGCTGAATATTATCTGATATTGCTCTTGCTTTTTGTATCCTCAATTGTAATCTATAAGATAGCAAACTCTAAAACAGGGATTGTGTTTGTATCGATCCTTGACGACGAAGTAGCGTCGAAAGCCTGTGGGATAAACGTAACTAGATATAAAATCTTCGCCTTCACCATTAGCAGTTTCTTTGCGAGCTTGGCTGGTTGTCTTCAAGCTCACATCTTAAAATTGGCAAATCCTCCAATGTTCTCTCTTGACATTTCTTTCCTCCCTGTGATTCTGACATTTCTAGGGGGAATAGGCACGATTTATGGACCAATTGTAGGATCCTATATCTATGTAATCTTGGATAGATATATTATGTCTATCCTACTACCCAAAGCATTTGAATCAGTAGGATGGACACTCCCCAGAGAGTTTGATTTTGCCAAGTTGCTGATATTTACACTAATTGTCCTTGTTCTCATAATTAAATGGCCAAGAGGCTTGGCCAGATTTGCGACTGATGAACTTCAGAACCTTGAAGAAGCAAGAGACCTTGATGAACGAGGACCTAGAATTTGGAAGAGATACAAGAAAACTAAACACTGAGGTGAAAGGTGGGTCCGCAATGCAAGTACTTGAAGTTGAGAACATAACTAAAAGCTTTGGAGGGCTGAAAGCAGTAGATAATGTAAGCTTTCACATCGACGAAGGGGAACTAGTCGGCATCATTGGTCCAAATGGTGCAGGAAAGACAACACTCTTTAACTTATTGAGTTGCTTCCTTAGCCCCGATTCAGGTACTATAAAATTCAAAGGAGAAAACATAATTGGAATGGCCCCACACAAAGTCGTTAATTTGGGAATCGCTAGAACGTTCCAAGTTGTCAGACCTTTTCGCCACCTACCAGTCATTGCAAATGTCATGGTCGCACTCAAATCACCAAGAGGCGCAAAAAAAATCGAATGGCTCAAAACAATGGAGAGAAAGGCCGCAGATCTACTAGAGGATGTAGGCCTCTCAGAGCTGATGCTTGAACCCGCAGAGAACGTAGGGCACGGAGACCTAAAGCGACTAGAAATTGCAAAGGCTCTTGCCACAGAGCCAGATGTCCTCCTGTTAGATGAACCATTTGGGGGATTAAATCCACTTGAAGTTGATTTCCTCACCAAGTCAATATTGAGGATGCATTTGGATGAACCTCGTCGCAGTATAATCATAGTTGAACACAAACTTTATGCTCTCATGAAGCTGGTAAAGGAAGTCAAAGTTCTTCATAGAGGAAAAAAAATAGCGGAAGGAACGCCAGAAGAAATAGCCAATAACAAAAAAGTCGTAGAAGTTTACATGGGAGGCCCAATCAAGCATGCTTGAAGTACAAGACCTCACTGTCCATTATGATGGAGCAATGGCATTAAACCGAGTTAACCTTGAAGTAGGCGATGGCCAATTTGTTGGCGTTGTAGGTCCAAATGGTTCTGGAAAATCAACGTTGCTTCGCGCATTATCAGGTATACTAACAGAAGTTGAACCTGGCAAGAAAGAGAGACCAAGCCTCTCAGGCTCGATACTGTTTGAGGGTAAAGAAATAAGCAAGTTGAAAGCATGGCAAATCACAAAATTGGGAATAATTCATTGCCCCGAAAGGCGTCGCCCTTTTGCAGAAATGACCACGCTCGAGAATTTGGAGATGGGAGCCTATCTGCGAAAAGACAAGAAGGACGTTAGGAAGGACTTGGAACGAGTCTACGAGCTCTTCCCAATACTGAAAGAAAGAGCAAACCAAATGTCTAGAACCTTGAGCGGGGGGGAACAACAGATGCTTGCCATAGCAAGAGCGTTGATGTCAAAGCCTAAACTCTTGCTCATAGATGAACCTTCACTTGGGTTGGCGCCCATACTAAAAGAGACGGTGTTAAAGACAATAAAAGAAATCTGGAGCTCAGGAGTCACGATTTTGCTAGTCGAGCAGGATGTGGCAATAACCCTCGCAACAGCCCAGAAAATCTACATTTTGGCACATGGAAGAATGGTAACCCATGGAGCCAAAGAAGAATTAATGAAAGACAGAGACATTAGAGAAGTATATTTAGGGCTCTAGAGAGCCATCCGTATCGGACAGATTTTTATGCTCCTTTCACAATAGATTCCGTGATCCACATGAAACGCAAGTCCGAATCAGCTTTAGCTGAATATGAGAAGAGACCTTGGCTCAAATGGTATGCCAAAGGCGTTCCCGCTGACGTTGAAATCCCAGAAAAATCAATACCTGAAATGATTGATGAAGCGGTCGAAAAGTGGGGTAACAAACCCGCAATTGTCTTCTATGGCAATAAAATGAAACACAAAGAACTGCACGAATTATCTTTAAAATTTGCCACAGCGCTACACGAGTTGGGAGTCAGAAAAGGAGACAAAGTTGCCATTCTACTCCCAAACTGCCCACAGTTTATAATCACTTACTTTGGGATTCTTCGTTTGGGTGCAGTTGCCTCACCTATGAGTCCGCTATACTCCCCAAGAGAAATTAAGTATCAATTGAATGACAGTGGAAGCAAGATCATTGTCTGCCTCGATCTTCTCTACGAAAATGTGGATAGAATCTGGAGCGAAACAGGCCTGAAGCATGC
The DNA here is from genome assembly GCA_020341775.1 of Candidatus Bathyarchaeota archaeon. Classification (GTDB taxonomy): domain Archaea; phylum Thermoproteota; class Bathyarchaeia; order Bathyarchaeales; family SOJC01. The sequence goes on from CP070835.1 coordinate 1,563,365, forward strand.
TATCATAACAAGCGTAGCAGAGTATTTGCCAACGACCCGACGCTTCTTCTCAAAAGCCCTCGGGAAAGCCCCCTCTCTTGAGCTTCCGGAAAGAGAAGGAATCCTAAGCTTCCAAGAGTTGCTCAAGAAATCCCAGCCAAATCCGCCTAATGTTAAAATCAACCCAAAAGAGGATTTAGCAGCACTTCCTTACACCGGAGGAACCACTGGAGTGCCCAAAGGAGCCATGCTCACACACTATAACGTTGCTGCAATTCAAGAGGAGATGTACTGCTTCTTCCCTGACATGTATAGAGGTTACGAAGAATGCACGGTGGCGCTGCTGCCCTTCTACCATATTTACGGCCAGTCTGTGATAATGATGACTGGAGTCATGCGAGGCGGGCTTGGAATATTATTCGCGAAGCCAGATTTAGAGCAGATCATCACAGCCATGGAAAAGTATAATGTCACATTATTCTACGGAGTCCCAACTCTCTACAAGTACTTCTTAGACGTGAAGCGGGCAAGAAGGTTCAATTGGAAAAAGTTGAAATACATCTTTTGTGGCGCAGACACCCTCCATAAAGAAGTGCGGGAAGATTGGATGAGATTCATGAATAAGGAAATTCGCGAAGGTTATGGACTGACTGAGACGACAGCAGTGACCCACACAAATCCGCCTTCTAGGAACAAGCCGGGTTCATTCGGAGTTCCATTGCCCAACACACACGTGGCAATACTTGATTCTGAAACTCTTGAGTTCGTCCCACCAGGCCAAGAAGGAGAGTTAGTGACCAGCGCTCCCCAAATAATGAAAGGCTACTGGAACAAACCCGAAGCCAACAAAGAGAGCTTCTTTGAAGCAGGAGGAAGGAAGTGGTTCAGAACGGGCGACATAGCAAGGATGGATGAGGAAGGATACTTCTATTTTGTTGAAAGGACAAAGGACATGATCAAATACAAGGGCTATTCAGTCTTCGCTCACGAGATTGAAGAAGTGTTATATAATCATCAAAAAATCAAGGAAGCAGCAGTCATCGGAGTTCCAGATCCAGATGTTGGAGAACGCGTCAAAGCTATCGTGGTTCCAGAAACCGATTACCGAGGAAAGCTTACAGAGGAAGAAGTAAGAGAGTGGTGTGAGAAAAACCTAGCCCACTACAAGGTCCCCAAAATCGTCGAATTTCGGGGCGAAATACCTAAGACAGACGCCTTCAAGATAGACCACAAGAAGCTGAGACAAGAACTCTTCCTAGTAAAGGAATAGCAAGAGAAACATCAGCTTTCCCAAACTAGCTGTCCTTTATTCCAGCCAAATGCTTGGCAATCTTTTTCTTTTCTTCGAAGTCGTAAGTAGCAGCTATGACGATTTCCTCCATAATTGGTGAACCACCTCCGTGGATTCCAGCGTTGGCTGAAACGCCACTCAATGATGAACACAGCATATCTGAGAGAAGACGGAAGCAGAGATGAACATTTTCAGGAGAAACATCCTTCTTTCGCATAATATACTTCTCAAGATACTTCCTGGTGTCGGGATTTACGAAGTCCCCTTCAAATGGAAGAGTTGCAGGCAATCCTCCCGCCAAATCTGTGAGTATCTCATACTCGTGGTAGATGTTGACGCCTGCATGACGTCTGCCAACATTTGCATAGATCGTGTTAGGGATGTATGTGCCAGATTCGTGTTGTTGTCCCTCAACTGCAGCAGCGATGCCCGCTGAAAACACAAGCTCTGCCACGGCTGCGAGGTGAGTCAGCTTCGATCTGACGTGCTGTTTTTTAGCAATCCCTTGATACTCAGCAACGAGAGCTGATGCGCCCGTCACGATGTCGGTGAGTGCGGGTTTGCATCCGGTGTAGCTGTGCCGGTGAAAAAGAGCAAAACCGTGAGCCAACAAAGCCGCAAACGGCCACTCGCCACACATGAATACTCGGTCCCAAGGCACAAAAAGATCGTCAATGACCACAAAGGAGTCTGCAAACCCAAAATCTGATACTGGCGCCTTGAAAGTCTTCCTTGGTCTAGGGTTTGCCACGTGAGTTACTAATTTGACATTTTCGCTGTCTGCAGGAATTGCAAAAGCCAATGCATAATCAGCTTCTGCTTCTTTCATAGCTCTAGTGGGTAGACAGATTATTTCATCCGCAATCGCAGCCATGGTGATGTGATTTTTGGCGCCCCTCACAACTATGCCGTCCTCCCTCTGCTCCACCACATGCAGATAAAGGTCGGGGTCTTCCTGCTCATGCGGCCTAAGGCTTCGATCTCCCTTAACGTCCGTCTGCGCTGCCGCAGCGGTTAAATCATTTTCTTGGAAATACCTAAGGTACTTGTCCAATCTTCTTGCATACTCAGTCCCATAAGCCTTATCCAATTCGAAAGTGACAAACGAGAGGGCGTTTATAGCATCGCAACCCATACAACGCTGTATACAACCTCCCGTTAGATGGCAGACTTTCCTTGTCAGTCGCTGCTTCTGCAGCAAATCATTAGCGTTTTGATTTATGTGAGTGAAACGATTTATAGTCGCTCCTGTTAAATGAGAGGTAACTGTCATTGCGTCCTTGAATTGAGCGTCTTCTGTGAGATCGAAGGTTTTTGAAAGCACTCTAATAGAAGGTAAGAGTTCAGAGCCATCACGTACAACTAATTGCCCATCGATATACACGTTTTTTTTCATTTTGCGAAGTTTGTCAACATACTCGGCTGAGGTTCTCATCTAAATCACGCAGAAGCTAATTTGAAGGAGAAGCAAAATAAAAAGCTTCACAGTAAGGCACAAAAAGAGATAAATTCCGCAACCATTGTTAAATCAAGTCAAACACCTGGAGAAATGTGGAATTGCGTGATGTTGCCATTGTTGGAGTTGGACACAGCAAGTTTGGGAATAGATTTGACTTGAGAATTGATGAGCTTGCATGGGAAGCTGCCAGTGAAGCACTAAAAGATGCAAGCCTCTCAGCAAAAGACATGGAATTCGTAGTTGTGGGATGTTCAGGCGGTTGGAGTGCTGAATCCCTGCCAGCAGTAATCTGCTCAGAGTATTGTGGCACTCTTCCAAAGGGGAGTATGCGAGTCGAGGCTGCATGCGCTACCAGTAGCGCAGCTGTCGCTGTTGCATACAATCTTGTAGCCAGCGGGTATGTTGATTTGGTGTTGACTTTAGGTGTGGAGAAAATGCACGAGTCTCCAAATCCTGTCCAAATCGAGTTTATCGGAAGAGCGGGAAACTATTTTTGGGAATTCGAAAATTTTGGAATGACTTTCCCAGGATACTATGCTTTGCATGCCACAAGCTACATGTGGAAACACGGATTAAAAGAGGAAGACTTGGCAGAAATAGCCGTAAAAAATCATCACTATGCGTCGAAAAACCCAAAAGCTCAATTCACAAAAGAGATAAGCGTAGAAACCGTGATGCAGTCAAGGTATGTTGCTTGGCCTCTGAAGCTTTTTGATTGCTGCCCGTTGACTGATGGCTCAGCCGCCCTAATACTAGCTGCTGAAGATGTCGCAAAGAAGATCACTGACACGCCAGTATGGATAAATGGGATAGGAGCTGCAACTGGAACAGGAAACCTCAGCAGACGAGACATGCATCTGAAACTTGAATATTCTGGATTAGAGTCAGCCGTGTATGCAGCCAAACAAGCATACAAGCAAGCGGGAATAACCTACAACAATGCCGCTAAACATTTAGACGTGGCCAGTGTGCATGACTGTTTCACCATTGCTGAGCTGATGGCCTACGAAGACCTTGGTTTCTGCGGGCGTGGAGAAGGATTGAAACTTGTAAGAGAAAAACAAACCTACAATGGTGGACTCATCCCTGTCAACTTAGATGGAGGATTAAAGGCTAAGGGACACCCCATAGGCGCGACGGGAACCTCAATGATATACAGCTTGACCAAACAACTGCGCCAAGAATATGGGAAAATCGGAGGCAAAGAAGCACAAGCAACTATCAGAAAAGGAAGGGCTGTAGCCCACAACATCGGAGGCACAGGACACTACGCCTACGTAACAGTACTCTCATTAGAGAAACCACAAAGCGGGAGTGGATGAGAAAAATGCCAGAGTTGCCTGAAAACGTAAAGCAGAACATCAGAGAAGAAGGATTGCCGATAGTTTTGGAACCAAAAACACGGTTACCACTCTACATAAGTGTAAGAGAGCTTTCTCTGAGATATCAGTTTGGAACTACAAAAATCCAGAAATTCTTCGAAGGGCTGAAAGAAGGAAGAATCTACATGACCCAATGCAAAAAGTGTGGCCAAAAATTCTTCCCACCACAAGGAGACTGTCCAATTTGCATAGAATCTGATGTGAGATGGATCCCTCTAAACGGTGAAGGAGAACTTCTAACGTGTACAATGATCTTGGTGAAACCGCCAACCTACGCACATCATGATAATTACATAGTGGGCATCGCCAAAATGAAAGAAGGAGTAAGAGTTCTCGCGTGGTTGAAAATTGACGATCCTAAAAAAATCAAGCCCAAGATGAAAGTACGCTTAGAAACTGTAAAAAGAGAACCTGAACAGTTCATCACCTACGAGTTCACACCCATTTAAGCTGTACACGCACGGGAAAAAGGACAGGGAATGCACACGCAACTGGTGCCACATTCAATCCGCGCGTGTGGTTGAGCAAAAAACTCACTCATAGACTTTTTCAACTACTTTATACCAGTCAATCGCATCTTTTTCTACATCTCGACCCAACAATGGAGACTCGACCGTTTTATACACTTCATGTTGTATGAGAAGCTTCATTATCTCATTGCTCCCCGTCCATATTGGAGCCAACCGCATGTCCCGCAGGAGCCGCTCCAACGGATAGACTTGAGTGTAGCCTATTCCACCCAAGATTTGCATAGATACATTAACGACATCCCACCCTGCGTCAGTGGCAAAGCATTTTGCCTTACTCACTACGCTTCGAGGATCAATCGAAGTGTCTTTTTCTGCGGCATCTGCGGCCCGAGCAGCTGTGTATACGAGGGCTCTTGCAGCATCAAGTTTCGTTACGCTCTCAGCTATCTTGAAATTAATAGCTTGGAAACGGCGTATAGGCACGCCAAACGCCTTTCTTTTTGCAGAGTACCGTATAGCTATTTCCAAAGCTGCTCTGGCTGTTCCGATTGCTCCAGCTGCTGAGGTCAGCCTTTCTGGAATCATCATTCGGTTAAATATGTCTGCGCCACCATTAATTTCTCCCACCCTATACTCATCTGGCACTTCGGCGTCTTTGAATACTATCCGGGCAGTTCCCATCCCCCGGAACCCAAGCAGGTTGTAGACCTCTTCAACTTCGACACCCATGTCTCTTTCAATCAGAAACGTTGTTAAGGCTTTATGTCCAGGCGCTTTCGGGTCCGTTCGCGTATAAATTAAAAAAAAGTCCGCGACTTTCCCACCCGCAATGAACCGTTTTTCTCCATTGATTATCCACCTCTTGCCCTTCTTTGCAGCACTCGTGGTTGTTCCAAAGAAGTCACTTCCTCCTCTCGGCTCAGTTAATCCTTCGGCAGAAAGTTTCTCTCCCCTAATTACAGGCTTCAAGAACTCCTGTTTCTGCCAATCCGCACCAAACCGACTTATCGCTTCACCCACAATACTTGGCATTGCATAACTGCATCCCAGTCCCATACCTAAAACTCCAACCTCTTCCACAGCGGTCATCTCGGCAGCCCACGTCAACTCCCTTCCTCCAAATTGCTTAGAGAAACGAAGCCCTAAGAGCCTTTTTTTAGCTGCCTCTTGGATAAATTCGAAAGGGTAGTCTATCTCGTTCCTATCCATCTTTCTCAGAAGCTCAGGATCCACTTCTCTTACGAACTCCTTTACTTCTTTCCTCAACCGGACCTCTTGGTCACTGCTCAGAAAATCATTCTCTATCATGATGTTCTCTCCTAGACTATCTCTTGAAGCGCTTGTGAGTGTATATATGAATGTTGAGTCATGATAAGATTTTGCACAATTAGTGGCAACTGATAGTTCTTTAGCAGCAGTATTTGATGAAAAAGTATTTTAGAGAAAGTGGTGTAATTCCTTTTCTTCACGGGATGCAATATGGAAATAAAAAAAATCGCGGTCATTGGCGCTGGTGCGATGGGACATGGAATTGCACAGCTCGCAGCGATGAGCGGTCTTGACACCGTCATGAGAGACATTAACAAGGAATTTGTCGAAGCAGGAATGAAGAATATCAGGTGGAGTATAGGAAAGCTCATTGGAAGAGGCAAAATTTCGCCGCTTGATGGCGAAAAAGCCTTGAAAAGATTAAGCCCTATTGTTTCGTTGAAGGACGCGGTTGAAGGCGCTGATTTTATCATTGAAGCAATACCCGAAAAATTGGCGCTGAAACAGCAAGTTTTCAAAGAAATCGACGAATCTGCACCTTCTCAAGCAATTCTGGCAACTAACACAAGTGCCTTGCCAATCACAGAAATTGCGGCAGCAACAAAGCGCCCGGACAAAGTGATTGGTATGCACTTTTTCAATCCGCCAGTACTTATGCGGCTTGTCGAGGTTGTGATGGGTCAGAACACAAACACTGAAACCCGCGACGCAACATTAAGTCTCTCCAAGAAATTCGGCAAAGAACCGGTCCTATGCAACAAGGATGTTCCCGGCTTCATTGCAAACAGAATCACCATATCTGGTACAAATCTTGTGGCGTGGATGGTCCACAAAGGAGAGTACACGATCGAGGAAATAGATGCAGCAGCGATGTACAAAGCAGGAATGCCAATGGGAACGTTTGCCCTGCTAGACTTCACAGGCTTAGACATAGCTTATCATGTTATGAAGTTCATGGAAGAGAGAGAGCCATTCTTCGAAGTCTCCCCGTTGATAAAGGCAAAAATGGAGAGCGGTGAAATCGGAGTGAAAGCTGGAAAAGGATTTTACAACTACCCAGAGAAAGGAAAATTCGTTATGCCACAGATATCTGAAGACAAATCTGAGAGATTCGATCCGATGACCCAGACCTACGTGATGACCAATGTTGCTGCAGAGCTGATAAGAAACAACGTCGCTACGGCTGAAGACATCGACAAGACGTTGAAACTTGGTTTTAACATGCCGATAGGCGTTCTAGAGCTAGCTGACACATTAGGTATAGACATTATGGTTTCAAAGTTACACGAGATAGCAGCTAAGTACGGAGAATTCTATAAACCAAGTCCACTTCTGACGCAGATGGTTGACAGTAACAAGCTTGGCACAAAGACAGGAGAAGGATTTTACAGCTACAAAAAATAGGAATCCACACAATTCCTTTCTATTTTTTCTAAACAATGCAATCGCAACGCAGAAGCAACGTCACTGACGACTTCAAATCCAGTAGCTTTGTAGGCAAGAGTACAATCCAAAGGAAATATGTGTATACAATATGCATAAAAGGAAGAGTTAAGTAGGCGAATTGGAGAACATGTTTAAGAACGGAAGGTATAGACATGAGATTTGAATTCACAAAAGAACAAGAAGAGATTAAAAGAGCAGCACGCGAATTCGCAGAGAAAGAATTCACACCCGAGAAAGGACGAGAGCACGATGCGAAATATAAGTTCCCATGGGAGTTCTATAAGAAAGCCGGGAAGCTAGGCTTCATAGGTGCAGCATTTCCCGAGAAATATGGTGGACAAGGATTAGGCTGTCTGGAGGCCTGCATAGTCGCAGAGGAGTTCAACAGAGTCGATTCTACCCTAGCTTCAATACTAGGCGGCGTTGGCTTCGCTGGATTAATCGAAAAATATGGCACTGACGAACAAAAAGAAAAGTATATCCCGCGTATATGCAGCGGCGAGATAACTTGCGCAATGGCTCTCACAGAACCTGGACATGGTTCCGACGCTGGAATGGTGGGATTAGACACCAAAGCAGTAAAAGAAGATAACGGCTGGAAAATTGACGGCGTCAAAACCTTCATCACTTGCGGGGACATCGCCGAATTCACAATAGTTTGTTGCCAGACAGATCCAAGCGCAGCCCCTCCTTACAGAGGAGTCAGCCAAATCGTCGTTGAAAAGGGAACGCCAGGACTCGAAACCACGTCTTTAGAGCCAAAAATGGGATTCAGAGGAGCGCCACAAGCGGAAATGTCATTCAACAACGTCAAGGTGCCACTTACCAACGTTCTCGGCCAGGAGAACAAAGGATTTCATCAAATAATGTCATATTTCGACTTCAGCAGAACACCAATCGCAGCTGGAGCTGTGGGAATAGCCCAAGGCGCCTTCGAGAAAGCTTTGAAGTACTCCACTGAACGAGAGCAGTTCTTCCAGCCAATCCACAGGTTCCAGATCACGCAGCTTAAAGTGGCCGAAATGACGATGCGAATCGAAGCTGCAAGACTACTCACATATAAAACAGCTTGGCTCATCGACCACAAACCAGAAGAATCAAAATTAATCACAAAATTCGCATCTATGGCAAAGGCCTACGCAGCGAGAACTGCAATAGATGTAACAGATGAAGCCCTACAAATCTTTGCAGGTTATGGCTACGTAGATTCTGACATGGAACGCTTCTATCGAGACGCAAGAATCCTAGACATCATAGAAGGAACCGGTGAGATTCAAAAGTACATTGTTGCCAGAGAATGCTATCGCGAAAGAAACTTGCCTATGCCTTAGCACTCACGCTGCGGACTAGCTAGCCTGCACGAACACCCTCTCTTTTTATGTTCGTATGTACACTTCTAAATGGATGTGCGGGCACGTTTGATCATCGACTTTCACGTACATCCATTCTACGACGAAGCCAACATTCAAAAAGAAATGGAAAAAGCAAATGTCGACGTCTGCGTCCTCCTGGCTATCGACGCAGACCCCTTGGACATTGAAAAACCGAAAATACAAGAGAAACTCAAAAGGCGGCATCTGAAATCCCTACTAGGATTTCGCACATTTCAATCTACCTCTATCGAAGACGAAATTAGGAAATTCTATCAAGCGCTCATCAATTACTACCCTGAACTGAAAACAACGAATCAGGAAATAGCTGATCTCGTGGAAAAAAACAAAAACGCATTCATTGGGTTTGGTTCAGTCAATCCAAACAAAGACGAAGAATATGTGGCGAAGGCGCTGGATCAGATTAGAAACCTTGGACTGGCAGGAATAAAAATGCTGCCAACCCTCCAATTCTTCTCCCCCAGCGAAAACGAAAACTTCGAAATGATCTGTGAGTTTTGCGAACAAAACAAAAAAGTCATGCTTTATCATACTGGATGCGACCCAGGTCCTTGGGAGGACCCACATCTTTCAGAAGATGCTAATCCCCTCTACTTGGAACCAGTCCTAGAACACTATCGCCCCGCCATAGTTTTGGCACATGCAGGAAGTTACAGCGCTTTCAAACCGGGAATATGGTTTGATGAAGCGGTCGAGTTGGGAAGCAAGTTTGACAACGTATATTTTGACTCATCAGCTGTGTCGAGCTTCATCTTTTCCAAAAAGTCCGTGGATCGAATAAGAAAAAGCATTGGTTTAGACAGGCTTCTGTATGGCTCCGACTACCCAGCAGTGTGGGGTAGTAACATGAGATACGAAGTAGATGTGATCAAGAGATGCAGCCACTTGACTGACGATGAAAAGGCGAAGGTGCTTGGCTTGAACGCAGCAAAACTTCTGAATGTGCCGTTTGATGGAGCCGTTATATGAAAACCGAAATCTTTCCCAACATTTTTAAAATAAGAATCCCACTACCTCACAGCCCTTTGAAACACATCAATTCGTACTTAATAAGAGCCGAGGAAGGAAGTCTCCTCATCGACACTGGGCTGAATTTCCCCGAGTCCCTCAAAGTTTTATGGGAAGCCCTCTCAGAAGCAGGGGTCTTGGCGCGCGCGCAGCTGGAGAAAATTCTACTAACGCACTTCCACGTGGACCATGTTGGACTAATTCCTCGCATCAAAGAAGTGTTTGATGATGTCGAACTGCTCTTGCATCCCACTGAAGTCGAGCTTTCGAAGTTGATGTTGGAAGATTCGGGGAGCTATAAGCAAGATATTGAGGACTTTCTTGTGGCACACGGCGCACCTCTTTCGATTGCCCAAAGGCTTCAAGACTTTCATCCCGCATTTTCTGCCCCCGAAGCATACAAGGAGCTGGTGTGTGCAGCGTCCCCAATCGATGATGGACAAGAAATAATGGTAGGCAACTACAGGTTTCAAGCCTTATGGACTCCTGGACATTCGCCGGGTCACACCTGTCTTTACGAACCTTCAAAACGAGCGTTTTTCTCCGGTGACCATCTGCTGCCGACCATCACATCGCATGTTTCCCAGTTCATGGAAGACATGGATCCGCTCACGGATTACTTGAACAGTCTAAAAAAAATCAAGAAACTCAACGTTGAAGTGGTGCTTCCAGCTCACGAAGAAGTGTTTAGAAACTATCTTGTGCGGATAACACAACTTGAGGTCCACCATAAAAGGCGGCTGGAAGAGATAGTAATCAAACTTGAAGAAGCACGTTTAACAGCGTACATGTTAGCCTCGCGTCTTCAGTGGGACATTAGTTACGAGTCGTGGAACCAGTTTCCTCCGTTCCAGAAGTATTTGGCCTTTGGAGAAGCATTAGCACATTTGAAAATCCTCGAAAGACGAAGACTTGTACAGAAGGTTGAGGTTGACGATATAATCTTCTACGAAAGGACTCGTTAAACAGTTCAGCGCTGAAGCTGTCAAGGCTTTTCTTTGTGTTTTTTCATTGCTAACAGCGCCGCTCCAAAGGCGCAGACTATTTGAGGTTCTTCTGGCAAAACAGGACTTAAACAAATTTTCTTTCTCAAGGCGTCGACAAAACCCTTGTTTTTCGAAACTCCTCCTGTGAATGCCACGTCCTGTTCAAACCCTATCCGGCTAGCCATGGTATAGATTCTTTCCGCAATTGCTTCGTGGAGACCAGCTATCACGTCTTCAATTTTAATTCCTTGACTCATCTGAGAAACCACTTCGGATTCAGCGAAAACTGTGCAGGTGCTGCTCATTTTTACGGGCTTCTTTGCTTTGAAGTGCAACATAGATAGCTCCTCTATTGGCCTCTGCAAAGTGTTTGACATGATTTCAAGAAATCTTCCGGTTCCAGCTGCGCATTTGTCATTCATAACGAAGTTTAACACCTTTCCATCCTTGCTGATTCTAATGGCTTTGGAGTCTTGACCTCCAACGTCGATTATCGTTCTGGCTGAGGGGATAAGCCGATAAACACCACGAGAAATGCAGGCTATTTCAGAGGATTTTGAGGTTGAGTTTACTAACGCTTTTCCGTACCCAGTCGAAACAACGTATAACATATCCTCCAGGTCAAGTCTAACTGCATCCAAGGCTTTTTTAGCTGCCATCTCCGATGAAACTTTGAAGTTGACCCCTGATGGAACGATTGCTTGCGAAGCAATCTCACCTCGGCGATCCACTATTACAGCCTTTGTTGCTGAAGCTCCGGTGTCTATCCCTAGGTACATTAGCTTTCACTTAGCATTTCCATAAACGCGTCAATTCTGCCTTTAACTTGGGCTTCTGAATACTGCCGTGGATCAGCCATGTCACCTTCAAACATTAGGTATGGAATGTTGAGTTGATTGTTCAGAGTTTCAGCAGTCACAAGTTGTGGGGCCGACCATGACTTGCAGCTCCTGTTAGAGAACAAGATTGCCCCATCTATATGGTAGTCTTCAATGGTGTCGGCGAATTTTTCCATTCGCAAGTCTATGTCGGTGTTTAAACCCATAGATAGTACTTTTCGAGCTATGCTTTCCAAGGGCTTTGATGAGTCAAGTCTGAACGCCCAAGCTTCGCTGTAGGGTTCATGCACGAAAACTGCGCCTTTGTCCTCGAAGTATTTTATGATGTCAAACGCATGCCAAAGCCATATTCCGTCGAACATCAATCGGAACTCTTCTTTTTCGATTACGCCCTCCTTTCTTTTCACTCTATCTCTGACTTCAGCTAACAGCTCATCATAAAATTCTACAGCTTCTTCTGTGCCTTGCATAACTACAAGTGGAAAAATGTCGGAAGCGGAGTCTCTTCCGCCGAGTGGACAAGGTCTTACTCTTCTAAGTTTCAATGTTTGAAGCCACAGCTCGCTTGCCTTGTCAGAAAGGTTCACAGCGTTCACCAGTTTTTCCATGTCCAGCTTCACCCCGAATTTATTCTGAGTCAACTCTATGAGCTGCTCCAACTGTTTTACGACATAATCCAAGACGTAGTTGTTCAGGTCGTCGTAAGTTAAGACATAGGGAGCTTCACCGATAAACATAGGTGTTCCAAGATGAATGTGAAGGCTCTGCCACCACTTGACGTACACGTCACAAGCATTTCGAAAGGTCACCAACATGTCAGGCGCCGGCATGGGTCCATTCAATCCGCTGAGGGCATACCCCAAACAGCATCTGCTGTATGAGCATAAATCCTGCGAATAGCCTTCTTTCTCAGCTTCTTTAAGATAGTCTAGAATGGTTCCACGAGCGCTACACAACGCTCCAAAATGCTCTGGAGCAATTGGGTAAACATCTAAAGCGTAGAGCAACTCAACTGGAGTGAACACAGTTATCCATGCAACCGGCTTATCCTGAGTTTTCACGTCCCAAGCTTTGGAAAAGTAATTCACAATCAGTTCGCCTATTTTTCTCGTTGTTTGAAGGACACGTGAACGTTTTTTCTTGCGAGAGTTCAGTTTCAATCACCTAAGGTTTCTATGAATGCCTCAACTCGGTTCCTAATTCGATTAATTTCCTGGGTCGGGCTCTCATAGTCCACTAGTAAACTGGGAATTCCGTCAGAAGCCAATTTGTTTCTTATGTGCACAAAGTCGTATAAGATCGGGTCGCAGAACTTTTCAGCATATGTTATCACTCCCCGAGCATTGAAAGAAGCTACCATGTCGCTTAAGTAGCGTAGCCGGTCGTCAAGAGGGTTTTGAGCTGGACAAGGAGTTCTCGTAAGATATCTGCTGGTCAACGCTGAAAGAGGATCCTGAGACGGTTCAACATTGTCCCAGAAGTATCTTGAACCAGTGCACAGGTCGTCCGACACCACGAAACCTCCGGAGTCCTCTATAACCGTTATTAGGTTGAGATCATAAATGGCTGTGCCGTTTACATGCAGCCTGATGTTGCCTTGACCCTTGCCACTTCCGAATTCTGAAGCTTCGACCAACGCGTTGAATTCCTGCTTCGACATCCATGCGCTGGCTAGGACCAGGCTGAAGTAATCTGATGCCTTGACCTTGTATTCGTTGTTTCGGTTCAACAAGTAGATGTTTCTGAGCAGATCTCTAGTGTGGTTGCACAATTCAATAGCGCTCTGCAACGAGTTATTATTGATTTCCGTGACAAAATTCCTTTCCAGAAACATTTTCAACCTCCTAAATTCCATTCTCATAAAATCAAACGACAGCTCATTCTTCGTATTGTGGGGTACGCGAAGGAAAAACAGGGGTTTGTTGACTTTCTTTTTTAGGATGTCGAAAATTCTCCACATAGGATCACAGGTGTGCGCGACGATGAAGCCCTGGAACAGGTCTTCAAGCCTCAAGATGTTTTCTAACACAGCGCTCGCGAAGGGACAAATGAAACTCGGCGTGAGAGAACTTGTGTGTTCCCCTATGTTTGAGATTCTGTAGGGCTGAAGACCTGCTGCGATAATTATCTCTTCCGGAATACCACTGCACATGTACCCAACAACTTTAGCCTCCCCGTCGTTGTGTCGACGTAGTAAGGAAGTGGGGTCCCGGGAGAACTCGCGCATTTTCCTTTGTATTTGCATCGGTAAGAATACCCGATGAAGTTAGATAAAAACTAGTTGTTGACGTTGAATCGCAGCTTAAAGATTAGAGGAAGAGGAAAATAACGTGATTGATTACTTTCCTGTGAATTTTGGCGTTCTCTTCTCAAAGAAGGCTGCGACGCCCTCAATGATGTCGTCAGATTTCGCGCAGGTGATGCCGCCTTCAACCATCATCTTGTTTCCTTCTTCCATGCCAATTTCCATTGCCTTCGAGAGTATTTCCTTGGCTAAGCGTACTGCTATGGGTGCTTTGGTTGCTAGTTGACCTGCAAGATAAGCAGCTGTTGACTGTAACTCGTCGGGGGGGACAACCTTGTTGACAAGGCCGATTTTTTCTGCTTCTTTCGAGTCGATTCGTTCGCCTGTCAGGATGATCTGGGCAGCTTTAGCTTTTCCAATGAGTTTAGGAACACGAACACAACCACCCCAAGACGGAATCAAACCTATGTTAACTTCGGGAGCTCCAAAACTCGCCTTTTCTGATGCAATTCTCATGTCGCACGCTGCAGCCAATTCAAGTCCTCCACCTAGTGCATACCCATTTATCGCGGCAATCACAGGCTTATCGAAAGTTTCAATCCTATCGAAGACATTTTGGCCAAGTTCCATGCGAGCCTTCATATCAGTCTCATCGCCCGACCCAGCTTCACTCAAATCAGCTCCAGCGCTGAAAGCTCGTCCAGCTCCAGTGATAATGACGCTTCTAATTTTGTTGTCCTTTCTTATCTCTTCGAGCAGGTTACCTAATTCTGCAAGTATGCCTTTGTTAAGGGAGTTCAAAGCGTCTGGCCTGTTTAAAGTGATAATAGCTATGTTTTCTTCTTCCGGCGTCAAGAAACTTGCAGCTTTTTCGTAGGTTAGGTACTCGTATCCCATGTTCATCCACCTTTTGCTTTACTTAATCACAAATTCCATAAAAACCTTCTCATACAGTGCATCTGGTCAAACCAACGCTTAAAACTGGGAGCATATGCACACGAGTAAACAGGATGCACGTTTTGCAAGCAAAAATGAAAATAAGTGTAACCATACAAAGATTCAAGTGTGAGACCCATGACCCCTGATCAAAGCGACATCAGGTTTGGCTGTTTTCTACCCATTCCAGCTGCGCCAGTGGACAAATTGCTGAAGATCGCCAAAATCAACGAAGAAGCCGGCTTCGATTCTATTTGGGCACCAGACCATCTTCTGTTTATTCCTCCCGGAATCGTGCCCGAAGCTTGGTCAATGCTAGCCGCAGCTGCAATAGTCACAGAGAAGGCTACATTAGGAACCTGTGTCAGCGACCCACACAGACATCATCCCGCCGTCCTCGCACAAAAAGTCGCCACCGTAGATCAAATTTCAGGAGGCCGTGTAACTCTTGGACTCGGAGCAGGAGAAGCCATGAATCTAGAGCCTTATGGAATAGACTGGAAGAGACCGGTCTCGAGATTGATCGAATTCACCACAATTGTGCGCAAGTTCTGGAGCGGCGAGACCTTCAATTATGAAGGAGAGTTTTGGAAATTACGGGACGCTTTTCTCCAGATTCGCCCCTCGAGAGGCACCATACCCATATATTTCGGAGCAAACAGCCCTCGCATGCTTGAAGTGACGGGGGAAATAGCTGATGGTTGGCTTTCAACTCCGCTTTCGCCCACGTTGTTCAACAAGCGACTTAGCCTAGTCAAAAAGGGCGCGGAAAAGGCAAACAGACCTTTAAACGAAATTGATGTGGGAGCCTATCTTTACACTTCAGTAACCGAAAAATCTGAAGACGCTTCGAAGCAAATCGAAAAAATGAAGGCTCAAGTAATCCCGTCGCCCCAACTGCTAAAGGAGGCGGGCTACCATGTCGAACTCTCAGAAGAACTTCAGTCAATCTCTTACTTCAAAGCCCTTCTAAACTCTGAGTGGCTGGAAAAGTTTTTGACCTTTGCTGAGAGCATCCCGCTGAACGCTGCAATCGAGTTTTCCATTACCGGAACTACGGAGGATTGCATAGAAAAGATAGAGGCATACATCAAAGCAGGGGTTAAACATTTCCTGCTTTTAAATGCGGGACCTGACCCCCGCAGTGTGGTGAAGGTCTACCGGGAAGAGATAATACCTTACTTCAAGAAAAGCTAGACACCCACCACCGCTCTTGAAACAACAAACCCTGATCCTCTATTGAACGCCATACACACGCCATATTGCACTTCAGCGAACACCTCCTTGAGTCATGATCCACATTTAAAATGAGACAGTAGCGAAATTGGAGGGAAAACGCCTAAAAGGTAAGCTGCTTTTCTACTTTGGATGAGATGAACTCATGAGAGCGGGTCTTCCAACAGAAATCAAGTTTGGCTATGAAAGTGCACCATATCCTTGGGAAATCATACGTGAACTGGCAATCTATGTTGAAGATCAAGGCTTCGACTCCTTCTGGATGCCCGATCACACGGTTGGCTTTGGCATAAGAAGATGGGATTCTCTGGAAGCCTGGACGGTGCTATCTGCAATTGCTTTGCAGACAAAACGCATTCTTCTTGGAACCTGTGTAAGCGATACATACAGACATCACCCAGCTGTTCTTGCACAGATGGCGGCAACTTGCGACATTATTTCACGTGGACGAGCCATTCTTGGAATAGGTGTCGGAGAAGCTATGAATTTGAATCCTTATGGAATATCGTGGAACAAGCCGGTTTCACGGACTATTGAAGCGTTAAAAGTCATAAAAAAACTTTGGACAGAGGATGTTGTCGATTATAAGGGCCAGTTCTATACGCTAGATGGAGCTTTTCTTCAACCAAAGCCGCTTCAAAAACCTCATGTTCCAATATTTGTAGCTGGAAACTCGCCGAGGACTATGAAAATGGCCGCGAATTATGGAGATGGTTGGGTTCCCGCGTCCATGCAGCCGGACGAGTATTGTGAAAAGTTAGAGCACGTCTTTGAAGTAGCAAGCAAAGCAGGGAGATTTTGGGATGGACTGGGAGGGGATAATCCTCCAGAGATAGACCCCGCACTCTTTGTTTACGTGGTTATTGCTAAGGATTTTGACGTGGCAAGAAGGCTTGTGCTGCTGCCAGCAAAACTCTACCTGTTATCAAGACCCCGAATTATAGAACGTCTTGGTTATCCCGTCCCCACAAAAGAGTTTGAAATGACTTCAAACCTAGTGTTCAACTCTGCAGTTTCCCGGCGTCTTTTAGAAGTGGCTCACACACTGCCTGACGAAGTGGTTGATAAATCACCTGTGATCTTTGGCGCTCCAGACGACGTGATCGGAAGGATCGAGGAGTATGTAGATGCTGGTGTTCGTCACTTTATTTCGCCTTTCTTCGTTTCGCCTAAGCTTATGAAAGAAACCTGCAAACTTTTTGCAGAGAAGGTAATCGTCTATTTCAAAGACAGAGAGTAGAATAACCGGATAGCCCTGATGAATAGGCTACGCCGCGCAAGGTTGGGTTGACAGGGTGTGGCATGTTTCATTGCAATACAGATAAGGCAAGTGTCTGTTCCTTAAAAAAGGAAATAAATTAAAACATCGACTTCAATAGACTGTCTCGGTGAAATTATCGATGAGAAATGTTGCTGTTATCGGAGTAGGGCAGTCAAAGTTTGCTAGGAGACCTGACGCGTCAATCCGAGAAATCGCCTTTGAAGCATTTAAAGAAGCTGTCGAAGACGCTCAGATAACGAGGGAAGAAATTCAGGCGTCTCTTGTCTGTTCTGCTACGCACTATGATAAACAGAGAACCCCTGCTGGTATAATAGCCGAATACCTCGGGCTGAATCCCCAACCAACTTTTAATGTAGAGGCCGTTTGTGCGTCAAGCGGCGTAGGAGTGCGAATAGGTTGGTCTTTTATAAACTCTGGTTTGCATGACATCGTGGCAGTTGTAGGCTTTCAAAAGATGACTGAGCTGAGCTCTGCGGAAGTCCAAGAAGTGATGGGGCGATCAGGCGACGTGATGTGGGAATCGCCTTTCGGAACTACTATGCCTGCTTACTTCGCCTTATACGCCCAATCGCACATGCAGAAACATGGAACGACGCAGGAGCAAATGGCAAAGGTGGCGGTGAAAAACCACTTCTACGCAACTAAGAATCCCAAAGCCATGTTCCAAGAAGAGATTACGATTGAGGATGTGTTAAAATCGAGAATTATCGCAAGTCCTTTGAAACGGTATGATTGCTGCGCCAATTCTGATGGTGCTGCATGCTTGATATTGGCGAGTGAAGACGTTGCTGCCAAAATTGCGGACAAGCCAGTTTGGGTTGCTGGACTGGGACTTGCATCAAGCCCTATGACTTTGACAGGCAGAGACACATCTTACGACTCCTTCGACTGCACGGTTGAAGCTGCAAAGCAAGCCTATAGAATGGCGGGAGTTGGACCAGACGATGTAGATTTAGCTGAAGTCCACGACTGCTTCACTATAACAGAGATTTTAAATTATGAAGATCTGGGTTTTTGCGAGCGAGGACAAGGAGGCAAGTTGGTTGAGGAAGAGCAGACTTACTTGGGCGGCAAAATACCCGTTAATATTGATGGAGGCTTGTTGGCGAAGGGCCACCCTGTTGGAGCAACAGGTGCCTCCCAAATTAGAACGCTCGTGAAGCAGCTGAGAGGAGAAGCAGGTGCGACTCAGGTTGAAGAAGCCAAGGTGGGATTAGCTCACAATCTCGGCGGAATAGGAATGTATTGCGCGGTGACGATTCTAAAAACATGAGGTGAGAGGCGTGGGATTCGCAAGATTTGGTAAAATCAGCTATGTTTCGGAGACCAAGCTGCAGGACTTCGAGAAAAGCCTTGAAGCAGGCAAGATAATGGGAACCAAATGTAAAAAGTGTGGGCGATTATATTTTCCACCTCGGGTTGACTGCGGTTGTATGAAGGGTGAAATAGAATGGGTAGAGTTGGGTGGTGATTGCAGGCTGAAGACGTTTACTACTCTTCATTTTGCGCCTGCGAGTTTCCGTTATGAGGCTCCTTATACTCTTGGAGTGGCGCAATTTGAGGAAGGTCCTACAGTGTTAGCTCCTCTAAGCAAAGAAATCAGAGAAGACGAGATAAAGATAGGTATGAGTCTGAGGCTTGTTCCAGTTGAGCTTATGGGCGGTAGAATGATCTATGAATTAAGACTGCCAGAAAGCCGGTAGTCCTGTTCACTAGGCGACAGTTGGTTCGCATTGACTTTACGAGCCAAAACAATCAACCTCCTTCAGGAAATCGTTGGACCAGCAAACGTTCTAACAGACATCGAAGACATTTATGTATATTCTTTTGAGCAAATCTATCGAGAACAACGCATACTTAAGTTAGATGCGGTGGTCAGAACAGAGTGTCCAGAAGAAATTAAAAAAGTAGGGAAACTGGCTGATGAAAACGGTTTCATAGTTGCTCAACGAGGAAAGGCTTTTGATTTGAAGAAGATTTCCAAGCCCATAGTTGTCTTAGATGATTTTAAACCACTCAATCTTGAACCCTTGAAAGAATCAGAAAAAGTCTCAACAGAAGCCATCAACAAATTTCGAAAAACTGAAATTGGCACATTAAAAAAACTTGCTTTTGCACAAAAACTAATGTTTTTAAATAAACCAACAACTAAATGCCAAGAATGCGACGCCTGTAGCAGCTATTGCACCGCAGCCTCTTCCTTTAACAATATTGAAACGTGGTCAGCGAAAGGAAGATTGCTCTTAATAAAGGCCATGTCAGGAGACGAGTTATCCGTTTCTCCAAAACTTGTCGATGTTATATATACCTGTAGTAACTGCGGACTCTGTTTCTCAGAATGCCTGCAACATTCAGAGTTTCAAGAAGCCATAAGAGCTGCTCGCAGAAAAATCGTGCTCAAAGATTTGGCCCCACAGATTTTCAAAGCTGCTGCTGAGAATATTCTGGAAGTTGGAGATCCAGGTGGAGTGGTTTCTCAGAAGCGGCGTCTTTCTTGGTTAAGAACGGTGTCGAAACCAGGTTCTAGTCAGGCTAGTCTTCTTTATTGGGTCGGTTGCACTGTGGCTGCACGCACCCCAAACACGGCTAAAGCAGTCATAAATATCCTGAATAGCGCCGGAGCCAGTTTTGCACTTCTCGGCGAGAGAGAGGGATGCTGTGGCTACCTTCTTTTGGCATCAGGTTTGTGGGATGAAGCCAAAAAGAATGCGATTAGGATTATTGAACGAGTGAGGCAAACTGGGGTAGAGTTGATGGTTACGTCTTGTGCTGGATGTTATTACACGTTTTCTAGGCTTTTTCCTGAAATATTGGATGTTGAAATGCCGTGTAGATTGCTTCATGTTTCACAATTTCTAGAGGACTTGTTGGGAGAAGGAATGCTTGACCTTAAAGGTGTTGAATCGACGGTTACTTATCATGACCCGTGCTCTTTGGGTCGTCACTCGGATGTGTATGATGCTCCGCGAAATGTTTTAGCCAAAATTCTAGAGCTTCAATTTGTTGAGTTGCCTTTGAGTAAAAGTCGCTCTCGTTGTTGTGGAGGTGGTGGGGGGCTTTGGTCGTATAATAATCGGGTTAGTTTGGATTCAGCGTCTACTAGGTTAATGAAAGATGTTGTTCCGCTGAATGTGAATGTTTTAACAACAGCATGTCCAGTATGTCTAATGAATCTTCGTTATGCTTCGATTAGAAATTCCATCCCGGTCAAAGTCTGTGATATCGCCGAAATTGTCGAGATCGCTATGGGTAAAGATTATTCTTAGATTGTAGCTAGCATTTTTTTCAGAATATCCGAGAATCTTTTGGCTGCTGCTCTTCGTTTCCGTGTATTCAGAGTATTCGCGTCAACATACTGCAAAGCCATTGGTTGACAAAACTTTACACAGATTGGTTCACCGTTGCACAGGTCGCATTTGATGATTTTCTTGGTTTCATCATCAACTCCAATACCACCAAAGGGGCAGAATTGCATACATAACCTGCATCCAACACACAGCTCTTTATCGATGACTAAGGCTTGTGTGTTGGAATCTCTTTTTATAGCATGCATGGGACAAACAGATTCGCAAATCGGTATGTCGCATTGTTGGCAAACCATTGGGATGTAAATGCCTTCATTTTCCCATTTTGTCACGCGGATTCTTGCTTTTTCAGGTGTACATGTTTTTTCGTTATAGATAGAGCATGATGTTTCGCAGAGTCGGCAGCCTGTGCATTTTTCAGGGTCGACGGCTAACATTTTTTGCATGCCATGTCACCTTATATTAGGTTTGATGGCTCTTTGTCGAGACCTAGCTTCTTCAGCGTTCCCGCTGTGGGAATGCCATCATTGCCCCATCCGTGAAGTTTGTAATACTCATCCAGCATTTTACTGAATTTCTCTCTATCGATTTTCTTGTTTTTAGCAACTGGCAGTCCAATGGGTGTAGGTTCTTTGAAGTAACGTTCTGGTAGGTTGTCATCTTTTCTTGAAAAGCCTTCGCGCAGGTTGAACAGTCTTTCGATGGTGTAGATTCTTTCTCCGATTTCCATGAGTTGTGTCTCTGAAATTTCCACTCCTGTTGCTAGTTGAATGAGCTTTGAGAATTCCTTCCATTGAGGGGCATGCACTGAGCAGAAAACTGTTTGGAACTTGCATAATCCAATTGAGTCTGTCACGGCGTAGAGTCGTTCTTGCCACCAAACCATTCTGGGTTTTCCGTAATAGGAATTATATTCAGAAGCGACGGGACCGCCATATACTTCTTCCAAAAGGTCTTCAGGCAAACCATACATGTCTATGGCGGGGCGGCTTCGTAGGTGGTCGGCACCTCTTGTGGAGGTTGCGATGCCCAAGGCAAAGCTTGGTGTTGGGCGTTCGTCTGAGTGGAGGTTGCTCATGCCTTTTACTTGAATGGCATAATACTCCGAGCCGTTGCCGATTTTGGCGATTGCTTTTTTGAATCCGTCTGCAAGCGTATTTCCGAAGCCCTTTCGGTGGGCGATGTTAGTTATCATTTCATACAGGGCTTCTTCGTTGCCCCACTCTAGCTTTAGTCCATCTGTCATTTTGTCGTTGAGTATTCCTTTTTCATAGAGCTCCATGGCCCATGCAATTAGTCCTCCAGTTTCTAATGTGTCAACGCCATATTTGTTGACTAGGTGATTTGCTACTAGGATTGTTTCCATTTTCCTGCAGTCAATCATTGTGCCAAAGGCTCCTAGCGAAGTGTATTCCGGGCCTTCTCCATAAAGCGGGGCATGTGGACCTTCTCTAAGTACGTAGCGGTGTCGGCAGTGGACAGCACATCCGTAGCACCCTGATGTTCCGATGGAGTAGCGGTCTATGTTCTCTGGTTCTAGGTCTTGTCCTTCTTCTAGTCTATTGAGTTGGAAGTTTCTTGTTCTGATTAAACCAGTGGTGTTTGTGTTGCTATAGATTATCATTGTGCCCCATCGCGATTGTGCCTTCGACCAGCGGGTGCTTGTGATCATGTCGTTCATTTGTCTGCAGTATTCAAGAAGTCTGTCTGGATGAGCAAACTCGAGGGGAGTTGTTCCTCTGGCTGCGATTGCTTTGAGATTCTTTGAGCCCATCACGCAGCCCATGCCTGTTCTACCGGCAGAGTTTTTCATTCCAGTTAGTATATTAGCGAATTTCACCAAGTTTTCGCCAGCAACGCCGATGACTAGAGATTTTATGTTCTCGTCATCTTGGTCTTTTCTTATGATTGTCTGTGTCTCGAAAGTGTCTTTGCCCCAAAGGTGCGAGGCTTCTTTAATTTCGATTTCATCATTCTTGACTAGAAGATAAACTGGTTTCTCGGCTTTTCCTGTTATGGCAAGGTGGTCGAAGCCTGTGAATCTTAGTTCGGGTGCAAAGAAGCCTCCTATGTTTGAATCGCCGACCGCACCTGTGAGTGGTGACTTGGCTGCTATATCGCATCGTCCTGAGCCTAGGCAGGGTATTCCACCTAATAGTCCCGCTCCAACTAGCAATACGTTTTGGGGGCTTAGTGGGTCGATTTTTGGCTTTAAATGGTTGTAGAGCATGTACATGTCGATGCCTCTGCCTCCGATGTACATGGTTCGGATTTTTTTGGGCATTGCTTTTTGAGAAAGTTTTTTTGTTGTAAGGTTTATGTATGCTATTTTTCTTTTCTGGACCATTTTCTTCGCCCTGATCGATGCTTATGCGAGTCCTCTTATTTTGGCTTGGTTGGGTGTTGGCCATGATATTCGATATTTTGTTTTGCATTTTGGGCAGGTTGCTGTTTCTGCTTTTTGTCGAACTGAGAATCTCTTTAGGCAGTTTAGGCATCGGACTTCGCTCATTTTGTCAGACCTCTCAACCTCCGCCTACCGGGGCTGTGATTATTATCAAATCGTTGTCTCTTAATTTTAGATTAGTGTCTCTTACATTTTGGCCGTTTACCATGACGAGTGCGTTGATGTCGATTTGTCCGGTTTTTTTGTCCACTACTTCTTCAAAGTCTTTTCCATACGTTTTCGCCAATTTTTCAAGAACTTCTCCAAGCGTAGTTTCTGACTGAATGTCATGCAAGATTTCTTTTTTGCCAGCTATTTCTTTGAACATAGCAAAGAGCTGGATCTTGACGCGAGCATTCATGAGTTTCACAGGTTGACAAGTTCTAGAAGTATTAAAATTTGTTGAGCTTTATTATTGTTGCGGAATTAATATTACTGAGACCGCATTTATATAACTTATAGAATTAGTGTAACTCTTTGAACTAAAGGATGGTAGGATTTCTGGAAATCAGAAAGCTGCAGAAAATTAAGGGAGGAAGTTTCACACTTTCAATTCCCAAAAAGTGGGTGGACCAAAGAAAACTAAAGGGTGGTCAACAAATGGTGATTTCAGAGGAAGATGATGGATCTCTTAACATTTATCCCGTGACCACTCCATCAGAGAAACCATTAAGAGCCACGCTTCACCTGGAAGAGTCTCCTGACATCAAGGCCCTTGAATATAATGTTGCCACTTATTATATTCAGGGGGCAGACAGAATCGATATTATATCTAAGAAAATTATTCCTGCCGAACAGAAGAGAAAATTGAAGTTCTTTCGTCTCTCTATGCCCGGCGTCGAGGTTTCTGAAGAAGGGGCAAACAAAATCAGCTACCAGGCTTTGATTGATCCTGCTGCATTTCGCTTAGAGTCGTTGCTGAGTAAGACATCTGCATTTTCTTTACATTTGCAGGAAGATGCTGTGAATTCTGTGATGAATTGGAATTTTCCTCTTGCACGAGAGGTTATTGAACGTAGTGGAGAGGCGTTACGGCATTATCGGCTTACAATTAGGCAGGTCGCTCTAGCTAGCATAAGTAAAACGATTGCAAAGGAAATAGGCGTGATTAACTGTCGTGAATGCGTCACCTTTGCGTTAATGGCAAGGGACCTCAGTAGGCTTGTCTATCATTGTTCCCAGATTGCTAGGCACGTTCTCGCGCTTGAGCACAAAAAGAAAGTAAGTCGTGGAATTCTGAGTCTGATGGAAGCCTTGTCTGAACTCGTGTATACTATGCAGAAGGATGCTGTTCAATCGTTTTTAGATAAAGATACGAGGCTTGCTGTTCAAGTTCTCCTTAGAATGAGTGACGCTAGAAAGAAGGAGGAAGATCTTTTGAAAGAAGTTATAGCCAAAGTCAAGGACATTGACACCGCCGTTACTATGGGTCTAATAGGTAGAGATCTACGAAGGATAGCTGGCTACTCAGTTGCAATAGCAGATGATGGCATGAATCGAGTACTCACTCCATCCTTAGTTTAGAGTTGGTTGGTGCACACGCAGAGTTTTAATCACACTTGAGGATTTGAATTTTTTGGATTTTCGTAGGATTAACGCGCAAGTGTAAACACTGAATTTTTATATAGTAATCCACTGCTATTAGCGTCAACATGAAAAGGGGATATTGGGCTATATGGCTTTGAATTGGCTACCCAGAGAAAAAGAGCTTAGGAGCCATGATCTCCATGGTAAGCAGCATTGGGGAAGCACGGCTCCACGCACTGTTTACGAGAAGCGACCCTTAAGAGACCTTGATGGAAAGGTTGTTGATGATCTTTTTGTCTCTTGGATTATCTTAGACAATCCTCGGCAATACAACTCATATACTACAGAAATGGTGAAAGGCGTTATAGCAGGTTTTGAAAACGCTTCACTTGACAGAAGCGTCGTGGCAGTTATTTTTACAGCAGTTGGTTCATTGGCATTTTGCACTGGAGGAAACACAAGAGAATATGCCGAATACTATACAATGCGACCCCACGAATACGGCGAATACATGGAACTCTTCAATCACATGGTTGACTCCATCCTCATGTGCAAGAAACCAGTAATAAACCGAGTAAACGGCATGCGCGTCGCTGGAGGACAAGAAATTGGAATGGCTTGCGACTTGGCTGTTACTTCCGACCTAGCAATTTTTGGCCAAGCAGGTCCCAGACATGGCTCATCGCCAGATGGTGGGTCCTCAGACTTTTTACCATGGTACTTGAGCATTGAAGATGCTATGTGGAACTGTGTTTCCTGCGAGTTATGGAGCGCCTACAAAATGAAAAGACTCGGATTAGTGAGTAAAGTTGTTCCCGTAATCAAGGATGGAAACAAATGGGTCCGCAACCCTGCTGTTATCCTAGACAAGTATGTGGAAGACGGTGAAATCGTATTCGGCGAGTTCAAGAAAAGCGAAGAAAACAAGAAAGCTATGGCTTACATAAAAGAATCACAAGAGCTGAACAAAATTAGTTTCGAACTTCTAGACAAAGAGATGAGCAAAATAGTCTGGACATTCGCAAATCTGTTCCCAGGCTGCTTGATCAAAGCAATGGATAGCATACGCGCTAAGAAAAAGTTCTTCTGGAATCACACAAAGGACTACAACCGCCATTGGTTAGCAGCTAACATGAACTATGAGGCATTTTTAGGCTTCCAAGCTTTCAATACCAGAAAAATCACAGGAAAAGACACAATTGACTTCATTAAATTCCGGCAACTGCTTGCAAAGGGAAAGCTCTCAAATGAAGAAATGTTTGAGGCGGTTTTACCCAAACCGAAAAGTCAACGAACAGAAAAATAGGCGGAAAATTACACGACATAATATCGAAATAGACAGGGATTGATAAAAATGGAGAAAGCCCCAGACAAAATACAAACTTGGCAGATGACTAGACCCTGGATAAAAGACCAGGAAACTGGAAAGACTATTGAAGGTGAACTTAGATCTACTGAGATTCCAGTTCCCCAACTTCAACCAACTGAAGTATTGGTCGAAATCGCTGGCTGCGGAGTATGCCACACAGACCTGGGATACTTCTATGGAGGAGTACCAAC
The DNA here is from genome assembly GCA_020341775.1 of Candidatus Bathyarchaeota archaeon. Classification (GTDB taxonomy): domain Archaea; phylum Thermoproteota; class Bathyarchaeia; order Bathyarchaeales; family SOJC01. The sequence goes on from CP070835.1 coordinate 1,589,422, forward strand.
AGTCACGAAGCCACCTCTAACCTTGGGACATGAAATCAGCGGCGTCATCGTAGCTGGAGATAATAATCTCATTGGGAAAAAAGTCATAGTGCCAGCTGTAATGCCATGTAGAAATTGTTCCATTTGTGCCACTGGAAGAGGAAATCGATGTCTAGCTCAGAAGATGCCTGGAAACAGCTTAGGAATTTACGGCGGATTTTCCAGCCACATTCCAGTTCCGTCTGCGGATCTGTGCATAGTAGAAGATTGCGGAGATTTTCAACTGCCTGAACTAGCTGTGATCGCAGACGCGGTGACAACTCCCTATCAAGCCTGTGTGAGAGCAGGTCTTAAGCGAGGAGACAACGTTGTCGTGGTGGGGATAGGGGGCGTAGGAAGCTATGTGGTTCAAATGGCAAAAGCCTTTGGCGCCAAAACTGTGATTGGCATTGACATTGTTTCCGAGAAACTTGAAAGAGCCCTTCAAAATGGTGCCGATTTTGTCATAAACTCAAAGGGAAGAGATGCAAAAGACGTTCGTGACGAATTTCAAGAAATCTGTAAGGCTAATAAGCTACCAAGCAAATATGGATGGACAATTTTTGAAGTTACTGGAATCGCTCCTGCACAAGAAATTGCACTCAACTTATTATCCTTCATCGGGAAATTGATTATCATTGGATTTGGCCCCCAAAAAAATGAGTATAGCATATCAAGGTTGATGGCATTTGACGCAGAAATCCGAGGCACTTGGGGCTGTTTGCCCGAATACTACGCCAAAGTATTAGAATTGGTCTTAAACAAGACTATCAAGATTAGACCTTTCACTGAAACTCGACCAATGAGCAAAATAAAAGAAGTTTTCGAAGAAGCTCATTCTGGCAAACTAATGAAGAGAATTGTCCTTACTCCAGACTTCTAAACTATCTACCTTTCCAATTCGGCTTCCTCTTTTCCAAGAAAGCCTTCAAGCCCTCCACAGCATCTTCAGTTTGCATCAGCTGCTCTAAATATATATCAGTTACACCATCCAATGCCTTCTTAAAATCCACATCAATTCCCTGATAAACAGCTTTTCTCACCAGCTTAAGCACAATTGGGCTCAAATTCTTCAATTTGTCCACCAACTCATCAACAGCCTTTGTTAATTTTCCTGCAGGAACCACCTTGTTTACCAGTCCCCTCTCTTTTGCCTCAGCTGCACTGATCGTGTCACCTAAGAAAATAAGTTCTAAAGCTTGCTTTCTTCCAATTAATCTGGGCATTAATGCTGCGGCTACAGTAGGGATTGCCCCGACTTTGATTTCAGGCTGTCCAAACTTGGCTTGGTCAGAGGCAATAACAATGTCACAAGCCATCGCCAGCTCACAACCACCACCTAAGGCCAGACCATTAACCATGGCTATCGATGGCTTATGAAGATCAGTCAGCAAGTGAAATATCTTGTGAAACTTGGCGAGCGTATTGTCGATTTTATCTGGAAGGTGAGCACCTATATCAACACCAGCTGAAAAGGCACGGTCACCAATACCAGTAATGACTACAGCATAGATTACTTTGTCAACATTGGCTCTCTCAAGAGCAGATATAATCTCTTCAATTGCCTCAACCGTGAGAACATTAAGCGGAGGCTTGTTAACGGTTATTTTGGCAACTCCATTCTCCACCTTATAAATAATGCTTTGGAAATCTTGGCTCAAAGTATACCCTCTTAAGCTGCTATAGTTTAGCCAGTTTGGCTAATATGATTTACCTCAGCAGAAACCATGTTGCTTCCCATTTCAGAAAAATATAAATGAGAAGAATTTTATATTTTCCTCAGCGAATTTATATAATAAAATTGAAGTGGTTGCTTGACCGAGGAAATATTCCAGCAATTCAGAGATTGGATAGACAACCGACATGAATACGCCAAAGAATGGAAAGAAAGAACAAATAAAAAAATCATAGGATACCTCTGCACGTATGTACCCGAAGAAATCCTCTATGCTGCTGACATGCTTCCTGTCAGAATTCTCGGCAGCCACGAACCACCTACTGTTACAGAACCCTATATATTCGCAATGTTTTGCCACCTTTGCAGAGATTGCCTAGCTCAGGGGCTTAAAGGAAGATTCAACTACATCGATGGAATCGTGGAAGGACAGTCATGTTTACATCTAAGACAAACCTTCAACGCTTGGAGACTACACATTCCCACAAACTTTGCCCATTACATTCACATACCTCACGGAATTCAAAACCCCCACGCAATTCCATACCTCGCACAAGAACTTGCCAAATTCAAGAAGACTCTTGAAGACTGGACTGGCAAAAAGATAACCAACGAGGGCTTGGACAAAGGAATAAAAATCATGAACAAAAACAGAGAGCTAATGCGGAAAGTCCACGAGTATAGAAAACTGGATAACCCCAAAATAACTGGTATAGAAGCAATGGAAATGGTTCTTTCAAGCCAAATGGTTGACAAACAGGAACACAGCAAGCTGCTAAACAAGCTTTTGGAAGAATTGCCAAATAGAAATCTTAACCGAAACCCAGGAACAAGATTAATGATTATTGGAAGCGAAGACGACGACCGAGTATTCATGAAAAACGTTGAAGCCTTAGGCGCAACGTTTGTAATTGAGGAACATTGCACTGGTTCACGATACCTATGGGATGATGTAGTCCCAAGTGAGGATAGGTTGATGGCTATAGCTTCTCGCTATGTAAACAGAGTCCCATGCCCCAGCAAAGACTGGCCAGAATTCACCAGAATCCAACATGCTGTCAAACTTGCTAAGGATTTTAACGTTCAAGGCGCACTTGTAATTCAAAACAAGTTCTGCGACCCACATGGAATTGAAATTCCACCGCTAAGAGAAGCTCTAAAACAAGTTGGCGTTCAAACATACCCTCTGGAATTTGATGTTACAGTTCCATGGGGACAATTCCGAACCAGAGTTGAAGCTTTCCTTGAAACCCTAACAGGATTGGAGGAACTTTTCTAAAGAGGCTTTTAAAAATGACTCAAAAATATCCAATAGAACCATTGAAAATCTGGAACGAAGCCAAGCAGCTCAGAGGAAAGTACTACGAAAATTATCTAGCCGCCCACGAGCTTGGAGGGCTTCGCTGGGCAGGAGGAGCCTGGTCTTTCAGTGCTATACCTGCTGGTCTTGGTGAGGATGTTTACAGTATAACTGGAGAACCTCATGGAGCCACAATCGCCTTCTTCAAGGATTTCACTGCCAAATGCCATGATGCTGTTGAAGCCGCAGGTTTTCCGCGAACTCTTTGCGCTTACATGAGAAACTATTGGGGATCCATCCTGCTTGACAAGTACATTCAAGCAGATGGCAATGTGGTTGATGAGCATCCAGTCCCTGACTTCATATGGCAAGACCACATCTGCTGCAGCCATGCGAAATGGTATCAGGTAGCAAGATGGCTTGAAGAAAAGAAGGGAAAAAAGGTTCCAATGTACTGCGTAGATGTTTCGGTTGGCTACTCAATGGATAAACCTCTAGAAGATTACAAGATAAACTACATCGTTCAACAATTAAACGACGGAATTGAATGGCTAGAGAAAGTCACTGGAAGAACATACAACGACAAACTGCTCTGTGAAGCCGTCTGGAATGAGATCAATGCTACAAAGATCTGGGCTGAAATATGCACCTTAAACCAAACTATTCCAGCACCCCTCGATGAAAAAACGATGTATTCGCTCTATGTTATGGGAACACTTATGAAACATCGACCAGAATGCGTCGACATTTACAGGAAGTTAAAGGCTGAGGTAGAAGACAGAGTAAGAAGAGGAATAGCGGCAGTAGCTAACGAAAAATACAGAGTAATTACCGACACACAGCCTCCTTGGGGTTTTCTAAAGATTTTCAGAGAAATGGAAAAATATGGGGTTGTTTCGCTTGGCTCCCTCTACACATTTGGACTGATTGGAATGTGGAAATATCGCCCAGACGGAACATGGGCTCCAAAAGATCTCCCACTTGAAAAACCTCAGACAAGAGAAGAAGCAGTGAAAATGATTGTTGAATGGACTGTTGACCGACCTGAATGGGCCCACTTCTATCTACCAGAGGTGAAGACAAAAATGATCTTAAGCATCGTTAAGCAGTGGAAGGTTGACGCGGTTCTGCTTCATTACAACAGAGGCTGCGAAGGCTTAAGCGTCCACATAGCTGAAAACCGCCACGGACTAGTAAAAGCTGGCGTGCCAGTCTTCCCATTTGAGGGAAATATGGGTGACGAAAGAGAATTCGATTTCCCAGGAACCCTAGCTCGGCTAACAGCCTTCTTCGAAAGTATGGGATTAAAAAAACTAAAGGAATAGGAGAAAACAAAAAATGATAACAGCTGGAATAGACGTAGGAGCCAAATACGCAAAAATCGTGGTCCTTGAAGATGGAAAAAGTATACTCACACGAGCTAACGGCATAGTCGGATTTGACATTCTAAAATCTGTAACAGCAGTCTCTGAAAAAGCCTTGGACGGCACAGGTTTGAAGCGCGACCAGATCACTCGCATAGTAGCAACGGGAATGGGAAGAAAAGCCATCCATAGGACACCTCCAATAAACGCTGAAGAAATAGTACCAGATGTAATCGCAGACGCAAAAGGAACACACCATCTAATCTCAACGGTCAAAACAGTAATTGATGTTGGAGCTGAAGAAGGAAGGGGAGTCAAAGTCGATGAAAACGGGAAAGTGAGAGACTTCGTCATCAACGAAAGATGCGCCGCAGGGGCTGGAACATTCATCGAAACCATGGCTAGAGCCCTAGAAGTAAAAGTCGAAGATATGGGCCTCCTAGCACTAAAATCCACAGAAGCCATACCAATGAACGCCCAATGCTGCGTCTTCGCCGAATCAGAAGTGGTTACCCTCATTCACTCAAGAGTCACAAAAGAAAACATATCAAAAGCAATCCACGATGCCATGGCAGGGAGAATAGCTTCAATGGTGCTGAGGGTGGGCGTAGAAAAAGACGTAGCATTAATTGGAGGAGTAGCGCAAAATCCGGGATTCTTGCCGCCCCTGAAAAAGGAGTTGAACACCGAAATCATTGTTCCTGAACACCCTCAATATGTAGGTGCTTTTGGAGCTGCTTTGCTTGCACTTGAAATGGAGGGACACCAAAATGAGTGAAAAATCCAAGGAATTTTGGAGATGGCGAGAATATAGACACACAATGCCAAACATGGATTGGCACGACGCAAAAATGGTCACAGCTGGCGTGGACATAGGATCAGTAGGTAGCAAGGCTGCGGTCATGCTTGACGGAGAACTTTACACATACGCAGCCATGCGAACAGGCGGAGTAAGTGAAGAAACTGCAGTCAAAGCCATGAACTGGGCTATTGAAGAGACAGGGCTAAAAACCGAAGATATTCATTACGTCGTTGGAACTGGCTATGGCCGCGTAAATGTTCCGTTCGCAAAAAGAACGATAACAGAAATTGCTTGCCACGCAAGAGGAGCCCATTACATTTATGGACCAACTGTTCGAACAGTTCTCGACATTGGAGGACAAGACTGCAAAGCCATAAGATGCGACGAAAAAGGAAAAGTCATGTCCTTTCTCATGAACGACAAATGTGCAGCTGGGACAGGAAGGGGTCTTGAAGTCTTCGCGGATTTGATTAGAACTCCAATCGAAGAGCTTGGAAAGACTTCATTGAGCGTGCAAGATGAACCTCAACCAGTAAGCAACACTTGCGTGATTTTTGCAAAAGCAGAATCTGTAGCTCTTCTGCGCCAAGGATGGCCAAAGGAAAAAGTTTCAGCAGCCTACCATCTCGCTATGGTTAACCGCATAATCGACTTACTTACAAAGGTTGGGATCGAAAAAGACTTCGTCGTCACAGGAGGAGTCGCGAAAAACACAGGAATAGTTTCCAGGCTTGAGCGAAATCTCAAACTGAAGCCCCTTGAACCCAAGTTGGATCCAATTCTGGCCGGAGCCATAGGATCCGCACTGTTCGCTAAGGCTCTTTATGAAAAAGAAATAGGCCTACGTTAAGGGGAGGATGCAAAATGAAGGCTTATTATGGCTACAAGGACGGTTCGGGGGACTATTTCATCATCATTGACACCGACAAATGCAATGGGTGCAGGAAGTGTGTCGACGCATGTCCTCATAGAGTTTTTGAACTAATCAAAGATGAATTCGACATTGAAGGAGGATTAATGGCGGCTGTAACTGAGGAACATCGCAAGAAAATCAAGTATAGCTGTGGACCCTGCAAACCAATGAGCGGAGAACGAAAACTTCAGTGCGTCCTGGCATGTGAAGCCAAGGCAATAACCCATTCTTGGTAGGGATAACCTATCTCGGAAATCGTTACATTATTCATCAACGACATCGAAATGAAAGCCAGTAAAGGTACAACAATTCTCGAAGCAGCAAGAAAGATAGATGTTTACATCCCTGCTATTTGCTTTCATCCTGACCTACCTTCTCCCATCAAGGCTAAATCCATAAAAGCAGTTTACCGTGGCACCCAGAAAATCGACAATCGTTCCTCAGAAAAGGAGTTTGAAGGCTGTAAATTATGCCTAGTCCAAGTTGAGGGCCGAGAAGAACTTGTTCTCGCATGCTGTACACCAGTTTCTGAAAACCTGAAAGTTCGCACCGAAACGCAGCAAGTTCAAAAGGCAAGAAAAACTCAACTAATGCACATTCTAGCCAAACACCCACACGCATGCCTAATCTGCGCCCAAAAGGAAGGCTGCACAACAGAGCCATGTTCAACAAACGTTCCTGTAGAGGAACGTTGCTGCCCAGAGTTCGGCAAATGCGAGCTCGAGAGAGTATCAGAATACATTGGAATCAGAGAAGACACACCCAGATATATCCCGCAAAACCTACCTGTAATAGAGAATGAACCACTCTTCCTACGCGACTACAACCTCTGCATTGGATGCACCCGATGCGTCAGAGTGTGCCAAGAAGTTCGCGGTGTTGGAGCCTTAGGTTTCGTTCACAAAAATGACGAAGTCTTAGTCGGAACTGTTGAGCCAACGTTTATCGATTCTGACTGCAAATTCTGTGGAGCGTGCGTAGAGGTCTGTCCAACTGGAGCCCTACGAGATAAGGAATTAAAAGCTGCAAAACATGAAGTTGCTTTAATCCCATGTAAATATACTTGCCCAGCAAATGTCGATGTTCCAAGATATGTCAAACTAATATCTGAAGGTAAATTTGCTGATGCCGCAGCCGTAGCAAGAGAGAAGTTGCCTTTGCCAAACGTTCTGGCTCATGCTTGTTCTCGTCCGTGCGAAAGTGCATGTAGGCGGCTAGATGTCAACGAAGCTGTTTCAATCTGTGGTTTGAAGCGCTCTGCAATGGAAAATGATGATGAAACATGGAAAGACAAACTGGAGCCTACAGAACCGAAAGGGAAGAAAATCGCTATAATAGGCTCTGGTCCAGCTGGACTAAGTGCAGCTTACTACTTGGCCAGACTAGGATATCAGGCAACCGTTTTCGAGACCATGTCAGAACCAGGTGGAATGATGCGATACGGAGTTCAAGAGTACCGTCTGCCAAAAGAAATTGTTGAGAAAGACATTAGAGAAATCGTCAATTTAGGCGTAGAAATCAAGACCGATGCTGCCCTTGGAAAGGATTTTACAGTTGAATCTCTTAAGAATGAAGGCTATGACGCAATTCTTATTTCCGTTGGCTTGCAGACCAGCAGAAAGCTGAAAGTCGAAGGTGCCGACTTAGCAGGGATCGTAGGTGGACTAGACTTCTTAAGGAATGTTAGACTTGGCAAAGCCTCAAACCTAGAAGGAAAAGCCTTAGTAATCGGAGGAGGCAGCGTTGCAATAGACACTGCTCTGACAGCCCTAAGACTAGGAGCCAACAACGTACAACTTGCTTGCTTAGAGAAAACTGAAGAAATGCCAGCCTTTCCATGGGAGGTTCAGCAAGCCCTTGAAGAAGGAGTGAAAATTCACAACTCCTTTGGAGTCAACAAGATTTTAGGTAAAAATGGTAGAGTAGCTGCAGTTGAGCTTATGCATTGCCTTTCAGTTTTCGATAAAGAGGGAAGATTTAATCCATCCTTTAATGAAGAAGAAACAATGCAGATTGAAATTAACACGCTTATACTTGCAATAGGGCAAGCCCCAGACCTTCCATCGCTAACAGCAAGCCAGTTGAAGCTGTCAGAGTCGGGATTAATTGATGTAAACTCCTCCACATTGGAAACCAGTATGTCAAGCGTGTTTGCATGCGGAGACATCGCAGAAGGCCCAACTTCGATAGTGAAAGCTTTGGCTTCAGGTAAGCAAGGTGCATTTGCCATCGACAAATATTTTGGAGGAATAGGAAATCTTGAAGACAGATTTATAGAGATTGAAAAGCCAAATCCTTGGTTAGGAAAAATGGAAGAATTCGGCTACAAACAATCTATCCAAATGCCTTGCTTGCCAATTGATGAAAGAAAGGGCAATTTCTCTGAGGTTGAACTTGGATACGACGAAAAAATGGCACGAGATGAAGCCAGTCGGTGCCTAAGATGCGATTTGAGAATGGATATACAGCAAGCTTACCAACCCCCAGAGAAATGGTTGCCACTAACAGAAGAGGGCCTAAAAACTGTACTAGAAACAGAAGGCGTCTACCAACTTTTGAATGATGATAAGGAAATTATTTACATAAAAGGAACAATGAACCTCAAAAAAGAGTTGGAACAACAGCTCACAACTGGCACCAAGGCAAAATACTTCATTTATGAAGAAGCAAAGATGTACACCATGAGAGAGAGTGAATCGCTTCAACAATACATGAAACGACATGGAAAAATGCCAGAACAAAACATGGAAATTGAAGAAGATCTGTATTAACTCATTTCTAAAGCAATCTCATCTCGGGAGCCTGGAATAAAGAAGAGAATATTAAGTAAACATCTAGTTAATTCTTCGAAACCGATAAAAAATCCGACCATCCTCAAGTTCTACGATCTTCAGTTTGACCTTTTCTCCAATCTTCAAGTCCTCGTACTTTGCGTTGTCAATTCGTGCAGAAATCAGTAGACCACCTATTTTGACTATTCCGATGCAGAAAGGTGCATCTTGTACGAACCCTAAAGGGGCCCCCAACTTGGTCTCTGTAAAAGCGTAAAGTTCACCCTCGACGCCCAAGTCAGCCCATTCAAGCTTGTCTGACAGGCAATTGGGGCACACAATTCTGGGAGGCCACAAAGATTTGCTACATTGTTGGCATTTGGTTGTTGTCAGGCGACCCTTCTTAAGATTTGCAAAGAATTGGCTGATTCTAGTATTTTTCTCGTCTTCCAAAGGATAGAAGTCCAACATGAAAGGAAGCTTTATGTTTTCAGGTCTCTTTATCTTTTCAAACTCTACATCCGCCATATCCTAACCCCTCGCATAAACCATTAGACTATGAACATTAGCTGCTCCGCTTAGATTATGAGCGACAGCTACATTTCCGTCTTTAACGTGTCTTCCTTTTGGCACTTCTCCTCTGAATTGCTGCAGAATATCAAAGGTCTGAAGGATAGCCGTAGCACCTAGAGGGTGCCCACACCCTAGTAATCCACCTCGTGGGTTAACAGCGATTTTTCCCCCTATGTATGGTCCACCGTCTTCGATGAATTTTCCACCCCTACCTTTTTCACACAAACCGAGTGCTTCGTATTCCATTATCTCGGATATTGTGAAACAGTCGTGCAATTCCGCGATATCAATTTCGTTTACTGAGATTTTTGCAGTTCTCAAAGCTTCCTTGACCGCCATTTTAAGGGGAACCCACTCTGTAAAACTTGCCAAGTTGTTTATAGCATTCCCAATATTAGCCTGCCCCGAACCAGTTATCCACATAGGCGAGTCTGTATACTTCTTCGCGTCTTCAGCGGGAACCATTATCACTCCAGCGGCTCCATCGGTTATTCCGCTGCAATCGAACAAGTTTAATGGAGGTGCTACCATGGGTGATTGGAGCGCTTTCTCAAGTGTTACCTCTTTTTGAAACTGGGCTATCGGGTTCATTGTTGAGTAGTGGTGATTCTTCACAGATACGAGTGCCATCTGCTCTTTCGTAGTTCCAAACTCGTGCATGTGCCTCTGAGCGGTCATCGCAAAGAATGGCGGGGCAGACATGGCATTTACACCGTCCCATTCTCGATCTAACACGCATGCCATATTCGTTTGCGCTTCGGCCATGTCGGGCATGTACATTTTTTCCACGCCAAAAGCGACTGCTACATCGGCTATGCCGCTAGCAATGCAAGCCCATGCGTATCGGATAGCTGCTTGTCCAGATGCGCACATGAGCTCAGTTGTTGAAATGACTTTTCTTGGAATTATGCCAAGATGCTCAGCGACCATGGGAGCTACGTGGACTTGAAATGCGAATCTTTCTGGCTGAGCAGCTCCGACGAGAAGTGCTTCAACATCTTTTGGGGAAATGTTGTCAACGTTGTCGAACATTGCTTTTCCTGCTTCTTGAACCAGTTCTCTCCAAGTGGCTTCGCGCTTGCCACATTTTGTGGCTCCTCCGCCTATGACAGCGACTTTTCTCACTTAAACACCTCAGCTTTCAAAAAGAAATGGAATAGGTTTATTATTTAAGGATAGAGTTTATTTCCCTTTATAACGTGGCTTTCTTTTCTCGAGGAATGCGCCTACTCCTTCTCGAAAGTCTTCTGTGGAAGCTAGAACTCCAAAAGCCTCTGCTTCGTTAATTAGTCCAGCTCTCAAATCGATCTCAGTACTCTGGTTAATTAATTGCTTTGCCAGTTCAATTGCTATTGGTGGTTTGCTCATAATTTCTGAAGCAAGTTCTTTAACAACTAATTTCAATTGATCCAGCGGTACAACTTTGTTCACTAGGCCGAGTTGTTCAGCAGTTTGGGCATCAACCCTTCCGCCAGTAAATATCATCTCTTTCGCCTTTCCTTTCCCCACAAGTCTCGGGAGACGTTGTGTACCACCCCACCCGGGAATCAAACCGACCGCTACTTCAGGCTGTCCTAATTGTGCATTTTCTGATGCTATTCGAATGTCACATGCCATCGCTAGTTCTAAGCCGCCTCCAAGAGTGTACCCATTTAATGCTGCGATGACAGGCTTTTGAAGTTCTTCGATTTCCAAAGTTAACTGTTGCCCACGATAGGAAAGGTGCATCCCGTTGTATGCGCTCTTGCCTTTCATCATATTCAAGTCAGCACCCGCGCAGAAAGCCCGGTCTCCAGCTCCCGTGAAAACTATCACTTTTATGTTTTCATCCCGTCTAGCATCGGCTAGTCTCGATGAAATTTCTTTAAGGGTTTCCTCGTTTAGTGCGTTGAGGGCTTGTGGTCTATTGATAGTAATAGTGGCGATTCCTTCACTTTTTTCATAAAGGGTGTTCTTAAATTCCAATCAACATCTCTCCCAAATATTCCTATCTCTTCTTTGTCCAGTCATAAAAGCCCTTTCCGCTTTTCCTTCCAAATAGCTTTGCTCTAGTCATTTGTCGCAACAATGGGCTTGGGCTATACTTAGGGCCAAGTTCGTTCTGCAGCACCTCAGCAATGGCCAGTGTTGTATCAATACCAAGATAGTCGACAAGCGTTATGGGGCCCATAGGCCAATTCAACCCAAGCTTTATCGCCTTGTCTATGTCTTCGGGGTCTGCAATTCCTTCCCACACCAGGTTGAATGCTTCGTTCAAGGCTGGAACGAGAATTCTGTTTACAATGAAGCCAGCCGAGTCTTTCTTGACAACCACTGTTTCTTTTCCCATTCTATGAGAAACCGCAACTACTGCATCTACTGTTTCGTCTGACGTTTTCGCTCCACGAATAATCTCAACTAGCTTCATAAGTTGGGGTGGATTGAAGAAGTGCATACCACAGAACTTTTCGGGTCGTTGAATGCTTGACGCAAGTTCGGTGATACTGATGGATGATGTATTAGAAGTAATTATTGCGTCTTCTTTTGCATATCTATCGGCTTCTGTAAGCACTGCCTTCTTGATTTTAAGGTTTTCCGGGACGGCTTCAATAATGAGGTCAGCTTGCTCGACGGCTTCTTTCATGTCAAGCGTTGAATTGATTCTCGCCATAGTCTCTTTCATATGCTGCTCGGATACCACCTGTTTCTCTACAAATTTCGCCAAGCTGTTTCTGATCATTCCCATCCCTCTGTCCAAAAATTCTTGCTTCACATCCCTAATCGCCACCTCGTACTTCGCTACCTGTGCAGACACTTGAGCAATTCCATGACCCATCAACCCAGCACCTAAAACTGCGATTCTAGTTATTTCCATTTTGCACCACATTCACAATCTTGAAGAGAATTCTATTTCCACATCCGCCGTATTTAAGTTATAGCAGAGTCCCAACTGCTAGAGTTCACTTACACAAACATCGTATCTAAACCTCAGAACTGACCGCACACTGGTTAGCAGCTCTCAGGTAGTTAGAAATAAATCCCACCTTCAGCACAGTATTTAATGGTTTTAATATGGAAGTTAAGAAGCCCATAATTGGGATCATCGGTTTAGGTCCTGTGGGCTCCATTCTCGCAGCTCATCTTGCGCGACACGGCGCGGATGTTGTTGTTGAAGATGTTGTGGAAAAGCTGCTGTTCACAATCAAAAAAGAAGGCCTGCACATCTCGGGAATCAGAGAAGTAACCGCTGCAATAGACAAAACAGCTGGTTCAATACAGGAGCTTTCCACTTTCAATCCAGACACTATTTTCATAACGACCAAAGCGTGCATTTTAGAAGCCCTTCTTCCCGAAGTCAAGGAAATCTATGATTCTGATATGAAGATAATTAGTTTTCAAAACGGACTCGGTAATGAACAACTCATCTGCAAGATTTTGGGAATTGACACAACGTACAGGGTGGTTATCAACTATGCGGGGAATAGAATCAGCTTTGGAAACGCTAGGATGAACTGGTTCCAGCCACCCAACTATATCGGCGCATACCACAAAGGAACTTATACAATTGACGAGACAACAAAGAACATCTCCAAGTTGATGACGGCTTCTGGGCTGGCAACGAGGGAAGCACCTGACGTCAAGAAACATGTGTGGGAAAAGACCATTTTGAACTCTGCTCTTTGCTCAATATGCGCTGTTACAGGACAAACAATGAGAGAAGCCATGGAATTCAAGTATACGCATGATCTTGCCGTAGAGATACTCCAAGAAGGATTAGAAGTAGCAAAAGCAGATGGGTACAGCTTTGGCAAGGATGCCCTTTTCCAGTTTTCATCATACCTAGAGAAGGGTGGGGCTCATAAACCCTCCATGCTTATAGATGTGGAAAATAAGAGACCAACCGAAGTTGACTTCATGAGCGGGGCAATAGCCAACTACGGAGAGAAACACGGAATCTCAACTCCAGTCAACACCACCTTCACCAGTTTACTGAAAGCCATAGAAAACCGGTACGCAAATCCCTAAAACTCCTTGCAGCGACCGTTTGTGCTTGAGCAACATCCAGCCCAAATCCTTAAAATAAGGAGTCATTCTTCTCTTTACTCCAGCCTATCTGAGACACCCCCCATGGGATGCAGCCGATGGATGTTCTAAGACCATTTAGGACCCTACTTTCAATCAAACACGATGTGGCCAGAAGTTGGCAGGCCAAAGGCAAACATCTAGTTGGCTGGAGTTGTGCTTACACACCAGAGGAACTGATCTATGCTGCCAATTCTATCCCTATCATGGTCTCCGGAAGTCTTGAACCCTCAAAGCATGCTGATGTTTACTTACCCATCAACACATGTTCTTTTGTCCGCAGCTGCTTTGACTCAGCGCTTAAGGGGGATTACGAGTACCTAGACGGATTAGTTATATCCAACAGTTGCGACAACCGAAACAAGATCTTTGACCTGTGGAAACACCATGTTAAAATCCCCTATGTACACTTCATAAACACTCCCCACACCAGAACAGAAGGGACGCACAACTTCTTTTATGACGAAATTTTCCGGTTTAAAACTTCATTACAAGTGACTTTTGGAGAAAAGCTTTCAGACACCACTCTCAAGAATGCAATCAGAATTTTCAATGAGAATAGACTCCTTTTGAAGAAGGTTTATGACTTGAGGATGAAAGACCCCCCATTGATATCCGGGGCGGAAGCGCTAGAAATTGTGCTCTCCAGCATGGTGACATCAAAGGAAGAACATAATGTATTGCTGAAACGACTACTTGCGGGAGCCTCCAATCGTGCCGATCCACCAAAAGGCGGAGTCAGACTACTTGTATCGGGTAGTGTAGTGGATAACTCGAAACCAATCAGAATTATCGAAGCGATTGGCGGCAGCGTTGTTGCAGATGACTTGTGCACAGGCTCGAAATATTTTTGGGATCTTGTTAGTTCCCACGGTGACCCATTGCGAGCTATCGCAAAACGGTATTTAGATAAGGTTTCGTCGTCTTTCATGTTGGAGCCCGGTACAAATTTCAGCCACACTATTGAGATGGCAGAGCGATTTGATGTCGAAGCTGTAATAGTTTTCGCCTTAAAGTTTTGCGATACCCACATGTTTGATGCGCCACAACTCGTAAAAGAATTCGAAGCTCGAGATTTGCCCGTCTTATATTTAGAATGGGAACATTCTTTGAGCGGTTCAGCTCAGCTAAAGACAAGAATTGAAGCGTTCTTAGAAATGGTAAAGGGAGTAGGGTAGCAGTGGTCGAAGCGAAGCAGAAACGCAGAAGGCGACTGCAAGCCACTAAAGGCTTCTACAAAGCTTATATCAAGAAGTTTTACAGGGACGCTCACAAAGCCAAGGCTGAGGGAAAGCCGGTCGCGTGGGTTGCTTCAACGTTTCCAGTTGAGATACTGCAGGCGATGGATATTTTTCCCGTTTGGCCTGAAAACTATGCCTCTCTGTGCGCAGCTAAACGGGTCGCTGTGAAGTTTTGTGAAATCGCGGAAAGCAGGAACTTTTCTAAAGACCTTTGCTCCTATGCAAGATGTGTGATTGGTTCACTTTCGGATAAGGAGAATTCGCCCGAGGAAGGCCTGCCGAGACCAGACATGCTTGTTGCGTCAACAGGGGCATGCGACACTCATTTTAAATGGTTTCAATATATTGGTGATCGCTTTAAGGCTCCATTGCACCTTTTAAACATGCCCTACAACATCAGTGGTGCAGACTCGGAGCATCTTGAAAAAGCACACATCGAGTTTTACATTTCTCAACTGAAAGAGCTGATTGATTTCCTCGAGGAGAAAACTGACACGAAACTGGATAAAAAAAGACTAAAAGAAATTACAGCTCTTTCTGACCGCACAAGCCAACTATGGGGGGAAATTCAACACTATCGAAAAACCATTCCATCGCCAATGGACGCGCGCGACGCATTTTCCGCAGTGTTCTTCCTACTTAGTATTCCAGGTTCTCCAGCAGCAGTCGAATTTTATGAAAGACTGCGAAACGAAGTTAAAGAGCGAGCAGAAAACAAGTTTGGTGCAGCAGAGACCGAGAACTACAGACTAGTTTGGGACAACCTCCCCCCTTGGTTTGACCTCAAGTTCTTTGAATATCTCAACACCCTAGGCGCAGTTGTTGTCGCAGAAACATTTTCTCATGTTTGGATGGGAAGACTAGATCCCTCTAGACCTTTTGAGAGCTTTGCTAAGAAGTATTTACCAAACTTCGCAAATTGCAGCATAGATAGGAAAATTCACTTGATACAAGATCTTGCTGAGGAATTCAGCGCTGACGGTGTAATTCTCCCCACCAACTGGGGTTGTAGAATGATGTCCATAGGGGAAACAGCTGTTAAGGAAGAGGTTTACAGGAAGCTAGGAGTGCAAAGCCTCATAGTGAACATGGATTCCACAGATCGGAGAAACTACGATGAAGCTCAGATCAAGAGAAACATGGAAGTCTTCCTTCAGGTGTTGAATGAAAAGAACCAGAATGGATAATTGCCTTTGCATCACGGTAACGAAGTAAATCTTTCTCGAAGCTTCCTATGCAGAATCTTTCCAGTTGCGGTCCTCGGCATCTCAGACGAAGAGATGAAATCTACTGACTTGGGCTTCTTGAATCCTGCCATATTCTCGCGACACCATTCCACAATCTCCTCTTCATTGGCACTCTCACCCTTCCGCAAAATTACAAATGCTTTTACAGCCTCACCCCACTTGTCATCAGGCACACCAATCACCGCAACATCAAAAACTTTAGGGTGCTTAGAAATTATCTCTTCAACCTCAGAAGGGTATACATGCTCTCCGCCCGTAATGACCATGTTATCTTTCCTATCGACGATGTAATAGTAGCCTTCCTCGTCGCGCTTCACCATGTCTCTAGCAGTAAAGAGATCACCTTTGAAGGATTCTTTCGTCTTCTCAGGCATCTTATAATATTCATCAAACATCATAGGACCGCGAGAATATAATTCTCCAACCTCGCCAACTGACACCTCGCGTCCATTCTCATCCAAGAGTCTAATTAAATCTGTTCCGAGGCATTCTCGTCCCATTGAACCTAACTTCCTCAGCTGGTCTGCGGGCTTAAGAATTGTGACGAGACCAGCTTCTGTGGATCCATAAGCCTCATACAACTTGATGTCCGAAAAATACCTCAGGATTCCCTTCTTTATCCTGCTTCGGACAGGAGCTGAAGAACACAATAAACTTCGCATAGAACTAAGATCAAATCTCTTCTTTGTATCATCAGGAACCTCTAAGATTAGGTGATAATGGGTGGGGATCAGCGAGATGAAGGTCACCTTCTCCGCATCAATGACCCGCAGAAGCTCGACTGGGTCAAAACCCTTGTCCGAACCAACATAAAGGGACGCTCCAATGTATAAGAAGAGTAAGCCGTAAAACGTCGAGTTTACATGATATAAAGGCATGACAATCATGCCCTTATCGCCTTGTGTGAATCCAAACTCAACGGCATTAATTAGAAAAAACGACAGGTACGATTTATGAGATCGAACAACCCCTTTCGGTGTCCCAGTCGTTCCAGAAGTGTAAATCTGAAACCACGCGTCGCTACTACTCACATTTACTAGGGGCTGACTGTCAGGAGAGCCTTCCAGAAGGTTAGCATAATTTATATAGCCCGAATGCTCTCCTCGACCTACCACTATGAAGTTTTCTTTACCTACAATCGGAAGGTTGTAGCGAATTGAGTCTACGCATTCTATAAACTCCTCATCTAAAACCACAGCCCTCGCGTCTGCATTATTAACCACAAACTTTACTTCTTTGCCGATAAAACGCCAATTAACGGTGACAACGACCACACCTATCTTCGCACAAGCACAACAGATCTCTACAAACTCAAGACAGTTATAGAGCATAACAGCAAGCCTGTCACCTTTGCGTAAACCCATCTTCAATAACCCATTTGCTAGTCTGTTTGTCCTCGAATCAAGCTCAGCATATGTCCTGCTTGCTCCACGCCAGTCTTTAGCTGCTTCCTTTCTAGGATAATTCTTCGCGTGAACCCTTAGAACATCACCTAAGCTTAGCCATTCCATGTCTATTCCCTTTGCATAGAAAGGGCAGCATGAAATAATAAGATTTTTCGCAGACAAGCTAATCCCAAAAAAACCGGTTGACTCGAAGATTTCTCCTTACCAATAGAACCACCATACATAACAGCGCAGATGCAGATAGAACCGTCGAAGAACGTACGCAATTCCTCTGAACTCGATGCAAAAAATGGAAGCCTTTCAAAGCCCGCGCATATTATGATGGGCAACGGTGACCAAACAGTTAGATAGGAAAACCTACCTATTTCAACCTTCGATAACAGGTTTAGATGACCAAGAGTTGCCAGCAATGTTTGAACTCTTAGAAAGATGTTTAGAAACTCGGGCGACCACGAAGGCAGATTTAGTGCAGTTGCGGGGACAGACTCGAGCAATGAAAACTTGCACTGTAAAAAATGGTGTCGTCGAAGAGTGCTCCGACATCTCTCTCACTGGCCTTGGCGTCAGAACTTATGTAGACAACAAGTCTTGGGGTTTTAGTTCAACAAACATGCTTAGCTTTGAAAGCGCAAAGCAGGTCCTAGAGAATTCGATAAAACTCGCTAAGGCCTCGGCGCACTTGAAAACCCAAAAACTAAGACTCGAGTCGTCCAGGGAACACGTCGCAGATGTGTCAACTCCTGTCAAAAAGCCGATTGAAGATCTTTCCACAGAAGACATAGTAAAAATTCCCCTAGAGGCATATAGAGGTGCAAAAGAGGTGGGACAGCAAGTTGCAGATATAGAAGCAACATACATTAGCATGGAGGACGAAAAATACTTCTTAAGCTCTGAAGGAATCCGCATACGTCAAAACGCCACTCGAGTGCTGCTATTCATCACCGCCATAGCAAAAAGTAGCGGGCTACTTTGCCCTGCATCGGAAAATATTGGTCACACTGGGGGACTCGAACTCTTTGACAAAGCTTCACCATACTCCCTAGGAAAACAGGTCGCAGATGATGCAAAAAAACTTCTTAGTACAAAAGCACCACCTTCTGGAAAGTTTCGCGTCATAATCCATCCGACCCTATGTGCAACATTGCTTCATGAGGCTATTGGGCATCCTCTCGAGGCCGATTTGGCGATGGCAGGCGGCGGTTTTGGCGATTGCATCGGCAAAGTCGTCTCTTCTAATCTCATTACCATTTACGATGATGGCCATGTTGAGGGTGGTTTAGGCTACTTTCCCTATGATGACGAAGGAGTCGAATGCAAACGTACCACGCTTATTGAAAATGGATTGCTGAAGTCCTTCATGCACGATAGGGCAAGCGCAGCGCTCTCGAATGTCTCTGCGACAGGTAATGCCCATGCATGGGATTACAGCGTTGAACCCCTAATCAGACAGACCAACATCGGTATTGCCGGAGGAGATTATTCCTCAGAAGAGTTGGTAGAAGATGTTAAAGAAGGGCTCTTTCTTGAAGGAACTTTCGGTGGCCAAGCTGATGTTAACGCGGATTTCACATTTGGCTTTCAAAAGGCTAAACGAATACAAGGAGGAAAAATAGTTGAAGAACTTCGAGGAGCGAATGTGGCAGGCAACGCCATTGAAGTCTTCAAAACCATTGATGCAGTTGGTAAAGAAGTAGTTCTTCGTCCTGGTGCATGTGGGAAATTTCAGTTTGCGGTTCAAGGGCGTGTAGTTCCCGCGATTCGTTGTGAGATTCTAGTTGGAGGAATAGGAGACTAGAAGGTTGAGGTCAAAAAAAGACTGGGCCCTTCTCAGTAACGCAGCTCGCAAAGCAATAAAAATCCTCGAAAAGAGGAACACAACACACGCAGAAGCTTTCTACACCAACACCCAAACAACCGAAGTCACCATCAGAAATTCTGAGATCTTAGCCCAAAACAAGGTAGATGACTCTGGCGTAGGATTTCGAGTTACCATCGCTGACAATAAGACTGGATTTGCCTGCACAAACACTCCCACCGAAAAAGCCATCTCAAAAGCTGCAGAGAAGGCGTTGGCCATAGCAAGAGTGGGCTCAGGCTCCCCCAACTTTGCGCTGCCAAAAGCAAGCCGTCCAAGGGCCGTGAAAGGATTGTTTGACCCTAGACTGGCTGACATGGCTGTCGACGAAGCGATTGATATTGCAGAACGAACGATAAGGGCAGCCGAAGAATTCGATAAACGAGTTATAGCCAAAGATGGACGTGTACTTCTCCAGTCTGGTTGGCGGGGCATCACAAACACGTTGGATGTCGATTTAGAAACGCAGGAAACCAAAGCCCTAATGTATCTTGGAGGAGCGGGCAAACAAAACAGTGAAGTGACAAGCAGTTGCTACGAGTTCATATTCACTCGAAAAGCAGACTTGGATCCAGAAAATGTTGGAGAAAGCGTTGGCAAAAAGGTAGTTACAATGTTCAAACCGCAGCCTCTCAAAGGCTTTCAAGGAGCAGTGATATTTGCTCCTGAAGCAGTTTCATATCAGCTCGTCGATGTGCTAATTGACGCTTTAAAGGGAGAAACAGTGATGGCTGGACGATCAGCCTGGACTGAAAAACTTGGACAGATAGTGGCATCGGAGAACCTGACAATAATAGACAACGCAACGCTCGAAAATGGGTTTTCATCCAGAAGTTTTGACGATGAAGGCTACAGCTCTCAGACAACTGTTCTAATTGAAAAAGGCAGATTGGAAAGTTTCCTCCACAACGCTACCTCCGCAGACACATTGGAAACCGAAAACACTGGAAACGCTTCTCGCTATGCCGGCGGATTTAACATGGTTCGCAGCATCATTGGCAGTGGCTACCGTACAAAACCTGAAATCTACCCCTCAAACTTAATAATTAAACCAGGAAACAAGAAAAAGGAGGAACTAATCTCAGAAATGGAGAAAGGCGTGCTGGTTGAATCGATGGCTGGCTTTCCCCAACCAGGCTCTGGGCTAATCAGCGCACAACTCTCCAACGCATTCTTCATCCACAACGGAGAGATTCAATTTCCAATCCAAGGTGGAATGGTCTCCGGCATTGCTTATGATTGGCTACAGCAAATTTCACAGGTAAGTGAAGACACGAAGCAATTTCAAAACTCGGTTATGCCAACAATACGCATCGAAGACGTGAATTTCGTGGGTGCTTGACTCGGAAGAACTTTCAATTTTACTACATTGCTGTGTTGAGTACCAGATACAGGAAGACGTGATTAGTAATTCGTCAACATACTCGAGCGAACAGATGCTTTATTAGCCTTAGAATAAAGTAAGTACAGAACAACCATGCTTACTCTTGTTTGGATTCTGGGGTCCACAGCTCTTGTTAGCGTCATTTCACTCGTCGGAGCCATCCTCATAGCAGTGAAGGAAACCGCTCTGAAAAAGGTACTTCTAGTGTTTGTCAGCTTTGCTTCCGGCTCCCTCTTAGGAGGAGCCTTTTTCCATTTAATTCCCGAGGCCTTCTCGACACTTGACGATGGAATATTCATTGCTGTGGTTTTTGGCCTCTTGGTTTTCTTCCTTTTCGAGAAAAGCATATGGCGCCACTGCCACGAACGAGAATGCAAAGTTCATCCTTTCGCTTATTTGAACCTTGCAGGCGATGGAATGCACAACTTCATTGATGGAATAGCAATAGCAGCAAGTTTTCTGACATCCGAATCGTTGGGGATAATCACCACCCTAGCAGTTCTAATGCACGAAATACCCCAAGAACTTGGTGACTTTGGCGTGCTCCTTTATGGAGGATTCAGCAAGAGAAAAGCCATCTCCTTAAATTTTCTCAGCGCAATACTAGCAATAACGGGAGCCTTAATGACCTACTTTTTCATTGGATTCCTCCCACCCAGCAAATACATACTTGCATTCACAGGCGGCGGCTTCATTTATATCGCCACCACAGACCTGATCCCTGAACTTCATAAAGAAACAGGCACAAAAATATCAATTGTCGAAGTTGCATTCTTACTCTTAGGAATTATGATAATGATACTTCTCAGAGGCTGAAGTGAACAACTGAAAAAGGAGGCAAAAAACGCGTCTATTGCAGCAATTCCCATAGGAAAGCGAACGTGCAGAGCCGAGGGATCAAACCGTTCGCATTGAGTGAAATGGTCATTGATCTTTTCTATGCGTTTTGAAGCAGCTCAAGCAAGGCCATAGCCAATTTTTTGCCTTTCTCTGTAATTTTGTACTGCTTCTTAAGAGGGTCTATGGGAATGGCGTCTGCGAGGCCCAAACGAGTGATTTCAATCATACGAGCCCGGTATGTGCCGTCGCTGAGGGTGAGTTCATGTTCATTCATGTAAGATTTCGCTTTCTTCCATTTCCCTTTATCCAAGGCCAAAAGGAAGAGACAATCTATAGCGTGGTCTTTTTCCAACATTGCTTTGATTGCTGCAACTTCAGCCGTTGTAAGGATGTTAGTTATCTGCTTTTCCAGTTGCTTCTCCGATTCTTTTTCTCCCATCGAATTTCGCCTGCTAGGATGATTTGTTATTGATTAGGTTTTGGCGCTTAAAAGATTTAACCTATATTACGATATATGTAATAATACTAGGGAAATATAAGTTATTTTAGTGTTTATTTGAGATTTCGGATTGTTTGCAGTGTCCTAGTGATCACCTGATGCTCACCATCACGATTCTTCTCGCGCGCGCGAATGTCCACACGGTAAGATGGAATGATGCCTGACAACCATGAAAGAACATACAGCAGTCGTGTGTACACAAGATTCAGTAATCGGTCTCATCTCTTCTCTGCGAAGCACACATGTTAGGCTGCTCATCAGCTTCTTTCTAGCATCTCCAGCGTGTTGTTGCAAGCTGTTGTTTTAAAGATTTTATATCATAAGCACACCAAATCCAAGCTGCGAATCAGGTGAATTCATGGAGAAAACAGCATTTCAACTCAAGTTACTCTTTCTCTGCATTTCCCATACTTTGCTTCATGTTTACACAAACCTTCCGCTAGCTCTGTTGCCCATTTTGATTGGCGAATATGAATTGTCTATTATTCAAGCAAGTATAATTGTGTCGATTCCTCGAGCTGTCTCACTAGTTTTTTCAGTGCCAAGCGGGCTATTTGCTGACCGTTTAGGGCACACAAAGCTAATTTCATTCAGCCTATTTTTGAATGTGTTAGCTGTTTTCCTGCTCTTCTTTATTCAGGACATAGAGATCGTGGTCCTAAGCTTTTCCTTAATTGCATTGGCATCAACATTTTATCATCCATCAGCGTTGAGTGCAACGAGCAATATTTCCCCCTCAGATTTCCTGAGTAGGGCTTTGGGTTTCCACGGAGCGAGCGGCACTTTTGGAATCTCTCTCGGACCTATCACGTTGGGCTTGGTTCTAAATTGGCTTGGATGGAGGTTTATCTATCTCATCTGGGCTGGACCAATATTTCTCATAGCAGTGACTGCATTGTTCGTGAATGTAGATGAAGATCGAGAGGAAGATTCTGAAGAGAGGAAAAAGAAGCGTCTAACGACGCCACTTAGGGATGTCATGTCGACCACCTTCTTGTCTTTGATTTCACTTATGCTCTTTGCTAGCGCTGCGAGCGGAACAATTTCAACATATCTAACAACTTACCTCACTGAGAGCAAAGGATTAGACGCTGGTTTAGCAAGCATCGTTTTCGGTTTGAGTCCATTAATCGGTCTGACAAGTGTTATCGTTGGAGGTTACGTGGGGGACAAAATAGGATGGAGAAAATCCCTTACACTGATTGTCTCGACGGTGACCATTGCCTTGTTTCTAATGTTTATCTCAACTTCAACGGCACAGACAGTGTCATTCTATCTTGTCTATGGCTTCTTCAACATCATGACTATGCCCATCACAACTTCGTTGGTCGCGAAAATCGTGCCCGAGAAGTCTAGGGGAACTGCTTACAGCTTACAGTTCATTCCTGAAAGTATCATAGGGATGGTGATGCCTATCGTCCTAGGTGTATTAATCAACCTCTTTGAGATCTGGATAATCTTTCCCACAGCCACGATCTTCTTTGTGATCGTTCTTTTTGTCACTCAGATTATAAGAATCGACTGAAAGCCCACAAAAGCGCGGGCACACGACGGATAATAAACTTTATATTAAACGTAATCTCCCTTCAAAACCACAAGCTTGCCAGAACAACAGAATGTAAATGAGTGGCGTCGGGCTGCCTTTTACATGGTTCGTCTTGGCGAGATTGTGAACAAATGGAATGGGAGACGCAAATTGCAAATAAAGGATTTAAAGAATGGAATGAAACGCGTAAACGTGGAAGCTAAGGTACTGGAGAAAGAAGGTGCTCGTGAAGTCATGTCTCGTTACAAGGACGAAACATACCGCGTGGCAAACGCCACGATCAGCGATGGCTCTGGACAAATAAAGCTAACCTTATGGAATGACCAAATAGAGCAAGTCAGCGAAAACAATACCGTTAAAATCGAAAATGGCTATGTAACCTCTTTCCGCGGAGAAATTCAACTCAACGTGGGCCGGTACGGAAAGCTGACTGTAACGTAAATGGGCTAAATACGTAATTGCTTTTGTGAGTTATTAAGAGGTGATAGAATGCAATATGAAAGACGCGGAAAGAGAGATTTTAGTCCTAGGCGTTTTCCACCAAAGCCTGTTGAAATTGGGAAAGAATACGATGTTGAAATTGAAGAACTTAGTCGCCGAGGCGAAGGCATCGCGCGAATCAAAGGACTCGTGTGTTTTGTACCCGATTCGAAGCCTGGCGACCATGTGAAAATTCGCATCACTAGGATCAGCAGAAGATTTGCGGAAGCTGAGGTTGTCGGAGAGGCCAAAGAAACCAAAGTAGCAGAGCCAGAAGAAGAAAGCGAATGAAAAGGCATAGATAGCCGTTTCTCTAGCGCTACACCATTTATCTTCTCATCAAGAAGAGAAATGACTAGCAAGAAATGACATTTGCAAAAATTTCGCACGTCTAGTTCTAAGAAAACCTTTTCCAATATGAAATGACATTAAGACTGCAGAAGGTGAAGTGAAACGAAGCGGAAAGACCTTTTTCAAGACGCAGTAGTTCACATGAACCTTGAATCAAAGATGACAATTGATCAATTGATACGCGAGTTTGGAAGGTCAGGGTGCTTTGGAGCAGGACGACTGGCTACTGCGTGCGATATTTACGAACGTATGATTCGAGACAAAGAATGCACCATTTTTATTGCCATTGCAGGCGCTGTTGTTCCAGCTGGCCTTCGGTCGATTATTGCAGATCTGATTCGCAGAAGGTTTGTAAATGCCGTGGTAACAACAGGCGCGAACATAATTCATGATTTGCTTGAAGCCATGGGTGGTCACCACTACAAGGGTCATTGGAACATTGATGATTCATACCTCTACAAAAGTCACATCTTCCGCATCTATGACATTTTTGTACCTGAAGAAGACTTCATGAAGGAAGACTTTGAGGTTGCAAAGATGTTCGATGAAATCGCAGAGGAAAGTAAGGGTCACATTTTTTCCTCAAACGAGTTAATGGCAGAGATTGGGAAACGTCTCAAAGACTCAGATTCAATTCTGCGAGCGTCGCACGAAGCCAAAGTGCCTGTTTTCGTTCCAGCAATACGTGACTCCGAATTCGGCTACATCCACTGGCTTCACGCTTCTCGCAACCCGCCAAAAGGTGTCCTCCAAGTCGATGCGTTTAAGGAAATGTCAGACATCATAAACTTAGCTGCTAATTCACCTCGAATGGGCATGATTGTGTTGGGAGGTGGAGTGCCCCGAAACACCGTGCAACACACAGCCGCCATCGCTAGCAAAGGGATCGATTATGCAATTCTAATTACAATGGATCGCCCAGAGACCGGCGGGCTTTCAGGTTCGACCTTGAGAGAAGCGACGAGCTGGGGAAAAATCAAAGCGCAGGCTGACAAAGTTACTATCATAGGTGACGTCTTGATAGCCTTTCCACTGATTGTGGCGTCGGTTCTCGAACGCTTGGGAGACGAATTCGGAAGGGAGAAAAGGTGACCAATAGGAAGCAAACAAAACATAAATACTGTGGCAGCTGCAAGTATCACTCTGCGTATAACTATCCAGATCAGGTTTTCTGCGTGTTTCATTTCTTAAACCGTAAAAATCCAATTCGCACCACATTAGATGCCTGCAGAAACTGGAGACTTGACGACCAAGGATGCTTCTGCGTCCAAAGAGCGTTGAAAAAGGATGAAAGCAGGCATTAGCCAATGGTCGGTGTCGACCACAACGGGAATCCAATCGAAAAACGAATGCTAAGCGATGCTACTCTTTCTTTTTGCGTCTCTTGCGTGTAGTCTTTCTGCGGGTTCGCGTCTGCTTTTTTGACGATGGCTTTTCTGGCTCCTCTTCTGGCTCAGGTTGCGATGCGGCTAGCGATGATTTTACAGGAGATTGCGTTGTGGACGATGAGGGCGGTGCTGCTGGTTTTGGCTTTACTATATATCCTAGTCCTAGAAAGATTATTCCTAGCACAGCCAAGGCATAAAGATACAGCGGAGTTTGGGCCAAGGTGACGTATGCATACAGAGCTCCAATAAAGCATATGATTGCTATTAGATATAATGGATAATCTGTTCTCATTTTTATATACCTCTCATTAGCCCATACGTTTCCGTGGAAATAGTTAATATAACTTTCTGACGCTTTTTTGTCTTTTCTACACAGAAGGGAGGAAATCATATAAAATCTAAACACTCTAATATGAACACTCAGGCTACGTGTGGGCAGCAAACCATTTTTCAAGCTTCATCTGTTTTTTGCGGCTGTAAGTTTCTTTCATTCTATGGACTGCAGTTTCTACTCTCTCTCGAGCGAAATCTCTCTTGTCACAGAGAAAGTGGAAAAGCTCTTCTTCACGCACAAGATCATAATTTAGTGCGTATTGGGGAACTATTTCTGGATGAAGGTAGATTTCTCTGACTTGCTGATATTGCGGTGTGAGCTTTGACAGAAATTCGCTTGGTAGGCTTTCGATTTCTCCATATTTCTTGACAACTCTGAGCGCAGTTTTGGGTCCAACACCCTTGATGCCTTCATTGAAATCAGTGCCAACCAGGATGGCCAAATCCACTAACTGTCGACGCGTTATGCCATGATGGTGCAGAAGTTGGCGTAGCGTGATAAGTTCAGGCTTCAGAGGTCTTGCTTTTCTCTTGCTTGGAAGATACTCTTGCCCATAAATAGTTAGAAATCTCAGTAGCCTTGATGCCCCAAAGAGTAGGCTGTCGTAGTCTTTGCTGCTAGCTGCCCAAACATCTCCACGCATGCTCATGTAAGCGGTTTGAGCCTCTGCTTCGGTAAGCGCCTGTACATATGGAATTCCCAAGAGCGTGAGAAGCTCCTTGGCATCCTCAATCATGTGCTGTGTTAGCCGGCTTGTCATGACTGCTTTTGAGAAGGCCTTAACGTAGTCTCGATTTTTGAGGGCTTCTTTCCACTCCAAGCTAGCCTTTTCACGTTGTGCACGCCGTTTTCGAATTTCCGCTTCTTTCATGCGAGGGGGTTGCCCGTCAAAAACAAAGACTAGGTCAATGCTAAAATCGTATATTAAGCGCGTAGAACGGAACAGCAAACCTACAAGATGAGAGGTGATATTTCCCCTCGAATCCTTGAGAGGCGTTCCATCCCGTGTTCGAACCAAAGACAGAAATTGATAGAGATAATTGTTGGCATCTACAGCTAAACTTTTACCTCTCAAATCGTTCAAGGTTAAGACTCTCTTTTTTATTAATGGAGTGAGATGGACACCCAAGATTTTTCACGGCTTTTAATCGTGTATATGTTCGAGGAGATGTTAAGGTTTTTACGATGGTTAAGTGTATAGGCACTCTAGAGCCCGGTAGTGTAGTGGACAAGCATAGAGGGCTTTGGACCCTCTGACGAGAGTTCGAATCTCTCCCGGGCTACCACTGAACCCGAGAAAGCATGCTGCTCAAGCTCGCGTGTACATGATGAGTGGCAAAGAAGCTCAGGAAAGCCGTGTTCCTGGCAGAAATGCAGTGTAGGAACAGCAACGCCAGAGCTACGTATACATGTTGCCTTCACTTAAAGAATATCTCTTGGTTTGGGTAATCGATGGTAACTCGATAGTCTTTAGCGAAGTTGTAGCCTATAATTCCCGCGAATTCATCCATGCAACCACTCTTGGTCAAATTTGACAAGTCTAGCACTCCAACTTGAATGTCTAAGGCCTCAACTTCGCCAACCTTGATCGATTTAACAGTGACTATGGAGGAAGGGAGAACACCGCCAGCGCCGTAAGCCTCTCGCGTGATTAAGGCGTTTTCACAAAGACCAAGTTCTATCGCTGTCCGTTTCTCAATAACTGTCATTGACGCTCCAGTGTCAAAAATGAAGTTGAAGGGTCCCTCCTGATTTATTGTCCCCTTGACTGTGATTACTGGTCTTTCAGGATTTGTTATGTAGAACTTCGTTGTCGATTCTCTCCTCAAGGTTTTATTGCTGAAATACTAATGCTCAGAGTTGATGCAAGAACCTTCTCTACCATCTCCCTTGATTTTTTGTCGAGTTCGGATAAGCTCTTCAACTCTGGAGAATTAGTGTTGCGGTCGACAACAATTACTTTGGCATCAGGATCACCTAAAAGCTCCTCGGAACAGTATTCTCTTTCATCAAGGATCCTTACATCCACGAAGCCAACTGCTTCTACAGTCTTCAAATATTTGTCTTTCAGGATCGCGGTCTTAATGCAGCTGGATGGATGGGCCTTCTCTCTTATTACAGACGGAAGTTCTTTCCTCAGGACCAAGTCCGAAACCATTATCCTTCCTCCAGGCTTCAAGACGCGGAAGGCTTCTTCGTAGACTTGCTTCTTGTTTATTGTGAGATTGATCACGCAGTTTGAAATAATCACATCCGCAGTGTTGTCAGCTACGGGGAGATGCTCGATTTCGCCAAGCCTAAACTCGACGTTCGTGTAATCACCCTTTCGCGCATTTTCCCTCGCGCTGTCGAGCATTTCAGGTGTCATATCGATACCAATGACTTTTCCCCTTTCTCCAACCTTCCTCGCTGCGAGAAAGCAGTCAACACCAGCGCCTGACCCCAAATCGATGACGGTTTCACCTTCTCTCAAGGACGCAAAGGCAACAGGATTTCCACACCCAAGCCCGAGGTTTGACGCTTTTGGAATAGCATTCAGCTCATCGCGAGTGTACCCGAATCTCTTGCTCAGCTTATCCCGCGGCGTGGCACTCTCACAGCATGAAGCGGAAGCCGTACCACACAGCCCATCGTTAGCGATTTTGCGATATCCTTCTCTCACCCTTTTTCGATTCAAGTCTTCGGCCATTCTCAACACCGTTTTACGAACCGCTATTATTTATTCCTTGACAAGCGACCTTTTCGCCTGCTCCTTCAATTCTCTTATCTTCTCCACCGTAGGCATGACCTTAAGAAACAGATCTTTGCGAGCTTGAATGCCCTCCTTGATGAAGAATGCCGTGGCTTCCGATCTGCTTCTGAAGGCTTCAACCTCTACAAGCGCATCGATTTGCAGCAGGTCTTCATCATTCAATCTCGTCATGACCACATTACTCCGACCCTCAAGTTTCTCGCTGATTCTCAGAAGAACCTTCTCGTGAATCTTCTCCGCGCCTTCACCTTCTGGGCAACACGCTACCATTACAGCCTTGTTTTCCTTTTCAGGAACAGCGTTCTTCCTTTCACTTGCGTCTTTACCCATTTTTCCCACAACTTGTAATTCGTAACATGTAACATGCAATGATGTAATGTATATATATAAGTTTTGAGTCGTGGATTTCGTGTTACGAGTGTAGAGGGTCTCCCAAAAATGCCTGTGTAGATATCGATGTTCACTTGGATTCTCATACCTAGCAAGTGTGAATTTGCGGGCTGCATCTTTGTCTCTAGATTGTGTACCGTTTACCAAATTCAATGGCTTTTGTCTGTCTGCAGCTTGCTTTGAATATTTTCTGGTTTTCCGTGTGAATTGGGAAACACGTTTGGGGCGCAACGTATTCAACCAAGTCGACCAGTTGCTGCTTATCCATGTGTCCCGATGCGTGTAATTGGTGGAAACGGATTTTAAAGTGTCTTAGCCAATTGTGCATTATCTCGTCTTCGATGTCCTCCTCGCTGAAAGGCTCACTCATGCTGTGAATGAAGTGGCTGCCTGAACTTGGTCTGATATCAATTAATTCGCCAAACTGGTAGAAACCAAGGTTCATAACAGTTTTGTTTTGGTTCTGATGCACTTGCTTGGATGTAACTTGCTTTTCTAGGAATTTTCGTTCCCACCGGTAGTAATCTGTCTCCACGAATTGTCCCGTTTTTTTCCGTTTGTAATATACCAGAAGGTTCTCGTCTTTCATAGGGTCGGGGAGATCAAGTTTTTTGTCTTCGACAAGCCTGTTGAGTAAGTAAGCTGCTTTGGGAGAAATGATCATTTTTCGATCATTCTTCGTAGCAGCCTGATAGAGGCTTCTGAACCGATCCATATCTCTGCTATAGTGCGTCACAAAGACTATTTTATCAGTCGAAGATACGATTTTATCGCTCATCTTCATGACTTGGCGCTCTGAGTAGTTCTTTCGCCTCTCCTTCTCGACCATTCGAGTGCCTTCGCAGATCATAGCGATGGGCTCAGAGTCCCGAGCTTTCTTCGCGAATTCCTTTGTCATATCGCTTTTAGGACCATGAGCTCTGAGATCTCCAGTGTACACTATTGTGCCTTCCTTTGTGTGAATCAGGAAGCCATAGGCCGAGGGGATTGAGTGATCAACGTGAATGGGTTCGACTTCAACGGTTCCAATTCTAATTTTCGCTCCTGTCCTAAATGTCCGATAATCATGCGCTCTATAATTGCAGAAGCTGCTGGTCTCTTCCATGGCGCTGAGGAAAAACCTGGTTCCTTCACCCAAGTAGATTGGAATCTTGGGGTCTAGGAACTTAATATGCTCTACGTGATCAAAATGAGCATGAGATAGGAAGACTGCATCGACAAGCGGATCGGTGTATTTAAGATTCGTGAATGCAAGCTGGTCGCTGGAGTACAGCCCCTTCATTCTCGGCAGTAGCTTGAATTCAAAAAAATCTCGTAATCCACTGATGTCACGGGGAGCCAGCCAATTTGCGAAATATCTAGATCCCCAAGAGAAGGATTTGCCAAAGTCGAAGAATACTGAACTTTCCTTATCTTTAACAAGAATCTTATTACCTCCGATCTCATTGACGCCGCCAAAGAAAGTTAATTCAACCATATGATCACAAACCACACGCAGGAGTCGCCAGATTAATGGGGTGATTCAACCCGTATATGTTTTATTAAGGCGCGCGCAAGCCACTTGCATCAATAAAAATCGTCATTGCAATTGCGAAGGCAGGGGAAAATTTGGGCCTTTGCAGTTTTAACATGTTCAACCACTCTTCTAAGCCGTCTTTTTAGGATTTCTTATGCGAAGGCGATCGATGGTAAAGATTGAGACGACGAACGCTGTTCTTGCTTGTAAACCGGATAAGTGATGGCCTACAGATCTATGCTTTGAAGTGGTTCTCCAAGAGTCGTCGTGTTCCTCTTCGAGTTATTTCTGACAGCGTCGACATTCCCATCCTCAACCTATTTGCGAGCTGCTTCATTGTGATTTTTCTCGGAAAGTCGAAGAAGCCCATTTTCAACGCCAACCAAAGCACTCGCTCTTGTCTTTCTGTTAAAGCTTTCCCTGTAGGCACAAATTTTCCTGCTTCGAGTACTTTGGGCTCTAACCCGCTAGACTCTAATGTCGCCAGAATCTTCTTGTATGCGTCAAAGCTGGGTGTTACAAAATTGTAGATGATCGTGTAATCTTCTAGATTCTTTCCAGATATCAAAAATGAGCCGTGAGCCAATACTGTTTTGCAAAGGTTACAGCCCTTAACATCAAACCAAACCGAGGATTCGCCTCCAGGTTTTCGGCTCTCAAGAATTTTGATGGTTTCGCCTTCAGGCAATTTTTGGATTTGTTTGGAAGGAGCTTTAACCAAATGTCGAGTGAGACCACCGGATACGTTTCGAACATCAATGAGTGTGCATTGTTGGACCCCAACTTTCCTCAACAGCTGCAGTCCTTTGCATCGCGGATTCACTACCTCGATGGTCACGTGATAAGGTTCATCTTCGGTTTTTTCCATATATAATGCCACCGAACATTTTCGGGGATGCTTGTAACTCAGGCGGCAAGACATAAAAAAGTATCGTAGTAGTTGAGCGTTCAATGACTGCACGTTTAAACGACGAAAGCGAGGGCTGCGCCCCTGAACAGCGAAGGGGTGAGAAGAATCTAGTATGCAGCATTCAGATTTCCCGCTAATTATAAATTCTTGTGTACCCAGTTGGCGTCTTTCTTATTTTTTGGTGTATCTCTAGTTCATTCAAATGTTTCTCAATCATTTTCTCTTCCCAGTAGCGGAGCAGTTTCGGAGCGTAAGGAAAAGCTCCATATATCGGAGCCATGTCTACAAGCTGACCCAGAGTTTTCTCGGCTTTGAGTAAAGATAAGATGTGGGCGTTTCTTTCATCGATTATGCTTTGGTATTTGGTGAACTCGGCGTCTATACGCTCATTGATGATTCCTCGGTGAGATGAAACAACAGTTTCGAGGGGTAGGGCTTTGAGTTTCATTACTGATTCCTTGAATTCTGAGATGCTGGATTCTCTGTGACCATACCATGGAAACTCCGTCAGATCGTAGTCGAACGAGAATAGGATTTTCTCCTTCTCGATGTAAAAGCAGTAGTGATCTTTTGTGTGCCCAGGCGTGTGAATTGGTAGGATAGTTGTTTCGCCAAAATTGAAAGTGGTTCTACTGGTGTAGCTGTTCGTTGGCGTGCAGTTTTTGAAGTTCATTGAGCCCCTCACGAATTTTTGCCATGTTGGCGCCAATTCTTTGCTCACAAATCTCTGAGAAAGCGTGACCACGTTTCCACTTGTGCTGAGTCCTTCTTCAGGGACGTAGATGGGCTTTTCGTTGAACATCCAATTGCAAGCAGTGTGATCAGGGTGTGTGTGGGAGTTGATGATGAAGTCCACGTCATAGTGTTTCTTAATGTCTTGGAGAACCTCTGGACCGCAGCCGGTGTCGATTAGCCCGCTGCTTTCGTCAAGGATTAGGATAGAGTGGGAGTTTGGGAACTTTCCTCTTCTTTCGCCATGGATTAGCATTATGTTGTTTGTTATGGCTTCAAGTTTTGCAGGTCTCATCCTCGTCACCTTCGCGAAGCAGATTTTGCTTACATTTCGCTCATCTAAGCAAAAAGGATCTAGTTGCTTAGCGGATTGGGTTGAAGCTGTCCCAGACATCATCAACAGCTAATGGTTTGAAGTTTGAACGCCTGAATTTTTCCTTGCACATTTTGTGGAGAGTGTTATTATAGGGGGCGTTAATCCCAATTGAATTTGCCAAAGCGACGATGTATCCGTTGAAAGCGTCCAACTCTGTGGTTTTCTTCTTTCTTTGCAGAACATCTTGGCCCATGCTGTTGGTGATCATGTGTTTCATAGTCTCTTTTAAGACGCGTGTTCGGAAAAACGAAGGCAGCTTTAGGCCCAATCGGAGAGTTCTCCACGTCGGATAATTTTTCATTGGATATTCCTTATACCCTGCCTTCTGTACGATATGTATCCCTTCATTGACCAAATGGCTGGCCAAAGTAGCCAACTTGTCGTATGAAGTGACACGTTGATAATTCAAACCCACAAGAGTGAACAACGCGTTTGTCAGGTTCAAAACTATTTTACTGTGCACTGTGTCCTGAAAGCGACGGGTTATCTCAGTCTCAAAGCCCAAGTTAAATGTCTGACATATTTCTTCGATCTGATTTTGGAGTTTGTTACCAATTGTTCCTAAATATATTGGTCCTTTGCTCTGATATATCACGAAGCCAGGTTTCAGAACCATTCCGCTATAACCGACGATTCCATAGATTACTTTTGAGAAATAATCCGGCAGCACACGTTGATTGTCTACACCGTTCTGCAAAGCGACAACCACCACGTCATCGCCAAGCTTAGAAGATATGTCGTTTGCAGCTTCGATGAGATCGTAGGTTTTTACAGTTAGAACAACCACCTTGGCGTTGGAGACTTCTTTGAGGTCGTTGACTAGGTTCACGGCAACAGTCTCCGGCTTTGAAGTCCTCGATCCGCAGAGCGATAGCCCATGCACCTTCATCGCCTTAGCATGTTCTCCCCGCGCAATCAAATAAATATTCGAATATTTGGGGGTCATCCACCCGCCGATTGTTGAGCCTATTGACCCAGCGCCATAAATAACCATGTTACCTAAATGCATAGTTTGAGTGTCACTCCGATGATTAGACTATGTCTAACGTCATTTAAGGAGATTACGTGTAGCAGGACTAGAGCCTTTTCATCGTAATGTATCTTGGTTGAACAGCTGAGCAAAAAGGTTTATTAAGAGTTACGATACGATAAAGCGAGATCCAGAGGCAGAAAAATGAGAGAACTGATAGAAACAACCTTGCGCAGAAACAAGCACCCTGAAAAGTCTGCAATAACACTCAAATACTTCTTCATATACGACAATGCAATTCGCAAGAAGGCTCTTTGACAAAAACTTCATCAGCTGTCCTCTCTTTTTCTAATCCCAAAATCGCGGTCTACACAAGTAGGCAAGAAAAAATCGGCTCATCAGCCTACTCATAATTGTGTGCACCAAAATTCTCGCGGGCCAATCAACATGCTTAAAAGACACTCAAAATAATCAACGGTAGGAAAGTATCGCATGAAGACAATGTTTGTCGAACCGCCAAAGGATCCATGGTTCGTCATGGGAGAGTATCTCCCACCACCATATGGCATCATCCAGCTTGCTGCATACCTCGAAAGAGAAGTGAAAGGCGTAGAGATTAAGGTCTTAGACTGCAACGCTCAACAGCTCGATTGGAAAGGACTGGAAAGGGAGATCAAATCCTTCAACCCAGACTTGGTGGCTTCTAGTGGATTGGCAACATGCAATACTTATTTGGCTCTTAGGACGCTAGAAACAGCCAAGAAGGTAGATCCTAGCATTCTAACCCTCGCGGGAGGTCAGCATTTTACTGCTACGGCTCAAGAAAGCTTAGAAGCATATCCTGAAGTCGACATCATCATACGCGGTGAGGGTGAACGCACTCTTGCAGAGCTTGTCGAGAAGGCACGCAACAAATCTTCTTTTCGAGGAATCGAAGGGATATCCTTCAGGCACCACGGAGCGATTAGACATAACCCGCTAAGGCCTTTGATCGAAAATTTGAATGATTTGCCATACCCAGGATACCACTTCGTTGAAGACTTGATGGGTCAATATCACTTCAGCGCGATGGCTGGACCCAACGTGCCATATGCAATGATTGAGGGATCGAGAGGTTGCCTGCATCGCTGCACCTTTTGTTCCCAATGGACCCATTGGCGAGGCACGTGGAGGAAAAAATCCCCCAAACGTGTTGCTGACGAAATGGAATATTGTTTCCAAAGGTTTGGAAGCAGGTTCATTTGGTTGACCGACGATAACTTCGATTTCGGCCAAACGGCAAAAGCACTGTCAGATGAAATTATGAGGAAGGGAATTTCAGAAGACTTGATGTGGTTCACTCAAGCAAGATGCGATGAAGTCGTTAAACATCAAGAAACTCTAACTCACCTACGAAAGTCAGGCCTTCGTTGGATTCTTCTCGGAGTTGAAAGCTCAAGTCCCTCAACCCTTGAAGCTTTCAGGAAAAACATAACTTTTGAAGACGCTAAGAAAGCCGTGAAGCTCTTGAAGAATCATGACATTTTTACCCAAGCGATGTTCATTATCGGCGAGCGAGGCGACACCGCTGACTCGCTTGCTAGATCAAGAAGATTCATTGATGAATTAGACCCTGACTTCGTGATATTCGCTATTCTCACGCCGTTTCCGGGCACAAGACTCTTCGAAAATGCCGAGAAGAACGGTTGGATAGAAGACCGTAATTGGGCTAATTACGACATGGTTCATGCAATAATGTCAACAGAGACATTGTCGAGGACGAAGGTCCAGGAAGAACTCTACAGATGCTACAGAAGCTTCTATGGTTCATGGAGAAGAAGGCTGCAAGGACTATTTTCCAGGAATAAGCTGAAACGAAGAGTTTACTGGTACATGCTGGGGAGAGGAATCGTTAAACAGCTTAAAGGCCTCTTCTAGGCTCAAACCGTTTGACTCTGCACTCTCGAAATCAAGCCTCGTGTAAGCACTTCATGGCAAGTCTTCGGACTAACATACGTGTAGAACCTGTCAGAGACGAGTGGCTCAATTACCTTTGCTTGTAGTCTTTTTTTCAGTAACGGATTGAAAAGCTGCAAGAGAAATAGGGGGAGGAGGAAGGACAGCTGCACGTGCTCTAGGTGTAGGCTGAGTAGCCCCTGCCTAGTATGGTGTAGCCCGTTATTAATTTCATCATCTCACTCGTGCCATCGGGGATTGTCATCATTCTTGCGTCTCTGTAGTATCTCTCCAGCGGAAGTTCGTCTGAAAGACCTAGCCCACCATGGATTTGCAGTGCGTCATAGGTAACCTTCACGGCTGCTTCGCCGCCATATATTTTGGCCATAGATGAAAGCCTTCTGGCCTCGAGGCTACCTTTGGCGATAGCCTCGATGGCCTTGTAGCCTAACAGTCTTCCAGTCTCAATTAAGACGTTCATCCTGTAAAGCATTTCTTGGATCAGTTGGAATTTGCCAATAGGCTTTCCAAACTGGATTCTTTCTTTGGCATGTTTTATAGAAGCTTCAAAAGCAGCTTGGGCGATTCCAATCGATGCCAACGCCATGCTACATCTTGGCAAGGTCATGAGCGCGGTGAATGGTGACAGTTGGCTGAGCAGCTGCATCATTCCTTCTGATATTGGGAGAAGCTTCATCAATTCAGGATCTGAAAGGGCCTTGCTCATCATGATGCTCATTTCATTCTCCTTGGTGACCCTGCAATCTTCAAAAAACATCTCTCCTGTTGGGGCAGCTTTCCACCCAAGCTTGTGCAATTCGTTTGTGTCAAATGGGGATACCTCTTTCTCCAAAAGGAAGAAGGTTTCAGTTCCAGTGCCTAAATCTTTTGCTCCGACGAAGGCGATGTCTGCAATAGACGCATTACTTATCCAAGTCTTAGCGCCATTAATTACGTATTCTTCTCCTTCCAATTGAGCAGTGGTCTTAAGTTCCGATGTGTCACACCCTGCTTCGGGCTCGGTTTCTGCAAAGCATCCGATCAACTCTGCTTGCTCCAACTTCGGCATCAAACGGTCCTGAGTCTGCTTGGAGGCTAAGGGAACAAACATTGCTGGAAGGCCAGTCATGCCGATTAACGGCAATAGACTTGCCCACACTCTGCCGACTTCCTCTGAAACTATGCCATATATTACGGGATCTTCAGCATACAGCGCCTTTGCGCTTTCCGGATCGAAAGCGACGCCGATTTGCTTGAACTTCTTCATTATGTTTACTGCTTCTTCTTTAGTGAATGGCCCGTTCTTATCGCGTTCATTGGCTATAGGGGCAAACTCCTTCTCCAAAAACTCTCTGATACTATCCCTGAACAACTTCTCATCGCGTGTAAATTCGAAATCCGTCCGCTTTTCCCTCCTAGCAAGAAGGATTAGATATACCCGAAATTTAAGTCTTAATCACGCTGCTCCGCAGATTTGTAGCTCCATGATACGAGCGCATCAGCGGCAGTTTGCAGTCGTCCTGCCATGGCTGAGGAGGTCTAAAAGTCGCATCGATTTCTTAAGGAATTTTGCGCCCTTCTTTGTTGTAGAATATCGGGTGCAGCTGTGATGAACTTGCAGTAATCCTTGGGATTGAAGTTTAGAAAGGTGCTTCTCAGCAGCGTTCCAAGGCAGCTTCACGTGCAGCATGATTCGTGTCTTCGTCTGTGGCTGTTTGCAGAGGGCTAATATTTCCCCGACAATCTCGATGCTCGTTCTCCTTCTCATCGCAAATACCTCAAAGGCTCTTAGCCCTTCCATGAAAGCACAATAAAAGCGTTACGCAGAACGACCCTTTGAAGGCGGATGCTTTGAGGAGGATACACTCTTTTCAAGAAACGGGAAAGCTTGAGTGCGCCAACTGCATCACCCATGCTAAAACTTAAAAGAAGCCGTTCCTCGGAATTACTGAGACCGTATATGTGGTAGAAATGGTCAAAGCTGATTTTCGATTCGCAAGAGCAGTTCCAATGATGAGTCTCCTAATTCTCATTATTACCACTCAGATGGTGCCAACAGGCACCCAAGCAACCAACAATCCGCTAACCCAGCTAAATCCATCCTCAGGTGATTGGGACCAATACCACAACTACACAGCAATCAACGATTTGCTGTTAGATCTAAATACATCCCACCCATCGCTGGTTGAGGTTTTCTCGATCGGAGAAAGCCATTGGGGCAAGAGCATTTACTGTACCAGACTAACAAATGAGAACCTCACTTACGAAAAGCCTGAAGTGTTCTTTGTAGGATACCATCATGCTCGTGAGTTGATAAGCGCTGAGTTGCCCCTATATTTCATTGTGTCCGCAGTAGAGAACTACGACAAAAACTTGGTTGTAAATCGAATGCTAGACTTGGTTGAAATCTATGTTGTGGTTGCCTTGAATGTAGATGCCTTCGATGTCGCCCCTTCAAACGAGTGGCAGAGAAAGAATGTGCATCCAATTGACGAGGATGAAGATGGCTTATTCGACGAAGACCCACCCGACGATGAAGATGGAGACGGGTTTATAGAAAATCTTGTAGCTTGGGATGGAACACAGTATTCAACCGTACGATGGGAAGGAGTGGACGACGACGGGGACGGTTCATTAAATGAAGATTGGCTTGGTGGTGTAGATTTAAACAGAAACTATGGTTACGAATGGAACAGTTCGGCTAGCAGTGGTAGTCCTCACCCTTCAGCAGAAGACTACAGAGGTCCTGAACCATTCTCAGAACCTGAAACCAGAGCCTTGAGAGATTTGGTTCTGCAACACGAGTTTGAATATGCAATCAGCTTTCACTCGGGAGCGGAGAATATTGTGTATCCGTGGGGCTACACCTCGCAACCGACACAACATGATCAGATTTTCAGAGAAGTAGCGGGAAACCTGTCGCTTCTGGTTGGCGGGGCACCTTACTACCAGGCGGGGAGTTGGTATACAACATCGGGCGTGTTTGATGATTGGATGTATGGAGCTCGTGGAATTTTTGCGTTTACATGCGAAATCTACACAGATCACACTGCGTGGCATCACGAACCTGGACCAGAGCCCAACACTTTCTGGGAAAGAGGAGTTTCCCAATTCTTCAATCCTAATCCACTTATGATCGAAACAACGGTTTCGAAGTGGATGCCGGTTTTCTTCTACATCGCAAATCGGACAATCAACGAACGTGGCGAAGACCTCAATCTGGATGGGAAAGTTGACATCCACGACCTTGCTATGGCAGCTCATGCGTTCGGAAGTCGACTTGGCCACTCACGATGGCTTTTCATTGCAGACATGAACCAAGACGGGAGAATAGACATTAGAGACATAGCATTAATAGCCAAGAATTTCGGAGACGAAGTGTAGCCACGTGAACGCATGCAACATATGCTGCATGACTTTCAGAACAGTCACATTTTAAATATCCCGTGAAGTTTCAACACAAGAGCAGTAGCGATGATATGTGAGCTCATGGCTTCAAGCCCTGCAATATTTTGGACACCGTCAGCTGTTTTAACCAAAACAGCGCTGCAAACGACCAACCCATTGCCATTGAACATTGTACGCTGCCTACTGACGAGCACGACGCTGATTGCCACCTTAGTAATCACAGGAAGAGCTGGACTACTAGCCAGCTTATCTCTCTCTGCGCGCAGCTAGATATGCTGATTGGGAGGTTCGAGTCCAGATTCCTTAAACCAAAAGACACGCCGAGATCTATTGCTAATGCATTTGAAGATATGTAGCTAGCTCAAAGAAGCCTCAGAGCCTTGCCGCAAGCCATAAAAATGAAAATCAAAGATATGATAGTAACAGAGATTATGACTCTGCACACGGCAGAGAAGATACAGTCGCTACCACTAGGTGATAAAGCTGAATTCTAAGCCACAACCTAAGGCACGCTTCTACTCCCGCATCAACGAGCACGACTTTCTCGGAATCACGGTATGGTCTGGAAAATCGGATCCAGAAGCTGAGGTCGTTGTTGTGCAGCTGCGACGTAGAGATGGAGACAATTGGGAGACTGTGGGACGACTCGCAGTCTATAGAACCTCTGAGGGCTCGTATTCCAGACTTCCAGAACGGAAGTAAGTTGCGATCCGCGCGCGGGGAACAAGCAGAATAAATGACTAAAGAACGCAGCTGGCCCAAGAAACAAGAGTCAGAATGGTTTGATTAGCTCTCGAAAAATTCAGTCAAGTATTCATTTACAAGTTTCGGCTCTTCCAGTTGGACCCAGTGACCACAAGTTGGAATGTATTTAGATAAATGCTGCGCATCGACAAATTCCTCTATGTTGTCACTTAGACCTTTTGAAAGAGCTACATCTTGTTCCCCCCAAACGATGAGAGTGGGCGCTGAAATTTTTGGAAATACAACGGATCTATCCAAGAACATTATTGAGGGATTCATGTTTGCTCGGTAGTAGTTCAACATCGCCGTCAAGGCTCCTGGCTGCGACCATGCCTCTGCATGGAGCCGCAGGTCTTCCTCCGTAAGAGCTTCCGCCTTCACAAAGGACGATTTCACCATCTTCTTCAAGAAAGAATACTTGTTGCGGCTCAGAACTTCTTCAGGAATGTCAAAAGTCTGAAAGAAGAAGACATACCAACTTTTCTGCAGTTGACGGAGAGAGAGCTTAGCTCGACGCGTGTACGCGTTTGGATGAGGCGCATTCAGAATCGCTAGCTTCTCCGTACGCGTTGGGTGAAAGGCTGCAAACGACCAAGCTATGGCGCCCCCCCAATCATGCCCAACTATCATCCCAACCTCCTCGTCCAAGGCATCCATGAGCCCACGAATGTCCCCCGCTAGAAGATTCAGCCTGTAATTGTCAACGCCAACGGGCTTATCGGTCTTATTGTAGCCACGCAAGTCCGGCGCTACCACTTGGAAATGCTTCGCCAATTCAGGAATTTGAAGTCGCCACACATACCAAAAATCTGGAAATCCGTGGAGAAGAAGCACAAGTTTTCCCGATCCTTGGGTTACATAATGCATTCGCAATCCATTGACATTGACGAATCTATGACTCCACGGTTCCATCATTCTCGTACCTCCTATTATGGAGCGACCCAGCCCTTCAATTCATACTATGCCAACTCAACTATTTACACATTAACTCACACGCTGCGCGCGCGCAACCGGTTGATAAAGTCGCAGAATTTCGAAGCTAAAACTCAGGCGGCAGGAGAGCCGACACATTCTCAGCATTTCCGCGCTGTTTGTGAATTGCTCTTGTGAGGTCTCGCTGTCTGCTTTGCCCCGCAACAACTGCAAACTATGTGTCCATGCTTCATCTTGTTTTCAATGAACTGTCTGCACTCGTCTTTGCTGAGAAACAGGGGTTGACCGCACTTGCTGCACAGTGATTTCTCAAATCTAATCTTGGTCACCATTCAATTGATTCATGCGGTCCTTCATTAAGATTTCGAGGTCATTGGAAGAATGAGAGGTTAGCGGAGCAGTTTTCGAGACACCTAGGCGCGGGCAGCGCCGAAGGCGTCGATCAGGAAGCCCTGAAATGCAGTGGTGCGCGTTGAGTCAAGAGCTTCTACTCCATGAGTATGAACACTTCGTGCACTGAAAGTGCTCCACAGTGCGTTCTCTTCTAATCCCCGCATGCTCTCCAGAGACGGTTGAGAACCAGTGAAACGCCGCGGTGTTTCTACATTTCGGGCAATTGCGAGTTATGTGGGCGTGGTCTTCCACAGATTTTTCAACGACATAGATAGCGGCAGAATCTTTCACAGAACCGCTTTTGGCTTTCAACTTTGCATCTGCGTGCATCACCTTTCTACACTTCGGACACATCAGTCCCTCGAGCGTTTCTCTGAGGTAGGTGCCGCAAGTCTCGCAAAACTTCATCTCCGGTCACGTGTGTTAAGTGCACCGCATAAATTATGTTTTTGGATTTGATCGCCTGGGAGGGCGATGCGGACCTATCGTGTGATGAACACACAATTGGCAAGCACAAATTATAAAAGACGAGTCGGAAAATGTCACAAGTGATGGGAGATGCGGAAACTTAGGCTTTTGGATATGAAGATCTTAGCTGAACTAATGAGAAATGCGAAGAGCAGTGATAGACAGATAGCCAAAAAATTAGGACGATCCCAGCCTACCATAACGCGGAGAAGAACGAGGTTGGAAAGGGAACTCTCACTTCGCTACACCGCAATTCCTGATTGGGTAGGGCTTGGTTTTCAAATCATCGCCTTCACGTTTGCTCAATGGAAGCACAGAATGTTTCCGAAGGAAAAAATGCTGGAAGCTGTGGCCTTCATTTCGAAGCACCCAAACATAATCTTTGTCTCTGGCGGCAGAGGAATGAGCGCAGATAGGGTGTGCGTGTCAATCCATAAAAGCTATAGAGACTATTGGCAACTGCTTCAGGCGATCCGACTGCAATGGGGCAAATACTTGGAAACCCTTGGCAGCTTCATCACCAGCT
The DNA here is from genome assembly GCA_020341775.1 of Candidatus Bathyarchaeota archaeon. Lineage (GTDB taxonomy): Archaea > Thermoproteota > Bathyarchaeia > Bathyarchaeales > SOJC01. Next base: position 1,631,524 of record CP070835.1, read on the forward strand.
TTGGAGGAGATGAAATTCTCAGACCGATTACCCTCCAATTTTTGGCGGACTATCTGGCGCATATGGTAGAGTAGCCGCCGTTTGCACAGGAATAAAATGGCATCCTCACAGTTACATAGGCAAGCTTCGGAAGGCATACGAGAACTTCAGCACCAACCACGCCGCAGTGTAGACATCTCAACCGACAGCCCTAAAGCACGCACGTCAAACATGTCGCGTGCTGGATGTTGCGTCCATAAGGTTAAATAAGGAGAGCTCTAACTGATTGAACACGCGAGAAATAGAATTCCAAGAGAATGCGTTTTTCGTTGATTATTGCATGGAGGTGTAAAGTGATTGTCCTACAGAGAATCTAGAGAAATGCATAAGGCAGTTTGTGCTGATTGCGGAAACGAATGCGAAGTCCCCTTCAAGCCCGACCCAAGCAGACCA
>CP070835.1:1632055-1650732 GCA_020341775.1 Candidatus Bathyarchaeota archaeon
CGAGAAGTTGGTATTACATGCGAGCTCCTGAACGGGAGCAAGTTGAATTCATCTACAAGTGGATTGTGGACATCGCAGAAGGAGCAGCGATGATGACAAGGACAGAGGTCAAAGTGGAGTTCATGGAAGGCATCTACAATGTGATCCCCAACCACACCATCGCGGATCTACTGGTTCGCAACATGCGGAAGATAGGCCTTCCCAAATACAGTAATGAAGACGTGAAGTTTGCTGAAGCCATTGCAAAGACAATACCTGAAGACACCAAGATGGCTCAACTGAGGAAATCCAAGCGCCCTCGCTGGAAAGATCTGCTAGACAAGTTGATTGATGACGAGATCCCACGTCCCTGGGGAGAAGGAGAGACAATCCACGGCAGCACTGACGTGGCTGATGTCAGTTGGCAGACTCCGACACTTGAGTTTGGCACGGCAACTTGGATCTTGGGAACACCCGCTCATTCATGGCAAGCCGTCGCTCAAAGCGGAGTTGGGTTGGGACACAAATCGTTGATCTTCGCATCCAAAGCCATGGCAACGACGGCAATAGATCTTTTCACAAACGAAACGAAGCTTAGGAACGCCCAAACAGAGTTCAGAAAGAGAATAATGGACCAAAGGTACAAATCACCACTCCTAAAAGATCAGAAACCTCCATTGACTGCGTGGGAGTAGTTCTGTTCAAACGCATCGCAATCTGACCAGCATCTTCAATGTGATTTGCACAGATCACACCAGCCCCCCTCCCTCTCCACCCTAGGACGAAAATGCCATCGACTATGTGCACGCGGCGCATCACCCACAAACACTATAAACCACCGTTATACAACCAGAAACCGAACCTCAATGACGAAGCTTTTCGGAACAAGCGGTATACGGGGCACAACCACCACGCTTGTGACTCCCTTGCTGGCCATCAAACTCGGGTGCGCGCTCGCTACCTACACAAAGGCGGAGAAAATCCTCACGGCCCACGACACTCGCACAACATCGCCGATGCTTCAAAGGGCCCTAGTTGCGGGGATAACTGCATGTGGTGCCACCGCGGCAAACCACGGCATGATCCCAACGCCAGTCCTAGCCTACCTCACCAAGCAAACACGAGCTGATGCGGGAACAATGATAACAGCAAGCCACAACCCTCCACAATACAATGGCATGAAACTCTATAATCCCGACTCAACAGCCTACAACCAAGCTCAACAAAGCCACCTCGAAAAAACTATCACTCAACACCGATTCACGCTGTCTCCATGGGAAAAAGTTGGCAAAGCAATCCCAATAGATGCTACAGACCAGTACATCGAGATGGTCATGAAAGGCATCCACTTCAAAACGCCTTGGAGAATAGTTTTAGATCCTGGCAACGGTGCTGCGAGCCGATTGGCACCCCAAATATTCCGGCAACTCAACTGCGACGTATTGACCATTAACGCGCAGCCAGACGGAAGGTTTCCCGGCAGAGGCGCTGAACCCAACGAATCATCGCTCCGACCGCTAGGCGCCGTGGTTCGAGAACTAAGAGCTGATTTAGGGGTGGCATACGACGGAGACGGAGACCGAATGATCACGGTAACTGATAAGGGGGCGGTAGCACCCCTCGATCAAATATTTGCGGCGTACGCTGCTGAAGCCATAAAGCATCAAAAAAACAAGACCATCGTCACCCACGTGGAAGCATCTATGTGCGTCGAGAAGATGGTGGAAGCAGAAGGGGGGAAAGTTGTGAGAACAAAAGTAGGTGACGTAAACATAACAGCAGCACTTCAACAACACCAAGCCTTCTTCGGAGGCGAGCCCTGCGGAGCTTGGATACATCCAACTTATCATTACTGCCCTGACGGAATCCTTTCATCACTCTTGCTTCTGAAGATTCTTGAAGAAACAAACCAAAACCTCTCCCAACTTGTCTCGAAGGCTCCCATCTACCCGCTTTTGAGAAAAAACGTGGCCTGTCCCACTCACCTAAAAGCCCCTGCAATGAAAAGCGCACGTGAAGAAGCATCTACAATCTTTCCTCACATCACAGACCTAACTACAATAGACGGCGTACGCATGACCATGCCGAAAGGCTCACTTCTAATAAGGCCTTCAGGGACCGAGCCTCTAATACGCCTAACGGTAGAAGCAGAGTCTAGAGAAGTTGCTCAGTCAATCATGGGCAAAGCAGCAAAGCTAATTAAAAAATCAGTCAAGGAGGCAAGCAAATGAAAGCAGTGATCCTCGCAGCAGGAAAGGGGACACGCCTTCACCCCCTCACTTTAACACGGCCTAAGCACCTTGTTCCTGTTGGGGGAAAACCAATAATCGACCACGTGTTGGCGGCTCTCAACCACGCGGGAATAGACGAAGCCATTTTTGTCCTCAACTACATGGCAGACCGCTTGCGACAGCATTTGGGAGATGGCGGGAGATATGGCATGAAATTCGAATTTGCTCTCCAAAAGCATCTGAGGGGCACAGCTGACGCTGCCAGTTTCGCGGAGCCCTTCGTGAAAGACGCCTTTCTCCTAACTTACGGTGACTGGTTGACCAGTTCGGACGCAATCACTGCGGCTATCCAAACGCATGAGGCGGAAAACCCGACTGCCACAATCGGCGTCGTGCCCGTCCAGAATCCAGAGCATTACGGCATAATTGAACTTGAAGGCTCCAAAGTCCGAAGCATTATTGAAAAGCCCCGTCGAGCAGAAGCGCCCACCAACTTAGCCAACGCAGGCTACTATGTTCTTTCACCGCAGATTTTCAAAGCCATCAAGCGCACAAAACCCTCACCACGAGGTGAAGTCGAATTGACCGATTCTTTTGCGTATCTTCTAGAGAAGGGACACACAATCATGGCTACCCAGGCTTCTGCAAGCCAAATGCTGGATGTGGGACTCCTGTGGGACTTGCTGGAAGCCAACCGATGGGTCCTCGATAGAGGGGAGACACGAATTGAAGGCCAAGTTGAGGACGGCGCTCACATCGTTGGTCGAGCGATCGTCGAGGAAGGGGCAAGGATCCGCTCTGGGGCATACGTTGAAGGACCCGTCTTCATCGGAGAAGATAGCGATGTGGGCCCTAACTGTTTTATACGCCCTTGCACTAGCATCGGCAGAAATTGCCGAATTGGAAATGGATGCGAAATTAAGAACAGCATAATCATGGCCGATTCCCATGTTGGCCATCTGTCCTACGTGGGTGACAGCGTTCTCGGTGAAAACTGCAATTTTGGCGCGGGGACTACAATCGCGAATTACCGACTTGATGGCGAATCGGTCAAAATGGCGGTCAACGACCGCGTTTTAGACACCGAGAGGAGGAAACTCGGCGTCGTACTCGGCGACAACGTCAAGACTGGAATCAACGCGCTATTTATGCCTGGAGCCACAATTGGCAACAACAGCTGGATAGGCCCCGGCGTCACAGTGTATCGAGACGTGCCGCCAAACACAGTTGTCCTGTCAAAACAGCAGCTGGAACGACGCAGAAAACGGTGAGAAACCTCGTGGAGCAGCTGAAATCCTAAAAAGGCATGACGTACAATAACATTGCAAAGATGAGGGTGAAATGTGATGTCAACGGCTCAAAGAAGGTTTCTCAGCGAAATCGCGATTTTGCTTGATAAGCTTGTCACCGTGACAACAGCCAACGGAAAATCGTACAGCGGCATACTCGCCGGAATAAATCCAGAAAACATGAACCTTTGCCTGTCAGAAGCAAAAGACGACAAAGGCAAGACGTTGCATCGAGTTGTGTTGCATGGCAATGCAGTGGTTGAAATATTCGCAATTGAAAAGCCATTTGATTTAAAAGCGCTGGCTGAACGCCTAGAGAAAGTGTTTCCCACCATGGTGAAGCTGTATGATGTGGAAGGCTTCATCTGGATCATGGAAAAAATCAAGGTCACAGAAAAGGGCGTTGTCGAAGGCGCTGGACCTGCAGCTGAACGCGTACAAAAAGTGTATGACCAGTTTCTAGCCGAGATGAAGGTCTAAACAAACCAGCGAAATTGAGATTCCTCTTTTCTTTTTTCTTTCAACGACCGTTCAATCAGCCCAAAGTTTTCTAAGAGGTCTCGCGTTATTTCCACCGTACTCCCGAGATTGTCCAGGTTTACGGTTAAATTGAGTATCTTGCAGACCACACTCAAAATTTCGCGAGTAGCCACCTCGTCCGGATACACTCCCAGAGTTTCTGCTAATAAACAAAAACCGCGGAATCCCCTCAGTTTTCCTAACCCAACAAGGAGTCCCGCCGCGCCAAAGATTCGCCCATTGATGATTTGGGCCCCTCTCTCTAACAAGTCGTCAACCGTTTCTTTGTCGGTGGCAGCAAAATATAGTTTCGGCTTCTCGACTGCCCGTTCTCTTTTAAACCCGCCAAGGGTGATTACATGGCTACAGCCAAGCTCTTTTGAAATGTCTAAGACGCGGCCGCAAAGCTCGTACTGCCCAGTCGTAGTCAATGCTTGCGTGTTTCCGTAGAAAATGATGAGATCCCGTTCTTTTTCGTGGCCCTTGTAGTAGTAGAGCTCATTTATGGGGTGACGAGGGCTTCCCCTCTCAGTGGTTACCGCGAAATCTTGGAAGGAAGAGCAGTGGATCTCGGCAAAGAGGGGTGCCCTCAACTCTCTAATTAGATGCAGCGCTGCAATGTTAGCGACGAATCCAATACCGGGCAAACCTTCTATCAAAACTGGATCGTCTAGCTGCGGCTTTTCCTGCGAAGAAACGATACAGACCAACCCTTTAGAGTCCTCCCACTACCATAAAGAAATATAGCAAGGAATATTAAAGCATGCTTGGCGAATGCGGAAATGAGTTTTGAGGTACGCGGCCGAGACGCACTTGCACGGTTGGGTGCGATAAAAACCAAAAATGGGACAATTGAAACACCTGTTTTTCTTCCCGTAATAAACCCCGGCGTTCAACTGGTCGCGCCGAGGACAATGCAGCGAGCCTTCAGCTGCGACGCGGTGATCACAAATGCTTACATTCTGAGCAGACAAAAGGGCGACGAAGCCGCCGAAACCGATGTGCATGAAATCCTCGATTTCGACGGAGTCGTCATGACTGATTCGGGTGCCTATCAAATACTCGTTTACGGAAACGTAGACGTGGCCCCTGCAGAAATTGTGAGTTATCAAGAGAGCATTTCCACCGACATCGGCACCATTTTGGACATCCCAACAAAGTGGCAGACGACAAAAGAATATGCAAGACACACTGTGGACGAAACACTGCGAAGGGCAAGACAGCTAGCGAAAATTAAGACACGGGATGACATTTTGTGGGTGGCTCCAATTCAAGGTGGACGATATCTTGATTTGGTTGCCTATTCTGCCAAGAAAGTTGGCGAACTGCCTTTTCAAATCCACGCTCTGGGAAGTCCCACCACAGTCATGGAGCAGTACTCCTTTGACACATTAGCCGAGATGATAGTGGCGGCAAAAGCGAATACTCCTCCCCAAAGACCCTTTCATCTTTTTGGTGCAGGTCATCCTTTTATGTTTGCTTTAGCCGTGGCTTTAGGATGCGACATGTTTGATTCAGCTGCCTACGCGATCTATGCAAGACAGAACCGCTACATGACTGAAAACGGCACCACCAGACTTGATAAACTCGAATACTTCTTGTGTTCTTGCCCGGCGTGCGCAAACAGGACGCCCAACGACCTATCGAACATGCCGCCACAGCAGCGACAGCAAGTCTTGACGGAGCACAACCTGCATGCAAGCTTCACAGAAATACGCCGCATAAAGCAGTCGATTATTGAAGGTCGACTCTGGGAGCACCTCGAAGTGAGAGCTCATGCACACCCTGCACTGCTCCAAGCGGTCAAACGGCTTACGAAATACGGAGATTACATTGAACGCCATAGCCCTGTCACCAAGAAGAGTGGAATGTTTTTTTTCAGCAATTTGGGACTCATGCGGCCTGAGATTCAGCGCCACCGAAAACGGTTGGCAGAGAATTATTTGCCACCCAAAGAGGCGTCGGTTCTCATTTTGCTCCCACCGCCTTCCCAGAGACCATATCACAAAGCCAAAGAGGTCAGATACCTAATTAAGAAAATTCGACAGAAATTCCACGAGCAGTCTGCCTTATTTCATGTCTGCGTGTTTGCAGCGCCATTCGGCGTAATCCCCCTCGAGCTGGACGAGGTCTACCCTCTCTCCCAATGCGAGACTGCTGAGCCATTCGACATCGAAACAATCAATCACGTTGCCCATCAAGTCATGGAATACGTTCGCGCAAATTCCTACAAAAGGGTGGTCTTAGCTGAAGGACCACTCTGGAGAGGATGCGTTTCAGAGGCCTGCAGGCGGATCATGCGCAAAGACTTATCACTAACTATTGTAGGTGTAAAGGAGAAGTTGAGTACTAAAATTCTCGACAACATTGTTGAAAACCTCTAAGAAACCGCAGTTTGAGAGAAGAGAGACATGCTCCAAGTAGACCTTCATCTGCACACTTTTTTTTCAGGCGACTCGACGATTAGCCCCAAACTCATCGTAGACCAGCTAAATGCACACAGGTCCATTAAAGGCGTGGCTATTACAGATCACAACACTTTGGAGGGATATTTTCGTGCCTGCAAACTCGTCAAGGCCTATGAAGACCTGACCATTGTACCGGGAATTGAAATCAGCACCGACAAAGGAGACATCATTGTGTTGGGCGTTGAAGAGAAACCAACATATCCGGTATCGTTGAACTCCGTACGTGACTTCGCCAAGGAAAACGGGGGAGTCGTTGTGGTGCCACATCCATACCGGTCATTAGGCATAGCCGATTTCGCAATGCACGTTGACGCACACGCCATTGAAATTTTAAATCCCACCGCAACACCTAAAGAAAACATGTTGGCCCAAAAATTGGCAAAGACGCTTCACTTGCCCGGAGTCGCTGGAACCGATGCTCATAAAGCAGAGGAAATGTGGACAGTGTTGACTCAACTTGAAGCTCAGCCTAACGCTGAAAGCGTTCTGGAGGCTATTCAGCACGGGCTTGTCAAGGCTGTCAGGGGGGCTGTACAGCAAACCTGACAGATCATGATGGAGGTGAAAAAGTTTCCTGTTGAAATAAGATTTCTCGGCGGCACCCGCGAAGTGGGAAGAATCGCAATAGCAGCAAAAACCGACGAGTCACAGGTCTTGCTGGACTACGGAGTCATGATGGATCGCGAACCCGGCTTTCCAATGCACATTGCCCCCAGAGAAGTAGACGCGCTGATTCTGACGCATTGCCACCTTGATCACTCTGGAGCACTGCCTGTTTTCTACATACAGGACAAGAGCCCGCTCTACGCAACCCGCTTGACCCTGGAGTTGATGCAGCTTCTAATCAAAGACTTTATCCACCTGTCAGGCTACTATCTTCCTTTTGAATACCTCGAATTGAGGACCATGATGCAAAGCTCGGTCTATACCCGTTATCGAGAGACGAGAAAAGTTGGCGACATTGTCTTCCACCTTCTTGATGCAGGACACATTCCTGGAAGCGCCCAGGTCATTTTAGAGGCAGAAGGCAAACGCATTCTCTTCACGAGCGATTTCAACATCTCCAAGACCCGTCTTTTGTCTTCAGCAGATGACAACTATGGCGAGCTTGACGCTGTCATTATCGAAACCACCTACGCAAGCGACGACCATACTGATCGATTAGAACTGGAGAAAAGTTTTGTGACCCACATCCTAGAGGTTGTGGAAAAAGGCGGCACCGTGCTTGTTCCAGCTTTCAGCATCGGACGCTCTCAAGAAATAGCCTGTCTTCTCGCAGCGCACCACTTTGAATATCCGGTCACTATCGATGGTATGGCTCGTGCTGCCAATCGAATCATGATGGACAACACGAGCGTCCTGCGTGATTCACGCTTGTTCATGGAGGCTGTACACGGTGCGATGTGGGTAGACGGTTGGCGAGACCGTCGCATCGCAGCCAAGAAGTCAGGCGTGATCATCTCGCCAGCAGGACTGCTAAAAGGCGGGCCAGCCGCCTTCTACATTTCGAAGTTGGGCAAAAAAAGTAACAACGCCGTCTACCTCGTGAGCTATCAAATACCGGGCACACCAGGACGAGAACTTATGGAAAAGGGAATGTGCGTCATAGATGGCAAAATGCGGAAAATCAAAGCCCAAGTTGCGCACTTCGATTTTTCGTCTCATTGCGGCGCGAACCAACTAAAAGAAGTCGTGAAAAACCTGAAGGGACAGCCCACTGTCTTCACAGTCCATGGCGCGGAGGGCAACTGCGAACGCTTTGCGAGATGGGTGAAACGAAGTGTCGGCCTAAAAGCGGTGGCTCCAAAAGCAGGCGACCGATTCACCGTTTGAGGCTTCCATCCAGCGTATGTGTTGAAGACTCATGATGCTGGCTTTAAATCGCGGACACCCGCCTTGCAGAACGTTTATTCGCATGATTTAAATTTGTGAGTGTTTGCTGGCCAACGGTTTGGTTGAAGAAAAACCTCAGAAAGTGTTCAAGGCAACTCCGATACTTATGACTCCGATACTTGCGAGTCTACTGATCAGCGTTTCCTGTGCTTTCTTAGTTTTACAGTCGCAAGTGGTTTTGAGTCCAGCCACGGTTTTCCCCGAGAGCGGGTATGGACCACTGTTGAACGCCGCAGTTTTTGTCTTAGCCTCAAGCATCGGTGCTACCACTATCTTGTTCCTCATGAGACGCAATGTGTATCGCGTGATCCGCCTTTTTATGGCCATCGCGTTTTCAGTTCTCATTTTTCTCCTTGTCGTCTTCTATGTAGAACTTGCGTTTGTCATCGCCGACATACGAATTTCCTTTGCAGTGTCTCTGCTTCTTGCGTCTCTCGCTACAGTTTTCGGGCTTTGGGGGATTTTTCTGAGAAAAGACTGGCTTTATGATGGTGTCATTCTCGTGGTCGGGGGCGCTGCGGGCACGCTGCTGGGAGCTGCTATTCCAACCATTAGTGCCGTTTCGATCCTCCTGCTGCTAGCCACGTATGACGTAGTTTCTGTGTTTCGTGGTCCTATTGGGAAGCTTGCAGCTCTAGGGTTGGAGAATCTGCCTGGCGCGAGCTTTTCGTTCAAAGGCATCACCGTGGGGTTGGGCGATCTCACTTTTTATTCAATGCTAGTTAGCCACGTGTTCCTGAACTTTGGCCTAGCGGTTTGCCTTGCTGCCATCGTCGGAGTGTTAGCTGGCTCGTTTTTTTCGTTTAAGATGGTTGAGAAGAAAGACTTGTTCCCTGGATTGCCATTCTCGATATTGTTTGGCTTGCTTGCCAGCTTCATCGTCTTACGATTCTGACATTCCTTAGCTCTGAGCGGTTGGGCCTACATCAGCTTGAAGTTTGAAGCGGTGACCTTGCCCTTTCGGTCAACTTTCACTTCGAAGCTTTCTCTCCACGGATGACCACACAGGTCTATGGGGCATGTGCCCTTAACTATCCAAAAACCGTCTTTCTGCTCTGTTATCACCACAGTGACGTCGGTCACATCTTTTTTCTCCTTAACAAAATTAACAGCAATGTATTGTGCGTCGTCGCGTTGCACCATAAACTTCACCTGCGATGTGCAACTTGGCTTGAGAATTAGATAAGAATTATGAACAAACAATCTATAAGAATACTCCTTAGTTTGATTCACACTCTTCACTTACTGCGAGGTTCTTAGAGTTCAAGTCGCCTGAGCAACTTTAAAAGAAGTCCGCACTTGTAGCGTAGAATTGGGGACCATAGGTTTCTCTGAAAGTAGCAGTTGTCAGTTGCTTTGACATTAACAGATCGTATCCTTTTTTGAGGATTATGTATCCCCGTGATTGATACGTATCCATCGCGTTTTTGTCCTGAACTTTCTGGTCTATCACCGCCTTTTCCGTCCTCTCCTCTACACGTGTAACCAGATTGCCCACGTCTTTCTTTGTCAAGGCTATGAGCTCCTGCACAAAGGTGACGCCTTCACTCGCTTTCAAAAGAACGTACCCCTTGTCGGTCACTATCGTTTTTTCTGGCTGGATCCTTTTACGTGTTTCTAGCATTTTTCCGTATTCTCTGTCTCTAACTACAAAGCCAGTGCAATTCTCGGTGGCTTGGTTGTAGATTCTTTGAATTCTACTCCAATCCACCTTCTCTTTTTTCTCAATTCTTTGAGGCGGTTTCGTGGTTCCCCCCATAAGCTTGTAAGCACTTGAATGCGCGGCCACGTCCCTGTATCCAAGTCTTTTATAGAAAGCATGAGCAATGAGAATCTTGCTCGTGTACAGGAGAGAGAACTTATACCCCTGCTCTTCAAAATAGTCGTGGCTCCTCATCATTAAAGCTTTGAAAACGCCCTTTCGCGCGTGAGTTGGACTGGTGACTACTCCCCAGACTCCGCCCACCGCCTCTACGGAACGCTGAAGGGTCCGTGTTTCAATGTCCATAACACCAACAAACCCGACAACACGGTTGCAGCTTAAAGCCGCGAAGCCCACCGGGCTACTTCTCAATCTTGGATCGGCGTGAATTGTTTCGTCGAACTCCGACGGGTTGAACGACCACCAAAACGCGTGCTGAAACAATGGCAGAAGCTCATCCTTGGATTGAAGGTCTCTGTAAGTTGTGATCTCCATGGCGATAAATCCCCACATAAGTTGCAGGGTGACTCCTTTAACGCTTTTGACACTTCAGATGGGTCAGAAAGACTCCTGATTCCCATGCATGCATTAGCTCAAAAAGTGCCACGAGTGTCTAAGAAGGCAGGCCACATTGGCAATTACTTGAGAGAAAGACAGAAGACGTACCATCTTTCTTTTGCCAGGTATCCTTCTTTCCAACCTCGATTTCTACATACAGCTATGGCAGCAGGATGATCTGCATAATAGACAATTGCGTCGTACCTCTTGTCCCTGATGAAGTCCTCGAAGAATTCAAAGAACCTTGTGCCATAACCTTTTCCTCGATACTTCTTTCTCAGCCAGAGCTCATGAAGCTCAACAATGTTGTCCATCTTCCCTCCACACAGTTTTCGCAGCAGATTCCGATCTTCGTTGTCTCTGGGATCACCTTCTCGATGCGCTTCAGTGCCTGTTTCATGCCAGATGGCATGACCAATAATCTCATCATTCTCTTTCCAAGCAAGCAGTAGTTCCGGGTTATCAACGAGGATTTTCTCCCAATTCGTATCTAGTTCTTCCGTGAAGCCAAATGTTCCTTTCCACTCTCCGTCAAGGGCCAACTGCTTGTAGTAGCGCTTGAACTCCTCCAAGTCACAACCTATCACTAGTCTCATGAGCATCTCACTGTAATGCTAAATGCGCTAATATTTTGGGCTTCGCCCATTCTTCTCGAAGAATGCTGAATACAACGTCGTCTTGCCACAGCCCTTTGACGAAGGAGGATTTCCTCTTAATCCCTTCTCTTGTGAATCCCGCCTTTTCGAGGACTCTTTGGGAGGCCACATTCACGCTGAGGACCTCAGCTTGGATGCGTCTGATGTTCCTCGAAAGAAACAGGTAATCCACCATCATCATGACAGCCTCGGTGCCGTAGCCTCTATTCCTTGCTGTTTGAGCTAATGCATACTCAATCGTCATGTGTCCACCAATCACGGAGTGCGAGATCCAGCCAACTATGTTGCTGTTTTTCTCCTCAACGAAGAACCATTTCTCGTCAGGAGAAAGCCTCTCATACCTCTGTTTAATTGCGGACTTTGGCTGTTGAAGAATGGGCATGTATTCAGAACCGACAGTAGGGTCATTCAAGAATTCCGCGAACACACCAAGCTCCTCTTCCTCGACTATTCTCAAGTTAACACGTTTTCCTTCAAGCAATTGAACCACCACGAAATCAGTCTCCGCTCTGCGTTTTATGGCTTGTGTCTACATGCGATTACGTCGGCGTATGATGAAACGAGGCGCCTCGACGAGTTGGAGCGATGTTATGAAAGTAAGTTGGTGTTGCCAATCCTCACATTTTCTAGGTACTTAGTCGCAGCTTCGTAGCAGGCGTGGGCATACTTGCGGCTGGTCCTCGGAAGATCACTTAGAGCGTATGCTGGGTAAAAGGCTAGTATGCTATAAGGAATTCGTGGATCGATATCTGCGATGAATTTTGCGATGTTTGCCACTTCATGAGCGTCTACGTAGCCAGGTATCAATAGGGTGCTCGCTGTCAGAAGGGGTAACTCAGATCTTTGGGAGTAGAATTTTTGGCCGATTTTTTGAAAGTTCTCAAAAGCTGGTTCGTTGGAGGCGTCGCAGAGTGTTTTGCTGAGATTGTCGTCCCATGTTTTCAAGTCGAACTTCATGTTTCCTCCGCTTTTCAGTGAAAGTTCTGCAGCTTGTCGCGCGTAGTCTTCGATCATTTGACCATTTGTTTCCCAGCAGATACGCATGATTCGCTGTTTGTCTACAGCTCCAGCCGACACGATTTGGCTAGTTTTTAGGGCGTGGGGCATTTGTGTGGATGGGTCTCCTCCGAAAAAGCAAATGCAGGAAACTTCGTCATGCACTTTGGATGCTAGCTCTGTCGCTGAAACCGTAGGCTCATGTTTCGAAGCCAAGTCTCGGTGCTGCCAGTTTTGGCAGAAAATGCAGTTGACGCTACAACTTCCATAGAAGACTGCCAGATTTGAGTAGCTTGTCTCTGCTGTAGCCTTATTGGCATATTGAGGATATCCCAATCCTGTGCATCCTGGGCAAAACCACCACGAGACACAGTTCGTGGGCAAAGGGTCGTAATACCAGTGCAACACGCCTTTTTGGGCGGTTCCACCGTGGCGTAACATCTCACCATTGTGATTCTCAACGAGGCCACAATACCCTTGTTGTCCTTCGCCAATCCGGCAGTTGTTGGCACACTGCCCACATTGAAGACCGTGAGGCGTTTGGGGTGGCTTAACTGGTAAGTTGAAAGCTTTACGGGTCTGAGCGTGGATTCGGCTGCTCAACTGTAGCGCCCTATCAGTGTTTGAGCGAACGCAGTTCAAACACACGCCAAGTTGCGCCGAGATTAGGGGTGAACTTGCTCCACAAATCTGGCAGCGAGCCAACTGTCGTCTCCACCCATCCTTGCGTGGCTGCTCCTTATAGTTGTATTGTGACGCGAGTGGACACACAGGCGGTGCATGAAAGTTTAATTAGTTAATTCATTTTACATTGTACATCCGTTGAAGATGTGATCGCCGAGTGATTCCGATCAATAAGCCACTCTTCGATGAAGAAGAAGTCGTTGCTGTTTCGCAGGTTTTAAGGAGCGGTGTCCTGACCAGTCGAACTGAAAGCGCTTCGATGGTCGGAAAATTTGAAAGAGCTTTTGCAGGATATGTAAAGGCTGAACACGCTTTTGCAGTGAGCAGCGGAACTGCAGCTCTTCACCTATCTCTGTTGGCGTCGGAAGTGGGATATGGAGATGAGGTAATCGTTCCCAGTTTCACCTTTGTAGCGACTGCTGAAACAGTCGCATTGGTAGGGGCCACGCCTGTCTTTGTGGATATCAGCCTCGACACCTACAATGCTATTCCAGAAGAAATCGAAAAAGCCCTTACACAGAAGACCAAGGCGATCATACCTGTTGATCTCTTCGGCTTGCCCGCAGACATGAAACCCATACAAGAAATCGCAGAGAAACACGGTCTCGTGGTTATAGAAGACTCAGCGCAGGCCCACGGGGCTCAGTATCATGGAATGCCAGTGGGAAATCTTGCGCACCTCGCTTGCTGGAGCTTCTACGCAAGCAAAAACATGACAACCGGAGAAGGAGGCATGATTACGACTAGCAATAGATCATACGCTGACAAACTGCCTTACATGAGAACCCATGGCGAAAAATCCGAATACACTTCAAGCATGATTGGCGGAAATTTCCGCATGCCTGAAATCGAAGCGGCAATCGGCTACGTGCAACTCCAGAAGTTGCCCCAATTCCTAGCTCTCAGACAGAAAAATGCAAAAAGACTGACAGCGAAGCTACAAGACGTTGGAGCCTTGCAGTTGCCTATCGTACCACAAGATCGCAACCATAGCTGGTACCTATTCACTGTAAGGTTGCGAAATGGAAACAGAGACTCCACAGTAAACAAGCTAAGAAAACTTGGCATCGGAGCCGCTGTCTACTATCGAGTCCCAATCCATTTAATGCCCTTCTACCACCGATTTCACAGGAACAAGCTACCAAACACGGAAAAAGCGGCAGAAGAAGTGTTTTCGCTGCCTGTCAATCCAGCCGTGACAATAGATCAAATAGACTACATAGCTGCCTCGCTACGTAGCATTTTACACTAGCTATGAATGGTTTTTACTTGCGCTTCCGCAGGTATAGCCGTCCGTCTTTCTCGCAGACATATTCAAACCCGACTTCCAATAAGCTGCGCGCGCGCATCACTTGTCAGGTGTATAGTGGTTTTTTCTTTCATCTGCTTGAATGATGGCTGGAATCTCAGCTAATGATTGAACAACATAGTCAACCTGCAAGCTCCCTGTTTCTGTGATCGATCTTCTGGTTTTCTCTAAGACTTCTGCGGGAAGATTTTTCAATAGGTCTTGTGGTTTGGATTTCTCGGGATATCTGCTAACAAGGATCGCTGGTATATTTACGCTCTTAGCTGCCAACACATCAACTGCCAGATCTCCAACCATAAAGGAGCGTGTTACTCCAAGTTTCTTGATTGCCAGCAAGATGCCTTCAGGATCGGGTTTCAGTTTTTCTACATCTTCTCTCGTCACAATGACATCGAAATAGTTCTCCAGATGATACTTCTGAAAAATGGTCTTCACCGTTTTCTTGGAGGTGTTAGTTACGAGACCAATTCTAGCTCCCATTTCCCTAAGCGTTTTCAACATTGGAATGGTTTGGAAGAAGAGTTTAGATTGATTCGCTGAGTCTTGCTCATAGTGGCATAGAAACTTTTCCATCTCTCGATTAAATTTCACTGTCTCTGCTTTGCTGAAGTGTTGTTCAACATAGTCTGAAGCTTTATTCCGCATGATAGTAGCACGTTCTATTCCTTCGAGCAAAGTAGCTGGGATTCCAAGCTTGACCAGTTGTTGCCTCGTATTCGCTCTGAATTCAAGCACATGTTGACGGTTTGACCATGGCGTCTGAATTAATGTTTCCTCCAGATCGAATATTACAGCAAGAGCCATGGTCACTCTCCCCTTTATATCCGTCAAGTGTGTTAGCTTCTTCCTTTCTTTAAATTTAAAAGAATTCTGTTCTTCACTTACCTGCACCAAAGAGAATCACAAAAAAAATGCGCGTACGTGTCGAAAAAGCGCGTGCGTATTTCGCAATCAATTTAAGGTGATGTCGTCTCAGACATTAGACGGGGAGACACAATTACAAGTGGGAGATACAAAAAGTTTAAAGGATTTCTGGCTCGTGCGCTCAGAGCCGTGCTAGTGTTGGTGATGTTTATCGCGGTGTTTCTCTACCTGACTTATCTTGGGAATCTTCACATTATAGAATTTCCTTGGAATATCCTTGTGGCAACCCTTGGAGCAGTATTGATACTTTTTTATGGGCTTTTTCTCGTTGTACTCGGCGCAATAGGAGAATAAGTCATCATAGCGCGCGCTGAAATAACACACATAAAAAAATGGGGAAAATGCGGGTGATATCTCCACTGTCCAAATAGCTACCTCGCTAATTAGCATTTTACAGTAGCTATGTATACTTTTTTACTTGCGCGTCCTGAAGTATGGCTGTCCGTCTTTCTCGCAGCTCGCGCAAAATGGGGAAGATGCGGGCGGCGTCTCCACAGCTGAGCAGATTTGGGAAACGTAGATGCAGATGTAGGTGCTATGGCCAGATGGGTGAAAAGTCAGGGTTTCCGCCTGGTCCAGCATCTGGATTGGCTGGGCCGTGCGTGTTGTACGCGTTAGGATTGGCATGCATTCCGGCTTGGTTGTTCCCTGGCAAGAATGACGTTCCTACCGGTGGTTCGATGGCTTCAACGCCGTGGTCCCCGTTACGGTTGTCTGCGTTCAATACGCCTTCACCGACAACTGGACAGAGGAATGCTGCTGACGCAGTATTCGTTAATGCTAAGACTCCTATTAACAGGAATAATGACGCTATGAGGATTCTTCTATTCAAAACCTCACCCCCCTAAACTGTAATGTTTTAGTAATCGGTAGTTGTCGGGTTATGGCTTTCCCGAAGATGTTCGAAAGCGGGCATGCGTTCATGAAAAAAGGCGCCGCGCTAGGAATGGTAACCCCCCGGCTACCCTGCATGCAAGCAAGATCAGTCTTGGCGAAAGCTATCAAGCTTTTCGAGTCTTTCTTGATGAGTTTGCTCGAGTTCCCTGCGGCGTCTCTCGAATGTTATTTGGTCGATCTCTTTGCCTTTCCTCAAGAGTGAAAGCCTCTCTGATTCATCTCTGTACTTCTTTTCTTCTTTCAACCGGCTTATCATACGTGTGTAAGTTTGCAGACCAATTTTATTTGATTGGAATTGCTCTGTCATCCACTCCATCGGCGTGAATTCCTCCTTTATTTTCCTTTTTCGACTCCCTTCTTCAACCGCACTCAACTCCAAATCCCCAAACAACCTGTCAAATTCCCCATCCATTTTCTCGGTTCGCCAGACCATGAAACTGATTTGACAACGAGCACAGAAGTTAACCTTCCTCAGCCATCTGAAATCTTTGCCGCACGCTCCACACTCAAGAATCATTGGTTCTTTTTTCCTCTTTTTTATTACATGTGGTTGTCAACTCGAAGCAGAACCACATCTCTTTTCCTAATTACTAACTAAAGCCAACGCTTTAAGTCTTGCAATTCTGACTGTAAACTCGTTGGTCATGTCTTTTAAGCGCGTGCATGTTTTCTATTCGAATTTCGGGTCAAAATCATGCATTTGCCTTGAATAGTCTTGGATGTCAACACAATGATCAATTATGTCGTCCAAGATGCCTTGGTCTTCTAATAGCTGAATCGGATTCACACCTTCTAGATTTCGCAATCGCACCTCTAAAAGAATAATCGGAGTTGTTGCGTTCCAAATTTTCTGGGCTAATGTCCCAAACATGGGAAGTGCAGCTTGACTAATATTTCCCCCAGGGGCTGCCATATAGGGGAATAGATTGTTCCATAGAAAAAAAGTCGTTTTTCGAAGAGACGGGAGAAGTTCGATGCTTCCATACTTTGTCCCAGTTTTTGCAATGTCATCGGCAGCTTTGATGAGCTCGAGTGCCCACCGTACATCAATATTTGTGTTCGCGTGCTGCAAATGGTAACCTGCGACCTGCATCGATTCTGCCCATAACAAAACAATCTGGCCAAACACATCGTTGATCCGTATCTGCCTATCCGTAGTTGTGAAGTAGAAGTAAAGATTAAGCCCTGATGAACAGATCAGAACTGAAACCAGCAAACCTACAAGAATGTTAACCCTCAATTCCAATACCCGCCTTCATATTTCTTCACGTTGAATTTAAAGCTAAATGGAACTGTGACTTCAAACCTTTACTCTGAAGTCAGACAAAAATCGTGCTAACGCACTGAAAGGAACCAACGTAAGCAAAATATCTCTATTAATACTAGTTACGAAAATTTTTTCTTTTCTAGGTCAATAGTAGTGAAATCATGCGAGCTATTTCAGGACAGCAAAACCTGTATCAGGCTCAAACGATCATGTGGAAAGTGAAAAATAATAATGAGTGAGAGAGAAGAAGCTTGAGACAGACACGATTTGGACTTTCTCCGATTCTCGTGATTGTTATGACTCTCTTCATAGATGCAACGGGATTTGGAATAATAATTCCTCTTCTGCCATTCTACGCAGAAACTTTCCAAGCGGGATCCGCTGCCTTGGGTATTTTGATTGCTTCATTCTCATTGATGCAATTCATTTTTTCTCCAATATTGGGAAGAATATCGGACAATGTGGGAAGGAAGCCAGTTCTTATAATTTCCATCTTGACTTCAGTAGCAAGTTTTCTCCTCTTCGCGTTTGCTAACTCCTTCTTCATACTCCTCCTATCTAGGGTCGTTGCTGGATTGGCTACTGAGACTGCGGTAGCTCAAGCTTACATCGCTGATATCACTAGCAAAGAGGAAAGAACATCTGGAATAGGCAAGGTGGGTGCTGCTCATGGAGCAGGCTTTATAATCGGCCCTGCAATAGGAGGTTTCCTCAGTTTCTACGGGTTTTCTGTACCTGGATTCGCGGCTGTCTTTTTAACCTTGATCAACCTTCTGTTTGTATTGTTCTTCCTCCCAGAATCACTTAAGAAAGAAAGCTCCGAACCTAGATTGCCACCCAGCTCTACCAGTGGCTTTTTCCATAAGATGCTAGCTGCTTTTGCTAAACCCTTGATAGGAGCTGTTTTGATGATTTTCTTCATCGTTTTCCTGTCCTTCTCAGCCATACCTGTAATAGTGCCTCTTCTTGGTGTAGACTTTTTCGGATTTGGGTCCGTTGAGATGTCTTATTTCTTTATGTATATTGGGACTATACAAATCATCTTGCAGGGTGTGGTAATCGGAAGGTTGACGAAGAGGTTTGATGAAGAAAAGCTCATAGCATTTGGTCCTCTGCTGATGATGTTGGGAATATTTCTGATGCCTTTGATTCCAAACATTGCAGTTTTTATGCTCTCATTAACTATGATAGCTTCTGGTAGTGGAATAATGCGAACGGTTGTGCCTAGTTTCATTTCAAGAATTACCGCTGCAAATGAGCAGGGAGGTACTTTAGGAGTGGCAAATTCGGTAGCAAGCATCGCAA
>CP070835.1:1650832-1663114 GCA_020341775.1 Candidatus Bathyarchaeota archaeon
AAAACGTTGGTGACGTCCACAAACTCGTCCTTAACGTCTGTCTCCTGTAGACCTCGTTTTATCAACTCATTCTTGATTTTCACGAGGTTAAGCTGCCTCTGAACTTCATTCTCAACTGCCAGCGAAACGAGCTCAAGATCCTGCACTCCCTTTATTTCGATGAGAGCGCCATCTCGAATGGAAATGTTTAGGTCTTGACGTATGGTGCCTAACCCCCGCTTCACTCTACCTGTCGCTCGCAGAGTTGTCCCGATTGCCAACGCTACGTCCTCGGCCTCTTGGGGATTAGAGATTATTGGAGCGGTTGCAACCTCCACAAGGGGGATGCAGAGGCGGTCAATGCGGTAGTGGAGAATGTTATCATCTTCGCTCATTTTTCGAGCAGCGTCTTCCTCTAGGCCCACATGTTGGATGGGGATAGCCTTTTCGCCTACTTTGATCTCGCCGGCTAGGGCGATAACACATGTGCGCTGAAAACCAGTGGTGGTCGACCCATCGATAACAGTTTTTCGCATGACGTGAATTTCGTCAACTGGAACAGCGTCCAGCAACAGGGAAATGATGAGGGCTGATTCCAGAGCGTCGCTGTTTAAGCGATGGGGCGGCTCTTCATCCATCTCCACTAGACATGCGGCGTGTTTGTCGGCTTCGTAGAGAATCTGGACTCCTTTTTGGAACTCGAAAAAGGCTGCTGGATCGATCTGGCCTAGCTCGCTCTGAGTGGGACGCAGTCGACGAAGAAAGGTGATTTCAGCTTCGTCTTTGAAAAGCTCAGGTTTGCAGCTGCAAAAGAGCTTTCTTTCCGAGTTCAACTGCTGATGGATTTCCAAGCCCACCTTCAACCCTATTTTCTTGTAGTCGACAGCTCGCAGGTTACATGCACCCCCCAATGTTCTCAAGTGGAGTTCGGTCAGAGAACTCGTTTGCGATGTTCTTTGTGACCAGCTTCTTGGCCTCCTCAACGTCTGTCGTTTGTCCTAACACCCACATCACCTTGACCAAAGCCGTCTCGGGAAGTATGTCCTCCAAGGGAATCACTCCGAGTTCTAACAGGTCCCGACCCGTATCGTAGACGTTCATGTTCACGCGCCCCCATATACACTGGGAAGTCATAACAACGACAACATTCTCTTCAGTGGCTCTCTTTAATGCTGGAAAACAACGGTTACCAACGTGTCCTAATCCAGTTCCTTCTAGGACAATGCCCTTGAAGCCATTGTCCACGTACCAATCAATGGTGTTTGCATCCATGCCGGGATAAAACTTCACCATCGCGACTTTCTCGGCGAAGAAAGGTTTCACCGCTAACTTTCGTCGCGTGTTCCGTTTGAGGTAGGGTCTTGTTAGCATTCTGATTCCATTTTCATCAAACTCTGCTAAGGGCGGCAGGTTTTTGGATTTGAAGGCGTCTCGCCGGCTTGTGTGACATTTTCTCACGATGGTTCCTCGGTGAAAAGCAATTGCTCTGTCAGAAACTGTGTCATGCATAGCCACAACGACTTCTGCGAAGGGCGAATGTGACGCAGCCATCACTGCTCCAACTAGGTTAGTTGCAGCGTCTGAGCTTGGTCTGTCAGCCGAACGTTGAGAGCCCACCAAAACAACCGGGACAGGCAGGTCTTGCAGTGCAAAACTTAGTGCGGCTGCGGTGTACCCCATAGTGTCGGTCCCGTGGGCCACAACAACTCCTGCAACCCCGGTCCCTATTATGTCTGCGATTCGTTTTGCGGTCTGCGTCCAATGTTGGGGGGTGATGTTCTCGCTGAATGTGCTGAAAAGTATCTCTGTTTCGATGATGGCTATGTCGGAGAGCTCTGGAACAACGCTGTAGAGGTCGTGGGCCGTGAGGGTTGGTCGGACGCCGCCTGTTCGGTAGTCTACTCGACTGGCAATGGTGCCTCCTGTGCTTAGGATGGCAACTCGTGGAAGAGTTGGTCGCTGCGTGGGCAACGGTGGTTTTGAAAATGCAGGTTTTACGCCGGACCCGATTTTCTTGATCTGCGTTCCTTTGGTAATTCGGATTCCAACGTTGTAGCCATTTTTAAGCTTGACGACAATGTGTTTGTCATCGCTGGACTCCGAACGTGGAATCAGCATCCCTACATACGTTTCGCCTCCTCTCAAAACTTGGAGGGTGTCTCCAATATCTGCTCCTGCTTTTTTCAGCGCTTCAAGAGCTTCACCTTTATAACCTGGGAGCTTCTCACTCAACTTGCTATTTCTCCAATATTTTGGACATATACGGTCCGTCGTGTTGATAGCCGAAACGCTTGTAGTACCTTTTTGTTCCTAAAGCGCTTATAACTACCACCTTTCGCCTATCATATTCTGCTTTTGAGATCTGCTCAGCTTCTGAGAGGAGGAGCGCTCCGTAACCTTTGTGCTGCCACGCTTTTGCTTGGCGTTCCCCGACTGGGACGAGGGGCCCATAAACGTGGAGTTCCCGCAGGATTGACGACGGCGTGGCTAGTATTTCGGGTCTGTGTGCTGTTTCGGAAGGAATCCGCAGGCGTAAATATCCTAAGAGGACGTCATTGACGGGATCTTCAGCAGAAATGAACAGATCCACCCCGTTTGACGCCGTTTCTACTGTTGTCACTGTTTGAACGTTTTCAGCGTCAGGTTTCACTTTGTCTCGGAGCCACCGGTGTCCAACCTCTCGGCATCGTATGCAACGACATTTTTTTCCTTCTATTTCAAGTCGCTTCAAAGCCAACTGTCGGAGATTACTTTTCTTGACGCCCGCCTCGACCAAGTAGGCAGGTATGTCCCTTTGAACTCGCATCACACGGATCCATGGAGGAACGATTTTCTTCACTTCTGCAACAAGTCGAACAGCGTCTTCTGTGGAGTAGGGAGTGAACTGGCCTCTTCTCCACCATTCGTAAGCCTCCGTGCCTTTCAAAACGAGGCATGGATAAATCTTTATCATGTCAGGTTTGAAGTCCGCATTGGTAAAAATGGTTCTGAATCCCGCGAGGTCTCGAGCGTGATCTGAGCCTGGCAGGCCTGGCATGAGATGGTAAGCTACTTTCAACCCAGCGTCTTTCAACATTCGTGTTGCTCTCACCACGTCTTCAACGGTGTGACCGCGATTGACTTGACGGTAGATATCGTTGTAGACGTTTTGTACACCTAGCTCCACTCGAGTCACGCCTAGAGAAAGCATTCTATCGATATGGGTCAGCTTTGCCCAGTCGGGTCGAGTTTCGACCGTAATGCCTACGTTGCGAATTCTGCCGGTCTCCGCACGCTTCTTGGCATCGTGCAGATTGCGGGTTTCAGCGCCGATCAGCGCATCTAAGCATTCCTTTATGAAACTTTCTTGGTATTTGGGTGGCGTACTTGGAAATGTGCCACCCATAATAATTAATTCTGCTTTGTCCACCACGTGTCCAATGGCTTCCAGCTGGGCTATGCGGCTTCTTACCTGCATATAGGGCTCATAGTTGTTTTGGATTCCCCGCATGGCTGCAGGCTCGTGGCCAGTATAGCTTTGAGGAACGCCTTGCGAAGGTCCGCCTGGACAGTAGGAGCAAGGACCATCGTGGGGGCAGGGCCATGGTTTTGTCATCACTGCAATTATGGTGACGCCTGAGATGACGCGGGCGGTTTTACGCTTCAACACGGGTAAAAGTTTCTGCTTCTCACTCCGCTGTAAGCATCTGATTAGCTGGGAGTTGGAGACTACGCAGTTTAGACCTTGCTTCCCAGAGATTTGCACTTTGATTTTATTCACGTCATCTCTTGTCGGCTTCTGAATCTGCATTAGAGTGTTAATGATCTCCCGGCAAGCTGCTCTGTTCATGAAGGTCTCATCTGATTATGCTCATGGAACGTTAAAATAAAAATGTAGTTGCTGAGCTATCTTCGACGGTACACAATCTTGCCATCGACAATAGTCATCGCGACTTTGATCTCTCGGATTTTTTCAGGGGCAATTGCGTGAGGATCATGGGAGAGCACTGTTAAATCCGCAAATTTTCCGCTCTCTATTGATCCCTTCACATCTTCTTCAAAGGAGCTGAAGGCAGCGTTAATGGTGTATAAGCGTAAGGCCTCATCTATTGTCAGCCTCTCTTCTGGAACCGTGTTCCGTGCAACCGCAGCGTATAAGCCTAATATTGGGCTGACGGGTTCTACCGGAGCGTCGGAGCCGCCGATCGTTACAATGCCCGCTCGCAAGAGGCTTTGGAATGCGTAAGTCCATCTAGCCCTATTCTTTCCCCGACGATCTGTTATCCAAACGTCTGCAACGACGAAGTGGGGCTGTACAGAAGCGATAGTTCCGATTGCTTTCATCTTCTTCACCAGTTTTGGGTTGAGAACAGACACATGTTCCAGTCGGTGCCGATGCTTCTTTTTGTTCGAGGTTCGAAGCACTTGCTCCAAAATCTGGAGCACTAGCTCAACCGCTTTGTCGCCTATGATGTGGATGGCTAGCTGTAGATTGGCGTTGTGGGCGTGTTCCACAAATGCTTTCAACTGGCTTTGCGAGTGAAGCAACATTCCTTTAGTGTCTGAAGCGTCGCTGTATGGCTGCTTCAACGCTGCAGTCCTCGCTCCTAGTGATCCATCTACAAGTATTTTGACGCTGCCAACTTTGAGTTTGTCGTCGCCAAATCCGGTGGTGAATCCTAGCTCGACGATGTGGTCGAGATATAAGATGGGATATAGCATGTATATACGCAGTGGAAGCATGTTTTGTTGATGCAACTGTTGAAGCGCCTTCACTTCTCTTGGCGAACTGATAAGCCAATGGGCAGTGGTGATCCCTTCTGCAACCATTTTTTGGCAGGCCCGCAGGCAGTTGTTCATTAAGGTTTCTTGGCTCGCTTCCGGTATGGCATCGAAGATGAGGTCCAGAGCGTTCTCTTGCATGATGCCGTTTAGCCTTCCGGTTTTTGCGTCTCTGCCAATGATGCCGCGGCGCGGTGGAGTTGTCTTTTCTGTGATTTTAGCTAAACGTAGAGCTTCCGAGTTGACCACACCAAGGTGTCCACACACACGAACTAGAAGGACTGGATTGGTAGGAGCAGCGTCGTCCAAGTCGAAACGTGAGGGACATCGATGTTCTGCCAGTTTATCTTGATCCCATCCGCGACCAATGATCCATTTTCCTTTACGTGTTTTCTTTGCCCATTGTTGAACTTTCTGGAGGATCTCGTCGATGGATTTGACGCCCCGCACATCAATCTGAGTCAAACTTCGCCCTAATGATGCGCCATGCACATGCCCGTCAGTGAGGCCGGGAACGACGGTCTTGCCGCCAAGGTCGATTCTTTCTGTGTCTTTGCCCGCATAAGAGAGGATTTGTGTGTTACTGCCAATTGCAGCAAATTTTCCGTCCCGCACAGCCACAGCTTGGGCTCGAGGCTGCTTAGGATTCAGGGTGATCAGGTTGCCATTTACTAGAACCAAGTCAGCGTCAAACATAAAAGGAAAGTTCTAGCAAGGCTGGTATAAGTCTTAGTAGCGCCTTCTGCCGCTCCAGTTCTGGCCTACGTTCCGCTGCAGAATTATCCGCTTCTCATAATTCCGTCTTGCCCGTCGACGAGGGATGGCGCTCTTCCTTGTTGTAGACTCGATCTTGGGGGTTTGACCACGCACTTTTCCAGCTTTTGAGAGTGACCCGTGAGTTGGCATTCTTGTCTAACATCTCCTTACGGAGACAGGTATTCCGGACTCTTTTAAGCATTTCCTAGCTTCGTATGAAACGCTTCTTGACCTCACCTATGCTTGAACCAACGACATCTATTTCTGCTTCGTCTATTTCACCTAAGCCTTTTTCATATGCCCGTTTGATGTGGAAAATCTCTACGGGGTCAATGCCCATCACACGGCAAGCAGTCGCATCCGCTGCGACTACGTCTCTGCTTGCAATCAGCAGGTCCATTTTAACCGGCATCCCGGAAGTTGGGCCTGGTCCTTCAAGCGCATAAAATCCATCTATGACGGTGAACCTTGACTTGAGCACAGTGTTGATGTCTACCACAACTTTGCTAATTCCTTTGAAGTGATACTTGAACTTCATCTTGTCGGGTAGCAGGCCAAACATGTTCTTCATTCCAAGAGACACGCCTGTGAGACTATGAGTTTTCAGTTTGGCAGCACTAATCACCGCAGAATCTACGACTATCTGTGGTACATCGATCTCCCTAAGCGTCTCATAGTTAGAAATCTTCAGCTTGGTTTTATCTTTCTCTCGTCTCAGGTTGAGAAACTCTACTCCACTTTGCTCGCAGACATGTTTCATTCCAGTGATTTCACAGGCTTTATCTGCATTCGTCATGCTCGCGTCAGATTCTACGACAAAAACTTCGTCGAAAGCTTCTTGGGCTTTATGAATTAAACCTTCCACCACCAAAGGGTCTGTGGTGACGCCTGTCTCGTATGACTTGGTTGAAATGAAGTTGACTTTTATCAAGGCTCTACTAAAGCTTCTTCCGATTTTCCTGAGCCCCCCGCCCAGCTCAATCACCCTGTAAACTACTTCCAGTTCTCTTGGACCTTTAACTAACGCTACTTCCACCAACCAAATCACTTCCTCATCTCCCCTCCCTCACCGTTGCTTGCGCAGAACAGCGGGCTTCTCATGTCAAGCTAGGATGGAAGATGTCCAACATTTCGCAAGGTTCATTTAGCAGATTATTGGACGTCCGATACATTTAAATATTCCCCCACTGTTAATATTGGGTATCCAATAAGTGGAAGTCTCATCCAAGATGGAAACAAGTCGGGAGAATGAAATAAAGGAATTTGTGAGGACTCGATACTCGGAGTTGGCGCGAAGAGGTTGCTCCTGCTCTGAGAGTGCTCCGTCATGTTGTTCTGATTCGAAAGAGGCCTACGCGAAAGTCATTGGGTACAAAGACGACGACCTGAAGGGATTGCCTGATTCGGTCCTTAACACTTTAGCGGGGTGCGGAAATCCCACGGCACACGCCGATCTAGGGCGGGGAGAGACTGTTTTAGACCTTGGGTCAGGAGGAGGAATCGATGCTTTCTTGGCGGCAAGGAAGGTTGGAGCCACGGGCAGGGTCATCGGCGTTGATATGACCAAAGACATGGTAGCTCTAGCCAATCGAAACAAGAGGAAGTTGAATGTCAAGAACGTGGAGTTCCGCTTAGGCGAAATCGAAGATTTGCCCGTTCAAGACGACTCGGTGGACATAGTAATTAGTAACTGCGTCATCAACCTATCGCCTGATAAAGACAGAGTATTCCGAGAAGCGTTCAGAGTGTTAAAACCGGGGGGACGCCTGCTAGTTTCCGACATCGTCACGACAGAGAAGTTGCCCCGCGAAATTCGCAGAGACATGGAGATGTGGGCAGGATGTGTGGCAGGCGCGTTGGAGGAAGGAACTTATCTTCAGAAAGTCATTGATGCTGGCTTCAAAGATGTTCAGGTGATGTCAAAGCGCGACTTCAAGGGAGTTGCAAGTAGCCTCCGATTGAGAGCCTTTAAGCCTTGGAATTGAACTGCTGCGAGCTGGGCACTCTAGGCTTTGAACCATTTGAATATTAGGTATTCAATGTTCTCGGTTCCTCGGTCTGCTACTGCTACGATGAATCTTTTACGCACGGTTGTGGCTAGTCTGCCTGCCTTGACAATGTCCATCGCAGTTACGTCTTCTTCGCTCTTCCTCACCGACACCATGTAAGGCGCATGCTCCAATCCTGGGCCATGCTTGTAAATCGCAAAGTCGCATCCGTACTTTATGCCTGGAGTAACAATGAAGCTGTTGTCTCTCAAATCGCGGTACACTGAATATTTCAAATCGAATTCTTCGTACAATCTGCGAGCCCTTCGCCTGAGCTTGTCCAGTCCCACCTTAGTCTTTTTTGCGCTTTCCCACACTTTTATGATTTTGTTCTCTGCAAGGTACAGGCCCTCCATGAGATCCAAAATCAACGGAACGTTGAACTCAGCGATTTTTGGTTTGGGGATGCCCAGTGGTTTACCATAATATCCCATTCTGTATAGTTTAGAGCTTTGTTCTGAGTCCCAAACTACGAGAAAATTTTCTATGAATTCTACAGGTATGGGTTCGCTCATTTTTAATCTCAGCCGTTATATGGCGAAGGATAGTATACGAGCAGCATCTGAAGCGTCCTCGGCTTTGTCTGCAGCATTTTCTAGAAGTTGAGTTATGTCTCTCAGAAGAAGCATCGCTGGAATTTCTAGGCTGCTATTGATTATTTTGACTTCCAGTTCGCGGTATATTTCATCCACCATGCGCTCCGCCATCTCGACCTCTTTAGCTTTCTCCAGAGTTCTTACAGAACCATAAGAAAGAGTTATTGCAGTTTCTCTAAGTCTTATCACAGTTTCCAGTGTAGCGTCAGAAAGTTTCATGAGGTCCCTTTTAATTTCTGAAGATACTTTCCACCCGCGCTCCATTATAGACAGCAGCCAAAACGCTATGCCTTCGCAGAAATCTGCGATTTCGCTAGCCAAGTTTGTGAAGCGGAGGAAGTCTTCCCGGTTTATGAGGATGGCCCCTATTTGGGCGAGTTCTTGAGAAACCGTTCGTCGTGCGTAGTCAACTTCGTCTTCAGCCTTCTTGATTTCGGCGAAAACAAGTCTCGCCGCCATTTTGTCGTCTTCTGCAAAGCAGTCAACCATTTGGGGGACCTTGCGTGTGATCTCTAGCACCTTCCGTAGATGATCTTGGCAAACCGTAAGCGCTCTTCGCTTTACACGTTCCTCTGTCTCTACAGGAAGAACCACGATGCTCGCTCCCAAAAAGGGATTTTAGGCGTCACAATAGAATATACGAATGCATTAAAAAGTCTAACTAAAAAGTGGCCTCGATCTGCTAGATGGTCTTTCCCAAAGCTTCAAAATCTCTCTTGTAGTCGAAGTATTCTTTAAGGTTTTCAGACAAGTCTTCGACTTTCGTACGCACTTGTTGCCACGAGTCGCGGTCTCGTAATGTCACGGTGGCATCGCTTAGCGTTTCATAGTCGATGGTGACGCATAGGGGCGTGCCGACCTCGTCAGCCCGAGCGTAGCGTCTTCCGATGGAGCCAGACTCGTCATATTCCACCGCAAAGCCTTCTTTGACCAACGCTTTATGGAGTTGCTCGGCTCTTTCAGGAATACCATCTTTCGAGACTAGGGGGTACACCGCGACTTGAATGGGTGCAAGTTCTCTGGGAAGCCTCAAAAGTGCGCGGTCTTCCTTTTTACCATACGCGTATTCGAGAGCAGCATAGGCAAGCCGATCTATTCCAAAGCTGGGTTCAACAACGTGGGGAATGAATCGTCTTCCGGTTTCTTCTATAGTCTTATTGGTGAACTTCACATGTTCGGGCAAAATTTTAAACGCGTCTGCCATATAGTGGCCCATTTCGTCTAGCGATTTTTTAACCTCTTTTGCGTTGGCTTTCGAGAGCAGGGTGACCACTTTTTGGGCGTCTGCTTTGAAGGTGGGCCCAATTTTTGCGGGAACTGGAGATACGACAGTTTCCTCTACTTTTCGGGGTGTCGAGTATTCTTGGAAGACATGCATGTCTGCGCCGCTGTGATTCATGTGTTGCTTCAAATCGTAGTCTGTCCGGTAGTTGTGACCGGATACCTCTGTCCATCCCCAACGGTCGAGGTAGATTTCTTGGTCGTAGCCCTGTTTGGAGTAATGGGCTCTTTCCCACGGCAGTTTTTCGATGAAACGTTGTTTGTCGTCTGGAACTCCCAGCGTTTTTAGGAAACGTTTCGCTAGGACCATGAAGTAGGCTTGCCACTCCGTTTTTATGTAATCCTTTTCGAGGGCCTTCTTCACCGTCACTTGAATGGCTTTGTCTGTTTTCTTTCTCTTCACCTCTGCAGGTATGAGCTGCAGAGTGTCCTTTTCAACTTCAGGAAGGAATGGGCAGTGGGGCTCCTTTGGATCAAAGAAGAATTCGATGTCAGCGATGTTGAACTCTCTCAATCTGATGGGGCCTTGTCTGGGAGAAATTTCGTTTCTCAACGCGTGCCCCATTTGAACAACGCCGAAGGGCACTTTGCCACGGGCAATCTCAATGAGACGTTTAAACTCGACGAAGATGCCTTGCGCTGCTTCAGGCCGACCGTAGCCAACGGCTTCTGAGTAGGGGCCGATTGAGGTTTCAAACATGGTCATGAAATAATTGGATTCTCCGAGTTTGCCCCCACATTCAGGGCATCGCACACCAAGTTTCTCAATTTCCGCGGCTAACTCTTTTAGGCTGAGTTTCTCAGCGGCAGTGTCGCTCATTTCAGCCTGGTCGCGAAGCAGATGGTCCACGCGGAATCTCCTCTTGCATTCCAGACAGGCTGCCATGGGCTCTCGAAAGGCTTTAACGTGCCCTGAGGCTTCGAGAGCAACAGCGGGCATGATGATTGAGGACTCTAGTTCAAGCATTTTGAAGGGTTTGATGAAGAATTCTCTGAATTTTGTTTCTACTCTCTGCTTAAGCAATGTGCCTAGAGGCCCATAGGTTAAGAATCCACTCACTCCGCCGTAAATTTCGTAGGAAGGCCAGAAGAAGCCTCGGCGTCTAGCAAGTTCGCTTATGATTTCGTATTTGTCGGATTTCTGCAGGGGCTCCAACACGCTCCTTTAGTCTCGTCGTCCACAGGATAATGTTTTTCTTTATAATAAAGCAAACGTAAATGCGGACACACAGAGGTTATTTTACTCTTTTCATTTCTTCTTCGAACTTCGTCGTCATGTCGAGTTTCCTCTTCATCTCCAACTTCAAACGCGAAATTGTTTTGGTGGGCGTAGGATCTACACCTCGCAGCAGCGCCAAATATATGCTCGCAAAATCGCCGATATACATAGCTGAAAGCATCTTCGCGAGGTTATGTTTACCTACTGCTGTAATTTCTAGTACTTTGCAGGCTTTCGGAAGCAGAATTTTCTTCGTTATTTCGATTCTGTTTTTGAGCGGGGGTGGTTCTTCAGGATCTCGGAGGAGTATGACTGAGAAGGGGGTGGTCAAGCTTTTTGGGGCTTCCCAGCCGACGATTTCGTTGTGATTTAGTTCTGGGAATGAGTCGAACTTGCTTGGGGCTTTGCTGTTTTCGTTGAATTGGCACTTTAAGCGTCGAGCGACGGCCCTATATTGTCGAAACCCGTAGACGACGGGGATTGTGCCTTGAATTTCGTGGGCAAGTTTCTTAGCGGTATTCTTCCTAAGAGGCACCTCGAGCCTGTTCGCGTCCCGAACTTTCTGCAAGACACGCAGTGTTTCTTCCACTTCTCCGTGCGCAGCTTCGAAAACATGTACTTTTTCCATCAACGCCACAAGGGAAAAGAAAGTGTACGCAATCGCAGCGCGTGGAGGAAAGCCTGGGGGAATTGAAATGAACGGGATTTCGAGCTTTCTTGAAAAGGCTTGAAGGTGGCCACCAGAAGAGACCGCTATAACCATGCAGCCACGGTTTACGGCATCAAAAAAGGCAGTCAGCGTTTCCTCCGTTTCCCCAGAATAGCTCACGGCTACAACAACGCTGTTTTTATTAGCGTACGCGGGTACAACATAGTCTCTGCACACTTCAATGGGAATAGAAGCTCTGTCGCTTAGCCAATCTTTCACCAGGTCACCTCCTATGGCTGATCCGCCCATCCCAACAACTATTATGTTTCGAGGCGACTTGTAGGGTATCTTCACTTTCGCGGCTCGTGTTATGGCGTCTCTACAAAAGTCAGGGGTTTTCGTACATATGCCTAACATGTTGTCTATATCGATCTTGCTTATTTCATTCCGCTGATCTAGGACTGTAGGGTTAAACATCGTTGACCAACCTTAACTATTTTCCTTGTTTAAGCTTTGCGCGACCACGAGCTTCACGTGACACGTACGCTGTAGCCTGGGTGTTGAGCTGTGCAGGAGAGCTGTGAGAATTCCGCCGCGTAGCTTTTAACGCGGGGCGCCGTAAAATTCTTTGAGGACGCCCTGCGATTCTTCAAGTGGAGAGCGAAAAATTGGTCTTGAAACAGAAGGTTTCGATAGCCATCCCTGCATCCCTAGTTTCCGACATCCCTCACCTTCGAGAGAAGACTACAAGAATTGGCATGGTTGGAAGGGCTTGTGCAATTTTCGGTGTCGAGGAAATTGTCGTTTATCCGGACTTGCCCAAGAAGCGTCAAATTAAGGAAATTAACCTAATCACCACAATCCTCTCATACATGGAAACGCCACAATACTTACGGAAACGACTTTTCGAATTGAGACCTGAACTGCGGTATGCAGGAATATTACCTCCCCTCCGCACACCACACCACCCAACGGCGAGTCGCGTGAAGGATC
>CP070835.1:1663214-1675437 GCA_020341775.1 Candidatus Bathyarchaeota archaeon
GTTGTTGGATTTTCAGAATTGTCTCAGTGGCGCTCTTAAAAGCGTTGGGAACATTTCTAATTTTCGCGTGGGTGTTACCGATTCCATCGAGGGATGCTTCAACCAGAAAGTCAACCTTATGTTTTCCTGCTAAATCGGCAATTTGTGTACTTCGTGCGACGACCCTTGCAGGGTTTAGAGCGTTCGTCGTAAGGGTTATCTTTTTCAGTTTAGGTAGCGAATTTATGAGGATGTCGACGGCTGCGACGAGGTCATCTCGTAGAGTCGGCTCGCCACCTGTAATGTTGATCGCTTCGATGCCCTGGAATAGTTCTTGCGAAAACGACCGGTTGATCTGCGTTAGCGAAATCTCCTCTTGTTTTGGCCGCTTCCAGATGTTGCACATTACACATTTGGCGTCACATCGATATGTTATCGGAAACATTAACTCTCTTGGGGCAAGAGGTCCAAAACGTCTTTTAATGTGGTACTCGAAAAAGCCTCTCGCATACAATGGCGCATACTTCAGAAGTAGACTTGTCGATGATTTCTGCATCATATACTGGAGTCTCCTAGACGTGTTCCCTCGATAATTCTTGATAAATTTCGTCGAACTTTTCCATTTCTTTTTTACAGTCGTATTGGATTTCTATCCTCTTCCGAGCGTTTCTGCCTATTCTTGCCCTCAGGCTCGCGTCGTCAATGAGTCTCGAAATAGCGTCGATGAAGTTTTCGTCCACCTTCTCGGTGATTAGCACTTCTTTGCCTTCTAGGAAATCTTGTCCTTCCACGCCCTTCTTAGTTGAAACGATCGGTCGCGAACACGATGCGGCTTCCAGAGTTTTTAGTCGTGTGCCTGAACCGGAGTAGATGGGGGCAACTACGATGTCTGAAGCTGAGAGGTAACTGGGTAGATCATCAACATATCCTGTAAAAACGAGGTTTTTCTGTTGATACCTCAAATGGCTTTCAAAGTGGTCTCCAACGACTAAAAATTTCGTCTTTGAGTGGTTCTTGATGATCGCTGGGTAAACCTGTTCAGCAATATTTTTTACAGCAACCGCGTTGGGGAAATAGTCAAGTTTCCCAACGAAAGTTATCACAATGGTTTCATTGTCAACTTCAAATTTGCGCCTAACAAAGTCTCTGTCTTGCTGATTAAACTTGAAAATATCCGGATTAACACAGTTTCTAACGACAGAAATCTTATCCTCAGGGAGATTGTATAATGTTAATAGACTGTTTTTGTCCACTTCGGAAACCACAACAATCTTGTCAGCTTTTTCACAGCAGAATCTCTCGATTTTCCGGAGAAAACGGTAATAGGCCATCTTTCCCATCTGCTTGAACTTCAAAGATTCGACATTATGCTGCACCAATAACAATGGCTTCTTGAAGCGCGTTTTCAGGAATACACCGGCAAAAGCAGACCAGAGCAATTCGCAATGAATGATGTCAACCTGGGAGTGTTTCATGAAGCTCTCAGCGTCTCTGAAATAGAATGGGTTTAGCAGGATCGCCCGATAACCAAACGCATCCAGAAACGTTTTTGTGCAATACCGAATAGTCAAATTGGGATGTGTAGGCTTGTGTACGGGCTGCTGATTGCTCCTGGAGTAGGCGTGGCTCAAGAAGAATTTCAGCCGGTGCCTCTCTTGCAGACACTCCACAGTTAGCCGCACGCGCGTACCTCCACCATGAACTGGGGGGAAAACGTCACACGGAGACAGAATGAAAAGTTCGCTGGGCAACGATGCGACACCTCCAAAGGAAAGGAATAAATATATATGTTATCTTAATATAGGATAAACATTTGGCATCATAAAATTTGATAAATAGGTAACAGCAATATCTATTAAAGCCGAAAAGCTTGAAAGCTTGCTTGACGAAAATGAAGAAGCTGCACATCTACACTCTCGCTGTATTCTCTCTCTTGATAGCTGTCGCGATTGCTCAAATCAATGACTCAGTCATAATAAACAGTACAGGTCGAGTCGTAGGCCAGTCAAACGAAAATTCAAATCTTTGGATTGCTGCAGTTCCGATTTCAAGTGGACAAATCGGGTTGAGTTGGAGGTTCAGCGCGGACCCAACCATAGTTGGATACAACCTCTATAGAAGCACCTCAAGTGGAACAGCCTATGCAAAATTAACCAGCAGCCCCATAGCCACAACAAGCTACGTTGATAGTGGCCTAGCCAATGGGCAGACCTACTTCTACGTGGCAAAGGTCGTTTTTTCAAATGGAACTGAGAGCTCTGCATCACGTGAAGTTTACGCTACCGCCACGTCAACCTCGTCCAACTTCTACGTCTACAAGACAATTGGCAACAGCGAGCACCCAGCTTTCCACAGTCAGACTTATGACTCAAGAACTGGCCCAAGATACTATATTGCTTCCGTCTCCGTCGGGGATCTAAACGCAGACGGAATGGTTGACTACGTGGCATGGCAGAAGGGCGCAAACGCCCATATTGTAGCTTTCCTACATGACGGAACATTCCTATGGGAAGCGCCCTTCAACATACAGGGAGGAGGCCACAACACTCATGTCGTGGTTGGAGACGTTGACGGCGATGGTTTTAGTGAAGTGGTCTCCCACGACGACTACAAATACGTAAGAATACGAGATGGATTGACCGGGGCGATAAAACGCTCTTTAGTTCTAGAGAGAGACGCTTTCGAAAACCGGGCAAACGTGGCGCTGGCCGACCTCAATGGAAATGGGGAGAGAGACGCAATAATTGTGCATTACAACTCGGCAACATGGCGCTGGTCACTCAAAGCCTTCGACAGCAACTTGAACCTCATCTGGGAATATCCCTATGATCCATATAGCGGCCACTTCATTAAAGTCGAAGATCTCGACGAGGACGGTCGAGACGAAATCCTAATAGGGGGTGCAGATTTTGTGGACGACGATGGAACGCGAATCCCGGTCGATCATGTGCAAAGCGACCCACACGTAGATGGCATCGCGGTTGGCGATTTCGATTGGACGAACCCGGGATTGGAAGTGGTTTTCGCAGGTTGCCATGGCGAACACGTCTGGATGGTTAACAGCCAAGGCAAGCTGATGTGGGACCACCTTGTAGGGCATGCTCACTGGGCAAGTATGGGGGACTTCGATCCCACATATGATGGTTTAGAGGCCTTTGTCTCGTTTGGTGATGCCAGGCAACACTACATTTTCTATGCTGACGGACACTCCTCAGGGCCGTTTTCACTCTACGACGATACTCAACCCACGTTAGATTGGGATGGAGATTGGAGCAACGGCGATGAGCTGCATCCCATTAGAAATTTCAACGACGTCCGAATCACCAATGCGCATACGGGACAAACCCAATTCAGCTTCGGTGGCAGATCTTCTGGAAGCCGGGGTGTAGACGTAATCGGAGATTACCGAGAGGAATTCATCTGGCCAGACATAGCGAACCGAAGGATCGTAATATTCTCCAACGCAGACCTGAACAGCGATCAATTCCCATCGAAGTGGGACGACTCCTACTGGAGACTACAATCAAAGTATAAACGTTCATTCGCCAGCGAATATGTTAATGGTGCGTTAGTTTACTGAAAGCCTCTAATCATTAGACGTGGTCTGTAACGGTAATTTCAATGAGCCAGGGTCGTCGGCCTATGTTTAGGCAAGATGCAGTCCAGCAGGCGGGCATCTATGTTCTTCTATGATTCGCCTCTTTTTTTGACTACTCTAGCTGGGATGCCTGCCGCTACACTGTTTCGTGGTATGTCTTGAGTGACGACTGCCCCAGCTCCAATTACGGATCCGTCCCCAATTTTCACTCCTGGCAAGACTACGACCATAGCACCAATCCAAACGTCTCTGCCAATTTCGATCTTCTCATACCTGCGACCTTGAAGTTTTATTAGAATTGATGGATCATCGAAAACATGTTCGCCACTAATAAGTTCAACTTTATTTCCAAGCATTGAATTCTCGCCAATTTCGATTCCACCATTCCCATCAACAAATACAAATCTGGCGATTCCAACTCCCTCATGAATAATTATTCTTCCAATGCTCGCCTTGAGTATGGAATGTTGTCCGATGCTAACATCATTGCCCAGCCTTATCTCGCTTGTAGAAAAGGTGGCGTCGAGACGGGCGCTTTCATCAATGAAGACTCGATCACCCAAGAAGATGTTTTCCGGAACCATGAAACGCACATGCCTTTCTATAAGGCAGTTTTTTCCCATGTGTCCTAGGATTTTCCTATACAGCTTCCCTCTAAGAACTATTCCCAATATAGACGGGAAATCAGATAACAATGTCAAGGTCAAACCTTGTGCTACGAATTTTCTTAAAGACCGTTGACCTGTTACTCTTTCCACGTAGTCCCAAAAATTGGAGCTCATATCGCGTTCAAGTAGCTTAGGTATATACCGGAATTTTGCAGGTGTGCTTTCATCATCCTCTTTAGCTGTCATAATGTTCGCCACTACACAGTCTTGCAGGTCATGTTTAATGTACCGCTTAACATGCATAAGGTTTCGATCAAATACATTCTGCTCCTCCGTGTCCACAATGCATCACGGGGACAGAGTCGTTTATTCTTTAGCATTAGGAGCATGATTTTATTTCCAAGGCTTTCTCATAGATTTTCACAGCTTTCTCTGCAATTGCCTTATAGGAAAAAGTGTTTTCGACCCTTTTTCTACCGTTGCTGCCGAGTTCTCTTCTTAGTTTTTCGTCCGCCAAAAGCATTTCGATTTTCATCGCTAATTGATGGGAATCTTTGGGCTGCGCTAGAAAACCATTAGTGCCATCTTCAACGATGTCCACTATACCTCCAACTCTTGATCCGATAACTGGCTTACCACACGCCATAGCTTCAATCAAGACCATCCCAAAAGGCTCAATTAAACTGGGTAAGACAAAAACATCACAGACATTGTATAACTCAGGTATTTTTTGATGAGGAAAGGAGCCTACGAATAGTACACTGCCCTGAAGATTCAGTCTGTCTACCTGTAGTTCCAAATTTCCTCTTTCTGGACCAGCTCCAGCGATCACTAGTTTCACGTCTGGATGTTCATTCTTAACTGTTTTAACTGCTTTGATCAGATATTCCACTCCCTTGTCTTTATACAATCGCCCCACATAAAGAATGAGCCTGTGGTCCTGCAGCCTCATTTTCTCTTTAAGATTAGTCTTGATGTTTGGTCTAAATATTTCCGTATCCAAGCAGTTTGGCAAGATTTCGATTCTTTTTTTAACGCCTATGTCTCTCAGAAAATCCACCGCAGAACTTGTAGTCGCACAAACAAAGTCACACGAGTTAATTATCTTCTTTCCGACGCCTCTGTAAAACAGATTCAAAAATAATCCCTGCCAGTTTTTCGGATAGAAGTTTCTATGCTGTGTAAATCCATAGGGTCGTCCACGCTGCCTTGCAACATGAAAAGACTGGAGGCTCAATGGCTGATAAATTTCATGAGCGTGAACAATGTCGAAATCCAGGTTTGATACGAAATTCATGAAGCCAGCATCGACAAATGGGATGGCGCTTTTTTCTGTAGGGATTAACTCAAAAAGTGTGGAAAACCTAAAAACTTTGTATTGCCCAACAGTCTGTTCTCCAACGCCGAGGGAACGTCTCTCCCGTGAATATCGTCGAGCTATCCTGTCCGATGTTACTAAATATACTTTATGGCCGAGATCGGATAATCCTTTGCATAAGTAGTGCTCAAATCCACCAAACTCCCGTAATTGAAAATGAGCGGTAGTCTGCACGATTTTAAGTTCTTTCAATCTAATGCCTTCCTAATGCAAACATCGACTGCAGTTGGATCTTGCCGTTATAGAGTCACTTGGTCTTTCCTTTCTAAGCAACTCGTCTTCATAATGTTCCCAATTGGGGAGCTAATCTATGGTAGAGTGTAAGATATTGGCTCTTTTGTGGCAGTTGCACTTATTTTTTCGAGCCTTTACAACAAGCATCGCACCACCTTCTTCACCGCTGGAAAATCTATCAGAGACCTTGGATAATGGATAAGCGATCGGGAAAGTAATGTGTGCGTGGCGCAGTTTCAGGAACATATTGGAAAGTCTTGAGCTAAGTATGTACTGTCCTCTTTCCAGGTGAAGACCATTTCTCTTCAGCTTTTTTCTTATGCTTGGTATGGTGTAAAATGTCTTAACGCGGTGCCTTTTTCTATGTCTCTCCCTCATTAGATCAGATGTTGTTTTATGCGAAAGGCTATCCAAACTCATAACAAGACACCCGCCAGCTTTGAGGACACGCGCTATTTCTTTCAAGGTGTAATCATCATTAGGAATGTGTTCCAAGACGCTTACTAGAATGATCTTGTCTAGAGATTCACCTTTAATGGGAAGCTTCTGTGCGTCTCCTATCAAGAATTCAATTCCGCGAGTAGATTCATGTCTACAGGCTAAACGAACAGCATCTTTGTCTAGTTCAATCCCTAATGCGTTGCATCGTCGCCTCGCCAGTTTTCGGGTGTAGAACCCGTCGGCGCATCCTACATCGAGAATAGCTTCATTGGTACTAGCTTGAAGCCAGTTGGAGATGAGGTCCCATTCCATCCTCCTATGAAAATTCAAGTCCCTAGTCAATAGGTACGAGTGAAGGAACGTGCGAAACTTCCGAAATTTTCTCGTTATCCAAGTATTATCTGGCACTTTAAAGCCTTCATAAGAGAATCTTGTGGTAGTGGAAACTGCCCAGGTTCAGATGCAGACTCGATTGTTCATATTATTTCCCTGGCGGCTATGCCAAGAAGCATAGCTTGCGGAAAGAAACATAGTGTTGTGCATTGTCCATTGTTCCAACTTCCATTTCCTAGCTTTTCCACAGAGTGGATTCGCTGCAAATGGTGTTCTCAACGGAATACCCGAATAGACCCAAAATATAATTGAGAATTATTTCATGCCATTTGAAAGTTAAGATCGAAGGTCCAAGATCACAAGAAGTGCAGCAGGTGCAACCGCCACCGGTAATCATTCTTCTTATCCTAAACGAAGATGGCGAAAACCATATTTTGTCAAGTGGAGCTTCTCTAACATTTCCTAGTCTAAGAGGTGAAACGGAGCAGGCATAAACATCTCCGTTTGAATCGAGTTTGAAGTGTGAGTAAGCTGCGGAACAAGGGACCGGTCTGATGCTTGGATGCCCTAAAAAATCTAGCAAATACCTGTAGTATAGCTTTCTGCTACTATTCCACAGGGTCCTCTTTCCTCTGAACTCGTTTTGAAGGTAAGAGCAGGTAAAAGCAATGAGAGACCGCCTAGTCTTTTGTGAAATTGGAAGTGGTGGACAACCTTTTGGGGAGATCGGCAACGTTTGAGCTGGCTTGAAGAAAAATTCGAAGTCTTTACCAAACTCATCATACAATTTCCAAATGTCATTGACGTTCTCGTCAACAGCAGTAAAACCAATTGAAATGGATAAGTCATAGCCTTTTTCTTTAAGTCTCTTCAAGTAGGTCAACGTTGACATCGCTTTGGAGAATGACCCGCTGCATCTGATTCTGTCATGTGTAGCTTTTACACCATCAATAGATATCTTTACCGCTATAGGCAGTCCTGTGACATCTAATATTTCGTGTATGTTTGATACGATTTTTTCTGTATGGAAGCCATTTGTTGTTATTCGAATGTTGACTAGATTTCGATTGTTTTCTGCGATAGTCGATGCAATTTCCACAATGTCTTTTCTCAGAAAGGGTTCTCCTCCAGTTATTCCAACGGAAACCAAATTTTTCAGTGCCTGACTTGAAAAAGTCTCTTCGATTTCCTGCAAGCTGAGTTCATCTTGGGTTTTAGTCCTCCAAGCATAGCAGAATGGGCACCTTAGATTGCATTTCAACGTCGCTACAAATGTTAGATATAAGGGCTTAAGAAAAGCGTTAATCTCGGTTTGGGCACCTATATAGGATTTCAATAGATTTAGATATTGATGTATGGAGGACAAGCGCATTTCGACGATTCCTTCATTAGTCTTCTTTGTAGTATGAGAGCCTTTCAATTATGGATTTTGCACTTCTAAAGATTCTTTTTGCTTCCTTAGGATTCCACAGTTTAAGAGTGGTTCTTAGAATGTAGGCCGGTCGAAAGTAGAATTTCCGGTATGCCTTTGTCCGGTATCTCTCAACATCTTTGCTCGAGAGATTCCCGGTATTAATAAGAGCTTTGCGACAATCAAAATCTGCCCACGACTGATAATCTAGCCATCCCTTTTGGAGACATAAATCATAAAGCTCCGTGCCTGGATGTGGCACCACAACCGCAAACTGAGCGCTTTCAGGCTCCAACTCTATTGAAAATCTTATTGTTTCCTCAAGCGTTTCGCGAGACTCCCATGGCAAGCCAAGCAGGAAAAACGCCTGCGTCTTAATTCCTACATTCTTGGTTAACGCAAAAGCCCTTCTGGCGTCCTCCAAAGTAATTCCTTTCTTCATCGCTTCAAGTATTCTTTGGGACCCTGATTCGACCCCATACTTGATGTAGTGACAACCCGCTTTCTTCATTTCTTCGAGGAGCTGTCGGTCGACGTTATCGACTCTGCTTTGGCACATCCACTTCACGTCAATGCCGCGTTCTCTGATGCCTCGGCAGATTCTCACCAGTCTTTTCTTGTTTAAAGCGAAACAGTCGTCATCGAAATATATTTCATCGACGCTGTGATTGTCCACGACATCCTCTATTTCGTCAACGACGTTTTTCGGGCTTCTGGATCGGTATTGTCGACCATACATGATTCTGGGCCAAAGGCAGAATACGCATTGGTAGGGACATCCTCGTGAACTCACTATTGTTGTGCATTTTTCACCTGTGAAAACCGCTTCCCTGTAACTGTCAGATTGAACTTTGTCTCTAGCTGGAAAAGGAAGGCTGTCTAAATTTTCAATGGGTGGTCTGCCCTCGTTTACGTGGACATCGCTGCCGACTCTATATGAAATACCTTTCACAGCATCAAGCTGATCTTGGTTTTGCAGAGTCAACGCTAGATCTCGGATCGTGAAATCGAATTCTCCTCGAATAATGGCATCAACAAATTTGTTATTGCGCAAAATCTCTTTGTGGAAGTATGTAGGATGCGGCCCCATGAGAGCCAAAAAGGAGTGGCCCAACACTTTTTTAAGGCTCTCAGCTGTCGACAAATCAGAAACTATTGAAGGAGTAGAGCACTCCATGAGAATTAATGCGGGATTTGTTTTTTCGACTTTACTCACAAAAGATCGTATCGACAAGTCCTCAGCCACACCATCAATGAAGTGCGTGTCAATCCCTGCTTTTTCTAGAACCGCTACTGCATACGCCAAATATACTGGATATTCTAGGTATTTGTCGCTTCTTCTATGTGGCCATCTGACATCTGACCTGGCGCCGTACCCTGGTCCAGGCCAAGGTGGATTAGCGACGAGTGCTTTCAATTTTCCTCTCCTCATCCAAGGTTGCCAATTGCTGAATGAGATTTAAGCATTCCTTCACATTTTGATACAAACTGAGAAGCCAATCTGCTCCAACTATACCTTTCTTCCGCCAATCCGCGTCCAATTTCGCCAATATTCTTTGAGAGGTGCTTGTCTTCCAGTAGAATACAAATCTTGTCAGCAAGATCCTCAGGGTTTTCTGGTTCGTAGAACAACCCCGATTCCCTGTGAGTGACTATCTCTTTAAGGGCGGGCAACTTTGGAACTATTATAGGTTTCTTGCAAGCCCAATATTCAAAGCCTTTGAGGGTTACTCGTATTCTAGCTGACAAACTGTTCGGTAAAATAACTAAGCCTAAGTCACAGGCTGATATGAATTTTGGCACTTCTTGGAAGGGGACCCAACCTGAAAAGAAGAAGTTTCCACTCACCCCATACATTCTAGCCTTCTTTTTCATGTAGGGAACGGCTGCGCCATCTCCAATCAACCAAAACACCGTCTGTGGATGCTTCTTGAGAACTATTCTGGCAGCGTCCACCAAGATTTCGGGACGATCTTGAGGGTCCAACACACCATGGTGCATTACTACATTTCTTGCCCCTGGCGCATACGCTTGCCTCAAGTTTGTCGCTGCGGCTCCAAGTGGTTTAAAAAGGTCTAATCTGACACCATCCGAAACTATTTCAATGTTCCGCTTTTCTGCTCCCTTCTGAATCAACACGTCCCTCATTGCCTTGCTAATGGTTATAATCTTGTCTGTCTCGCGAATGACCTTGTTCTCCAACTTCCGCCCTAGGCCCAGAAGGCTTGACGCCCAAGACACGTCTCCGCGGTAGTACGGTAAATATTCGAATATTAAATCAGTCATGTCTAGAACCAAATGTGTCTGCGTGCGGTGGGGAAATTTTTTTGTCCATAATTGCGCCAAGCCAGCAATAGAGTTGTGGGCAATCATCAAGTCTGGCTTTTCCTTTTTGGCTTTGCATATAATTTTGCCAATATTGTAGGGATGAAAAAGGAGGTATTTTTTTATCTTATTCTTGTCAAGTCTACTCACGTTCTTGAGCGGGATGACCTCGTTGCATTGCAGGATTTGTAAAGCCGTTTTAGCCTCTACCGAAAAAGATGCAGCCACTGAAACTTCGTGGCCCTTTTCCACTAGAGCAGCAATTATGGCCCTGATCCTAGGTGTTCCTCCGCCACTTATAGGGACTAGCTGCTCAAATATTGTGACCAATACCCTCATGCAATGTCCGACTCCTGAAAACTAGCCTGTAGCTCTGTGTAATAACGGAATTCGCGGTATCAGCTCGAGGTCTGCTTTTCCGATCTTCATGCAGCGAAACTTTCTTTAATAATGATCTGAAAGAGACTGCTGAGTTAAGATGCCGTCGCCCCCAGATGAGCAAGATTCTAGGGCTAGGAGCAGAATTGAGTTAGTGGTAATTGTGGCTTTTACAGTTGGTATTGGTCTAATTCGATTGCCGCACTTGGGATATTCAAGCTTATGGTACGATGAGGCAGCTCAAGTTTTAGCTGCTGAGGGCATTCTGCAATATGGCTATCCGGCTTTTCCGACAGGCTATGCCTACCGGCATGGAATTCTGAACTCTTACCTTATGGCCTTGGTTTTCTCCTTTTTTGGGGTTAGCGAGGTTTCAGCCAGGATTGCAAGTGTAATTTTCAGCGCTTTAACGCTTCCTTTAGTTTATTTTCTAGGAAAAAATCTGGGAGACAAGCGTGCAGGAGTGATAGCAACTGTGCTAGTCGCGTTTTCGTCATGGGCTGCTGCCTGGGCGAGACAAGCTAGAATGTATGCACAGTTTCAGTTTTTCTATTTTTTGACAATGTTCCTGTTTCATAAGACCTGTATTCACGAAAACATGATCAGGGAATCGCGAATTTCCTTAAGAGATACAATACTCCTAGTCATATCTTTCTTGCTGGCGACTTCTAGCCATTGGCTTGCCTTTGCAATTCTGCCAAGCCTTCTAGTGTACCTCTTCATTACAAAAGGTGTCAGGTGGATCAAGAACCGCAGCTTCATTTTCCTGGCTGTTTTCTTAGCAGTTCTTACAATAGGCTTCTATTACTTTGCAATAGGAGTTAGAGTACCGCAGTTTCAACTAAACTGGTTCAGGCATAACCTTCTCATGGCCTATGAACCCTTCTATACAAGATACCCAGTGCTTTCCCTCTTCGTTGTCATGGGCTTTTCAATTGTGGTTTTGAAAAAGAACAAGAACCTGATCTTTCTTTATGCTAATTTCCTAGTACCGTTACATCTGATGCCCTTGTTTATAGCTGGGATTGGTGGTCTTGGGTTTGAAGTTTTCAATCGATACCTGTTTTTTCTTTTGCCTATATTCGCGTTGTTAGCTTCCTTTTCACTCCTGCAACACGTAGACAGCATTTCTAATGCTATTTCACAAAAGATCGCAGATTTTGCAGATCACTTGAACAAGGAAAGGATTAAAAAAACGGTGACAATAGTGATTATCGTGGTGGTTGTTCTTCCAGTCGTTTCAAACTTGTATGTGGGTTTTTTTGTTCCAAACTCCCAAATCTCACCAGCAGAAGCTTTCTCCTATCTTCAACCAGCCCATCGAGAGCCATGGATCGACATAGAGTATGCAGGTTTTCGCGTAGCATGCGAATTCGTGCATCAATACTATCAGAAAGGAGATGCAATTCTCTCCACACAACACCTTCCGACCTACTACTATTTGCGAGAAATCTTTGTCGAAGAAAACGCGAGTTTTTTTTTCCTAATGCAGCGACGCGGAGTCGGAACGGTGGATCGCTATCTGAATAGTACGATAA
>CP070835.1:1675537-1679676 GCA_020341775.1 Candidatus Bathyarchaeota archaeon
CCTGAGCAACAGAAGCGCCATATATGTTGATTACCCTCAAGCAGTGCCTTTGAAATTCGTAATTGACCGAGAGAAGTGCATAGGGTGTAGAACGTGCCAAGAAATCTGCAAAGCAAAGGCAATCGAATATGAGCAACACGACCGCTTGGTTAATTTAAGAGTCGGCTCAATTATTCTGGCGCCAGGATTTGAACCTTTTGATGCGACGCTGAAAGGCGAGTACGGTTACGGACGGTTCTCAAACGTTGTTACTAGCGTCGAATTTGAACGAATTCTAAGCGCTTCAGGGCCCTACGGCGGACTCGTCTTGCGTAGCTCAGACGGCGAAATTCCGAAAAAATTGGCCTTCATCCAATGTGTTGGTTCAAGAGACACCCAAATTGGCACTAATTACTGCTCAGCAGCTTGCTGCATGTACGGCATAAAGGAAGCAATAATAGCCAAAGAACACGTGCCCGTCAAATTGAGTTGCACAGTATTTTATATGGACATAAGAGCCTACGGAAAAGAGTTTGATGACTATTATTCACGTGCTCAGGAAGAGTACGACATAAGGTTTGTAAGGTCAAGGGTGTCGAGGGTCACAGAAGATCCCAGAACAAAAAATCTGTACGTGTACTATGTTGAAGGCGAAGAACCTATTTCTGAAGAATTTGATTTGGTCGTTCTATCAATCGGGATGCAGCCACCTGCGAACGCCAAAGCACTCGCTGAAGTATTGGGAATACAACTTAATGAGTATAATTTCTGCCAAACAGACATTTTCTCTCCTGTCGAAACCTCAAGACCAGGAATATTCGTTTGTGGAGCTTTCGCTTCTCCCAAAGATATTCCAGAAAGCATCACCCAAGCCAGCGGCGCAGCAGCCAAAGCAATGGCGGCTATCGCCTCGGAAAGGGGGAAAGAAATAGTCGAGAAAGAGTATCCACCAGAAGAGGATGTAGGTCAAGAAGAGCCTCGCACAGGAGTGTTCGTCTGCTATTGTGGAATAAACATCGGTGGAGTGGTGGATGTCCCCGAGGTTGTAGAGTATGCAAAAAACTTGCCGAGCGTGGTTTACGCAGAAGCCAACCTCTACACATGTTCTCAGGACACTCAAGGAATAATCAGAGAAAAAATCGAAGAGCACGACTTGAACCGCATAATTGTAGCATCCTGTACTCCAAGAACTCATGAGTCCTTGTTCAGAGAGACCGTCC
Organism: Candidatus Bathyarchaeota archaeon; assembly: GCA_020341775.1. Classification (GTDB taxonomy): domain Archaea; phylum Thermoproteota; class Bathyarchaeia; order Bathyarchaeales; family SOJC01. The sequence continues at coordinate 1,676,737 of CP070835.1, forward strand.
AAGAGTCAGGTCTAAATCCGTATCTGTTTGAGATGGTGAACATACGAGATCAATGTAGTTGGGTGCACATGCATCAACCTAAAGAGGCAACAGAAAAAGCCAAAGAGCTAGTACGGTCGATTGTCGCCAAAGCACGATTATTGCAGCCTCTGAAAAAACCAGTCATAAACGTGACGCCTGTTAGCTTGGTCATCGGTGGCGGAGTTTCAGGCATGACTGCTGCCCTAGAGCTTGCTACGCAAGGCTTTGAAGCGCATCTTGTTGAGCGCACGCACGAACTGGGGGGACATCTTCGCAAAATTCACTACACGCTTGAAGGAAAAGACCCTAAGAAATACCTAGACAAGCTAATTAAAGAAGTCACAGAAGACAAGAGAATTCATATACATCTCAACGCTGAAGTCACGGAAGTCTGCGGCTTCGTCGGTAATTTCAAATCAACAATAACTCATAACGAGGGCGGAGAAAAGGAAATTGAGAATGGCATAGTAATAGTAGCTACAGGCGCAACCGAGTATATTCCTGTAGAGTACCATTATGGAAGCTCTTCCAACGTCGTGACCCAACACAAGCTGGAAGAGACACTAGCTAATGGCATATTCGACGCTGAAACGGTTGTCATGATTCAATGCATAGGCGCGAGAACTGATGAAAGACCTAATTGTGCAAGGATTTGCTGTGGCCACGCGATAAAAAACGCCTTGAAAATTAAGGAGATGCGCCCTGAAACAGAGGTCTATGTTCTTCACAAGGACGTCAGAAGCTATGGGTTCAAAGAAGACTACTATCGTGAAGCCGCGGCGAAAGGCATTCTATTCATAAACTATACCGACGAGAGGAAGCCAAACGTAACAAACGAGAATGGAAAGCTCCGCGTAACGTTTTGGGAGCCAGTAATGAAAGAAGAAATCGAATTAGAGCCAGATGTTATCGCACTGAGTGCTGCAACCCTCCCCAACCCAGACAACAAACGCATAGCTGAAATGCTTAAAGTCCCACTAACAAAAGACGGATTCTTTCTTGAAGCCCACATGAAACTTAGACCAGTAGACTTTCAGACCGATGGAATCTTCTTGTGTGGAATGGCTCACTCGCCCAAATATGTCGACGAAAGCATATCGCAAGCATGCGCTGCAGCAGCCAGGGCAGCCACAATCCTCTCTAGGAAAACCTTGGAAATGGAGGGAACCATAGCGCATGTCGATGAAGACTTCTGCGGAGGCTGTAGAATTTGCGAGAATCTCTGTCCGTACAGTGCAATAGAAATAACAGAAAAAGACGGCGCAGTCACCTCGCATATAATAGAAGCCCTCTGCAAGGGCTGCGGAGTTTGTGGAGCAGCGTGCCCATCAAAAGCCATCACGCTGGGACACTTCACTGATGAGGAGATTATGGCTCAAGTAAGAGCCACCATGTTGGAGGAATTAAAAACATGACCAAGGAAGAGGCGTTTGAGCCAAAAATCGTCGGATTCTTGTGCAACTGGTGCTCTTACGCTGGTGCAGATTTGGCTGGTGTTAGCCGAATTCAGTATCCGCCCAACATACGGATAATTCGAGTCATGTGTAGTGGCAGAGTCGACCCTGTCTTCATTTTGGAAGCCTTCAAGAATGGTGCAGACGGCGCACTTGTCGCAGGTTGCCATTCAGGCGATTGTCACTACATCAGTGGAAACTACAAAGCTCAAGCAAGGATAACGCTAATGAAAAAAGTCTTGGAGGACTTTGGAATAGAGCCAGAACGCTTGAGATTAGAATGGGTGTCCGCAAGTGAAGGAGACAGGTTTGCTTCGATAGTGAGAGACATGGTTGAACAACTGAAAAAGCTTGGACCAACTCCCCTTAAGAAGAATGGAGGCGAAATTAGATGATCCAAAAAAAGAACGAACGAAGAACCGTAAAATCCACAGAAGTTGATAAGCAATTTAAGTACCTAATCAGCAAGGCTCCGGGGGGAGAGAAGTTGCTTAGCTGTATCCAATGCGGAACATGCACATCAGACTGTCCAGTTGCCAGGTTCAGCGACGGCTACCGTCCAAGACAAATAATCAGAATGGCGCAGCTAGGACTTAAAAAAAGGATAATTGCCAGCGAAGCTCTTTGGCTGTGTGCCTCATGCTTCACCTGCACTGGTCACTGCCCCCAAAATGTAGAAGTTGCGGACATTGTGCGCGTTCTGCGGAACTTTGCTGCTCAGCAAGGCCAAATTCCTAGAGTATTTAAAGAGTTAGGCTCCAGCATCCTTGAATCGGGCTATGCTTACCGAATCCCTGAATTGAGAGTGAAGAAAAGAGAAGCTTTGGGTCTGCCACCACTGCCAAAATGCACTACGGCCAATCTATCCAAAACTCTTAGCAACGTGCACTTCCAGAAACTTCTGAAAAAGGGAGAAATGGAACATGGCAGAAAATAGGAAATACCTTCTTTTCCTCGGGTGTGTAATACCTTACCGCGTCGCAGCCTACGAAATCTCAGCCAGAAAAGTTCTAGAAAAGCTGGGTGTAGAACTTGTGGAAATGCCAGAATACAACTGCTGTGGCCTTCCAATGGACCCCGTTGACCACGAGATGATGCTCCTGATGGCTGCCCGAAACTTGGCAGTAGCAGAGCAACAACGTCTAAACATTCTAGCGCTCTGTCCCGGCTGCTCTGGAACATTAAGAAAAGTTAACACAATGTTGAAGGAAGACGAAAAACTTTGTGCATCGATAAACACTGACCTTGAAAAGGTGGGATATGAGTTCAGAGGATCAATAGAAGTGAAGCATCTAGTTCAAGTCTTAGTCGAAGACTTGAGCCTAGAAGTAATCAGAAATTACGTTGTCAATCCCCTCAGACTGCTTAAAGTTGCTGAACACAATGGTTGTCATATTTTAAGACCTGCAGAATTTGCCAGATTCGATGACCCTGATGACCCAAAAATCCTTAAAAACTTGATTAA
>CP070835.1:1679776-1685018 GCA_020341775.1 Candidatus Bathyarchaeota archaeon
AACAAGAACCTGATCTTTCTTTATGCTAATTTCCTAGTACCGTTACATCTGATGCCCTTGTTTATAGCTGGGATTGGTGGTCTTGGGTTTGAAGTTTTCAATCGATACCTGTTTTTTCTCTTGCCTATATTCGCGTTGTTAGCTTCCTTTTCACTCCTGCAACACGTAGACAGCATTTCTAATGCTATTTCACAAAAGATCGCAGATTTCGCAGATCACTTGAACAAGGAAAGGATCAAAAAAACGGTGACAACAGTGATTATCGTGGTGGTTGTTCTTCCAGTCGTTTCAAACTTGTATGTGGGTTTTTTTGTTCCAAACTCTCAAATCTCACCGACGGAAGCTTTCTCCTATCTTCAACCAGCCCATCGAGAGCCATGGATCGACATAGAGTATGCAGGTTTTCGCGTAGCATGCGAATTCGTGCATCAATACTATCAGAAAGGAGATGCGATTCTCTCCACACAACACCTTCCGACCTACTACTATTTGCGAGAAGTCTTTGTCGAAGAAAACGCGAGTTTTTTTTACCTAATGCAGCGACGCGGAGTCGGAACGGTGGATCGCTATCTGAATAGTACGATAATAAATACTTTGAATGAGCTTGAAGCTGCTTTGTATGCTCACGACCGCGTGTGGGTGATTGTTGACGAACGTTTTGTTCAGTTGTATGCCCACCCATATGAAGTCATAGAATTCATATTTGAGAATGCTGAAATCGTTTACGACAACCAAGCTGAAGCCATACAAGTCTACCTTTGGTCTGCAGATCTTGGAAGTGGATGATCAAGTCGCTCTCGGGTCAAGGTTGAAGTTGATATGCCTTATTGTAGGGCTTGAAGTTCTTATTGAACTCGTCCTCGTAGTTGTGATGAAAGCTTGCACCGAGTCTAGCCATCAATGCGACGACCCTCTGTGAAACGCCAACTTCTTCATCTTCTGAGAAAATCCTGATTCCCAGTCTCAGCGAATCCCTATAACGAAGATAACGAAACTTCAAGTTTTGCCGGAAGTTCTTTCGTTCAGGATGTCGGTTCCAAGTGTCCAACAGTGGAAATTCTGCCCAACAATATTTACCAATTTTGGCTGCTCTACTCCATAGATCCCAATCTTCGAAGCGTTGGAGATCTCGCCAGCCTCCGAGGCTAGCCATTAGCTCTCGCGTGGATACGATGATGTTTTGCACTCCTCTGAGCTGTTTTTTGGCGTTGAAAATCGCCAGCAGCAGGTTTCCTTCACACCGCTGGTGGTAAAGTTCTAATAGTGAAATCAGGGAGGGCTTGAACGTGTCATCCATGTCCATGTGGGCTACAATGTAATCGCCTGACGAATTTTCAAAAGCTATCTGTCTTCCCTCTCCTCTACTGCATCTTTCCGTAACCAGTTTTATCGCACCAGCTTTAGCTAACGTCATAAGTGTGTCGTGTGTCCCATCATCGCTATGGCTATCTACTATAACCACCTCGAAGCGGTCATCAATCTGATCTAAAATGCTGCTGAGGGAGTGTTCTATGGTTCCAGCCTCGTTTCGACATGTAATGCAAATGCTATACTTGCTGTGGTGGTTAGTGTAGGTCAAGATCTTCGATCTCCTAAGGCCAAAAAACGCGTGTGTGTATTACTCTAGAAAAATTAGTGCCTTGCTATTCTCCGCAAAATTTTTGTAGGAAAAGCATATCCAATGACAAATCCTAGAAATTCGAGATTTCGTTCCAACGCCTCTAGAATTACATAAACCAAGCAATGGATTGGTTTCGTTGTTTTTCGGGAATATCTGTACGTCTTGATGAGGGCACCGAAAAAGCATGCTAGGAGAAGTAGAGGAATTAGTAGCCAAAAGCCAAGTAAGAAGAATGATAGCAGACATAAGACAGTGATTATTGTGGCTGCAGGTGTAAGGAGCGGAGGGTGAAACTTTCCATGCCTTCTCCTTATTGTTCCATGTCCCATACCATGGCGGTAGTACCCTTCTTTAAGCCACTCTATTGCAGAGGAGGCGGGACGAAAGTGAATTACAGAGTCAGGAACAGATTTAATTTCGTAGCCCAAGTTAAATATGCGAATAGCAAGCTCTTTGTCTTCCGTGTTGAAGAACATGTCTTCGTCAAAGTATCCGGCCTTTTGGATTAGTTCCTTCCTAAACGCACTTCCCGAGGTTCCAAATTCTCGCCAAGGTTCTCTGGACGTGGATTTATCTAATAATTGCCCCTTCTTACCCATTCTGTTCCATTTCAAATCCGTGAACCAGTTGTTTGTGTATGCGAAGATGCGTTTGGAGTTCATAACTCCAATTTTGCCGTCACTGAATGTTTTTTGAACCGTCTCCAGCCACTTTTGGTTAGCAAAGTCATCCGTATCAAGAAAGGCCACAATATCTCCCGTCGATGCTTTGACTCCGATATTTCTTGATAAGCCATAAGTATGTCTTTGAGGAGACGAAACTAGTTTTACAGGAAATCGAGATGCAATCTCTCTTGTTCTATCTGTGGAATGACCGTTCACAACTATTATTTCATGTGGAGGATGCGTCTGCTCCGTTATGGAGGTTAGACATTTCGCTATAGTTTTCTCAGCGTTTTTCGCGATGATAACCACAGATATCTTCATGGAAATGTTTTCCACCTTGCAGGAGCCAACTTATGCGTTAGCTTGCACGAAGCTTCTAGCTTACTCTTGGTTTCTGAACATTACGCCTGGCTCAGAGGTCTCTCTTGGTGTAGCAAGTATTTGAAGGCTATTGTCCAAAACAAAAGCACCCACACTATGAATAGACTATATCCAAGGTATACGTGGACCGCCAAGCCAGCCTCTATTCCAAAGAAGTAGGCGACTATAAAAATCGTGAGTAGTCTAAGAATGTTTACGAGAAATGTACCAATGAAGCCTACGCTGGTCAATATGGCTTTACGTTTTTTTGTCGCCTTTACGTCAAGAATCATCAAAACGGCCAGAGACCCATAAGCTAAGATGCCTTTTATGCCAGTGCAGCTAGCGTCGATGAGTAGTGGTTGACCCAGCTTCTCGACTGTAACTAAATTTCCAGAAGCAGAGGTTGGTATGCCGAGTGCATTGAGTAAGAATGACATAAGAGTTGCCAAGGAATTTTGCAGAAAAGCGACTTCTGTTATTCTGTACTCCAATTCGTAGCCAATGACGAGGACAACTAAGTAGGCTGTCGGTAGCTTGAAGTGCTTGAATCCTCTTAGTCCATAAAAGGCAATGCAAACGCTGACAAAAGCCACCAGCATGTCGATGAGTCCAAACCCCACTTCGTTAGGACCTCTTGGTATTCCAAGTACGAAATAACGGTAACCCCAGATATCATTAATATACACGTTGAAAGCGATGTCTGCGGCATATATTCCAACACCAAACAATTTCTCCCAGAACCTGCTTGCATCGCTGATTTGTGCAATTGTATCCCATCTAGCTGCGAGCCAGATTAGAATGGTGAATGGCACTACAATTATGAAGGTCAGCGATGTCCCAGTGACCATAATGGTCAGTGGGTTAAAAAAAGCGAGCAACAAGAAAAGCAGGAATAGATGTTGTCGACTGAACATGAAATTACTAGTGAACGTATTCAAGAGGGCGGCCAACTATTGCGGTTTTTCCTTTGAATGCAGCAATTCCTCGAGGGTTTTTGAGGGGCATGTAGGTGTTGCAGACTAGCTGTCAATTAAATTTATGTCGTGGTTTTCGTCGGAAAAAGACCACAAGGCCAGTGACAACTGAGATCCCTGCAAACGCAATCAGAGCGATAGGCACCCATGGAATTTCAGTCGCCCCGCTGCCTGCCGGCAAAACAGTCAAGTCCACAAAACCTAATCCATCAACGTAGCCACCTTTTAAAGCAGTTGCGGTTATTCGCACAGTCGTTTGCTGGGAAACGTTGGGAGCCTTGAATGTTGAGCTGAAATCTCCATTGGAGTCGGTGAAGTTGTTGGACGAGGAGAAGTTCCCTCCGTTGTCTGACGTCAGTTGGACATAAGCGCCGTTAATCGGTTCTGTTTGACCTGTGGCATGAACATAGACATGTATTGATACCTCACCTTCTGAAGTTGTCGTTGATGGATCCAACGTAACATCCACCAGAAGAGAGGGAAGCCCCTCGGTTGAAACAAATATCGTTACGTCTACGGAGCTCGTTGGGACAAATTTTATGTATAACATTTGATTTGTCGAATCGTAAGACCAGCCACTTGAGGTGGAGGTGAAGAGTAGATCATTTAACGGAAGCTTTTGCAGTGTTCCAGTGTTGTTCACGTTGACTCCTGTTGGTTGGTTTTGGCTACTAACCATCAGCCAGCTGGTTTGTTTGTGTGGTCCTTGAAGGGTGAAATGAACTTCGCCTGGAGATATCGACTGGCCCACAACGAAGATGTTTGAGTAGAGCGCTTGGAGGTCGGACGTGGCATTCATGATGTAGATCGGTTTCCACGATTGGGCTGGAATTTCTGTGGCAATCTTAATGTCAGTTCCAGAGCCTCTAGCCACAACTTCCCAGCTTGCCACATCAACAGCCACCCAACCCTCAGAGTCAATGCCATAGAAGTTTGCATTCAAATGAATCTCGAAGTTGGTCGTTTCATTGATGTTGGTCAGCCATAGCAAAACGTGGCTCGGCCTTCCATTTATGCTATACCAGACTTGTTGATGCCAAGGCTGGAAGTCCTTATACTGAGGATACCACCACGTAGGCAGCATGCTTTCTCTCCCCGCAGCAAAAAACATGGCATTCGTTGTTAACACCAAGATGCTGTCGCGAGGGGCGCCGCCGAAGGGCCACCAAGGACTCGGATCCGACATTCCAACGTCATCCCAACTCTTTTTGAGATTCACTATCACGCCTCTGCCTGGCCCATAGCTGCTGACGCTGATTTGTGGCCTTGAGTCAATAAAATCCGAAGTCGCGTAGGGACTGTTGATCACATGATCCGTGTCTATCTCAGTTGCACCTGCAAAAATTTCTGTAGCCCAGACGGGATAGCCATTGAAGCAAACCAATCCTCCACCACTCAAAACAAAGGATTTGATCCTCTCCTGAGCGTTTGGCTCCAAGCTGCCGATGTTAGGCCTTCCAGCAAACCCTACAATTATGTCGAATTGCGTAAAATCTCCATACTTTGTTAGGTTGAGGTCACCTTGAAAGTCTTTGAAGCCTTCCAAAGTTACATCCACAGCGGGCGTGAAAAACTGGGGGACTATACTAATGTCTTCGTCTCCGATGAACAGTGCCTTA
>CP070835.1:1685118-1756625 GCA_020341775.1 Candidatus Bathyarchaeota archaeon
GGATCCTTCTTCATAGACCTCAAGCAACTCCTTGCTTTGAAGAAATAGCGCTTCATAAAAGCTCAAGGTTAATTTCTTGTTCTTTAAAGTTCCATATCCGCGAGAGGTGAGATCTTCAACATTCCCACCAGCTGACACTGCAATGCCGTCCTTTGAAAGAAAACCTGCAATCTTCTCAATTCCGGAGTTTTGGATTTCTTCGCTTTGTCGCTTTCTCTCATTCAAAGGTTTTCCCATCATCACCTATTGCACACAAATCAGGTGTTGTCTAACTGCAAAGTTATATATCTTATCCTGTGCAGACGCGTGTTAGAGGTCATGGAAAGTAGTCGTGCGCACGTAGTGTATGCATGCTGGAAGTCCTTGGAGAAAGGACGCCTACTTCGCAGATTATGGCTGTGACGTATTTTAGAGGAGTCATGTCAAAAGCTGGGTTAAACACTGCTACATTTCTTGGAGTAGTTTTCACCCCTGCAAATTGGGTTACTTCTTCAGCTTTTCTTTCTTCGATAACCACATCTTTCGCCATCCGGTTCAGGTCGAAGGTGGATTTCGGAGCAGCGACATAGAAAGGAATGTTGTGCGTGTGAGCCAACACCGCGATTGCATAGGTGCCAATTTTATTAACCACGGCATCTTTCACTATCCTATCGGCTCCTACGACCACATTGTCGACCATCTTTTTCTCCATAATATAGCCGACCATGCTGTCTGTAATCAACGTAACAGGTATACCATCACGAAGCAGTTCGTACGTGGTCAGTCGCGCACCTTGAAGCAGTGGTCGCGTTTCAGTCGCAACAACTTTAATTTCTTTGCCGCTTTTCCAAGCAGTCCTTATCACTCCCAGCGCTGTGCCGTAGTCTACCGTTGCCAGGCTGCCAGCATTGCAATGTGTCAATATCGTGTCACCCTCATTTAAGAGGGATGACCCGTGCTCTCCGATTTTTCTGTTCATCTCTACATCTTCAGCTGCTATTTTCTCGGCCTCAGCGACGACAGTTTGTGCCACAGTTTCAACGTTTCCTACTGTTTTTGTGGCCCTCTTGAGGATCCTGTCGATTGACCAAAACAAGTTGACTGCTGTGGGCCTAGTTTGCTTCAAAAGCTGCGCTGAAGCGTTTAGCTCCTTTAAGAGTTGTTCTTTGTGGCTGGCACCCGAATGGTAAGCTGTTAACGCGAGACCATAAGCCGCAGCCGCTCCCAAAAGGGGGGCTCCACGAATTTGCATGGTCTTAATGGCCTCTGCGAGTTCTTTGCAGCTAGAAATTTTTAAGAGTAGGACTTCAGTGGGCAATTTAGTTTGATCAATTGTGGTGACTATCCCATTTTTCCATTCAATTGTACGCATACTTGTCATCTCGGCCATCTACAATCATTGTATACCGCCTAGGGTTTGGATGAAAATCGAGCATTATCTCACTGTGGCCAAGCACAAATTGGCTCAGCTGCGTCTGGCAGGTGGTGTCACTTTGGTGACAACCTCGACAGAAGAGCCCTTAGGAAGATTCAACGTTTTTTTCCAGTCTTCTCCGATGGCTATCAAAGTGAAAATTCCGGATATCTCAGCTTTTGCTTTGCGAGTGAGGTTGATAAGTGCATTCTGGGTCTCACCAGTCTTTATCATATCGTCTACGATGAGAACACTGTCTTTCCTTCTGATTGAGTTCTTGGGAATGTAAAGAGTCATCGTTACACCTGAATCTCTCAGCACATATGTTTCTTCAAGAAAAGCTGGCACTCCAACTTCTTTGTTCCATTTGGCGATCACGAGGTCGATGCCTAATTGGTTAGCTACCATAGTTGCGAGGGGAATGCCATCGACAGCAGCTGTCAAGACTTTGGTCACACGCTTTCCTGCAAAAGTGGCTAAAGCGTGGTGGGCTGCTTGTCGCAAAATGTTGTAGTCGCTTATAATATGGGTGTTGTCGAAATATCCGTCACTATTGAAATCTATTTTTCTGTGAAGTTCGATTTCTAATCCAACCATTTTTTTCAACGTTTTCCAGAGCTTACGGGCTCTAGCGACATTAGGCAGAACATGACCCTTTGCATATCTGCTTAAGACTGTCACTGGTAAACCAGTCTTACTGGATAATTCACGGTAAGTGTGTTGCCGCTTTGCAGTTCGAAGCAGCTCAACCGTCATTAAGCGTAGTTTTAGATCTTCTGCGTGAGTGCTCATCTCAAACCCTTCTATACACATAGACAAGTCAAATATTAAAGTTACAGTGCATATTTTTTATTTGAGCAGATTTAAAATTCCCCCAAGTTCTATTCGTGTTAGCGTGGACCGTGGACGGTCAACTTGGAGAAGGCATGCGTTTCCGTTGTCCAACATGTGTGTATGCTTCTCGATGCGTGGCGAAGGCCAGGTAACAACACCCACACGGTGCAGTTCTTCGCAGAAGCTGCTTTTCAAATGCTTTGAATTCTGCCTTCTTTCCACATATTGGCCACTACTATCTTGCCAGCCTTAAAGTCTTCTTCAAGAGCTGCGAGTTGTCGATCAACGTTCACGATTCTCGATTCAAGTTGGTCTACATATGAGACTGCTGGCTGTGCGCCCATGAAATAGCCATCTAAAGCTATACTTCATAACACTCTGCGCGTGGGGTGTGGTGGCGGGCCCGCTGGGATTTGAACCCAGGGTCTCCGGCTGTCCCCCGTGTTTTTCCCGTTAGACCGGAGGCATACACATCACAAGTATGATTCGGTGCCTTAATCCTGACTGGGCAACGGGCCCTCAATGCAAACCTATTACAAGAAGAAAGCTATTATACCCTTTTATGAATCGATCAACTCTTCGTTTAACCACCACGCCCTCTTTTTCCCCCGTCTTTCTCCAGCATAGTATTTGACAATAGATTTTCCGAGTTGCATCTTCGACTCTCTTTGAATCTTGCGTAGCCTATTAAGGACAAGCCAACGGTTGGTTTTTAACTGTTCTGCTAGCTCGGGCGTTGTCATGCCTTTGTAGTGTAGAAGACAGTCTATTATTTTGTGATCAGTTCCATCAATTCCGAAAGTATGAGGGTTAATTTTTCCCTTTTCGACGGTAAACACTTCAAGCTTGGCAAGATGGTTTCTAATTTCGGAAAATCCAGTTTCCAGCTGAATCACCCGCTTTTCGAGGTCGAGAATTCTGTTGGACCTCGGAACCTTCTGCAGTTTTTCCATAATAGCGTCACGGACAAATGCACTTCTTTCGCCTTCTGAAATACGTAGGATAAGTTCGTTATAGAGTTCCTTTGGAACCTTGGCTGAGATCGAAGCAAATTTTCCCATGTCTTTCCCATATTCATATTGGATCATAGGTAAAAAAAGTTAGCCTCATCAAGTTCGAGGTTTCAGAAAAGACTTTAAGAAGTGAGGAAGAGTAAGAATTGGAGATAATGGGGGAGCACTTGTGAAGACTACAATTTCAATCATCAAAGCTGACGTCGGTTCTCTCGTGGGGCACCATGTTGTTCCTGAGCAGCTGGTTGAATTAGGGGAAAAAAGCCTCCGAGAAGCGCAGGATAAGGGACTCATAAACAGCTATCATGTGTTCAACGCGGGTGATGACCTCGAACTACTCATGGTCCACCAAAAGGGTGAAAAAAACAAAGGCATTCACAGATTAGCTTGGAACACCTTCCAAAAAGCAGCTGCGAAGGCAAAACAACTGAAGCTATATGGGGCGGGGCAAGACTTGCTGAAAACTGCTTTCAGTGGCAACGTCCGTGGCATGGGTCCCGGCGTTGCCGAGATGGAAATTGAGGAAAGAGGATCAGACCCGTTCATCGTGTTTGCAGCTGACAAAACGGCTGCAGGAGCATTCAATTATCCTATGGTCCGAATTTTCGCTGACCCTTTCACCACAGCGGGACTTGTGATTGATCCAAGCATGCTTGGCGGTTTTAAGTTTGAAGTCTTGGACACAAAAAACAATATGAAAGTAGTTTTGAGATGTCCGGAGGAAATGTACGAGCTTATCGGTCTCTTGGGAACAACTACACGCTATAATGTCTCGCGTATTTGGCGCAGCAAAGACAATCTTCTATGCACTGTGACCAGCACCACGAAACTGTCACTTATTGCAGGGAAGTACGTTGGAAAGGATGATCCTGTGGCGATAGTGAGAGCACAACACGGGCTCCCCGCGATCGGCGAGATACTTGTCCCCTTTCTGCATACATATTTTGTGGAGGGGTGGATGAGGGGTAGCCATTGGGGACCCCTTATGCCTGTCAGTCTGAAAAACAGCAAGTGCACCGTTTTTGATGGTCCGCCGAGAATCGTTGCTTTGGGGTTCCAAGTCTGCAACGGGAAGATTGCCGCTGACGAAAGCGCAATACCTATGATAAAGGACATGTTTGATGATCCAGCTTTCGACCTTGCCCGGCAGGAAGCCGTAGAAATGGCTAGCATGTTTCGGCGAATGGGCGAGTTTCAGCCAGCACGGGTGGGCGAAGAGGCTATGGAGTACACAACTCTACCTCGGATATTAGAGAAGTTGAAAGGACGCTTTGAACCAGCCTAGTCATAAGCTTGAACATTTGGTTAGGAAGACTCGCGTAGGTGTTGAGGCTCATGGTTGAGGGGGGTCGATACCCCCTGAGAGAAAGGAGATTTTTAAAAATTCTCTCCCCAACCAATCATCTGACGAAGTCCTCTAGATTAACCTCTATTTATTATTAACTACCCGAGCACACGAAAGAAGATCAAGGCCAAACGAAACACTGTGAAGGAAACGTAAATAAGCGAAGACGCAATAAGCCATAGAAATAATGTCATCAAAGCAGACGGTGAAAGCTGTGAGATTAGCCGTGATGGTTTACGAATATCCACCTAAAATAGTCGGTGGACTCGGTACATATGCAGCCGAGATAACGAGAAAATTCGTTCTTTCAGAGAATGACGTGTCAGTCTTTACTATGAATGATGACGAAGGAGCGTTGCCCACCCGAGAAGTGTGGAGGGGCATTGAAATTCATCGTCCTATCCACATTGACGTGTCAGATTCATTACCAGATGTGATCGCAGAAGACGTGAGGAAGTGGGGAAGGGGCATACAGTTCTTCTCTAAAATCCTAGTGTACAATTACCTCAGCGCCTCGAAGATCATCAACGACCTCGTTAAGAAGGAGGATTTCAAGTATGATATTCTAGTGGCCCATGACTGGCTCTCCGTTATTGCAGGCATAACCGCGAAAAGGGAGCTTGGCTTACCCTTAGTTTTTCACGTTCACTCAACAGAAAAAGGGCGAACTTTGGGCAATGGATCTGAGGTGGTCAGCAGCATTGAATATCGTGGCGGGCAGATGGCCGACTTGGTCATCACTGTTTCAAATGCGATGAAAGACGAATTGATTGAACTGGGATTTCCAGAGAAAAAGATCAGAGTTTGCTACAATGGCGTTGATCCGGAAAAGTATTCGCCTGAACAGATAGATGAAGCCAAGCGGAAGCAGATACGAGAACATTATGGGCTCAAAGCCGAGGACAAAATGATACTTTTCATAGGGCGACTCGTCTGGGTTAAAGGTGTCGACAAACTTATAATGGCCATGCCCCACGTTCTGAAGACCATCCCAAACGCAAAGCTGGTGATTGTGGGCCTAGGAGACATGGAAGAGCATTTGAAAACAATGGTTAAAGGACTCAAGCTTGAGGAGGCAGTGAAGTTTCGTTTCGAGTTTGTCCCCGAAGAGGAACGAATCGCCCATTACGCTGCTTGTGACCTAGCTGTCTTTCCTAGCCTTTACGAACCCTTCGGAATTGTTGCCCTAGAAGCGATGAGCATGGAGAAGCCTGTCGTCGTGGGCGCAAGCGGCGTCAGCGGCATGAGAGAAATAGTAATAACTAATGGGCCTGAACAGTGCGGCTTCCATGTCAACCCAAACGACCCTGTAGACATTGCTTGGGGAATAGTAAGCACCCTCAAAGACCCCGCTAGGGAACTTGAACTAGGAAAAAAGGGCAGAGAACGGGTTCTTGCCGAATTCACCTGGGACGCAATCGCAGAAAAGACTTTGAAAGTCTATGATGGCCTATCTTAGGCGAAGAGAGAGAAAAGTTAAGCGACGCCACCAAGTTAAAACAGTTGCAGGATGTTGTGGCTTGCTGAACGATCTGCGAAAGGATTATCTCCTAAATCGCTGGGTTGTCATAGCCACACACAGAAAGCGTCGACCAACGGATTTCACAAATAAAAGATCCGCACCTCAAAGCGTCGACGGAAGTAAATGCCCCTTCTGTCCTGGCAATGAACGGAAGACGCCGCCCGCTGTTCTCTTATACTTGAAAGGCGAAAAAGGAAGAATTCTGAAAGAGAAAGACACTGACGGCTTTCGACATGAGAACTGGCTCATTCGTTGTGTATCCAATTTATATCCCGCCTTCTCTCCTCCAGAGAATGGGCAGAACCTCAACTCGGGCAGAGCAGTTGGACATCACGAAGTGCTGGTAGAATCGCCTAACCACACTGAACACCCCGCTGTTGCCCGGCTGGACCAACTAACACATGTGGTTAATGCATACATTGACCGTTTGAAGGAGCTTTCTGCCAAGCCCTACGTGCGTTATGTTTCAATTTTTCGAAACCATGGCTTAGAGGCGGGCGCTTCATTATCTCATGCTCACAGTCAGATAATTGCGACACCCACGACACCCGTGATTCTAAGCAATGAGTTAAGGGCAAGCAAGGACTTCCACGAAGCAAATGGATTGTGTGTATTCTGCAACATTCTTGAAAAAGAAAAGATGAGTGCTAGGTTCATCTGGGAAGACGAAAACTTTGTGGCCTTTGCCCCACGGGCGGCTGTTCATCCTTTTGAATTTTGGATCCTACCAAAGGCACATAGAGCTACGCTTTTGGATTTGCCACCGAAAAGCACGAAGAGCCTGACCAGAGCTTTGAGTGTCTGCCTGGGCGGGCTAAACTCACTCCTAAACGACCCCCCCTACAACTATGGGTTTCACATCGCACCGAATAATGGAGAGAGAAATGAGTTCTATCATTGGCATCTGGAGGTCTATCCCAAACTGACCATTTGGGCAGGATTTGAAAAAAGCACTGGAATCTACATTAACGTCGTACCTCCAGAAGATTCCGCTAAAAGTCTGAAAATTGCAATCGAGAAATCTCAAACCTAAAGCCTATTATCCCGCCTCATTCTTGGGAAGAATCTTCCAGTTTTCTGTTGATATTCCAGAAATTCTTTGCCAAACCTTTCGATGAGCAATTCTTCTTCTAGGCTGACCACATGCAAATAGCCGGGGACTGCAATAAAGGGGATTAGCGCCACCAAGTTCAGCAAAACAAAGAAAAGACCTACGAATAGAATGAAGTAAGCGAGGTACGAGGGATGGCGCACGTAGCGGTAAGGACCCCAAGTCACAAGTTTTTGGTTTTCAGGCATGTCCCATGAAGTGGCATACACCCCCCTCGCTAAAACACTCCAAAGAAATAAGCCATAGCCAAAGGCGGTTGCGAAAATCCCGATCACCTGAACCTCTGAGGCAAACAAAAATTCTAGTTGAAAGCAAGAATCACCTATGACTGAGTGAAATCCGCTTAGGACCAAAATGATATATAAAACCGACTCCAGAAAGAAAATTCCGGTTCCCAAGGCAGCCAAGGTATAGATAGGTCCTGGTGGTAGTTGCACGTCAGCTTTAACCTTGGGCTTCTGTTTCCTTAGGCTGGACTTCACAATGTTGTACAAGTTTCCCACCCAAAAAGCAATCAAGCAACAAGTAAGAAACAGAGCTATCGCAAAGTCGGGAAGCATGGATCAGAAATGCCAGCTTGCCTATTTATTTGTTAAATATATAGCCGGAGCTGAGATGAGCGTGAAGAAAAGCCTGCGCGAAACTAGATACTGTCGTTCGTTTCTGCTGGAAGTTCGCCTACTTCAGACCGTGCCAAGGTGCGTTCCTGCACCTCTGCGGTCGTGCTAGCCGGCTGTTCTGCATCGGACATTGGAGCCTCTCCGCGCGAAGCCATATTTCGTTCAGGAGCAGGTGGAGCGATTGCTTGCTCGCGCACCGTTGGAGCAGTAGGCAGTTGCTGCTGACCCGAAAAGAGTAGGTTTGGTGGTGGGTGAGGCGCGTCGATCAATGTTGCCAATAGATACATGGACATGAAAACGTGCTGATATACTCTCTGAAACACATTTGGTGTTTGCGTCTCAGGGTCTATCTCCAACATTTTCGCGATATCCGCGTCCTTCCCCTCAAGTGTAGCAGCCCCTTCTACCTCAAACTTGGCAACACTGGGCTTAGTCCCTACAACCAAGGCAAAGCCTACGCTAACCAATCCGCTACGCCGCTCTCTTTCTTCCATTCTCGCTTTGACATCAAAATTTATCGCTTCACTTCTTCGACTCTCCTCAGCTAACCTGACTCCTGACAAACTATGAATTGCAATTCGAACCACTACATTCAACAGGCTAGCTGAGGGCAAATTTCTTTATACTCCATTTCACTCAGTAAATTGAATAGCATTCTAGTACAAACCACGCTTTCTTTGGCAAGTTTTTGCTTTGTGTGTGGGCTTGTGTGACAGACAGCCATTTTGTTTAGTTCTCAAGCGCAGCTGCTGAGGCTTGTACAAAGATTCTAGCAAATCTCTTTATGAGGTCTTTTTGGCTACAGACAACGCTGCTTATTTTAAAAAAGTGGCTCATTCGTTCAGTTTTCAATCCCACGCCAATCACAACGATACCTTTTCTCTCGAGACAGTTTATGGACTCTGACAACGCAGAAGACATGTTTGAATAGCCTAGGAGCCAACCATCAGAAAGCACAATTAGAAATCTCTGCTCGTCAAATCTCTGTGAAAGGATCTGCCCTGCGACTCGGATCGCGTCAGGCATGTAGGTTAATCCCTTGAATCTCAATCCTCCAATTCTCGCGCGTACTCTCTGAGAGTACGCTTCAGAAGCGTCTTTTAGTATGTGGAAACGATCGTTAAAAGCAAAGAGCGTCCACGAGCTTGGATCCATTAATAGCTCCTTTGCAGCTTCTGCAATGCAAATCAGTAAGGCTCGACTGAGCTCATCATTAATCTTCATGCTTGCGCTCGCATCAAATAGAATCCCCCAAGCATAACTTCTGCTCAAATACTCATTTTGCATAAAAACATCTGTTCTCGGGCTTTGACTCGCAATCTTCTGAATGACTTCAGTCATGTCTAATTGCCCGACTTCTTTCCTTGGATCTTCGTCTAATGCATCCTGAGCCACCCTTAGACTGTCCAAAAGTCGTCTACTTCCCCCACGGAGAAAAACGCGACTCTTTAAATACTGCCCATAATCCTCATCAGGAAAACCTGAGGATTTGAAGTGGGTACCAGCTATATATTTCTCGATTTTTTTTGACACCTTCTGCTCTCTTGTCTTCTGGTGAAACCACGAGTCAAAGGCTTGCGTAGCTTCAATGTCAATCTCCTTTTTCCAACACGATTCCATGGGCTCCGCGATAGGGGCGACGCCGTTAAGGTGTTCCAATGACTTCTTGAAGCTCTTTTCAAGTTCGACCTTGGACGCGTTTTCATGTCGAGAGAATAGTGTGTGTGGGCTTATATGATCGGTGTGTGGCAGAGATGGAATCTCAAGAATCGGACGGTGTGATTCTAGAACTCCTGTAATCTCTCTTTTGATTTTGTCGGAAAACTCAGCGACGTCAATGTCCTTTCTCTGGGCCTCAGCCAGCGATTTCCTAATGCTTCCTTTTAGAGAATTCAGCTTTCCATCAATTTGGCTGACAGCACGTTCTTCCTCTAGAGAGAGCGTTCCTTTCGTAATGCCTACGTTCTGTATCAAAAGCAAAGCAGCCATAATCCGCGTGGCCGAATTAAAGATTCTCTCAGGAGATTTCATTTTTGTGAAGGCAAACGAATTTGCGAAGGCCAAATCTGCCAGCTTCTCAGGGTGCTTGGTTGAAATGTAGCTGTTCACATATACATCATCAACGAGAGACTTAGCGAAAGCTTCGACTACTGGACATTTCGACGTTCGTGAGGCTGTGCTTTCCTTACGATTTGGTACCATGGAATGAGCAGTTAAGTGAAAAACACAAGCGCGAAATAGCCTTCCAACGATAGTTTTTTCAGATCCTGCGGGAATTTCACTCCCAAGGAATGAGACATATCCATCTTCTGCAATTCTGGGCACAGGCAGGATTAAGTTGAAGGAAGACTTGTTTCGGGTTAGAACTGGTTGAAGGAGTTGTCGGTCTAAGCGGATATTCGTTTTCTTTTTGTCTCTTTGGAGTGAGAGAGACCAAGCATAGTCGAGAAACCCCATGAAAATTACCGCACAGATCCTGGTGGTCGCGGATCATCATTGTTTAGGGAAGACCGACTCAATTACTCTTCTAACGTCTCCTTGCACTTCCGTGTTGTCGCTTGTCAATGCAATTATGGTTTCTTCTGCCGCAACATTTGGAGTGTTTCCATCATAAATGAGGGTGGCCCAATTTATCAGATCGCCTAGAGATGGTCCATACGGAAGATCTCCTGCCTTGTATTGCCTGCGTAACTCAGCCCCAACTTGAACGATTTTATAAGCCATGTCTTTGTCAATTCTGGATCGTCTTATCAGCATTTCAACTTCTAGAGGGGAAATCTTGTTGCCAACACTTGTATAGTCGAAGTTTATCCACACAGCCATTCGTCTTCTCATAGCTGCGTTCAATGGTTTAGTTCCTGCAAACTCTGCAGAATAAGGATTCATGCTGATAACCAGGTAGCCATACTTATGTCTCTCTACGACTTCGTTGTCCTTCTCGTTTAATACAAGGTGCCCTCTGGTGTCAAGCACCGGGTTGAGTCTTGTGGCAACGTCTTGCTTCATCATGTTAGCCTCATCAAGATACATTATCCCCCCCGCCCTCAGCCACCGTGTCACCATGCCATCAATCCAATTTTCTCTTCCCAGGCCAATGAAACGTCCGATCAAGTCGTAGGAAGACGTTTGAAGGCCACAGTTGACTTCCCAAACGGGCAAGCCGCAAAGCTCTGCCACAAGATATACAATGTGGGTTTTGCCAGTTCCTGATGGACCTATGAGCGAGCATTGTTTGAAATAGTAAAGCGCTCGGACGATTCGTTCGACGTAATGTTGGCCACTATCAATGTATTCAGGCGTGCCATTAGGAACTAAATCTGCCAAGTGTGCGAAGCTATAATTTGGATGAAGGTCATATTTCTGGATTTCATATTTGCTATAGAGCGGGGATTGAGACATAGGTCGCTCTTTGTCTATGGACACGGTTATTTTGAAATTACGTCGCCGGACAGAAGAAATCTTTTGAATTCGACTGGTTTCTTCTGTCTCTTTTAACCCTTGATGCCCATAGCTCATGATGAATCCACTTGTGGATTATTATGGCGCGGGGAGAAGATAAATATTGCGTAGCACTACTTGCGATATGTTATCCGTATCCCCGCTGCGTCCACTTCAGTCAGCCAGGTGTGTGTAAGGGCACACAACATACAAGGCTTTAGTAGCCCAGCCAAGAAAAAGCAAACAAGGGAATGCTCCTTTGGGTCAAGAAGCTAGTTCATCGCAAGAGATGACGAAAGTCAGTGTCACTAGAAACCAGAGACTAAGTGAATCCGCTGAAGTATCACTCCACGAAGTTCTTGACTCGTTGAAGACTGTTGAGGGTGACATTGGACAGATCTGTGAATTGACCTTAGAAGAGAATCGACTTGTGGAGGCCTTCTTTCAATCAACATTGAAGCTTGTGAAGCCACTCGCAGCGACGATTCCTGTTTCTACAGCCGCGTTTCCTCAAGAAATGGCGAGCGTGGCTCAAGCACATTTGGATCCAGCAGGCCATCTTGTTATCCAATATGGTCTTGGGCGGGTAGAGCTTAGGAATCTGAGAGAGGAGTGTAATCGCGATCTTCTGATCGCGGTTATCAAAGACGTTTTACCAAAATTTAAGAGACTTACTGCTGCTCATAGGCAGAAAGTTGAGAGCAGATTTGAAATGTTGTCAGCGATTACTAAAGAAGTGCAAAAGCTGGCTGACGCGTTGGTGCGGGCGACGACCCGCAGCGAACATGAATAAATCGAAGTTATACAACTTTTAACACTGAAAAGTCAGCTATGTACTGGAATTTCTCTGCGAATTCTTTATCTTTCTTATGGCGAAGGACGATTTTCTCAGGGACGCCATCGCAATTGTAGACTAGGTATATTATGTCTTTGCCCAAGCCTGATTTTTCAAGTTTCACAATCGAATCTTTCACTTTTTCTAGTTGTTCGATTTTTCGGGTAATGTTTTCTATAGCGTCAAAGAGGATTTCGGCTTCTCCTAACTCCGATGCGTTAACCATAATGTCATTGAATTGGATCCATTCAGCTGATGTTGAACTTTTTTTGGACTTGTTTTTTTTGGCCCCCTTTTTTGCCTTGCCTTTGGCTTTTCTCAGGCCTTCCACTGTCTTCGTCCATTCTTCATTAACGATTTCAGAATCTCGCAAGAAGGATCCTAGCCATTGGCTATATTCTTCCCCAACGGACTTGTATGTCTCAATCTCTCTCTCCAGGGTTTCACTCATCTCTTTGATTGAATAGAAACTACGGATCTCAGTCACCACGTTTACCATTCTTAATTAAGCTCCTTGAGTCATTTTGTTGGGCACTCAACTGTTGCTGAGTGTAGACGATACGCAACGTTGTGAAACACGATTTTTCCACGCTGGGCTTTGCGCCTATGCCATTCTTTGGCATGGATTAATCGCGCTAGCATCATGCGTACAGGTTCTTCCTGCTTCTTAAGAATAAGAGAGTTTGTATGTTACGAGGTTTTACACACCAAGAGAGTTACAGCTATCAGCTGAGAGACATCTTACTCCTTTGCGCTAGAAATCGCAGAGATGACCCACCAGCTTGTCTCTTTATTTGCCTAGATCAATTCTCCTGAACGCGTTGAAAGGCATTTGCTCGTCAACTAAACATTGCCTCAAGTAATCCTCCAACGTCTCGCCAGCCACCACTTTTATGTCGTAGTCATTGGGATCTACCGAATGCTTATAGTTCTTTGCTGGAATCACAACTTTCCTGAATCTCCACGCTTCAGCCGCTTTAATCTTCTCATGAAGCCCTCCTACCGCGGTTACCGGCACCTCACCATCTACGCCGACGTTGATCTCGCCAGTGACCGCGACGTCTTGACGGATTGGCTTCCCTTCTATCAGGGAGCACAACAGTATCGTCATTGTCACGCCTGCACTCGGTCCATCAACGCCATAAGCCTGCGCAAAATCTATGTGAGTGAAATAGTCTTGAGCTATGTCTACTCCATATTTCTGTAGGATGACACTTCTAACTTTCGCAACGCTGTCAGTGATAAAACGCTCCTTTCCGCCTTTCGCGATCCCAGTAACTTTGTAGTAGCCTTTCAGATGATTGTTGTTTCTGTTATCTCGTTTCTCTAAAAATCCTTTAACTGTCAGTACATTACCGGTCATCTCGCCACTATAGGGATCCGAGACAACAGCAAGACCGTAGATTTGGCCGAGTCTTGCGCCCTCAGGTTTGATTTCAAGGAGTTTTCCGCGCTCACTTATTTCGTGCTCAAGAATCTGCTTTTGGATAGTTTTGCAGTGATTCTCTATTGCTTCTCTCACGTGCTTCTTTTCAACTATTTTACAGCCTTCATTGATGGCCAAAGTGGCTGCAGTTTTAATGATGGCTATCATCGGTCGGAATCGTGTCGTCAATCCATCTCTCTTATTACTTCGCCTTCGACCTTCGTCAACGATTTCTTGACAGGCTCTTCTACTGAAAGGAATTAGATGGAAACGTGAAACTTCTTGAGCTACGAATTGGACATATTTTCGCCGATTTTCCACAACATTGCGCATGTCATTATTCATCCTCACAACTTTTCCGTAGCCGTAAATTCGATCCATTAACGCTGGATGAACCTGCCCGATACTGTCAAAGTTCCCTGCTCCAACTAAGAAGCACATGCAGGGCACGGGTTCAGTGGAGACTGCCATAGCAGCGGTGTTGCCCTCATCCCATCGACTTCTCAAAGTTACAGGCAACTGACCATCTTCCAAAACCGTCAACAATGTCACTGCTTCAGATGGTTTCAAGTTCTTAATCTCATCGATGAAGAGAATGCCCATGTGAGCTCGGTGGACATCACCTGCTGACACTCTCTGATGTTCTGGAGTTCCTAAACCACCAGTCTGCAGGGGATCCCAGGCGATGCTGCCAAATAGTTGCGCTGAGCCATGGCCTGTTGCATCGATGAACGGTGCGACTCTCTTAGTGTTGTCTACTATGAGCTTTGGCACGTTTGTGGCTCTAGCTCCTCCTACTCCTTTTGCACCACCCATCACGCCAAAACGTCCTAGCACAACTACAAGTATCAGAAACATTAGCATCATGCCCGCGGGTAGAAATGTAGTAGTGCCTATGGACACAAAGCTGTCCAACAAATATTTGGCGAAATCTCCCCCATACGCTTCCTGAAGAGGAATCCCAAAAGCATTCACCGCGTTGGCTTCCCATTGAAGAGTCTGCTGCCATAAATAATAGAAGCCGGCAAACATGAAAATCAAAGCCACAACAATCATCAGATAGGTCAAAGCTTTCATGCCTACTTTCTGAAGAAACAGTTTTTTAGTCTCTTTCAATTTTTCTTTGAAAATGACTTTTTTCCCATCGCCTGCAGAGTGCGAAGATATTTTCGGTTCACTGGGAATAAGATTGTTTTGCCAGCAAACAATGTCTTGAAGCTGAATTTTATGCTTCTGGTAAAGTTCCGTGAGATGAGCAGCGAGGGCTCTGCCGATGAGAGATTTTCCGGTTCCCGGGTCACCCAGCAGGAGGAGATATGGGCCAGGAGGGGCTGTTTTTGTTGTACTCGGTTTTTCTTTATCCGGGTCTTTCCATGCTTCGTACCATTTTTCCTTTTCAAGATACTTGAGCTTGTGAACCCACTCTTCCAAGCAGAGGTAGCATTCGTTCAAAGCTCGTTCTTGTCCGATAACCCAATCTAAAAGATTGTCAGAGACTGGGTAGCCTTCAGTAGATTTGAAGCTCTTCCAGTTCCATTTCTTACCAAGGATTTCTTCTTCGTCTTCTCCGAAATAATCCACTATTCTCCCTCTGCATTCATTTGAACGATGCGAGACGGTTTCATCACAAGAAAACTATATCTCTAGTCTTAATATACAGCTTATTTTGCACCCATTCATATGTCCCCTTTTAGAATATATCGCAGGATTTTGTGTGTTGGTGACTACTAATCTGTATTGAGAGTTCAGAAGTATAAAATAGAAGTTGAACTCAACTGGCAATCCACTCATTCCAAATTCCGAGTTAGAATGATGGAGATGGCTTGTTCGTGGAAACAGTTATGGAACGTCCTCAAAGAGTTACTAAACTCCTCGACGAAAACACTGGAGCATGGAAACTCGTCAGAAAGGACAAAGGCCCGCTCAAATCAGTAGAACTTATTGAGAGCATGTTCCAAAAGCTTGGTCTCTCTAAAAACGAAATTAGGGTTTACATTTACCTTGCCCGCTCGAAGGAGCGAAAAGCAAGTGAAATTTCTGAAGCCCTAAGTCTACACAGAACAGAAACATATCGGATACTGCGAGACTTGGAAAAAAAGGGCCTAGTCCTATCCGTTTTCGAAAAACCTTTGAAATTCATCGCTACACCCTTCGAGCGAGCCATCGACGCCCTCATCGAAGCAAAAAAAATGAGAATACGACGGTTAGAAAAGAGGAAGAAAGACCTAATTGACCTTTGGGTGTCTCTGCCTCAACCTGAAATGAAACATAAAAGAAAAGAGGTCTTCCAGATACTGGAAGGCGAAGAGCAAATTGATTTCAAATCAAATGAAATAATTCAAAACATGCAGCAGCAGATCAGTGTCTTTGTTTCTGAAGAAGATCTTGCAAGATTATATCATTCAGGGTTTATAGATCGACTTGAGAAGCTCTCGAAAAAGAACTTCGTCAAACTTCTAGTAAATGACTCACGGAAAAGCCGGTTTTTTGCCGAAAAAGTGAGACTAGCAAATGTGAGATATACGGTCTCAGATGTTGAAGATGTTCCAACCTTCATTCTAGTCGACCAGGAACAACTCCTTCTTGTGATAAGAAAGAGTGGAGAGAAAGCGAAACGAGCAAAAATCGCTGCTTTGTGGACGAACTATAATGCCTTCGTCAGGGTTTTAGAGAAGCTCTTCTCAGAGCTGTGGAATGTTGAGGAACCTTTAACGCGTGATTCTTCATCTTAGAAAACAGAATTTCATCACCGTATTCTTGCGAAATTTAGTGAATTCTGAGCGTTAAGCTGCGTCATCTCCTGCTACACACAAATGAACATAGTTTACCATGCATATTCTTATGTCAATGACTGTTGGGGAAAAAGATGATGAAACAAGTTTTAAGGAATAAAGCAGGCCTTAGCACAGTCGTTACTACTCTGATTATTCTGGTTGTCTCAGTGCTGCTAGCTACTGTCGTTACTTTCTACGCCATCAACGTGACCACAACCAGAGTCCAAGAAGAAAGTCTGCAAATATTCAAGCAGCATATTTGGCACAACGGCACCTCATTCGGAGAAGCAGGCTTTATCATAATCAATACGGGTGGTCGAGACGTCGTTATCGACAAGATCACTGTGAGAGGCCAAGAATGCGCGTGGACGACTGTTTACCACAACAAAACGCAGGACACAATCAACAGCGACCTTGTGTACAACTCCACTCTTACGGATGGTGGAACCATAACCGTAGGCTCGACTGGTTACACGTTCACTCAGGCTAGCGACGACTTGATCTTGAAGTCGGGCTGGACCATGATAGTCTACATAGCCAACCCTGACCATGTTTCGGTGGGTGACATCGGTGTCACCATAGGCGTCACGGTTTTCACTGCGAACGCTCAATACTACAAAGAATGTAATGTAGAAGCTTCGCTTTAGCAAAATCCCCTTTCATTTTTTCTGAAAATCACATAAAAACTTTCCAAGCTGGAGTCTAACCGAAAAAATCCTGACTCAAATGAACCATTTGAATGTGTAGCACTGTTGTACACACAAATTGTCTTATTCATTAGACGTCAACGTTTCGCTGACAGATGGAGAGAAAAAAATGAAAAGTCTTTTGAAGAGCAAGAAAGGGCTCAGCACCGTAGTGACAACGCTAATAATCTTGGTAGTCTCAGTGCTGCTAGCTACTGTCGTTACTTTCTACGCCATCAACGTGACCACAACCAGAGTGGAAGAAGAAAGCCTTCAAGTCTTTAAGCTACATACATGGCACAACGGCACAACTTTCGCTGAAACAGCATTTCTTGTAATCAACACGGGTGGTCGAGACGTCGTTATCGACAAGATCACTGTGAGAGGCCAAGAATGCGCGTGGACGACTGTTTACCACAACAAAACGCAGGACACAATCAACAGCGACCTTCCATATAACTCCACTCTTACGGATGGTGGAACCATAACCGTAGGCTCGACTGGTTACACGTTCACTCAGGCTAGCGACGACTTGATCTTGAAGTCGGGCTGGACCATGATAGTCTACATAGCCAACCCTGACCACATCGCAGTCAGCGACATCGGTGTCACAGTGGGCATCAATGTCTTCACAGCCAACGCTCAATACTACAAAGAAGCTAACGTAGAGGCTTCAAGCTAAACAGCAAATCATCAGTTCAATACCTCTCTCTTTTTTCTCATTTCGATTTCACGCATACAAAATATGTAATCACTATTCTTATGCGTAGTACAATTTCACACACAAATCATCATATTACTTCTGCAAGTAGCAGACATTGAAGTCTAATCGTTATATTACAAACCGGGGCACGTTAATTGCATCGCAGAAAGTCAAGAGCAGCACAGTTCCTACTTTCAAAGAAAGCAACTGCCCTGCCTGTCTCATTTCTTATGTTATTCGTCTCCCTCACCCTAATCGTCTCAGCAACATACTACATTTCAGTGACCAAAATCCAAGCAAGAGGAGCGCTTCTCAACATCGCTGAAGCCAAACACAGTATAACAACATTCGAGAGCTTCGTAGGATTTGCTGCATGGTCTCCAGGCACCTCAAGCACTTATCATTTCGAAGACTCAGGTGGCACATTCAAGATTTACCCCAACACAAAAAACCTTCTCGTCAACATAACAGACAACAACACGTTCTACATGGTCGCCTTCAACAGCAGTGTCGGAAAAGCTGTCTACGAGCTGCCACCAGCCGAAACTGCAGTATACACGTTCTACCTGAAAGGGGATCGAAGAGCAATAATCAACCAAACTGCTTTCACAATGTCGCAGATTCACTTATCCCCTGGAACATCCGCGCCCGAACTGACCTTAGCTTATCGTCCTCTGGCAACTATGAGTGAGACCGACTTCGACGTAAAACCAGTAAATACGCTTAGACTATACATAATCAGCTTTGAATCTTCAGCAACCCTGACAGCCCAGGGCGAACTCGACGTCAAATCCACATGCGTAAACGTAACCTCCAATTTGCAGACCTACAACTTTTCCACACCAATAAACACCATCTTCGCTCGGGCGACCATGGATGAAAGAAGCGACATCGTAGCGCTTCCAATGATGAGCAACGTAAATGGATCTTTTTTAGAAGTCGAGACTCTGGTATGCCACATTAAATTGGAAAGAATCCAGCGAGGTAGCTAACATGCCAACGATAGCTCCAAGCTACATCTACGCCTTCTTCGCCTTGGTAGCAGTGTCCAGCATTCTCATCTCTTCCTTTGCAGCATATGCTGCAAGCCTTCGAACACTCCCAGAAATGCGCCAGCTCCAGAATCTGCTCAACCGCGTTGCAGCCAAAAGCTGTGAGCTCATAACACTGACGACCACTACAAACTCTAGCTCAGAAGCCGTGTTGAAGCTCCCATCAACCATAGGCAACAAACATTACTGGATTAGACTGCACAATGAAACTTCAAAAGCTTGGGTCGAAGGTGTGTTTTCGTCAATGGGCCTAGGCGACTCAGCCCCACGAGTGTATATTCCCAATTTTGTTTTTCCGTCTGGAAACCACTCCAGCGCCTATGGCCCAGCAATTTTAGAATGTTACATGAACGGCTCCACCGTCAAGCTGCATCTAGAATCTTGGAGGGACAGCGTGTGAAATTGAAGTTACACAAGAAAAAGCAAAGAAGAGAAATCGAAGAAAGGCCAGATCTAAGTGTCTCCGAAGAGACACTAGCTGGATATCTAGATCTCAAACGATTTACAGTTCCTGAAGGCTGCAGCGAAGTTGAAACTTACCCACTCAAGGCTCCTTATTCCTACGCTTCAATTGTTCAAGATGAGGAAACAGGAGTCTACTTCTACATTGTCGATGAGCTCTCGCTAACAAAGGAGGAAAATGACCTTTTCTTTAGAATGAAGAACATCTTGGAATATGAGCTTCAGGCCCCCCTAGGAGATGAAACATTGAAGGAATCATTCCATGCGCAGATGCCCACCATCATCGACTCGCATGGAAAAGCCTTCAGAGATTTTTCTCCCATAAGCCTTAGAAAAATCCTGTATTACCTAGAACGGAACATTGTGGGCTATGGCAAAATCGACCCGTTTATGCATGATACCTACGTGGAAGACATAAGTTGCAGCGGAATCAACAAACACATTTTTCTTTGGCATCGGCGGTACGAGAACATTAGAACCAACATTTTCTTCAGAGAAGAGCAAGAACTTGACGATTTTGTCATGAAAATGGTTCACAAGGCAGGAAAACACGTCAGCATAGCCTTTCCTATAGTAGACGTTACTTTGCCAGGACAGCACCGCTTGGCAGTGTCCTATGGAAGAGAAACTACCCCTTCAGGAACCAGCTACACCATTAGGAAATTCCGCGAAGACCCCTTCACCATAGTGGATTTGATTGAGAACGAAACCATAGACGAAACGATTGCAGCGTACTTGTGGCTACTAATGGAAAACAAAATGCCCGTCATGATAATGGGGGCTACTGGAGCGGGAAAGACTACAGCCCTTAACGCAATTGCTTGTCTTGTGAGGCCTAATTACAAAATAATCTCAGTAGAAGAAGTAGCCGAAATTAATTTGCCTCACGAAAACTGGACAGCAACGATTGCTCGTTCGGGATTTGGAGTAGAAAGCGAAGGCGAGATTACCCTTTACGATTTGATAAAGTCGGCGGTAAGACATCGACCAGACTTGATAATTGTGGGTGAGGTCCGAGGCGAAGAGGCCTATGTACTCTTCCAAGCCTTAGCGACAGGACATGGGGGACTCTGCACACTGCACGCCGAGGACGTAGAGACAGCCATTAAACGATTGACGCAACCACCAATGAACATACCGTCCTCAATAATTCCGCTAATGAACTGCGCAATCATCGTGAAACACGTTCGAAAGCCCATCTTCCTCGGAGGTGACAAAAGACTTTCTAGTAGAAAATTTATTCGCGTGGCTGAAATAAAAAGCGAAACATCAATAAAGAACATTTTTGCTTGGAATGCTTCTTCAGACACTTTTCAAGAAAATTTGAGCAGCAGCTATTTAGCAAACAAAATTGCCAGAGATTTGGATGTTTCTGTCGAGCAAGTTTGGGATGATTTGATGCAGCGTAAAAAAATTTTGTTGGAAATGGCAGAGCACAATATTCGAGATTATCGTAGCGTGAATGAAGTTCTAAGCAAATACTACTACAATCCCCGAGATCAAGGGAAACTTGGGCAGGGATAAGGTTGGCTTTCAATTTCAATCCACTGAAGCTGTTCCGCTCCATGATTACATTTCTTTCTGGAAAACAAAAGGCTTCAGAGATTGACAAAGAGCTTCCTTTCACTGTAATGTTGTTCACGTTGATGGCAGCCAGTGGAATAGCAGTTTATGATGCTTGGAAAAAACTATCTCGAATCAAGTTGCTACCTGAAACCCAGAAGGAGGCTCAAGAAGTCGTAAGACAAGTTGAGGTTTTGGGGCACGATCCATTAACAGTGATGTATAAAAAAGTTGAAAACGCGCCCTCAAAAACTTACCGTGACTTCCTAGCAGGTTATGTTTCCTCAGTGAAAAGCGGGGTAAACGTAGTTAATTTTTTAAGAAGCAGACTCCGTTCTATTCTAGAAACGCAGAGCGCAACAGCTTTTCGCTCAATTGAGAGATTAGGAACCCTGGTGGAAGCCTACGCAGTCATGCTTATTGTAACCTTGTGCGTTTACATTCTATATGTAGTGCTTTCTACCACAGCTACGTTTGAATACTTATCCATAGGCGCATCCTCTTCTGCTTCAGACCCTCTAATGTACGCCCTCATCTTCTTGGCCACCCCATTTATAACGTTCGTTTTCATGGCAATAGCCAATCTTGCGCGCCAAAGCAACTTACTAACTGTCAAGGAAGCCTACCGCAACGCGGCAATCTCGGGAGGGGCAGCTGCTGCGTTTTTTGCCGTGGTAATGTTTACGCCCCAGCTAGCATTCGTGCTAGACGCCCTATCTCCACCAGGAGTGGTCACCCTTTGTCTGATGGCGGTTTCTCTGCCCCCCACATTGGTCTATCGAAAAATTGCTAGAAGAAATTTTGCAGCGGAAGAAGCCGTGCCTAGCTTTCTACGAGACGTGACAGAGTCGAGAAAGATTGGGCTTTCTCCGGTGAAGAGCATAGTTCACGCCACGGGGAGAAAAGCATATGGAACATTCAGCGAAACACTACATCTTGTCCGAAGCCAAATTGAATGGGGAATCCCTCTTAGAAGAATTTTTGGCAACGTGAGAAAACATATCCGAAGCTGGCCTGTCTTAGTCTACTTCTTAATTTTAGTGGAGACAATAGAGTTTGGAGGAGGATCCGCAAATGCTTTGGAATTGCTGTCTGAATATAGCGAAAAAAACCGGGACATCGAGGCAAACAAGCGCTCTACTCTCAAACCTTACGTCATGTTAGCCTTTGTCTGGAGCGTACTTATCGCCCTCACGACATCAATAGTAGCCATAACGATTTTAGTCCTTACCCAAATCACTGCTCCAGGTGCTTCACCAGCAATGTTCAACGCCATGCAACAACAAATAATGATGTTCTCCATTGGCATAATTTTCCAGTGTTGGATGTCCGGCTTCTTTATAGGCAAAATAAGTGAAGGCACTTTCGCTGCGGGCTTCAAATACTCTGCGATGCTCGCCATCACGGGATATGTTTCGCTATTCTTATCTCAAAACTATCTGCGGGGAATGCTTGGAGTAGTGCCTGCATAGGAGCGTTTCTCACGATGCCTGCATCCTCAATAGACACATTCTTTGCATGTTCGCTTATGGTCATACTCATTGTGTCAGCAATGGCTGGCACAGCAAAGATTGCGCAACCCTTTCTAGCCAATTCAACAAATATGAGTGACTTTGAACGAGTACGCAGTTTGACTGAATACATGCTTTTGAGCACAGGCACGCCGTCCAATTGGGGAAATGATGCAGAGGTAATCCCATCGGTGTTTGGCTTGGCGACAGCAACTCAACAGCCATATGAACTAGATTTGGATAAGGTTTGCCGACTAAACAGCCGCAACGCATACTCTATTAAATACGCTGATGTAGTGGCGGGCTTGGTCGAGGATGTGGTGCTGAATGTGAAAATCTGCCCGCTCTTTGAAGTCTTGATTGGATTAACTTCGATCCAAAGTGAAGAAAACACAACCAAGTACACTTTTCAAATCTCGACAACCAAATCTGGGATCCCAATTTCAGCTTGGTTAAGCTGTTATCTAGTTGTTGAAGCCAACATCTACAGGCTGTCTTCGTCAACGGACTCAAAGGGGCAAAGCTTTGTGAATGCTACTTTATCTAACTCGCTCGCCGGAGCAGCGATATTTGCAGTGTTTGCAAAGTTCAAAGCCCACTCTCAAATGATGGGCTTCAACGTGTTCTCCTTCGGTCACAACGTTGAACCTCCCGAACCCAACAACACTTTTCTTCGGCTCAGCCCGTTGAATCATGTTCTAAACGTGTCTTTCCAAAACCTAACTATCGAAGTTTCCAACGCCTCCATCATTACCTACAACTACCAATTCACCCTCTCACAAACTGCGACTGGGAATCAAACAGAAGAATATGCTATTCCCCATCTTTTAGACGACAGCCCTATGATACTTGTACTTAGCGGACACAACGCTTCTGTTACATCCTTTACTGAATGGACAGCATACCCCCAAGTTCCCATGGAAATCGGCCCCGACATCAGCGAATCAACCACCAGCACAAAGGCACCAGCGTTAACCTACATTGTGATTGTAAACTCCGTGCTCTACAAGGCAGTAATTACTTGCAGGAGCGTGTGGAGCCAATATGCTTAACAGTGTGGGGCAAATGAGAACAGTTGAAGCCTTCTTGGCAATTCTTCTGTTATTTTCAGCCTTTTCCATAGCCACCCTAATGTCTCCAGCGCCAACTATCGAAAATGCGGATTCCTTGACCACAATGGGAATCCAAACACTTGTTTCTATCGACAACGATGGTACGCTGGGTAAGCTGATTGACGAAAGAAACTGGACAGCACTATCAGAGGCGTTAGACACGTCGCTGAATGTCGGCACTTCATACAACCTTACAGTTTATGACACAGACCTAGAGACAATGAATGACGTTCTAATTACAAATGGCCTAATATCCAGTGGAGACGTGGTTTCTTTTCAATATCCCTGCGCAAGCCCAACATCTGCAGACAACTACTACCTTCTTCAACTGCAACTAGCAACAGCGAGATGAACCTCTATGAAAGGAAAAAACTGTCGACAATGTTCAGGGCAGATTCTAGTGATAGCTGTATTTGTCGTTAGCGTGATTCTGTTATCAACCCAACTTTACATATACGAAACAAGCCGATCCCTGGAAAGAGAAAGAACAGTTCGTGTAGCCGATTTCGTTTCAGCTGTTAGGCTGGGCTCCAAACATGTTGTTATTGGCTCGCTGGCCAACATTTCCCAGGGGAGGAACAACTCGAATCTTGAATCCAGCCTAGATGGGTGGACACACTTTGTAGGCAGCCTGTACCAGTTTGGGAAGCCCGTACTAAATTTCACGCTCAACCACGCTGCACCCTACAACAATGGAACACACATTTCGTGGGAGACAAACGGTTCTGGCGTCTCAAGCGCCCATGTAGACTTCACCCTTTCACTTACACAACGTCAAGCTCAAGTTCAACTGCCCTACATCTGGAATTTAACAACCTCTCTAATGATACATGGTGTTCATCGGACAGTTTCAGGCAATACTAAACAGATAAATGTCACCTGCAGCTTGTTTAACGAGGAACATCCAACATTGGCTCAGAATATCACTGTACTTTTTGAAACCTCAAACTCGTGGTTGAGTGCAACTGAGCAGAGCAATTATAACTTCACCGATCACGGCAATGGAACCTACACCGCTTCCTTTGAAGCCGAAGCTTTAGAAGAAAGCGTAAACGTGTCTGCTCAAGCATATGACATGCGAGGAATCTACGTTCAAGCTAACACCACTTGCGTGAACACTCCATAGAAGGCAAAGGAGAGCTTCGCCCATGCCTTTCAAAAAGATAGTCTGCAGAGAAGGTTTTGACCTAAGGGCTGTGCCAATCACCGACCATCCCCCTAGGTTTACCGCACTTTTCCCTTCCATACCGGCTGACAGGCTTAGTTAAATGTCTTTGAGAGCGAGGAGAAACGATGAAAAGCCCTTCTGAAATTCGGCGCTTCTCCTGCACCAAAATCCTTTTTTTGTTTACGGACTTAAATCCACACCTCGCACATTTTAGTCCTTGTCCCCAGCCCATAGAACTCATTCTTTTTCGACATTTGGGACATTTCAAATTACATGATTTGTATTTGGGCGCTAATTTTAGAATCACCATTTTTTCGAGGTTTACTGTTAAAGGCTGCAGAGAGGTACTTGGTCTGACTCCACCAGAAACTTCTAAAATATCTCCTGGAATTAGCTGCCACGCAATTTTCCTTAGCCTACCAGTTGGTTCATAAGCAGCACAGTCGACCGCTCCTGTTGCGTCCCCAATAGTAAATATTCTATGCCTTCTCCGAACTAGCTTAGGCTTAGAGGTGACGGTGCCGCGAAGAATTACTGATTGGTACTGTTGGATGTCGCTAATTGCGTCGACCCTTCTCAAATGTGCGTCAGTTCCGTGATTGGTTCGAAAAATCACCCATCGCTCGATTGGCTCCAAAGCGTAAACACATCGATGCGCTTGAACCACTGCCTCGGCGGTTTCCCCCCGGATGCCATAAAGAATCGGATCTGGACCTCGAGGTGTTATAAGGACTCGTTGAGTTTCAGGATCTATATTGTTGAACGTTTGCTGTACAGTCTCCTGGTTCATTCTTTCCACCGATTCCATGCTCAGCTGGCGGGAAGTGCCTCGGTATTCAGGTGTTCTATAAGCTATTACTTCGTAGGTGTGGTCACCTTCAAGAGGCTCGCCAACAGCAGCGAGAGCACCAACCAAACCATATCCTGCTCCAAAACCCAGCGCTTCTGCTTTCAGTCTGTTGATAAGCTTTCGCGCCTGATTCATTCTAACGATGCCTTGGATGGTTTCTTTAGCAAACGCCCTTAGTTCTTCAGGAATTGCGTCACCTTGAAAAAAGACGAAGCCCGGATCTGTGTCTTTAACACCCAAAACCGAGTTCGCTTCAATTGTGTCAGCCACCACCTCAAAGATGGAATGCGCTGTAGCCCGATCACATGAGAGGCGAAGACAAAGAGCCCCATTTCCTCGGGTTTTCCAAGGCACATTAGGATTCAAGCGGACAAGGTTAGGGTAATCAGTGAAGGTCGCCCCCAAGTTCTCAAGTTTTTCCACTAGTAAAGCAGCTATGTAAGTGGTGCATCCGCCCCTAGGGGAATCAGTGTCGTCGAAGCCAATATGTAGATTCGCAATCAACGTTCAGCATTTTCTGATTAGCTGCTCTCTGATAAAAGTACTTTGACACTATGTGAGATGCAGGCCATCCCATTTTCTGTGCTGACTCCTTCGACTGACACCTGAAGCACCTCCCCATTGCCAGGCAGAGTTGATTCAATAATTAACGTAATTCATCCTCATGCCTTGCTTCCGCATTCTTCGACCGCAGTTTTTCTACATCATTCCCAACAAAATGTTGTACTGCTTTAAAAAGTTCCGTCCCTTCTCACTTGCACCGTACAACACGCGCTTTCCTCGAGTCATTGTTTCAATGAACCCCATCTCATCGAGAGATTCGATATATTTCGTAACCTCTGAAGTGTTAGTTCCAATATGTTTCATGATGGAATATCTGGAAGCCTTTTCATCATTAAGAACTTCAAGGAGTGAAGCAATGATCTCAAAATGACTTCTATTTTTCTTCCCTGTCAAAGAATGCAGACCAGAATATCTTCTATAGCTTTCCATCAAATTCCCTACAATGTATGTATTCATAATTGAAAGACATCTAGGTTTTTTCGATTGACCTTATTGAAAAAGATGTCCATTATATGAAAATATATGAAATATACCGTACTGGACGCAAAGCATATTTATGTTATTTCAACTGAAACTATTGAAAGGAGTCAACAGTTTGTCTCAACTTCGACTGTCTCCAAATGATGTTCAGTTCCTACAGGACACCTTAATCACAGAATTCAAGGTCACTAATATACGCCTGCGAGAAGGTGAATACCAACACGATCTTGCGAAGGCAATCGCATCCTATCAACTGGAATTACAGTTTCCACACGTCAAAGACATAATTCAGCGGCTCTATGGGGAAGAGAAAATTGAGGACATCGCGTTCATTAGGAAAATTCAAACGATCCTAAAAAAGATGGAGCGGAACAACGTCGTCAAAATTCTGCCAAAAGGAAAGCCCTGGGCACTCCAAAGATACGCCTTGTCAAGCTTCAGTTTTGAGGATGTAGACAAGAATCGCGTCTCGTTCGCCACCGAAGAGCAGATAGTGCAAATGCAGGATCTGTTACTGTCAATTGGTCAGCAGGGGCAACCCACAGCAAAACTAGCCACCTCCAAAACTAAGATTTTCGCGTTGGTGGCTATTTTGATAGCATCATACGCCGCAGTGTTGTGGGACTTGATGCAGCCGATTATCACCCCGATCTTGTTCATCCCAGGATTCTCACTTGCAGTCATCTGCTCCCTAATGCTCGGGAGAACTCTTTCTCGACAGTAGCCATTGGCAGGAGCTTCACCTTAATGTTTAATAATTCTACAACCCCCAAAGGAGTCGTGGCAGACGTGAGCAAGCTCATTTCAACCTTTTCAATTGTGTGTTTGATTGCGATGTTGTCTCTGACAAACAGCGGAATGTTTGTGAAGGGGCAACCCTCTGTGATAACTGTCCCAGACGATTACGTGAAAATTCAAGAAGCCATTAATAATGCCTTTGATGGAGACACGATATTCATCAGAGCTGGAACATATAATGAACACGTAGTTGTTAACAAGAGCTTATCTCTTATCGGAGAGGCCGATGCTGCCATCATTGATGGCAATGGAACCGGCAATGTTGTTGTTGTAACCGCAAATAATGTGAGTATTATTGACTTGACGATACAGAACAGTGGTTCCAGCTTCAGCGATTATGGGATCTTGCTCTACGCGGATAATAACTTGGTTTCAAGCAATGTGATAACGAATAATTACTATGGAATCGGCGTCTTGGTGTCCAAAGCAAATGTAGTCGCGGGCAACAACATCTTCTCAAACAATTATGGAGTAAAATTGTTCCTTGCCGTCAATAATACTTTTCACCACAACAACTTTGATAATCTTTACCCGGCCGAAAGCGACGAGTTTTCCTCAACCTTCTGGGATGACGGAGCCGAAGGAAATTATTGGAGCGGCTACACAGGTGTGGATCAAAATGCAGACGGAATCGGCGAGAGCCCTCACCCTATACCTCCCTTCAACCAAGACATTTTTCCACTGATGGGTCAGTTTTCCAGTTTCGATGCTGTTTCACAAGATGCAACATATCACGTCACTACAATTAGCAACTCAACAGTGTCAGAGTTCAGATTTGAGGTTGGGCTGGAAACCGGAAACAAGATAATAGGGCTCAACGTCACAGGCGAAGATGGTGTAGCTGGTTTTCTCCGAATCATGCTTCCTACCGAGTTGATGTCCAGCCCCTATATTGCGTTATATGGACTCGAAGAAATTGGGCCAAAACAACTATTCTCAAACCAAACACATGTCACCCTCTACCTCACATATGTTCATGACAGCCGCATAATCACGTTGATTTCCTCTAAATTCCAAGATCTTTACCAGAGCTTGAATGCGACCTACAATCAACTATTGGCCAACTACATTAGCCTGAACACAACCTATCACAGCCTTCTGAGCCTCTGCGAAAATCTGAACATAACCTACAATGAACTCCTAGATAACTACAGTAGCTTGAACACCACTTTCTACGAACTCTTGAACAGTTACAGCCTTGTCCTAGAAAATTATACCCTACTCCAAACAAGCTACAGTGAACTGAACAGCTCCTACCAACAACACCTCGCAGACTACAACAACAGCCTGCTCAACATCGCAAACCTCACAAACCTCTATTACAACCTGCTCAACACCAACGCGGTCATTCAGATGAACATGTTCAATCTGAACAGAAGTTATTCCGAACTTGTGAATAGTTATACCCTACTCCTAAATAATCATAGCCAGCTCAAAACGGATTACGACGAACTAAATGGATCTTACCAAGAGCACCTGTCGAATTTTTCGGACAATGTGATGGGCATCCAAAACCTAACCTACGTCTTTGCAGCCACGACCGCGATCTTCATTATGACAACCATCTACCTGTCAAAACATGCTCACAAGAACAACACGACAGTTGAAAGCCAATAGAGAACCAAGCAAACACGCATGCTTTCTGCTGGCAATATGCCAAAAAAAGGAAGGTTATTGTGTTGGTGTAGATGTTAGGTGTTTTGTTCTTCAACAACGATCATGGTCAACGTAGACCGAACTTTGTCTAGTCTTCGCACATGCCACGTGACTATTTCTTTGAGTTTGTCCATGCTTTCTGCCCCGATTTTAGCGACGACGTCGTAGACACCATACACCGCATACGCTTCCACCACTCCTTCAACACCCTTTAAGGTTTTCAGAACGTCACTCTCTGAGCCAATTTCTGTATTTATCAGGACAAAGGCTACTGGCAATTCACTATTCCTCTCTTGTATGTTTAAGGTGTGTGACCTAAATATTTTGCTACTCACTCTCAACAGGAAGGGATGAGTGCGATGCCTTGGTGAGTCATGAACATCGATCATAGGTGCACAAAGACACTAAATTGCAGACAACCTAATTCACATTAACCCTCTTGATAAGGCTTGGAGGCTTAAATCTTAAGCCAAACCTCCTCAACTCTTCGCGAATCGATAGGGCTGACGCTAGTAGCTTCTGAATCCCCTTCACATGCGCTGCTCCAGTCAGCGATAAGACCTTCACCTCTTCTCCTCGAGCCAGCTTCTGTGTGACAATCCACGCTAATCGAGCCGCCATCAACGCGTTTCTTTCATCAATCAAGACCTGCCAAACATGTGGTGCCCTTTCTCGCAAATCCTCCAGCCGTTGATGGTGTCGTTCTAAGACCTTATCTTTGTACCCCCTCTCCCACAACCAGACCTCATCTCTAGGGCTGCTCCATGAAGAGAAACCGACAAAGGAGAATGGCCACAACTCCCAAGGCGGCAGTAGATGCCTAATTCTTCTAACAATCTCTATTTCAGACATATCGATAAGCCAAATATTCGCATTCACGTTACCTAAAGCATCAGCAGCCCCCACAAACTCGCATCGTCCCACACAAAGCTCCCTCTCTGGACAAGAAGCACAGCGACGATTTAGCAATTGGAACCGCGCCATATCAAGTTCAACAGCTAAATCGGTAGGCTTCAACCTTCTTACTGCTTCCTGAGCCTCCAATAGACTCCTTCGGGTGAAATGCGCGGTGCCTAGCAAGCTAACATATTCATTATAGTTTTCGTCGAGTATTTCGACCTTTACTGGCGTGTCTTCCTGGCTATTCAATGCTTATACTCCGCTTCTTAGTATCTTTACTAGTTTTCTTGATTTTCGGTATAGTAACCTCCAGCACACCGTTCTTGTAGGTGGCAGTGGTTTGTGTGAAGTCAACGTTTCCAGTAGGCATCTCAACGGTTTTCGTGAAGTTTTTAGCTTTCACTTCTACTAGCTCATCTGTTACATCAAGTTTAATGTCGCTCTTGTCAACGCCTGGCAATTCCATATAGATCTTGACTTTCTCGTCTTCGACAAAAACATCCGTAAGAGGCTGCCGCTGCTCCACAAGCGCCCGTTTCGCTGTCTGCAGTGGATCACCGCCAAATTGAAACTGCCCGCGGGCCACAAAGCCTCTGGCTCCAGAGTTGCTGATTGGCTTAATATTCCACCGACCTTTAATCGCTCCGCCTCTCGCCATTCTTTCAAAATCTTTCATCTCTCTCAACATCCGATTCATTAAATTCTTGTAGAAACTGTCGATATCCCGGAAAACTTCATCGTCCTCAAAATGTTCCCCCATATTCTCTTCACCTCCCTCAGATGCTTTCAAACATTGTCCGCAATTGCCTTAAAACGAGGCTCAGCATCAGAAACTCAGCTCTCCCTGCCTCTGAAAAGCTGTATTTGCCTTCCTCATTC
Organism: Candidatus Bathyarchaeota archaeon; assembly: GCA_020341775.1. Lineage (GTDB taxonomy): Archaea > Thermoproteota > Bathyarchaeia > Bathyarchaeales > SOJC01. Next base: position 1,715,814 of record CP070835.1, read on the forward strand.
TTTTCTATTAAGCCTCCATCGCAAAGCTTCTTAGTGTTCTGCCAGACAATCTTTGGATTCAACCCAAGCTCTCTAGTGAAATCCGTGAATCCAAGTGTGTGATTGTCCTCCTCAAACAGCCGCTTCACCATGCGGAGTCTAGTGTGGTGTGAAAGGGCATCAAAAAGCTTGGTAAATCTCTCATACTCTTCCTCAAAAAAGCCAAGCTCTCTATGTAGACGCTCTTGAGACCAAGCCTCACCCGATAGCGGCAATTCCAATAAGATTTTATTGTTCCTAACCAAGAGCAACTTCACGCTCATTCCAATTACCTAATGGTAATTACCAAAGGGTAATACTTAAACTTTGTGAAAAACAATAAGTTTGAGGAATAGACAAATACCTACACGAGGCTGGTCACGTTGGGACTTCACGAAGCTATGTTATTCGAGAAACTACCAGAAAGCTGCGTACAATGCCACTTATGTGCTCGCCACTGCAAAATCGACGAAGGCAACAGCGGTTTCTGCCTCGTTCGAAAAAATAAGAACGGCACACTCTTCTCGCTAAACTACGCCAAGGCCTGCTCTGCCTGCGTTGATCCAATCATGAAAAAGCCACTCTATCATTTCCAGCCAGGCGCTTCAGTCATGTCAATTGCCACAGTAGGCTGCAACTTTCGCTGCAAGTTCTGCGATAACTGGATGATAAGTCAAGAGAAAAAAGTTGTTGGGCACAATTTTCCGCCCGAAGAAGTTGTGAAAGCCACGAAATCCAATAGTTGTCAAGGCGTAAGCTACACGTACACCGAACCCACCATATTCTTCGAATATGCCTATGACACCGCCAAGATAGCCCGAGGCGTGGGATTCTTCAACACTTTTGTAACAAATGGCTACATGACACCAGAGGCGGTGAAAACCATTGCCCCCTATTTAGATGCGGCAACAGTGGATTTCAAGGGCGCCGCTGATCCTCAGTTTTACGCGACCTTTTCTTCGGTGCCTTCAGTTACCCCGATCTTTGAATCGTTGACTGAGATGAAGCGAAAAGGCATCCACATTGAAGTCACCAACCTCATAGTGCCACGAATCGGAGACTCCATGGACAAAATCAGAGAATTAGCCGTTTGGATACGTGACAATTTAGGTGTGGATACGCCTTTTCATCTCTTGAAGTTTCATCCCGACTACGAAATGGCGGGCATACCTGCGACTTCCCTGTCTGTGATGGAGAAGGCATACGTCTTAGCTCGCAGAAAGGTTGGCTTGAACTATGTGTACCTCGGAAATACGCCTGGGCACCGATTCGAGCACACATACTGCCCCAACTGTAACGAGCTGCTGATAAAACGCTTCAGCTTCGAAATAGTGAAGTGGAACTTGGCAAAAGACATGCGATGCCCAGCATGCAGTCACAGCATACCTATAAAAGGAGAGCTGCACCCCGCAGCCACTGCTTATCCCTACGCCCTATTTTAAGAAAGCAGCGACCTTCCTTTCAGGCTATCATCTACTCCCACCTCGCACCACACACATCTTCCTTTGAATTCAAGTTGCAGGCACAAGCTCTCACTCCGATCCTAATGACATAAATGGTTGTCTAACGGTATTCTCTTTGATGGTCATGTATGTGGATGTTTTCAAAACCTGACGCTGCAGCCGTATTGAAAAACAAGAATGTTCGTGCAAGTCTGGCAAGATACCTGAACGTTATGCAAAACGACAATTCAGCCAAATTCACGGTTGCCCAAAACCTAGCTGCTGATTTCCACACAGATGATTCCCTGAGTGAACTCTGGAAGAAACATGACCAACTGCTACTCACATATGTTCATCTTGAGGAGAAAATGGACGCATGCTTGAAAAGCCCAAAAACAAGTGCAGAACCTTCACAGTCCTTCCTAGACTTGAAGATTGGAATTGCCAATCGAATTCTAGCAAATTGTCATTTCTGCGCTAGAAATTGTGGCGTGAACAGAAAAGAAGGCAAATTCGGCTACTGCCGATGTGGCGCTCAAATCACCGTCTCCACCATGTTTCCGCACATGGGCGAAGAACCAGAATTGGTACCATCTGGAACAATATTTACCCTTGGATGTACTATGCGTTGTCGCCACTGCCAAAACTGGACCATATCTCAATGGCAGGACTCTGGAGAAATCTACTCTCCAAAGCGCCTTGCGAGAGCCGTGGAATATCTGCGCAAGAAAGGTTGCCGAAATGTCAACCTCGTCGGGGGCGACCCTACACCATGGCTTGCCCAATGGCTGGAAACCTTCAAACATGTCGACGTCAACGTCCCCGTCGTCTGGAACTCTAACTCTTACTACAGCCCGCAAACAAGCAAGCTCCTTGCTGGATTCGCTGACGTTTACCTTCTAGACTTCAAATACGGAAACAATGAGTGTGCTAAACGCATATCTGAAGCTCCAAACTATTGGGAAACCTGTACCCATAATCACAGCTACGGGAAAAAATACGGTGAGTTGCTGATCCGGATCTTAGTGTTGCCTGGCCATCTAGACTGTTGCGTCAAGCCAATCCTAGAGTGGACAAGCAAAAATCTTGGGCCCACAACACGGACAAATGTTATGTTTCAATACAGACCCGAATGGCTAGCCCATGAAATTCCCGAATTGCGCAGACGGCTAACCCAATCTGAAAAGGAAACAGCCATCAAACTTGCTAAAGAATTGGGACTTGTCAACGTCATAGTCTGAACAGCTTGCTTTGGTGCGCCCCCCAAGCACACACGCAAAGATTGAGCTAACGTTTATGCAACCAAAAGCTATTTCTCTCTGAATCTATCTGGTATGTCGAGGAAGAAATTGTAGAAATGCCCTATTGTCCAGAATGCGGCGGCAAAATGCAATACATTTCAGCAACAAAACGCCATGCCTGCCAGAGCTGCGGACTCTCAGTCACCCATCAAGAGCTAATTGAGCTGCGACAGCAACTACGACCCAAAATTGAATCAGAAGGCGAAGAGCGCAGGAAAGCACAAAAAGAATACCTGAAATGGTGGCTTGGCAAAAAGAAAAAATGAACTAGCAGACAGTGCATAGCGTTTGAATCCTTAGTGTAGACAATTGACTTTTATTCTTTCACCGCAACTATAACTTCAAGCGTCGTCTTCTGAAGGTTCGAAAATGGCTAAACACGTAGAAATAGTCTCCATTGGGAACGAATTGCTGATTGGAAAAACCCTCAACACAAATGCCCAGTGGCTCGCAAGAAGAATAACATCTCTAGGGCTCTGCGTAACCCGAATAACCGCTGTTCACGACGACGTTAAAGAGATCGCAACCATTTTGCGAGAAGCCATAGCCCGAAACCCTAATTTCATATTCACCACAGGAGGTTTAGGGCCAACTTTCGATGACTTGACGTTGACAGGCATTGCGGAAGCCCTCAACTCCAAGCTAAAGGTAGACGAGAAAGCCCTAATCATGGTGAAAAAAAAATACGGCGACCTCGCAAAGAAACTAGCGCATAAACAGTTTGAGCTAACTCCTGCGCGAATCAAAATGGCAACGATTCCAGAAGGGGCACAGCCCCTACCCAACCCTATAGGAACCGCACCAGCAATTGCAATTCGCCACAGCGATGTCACTGTTTTCGTCTTGCCAGGCGTCCCACCAGAGATGAAGGCCATCTTCGAAAACTCGGTCTTCTCAATTCTCAAAAAGGCTGCAGGATCCCTAATTTTTGTTGAGGCCAACCTTTGCGTTTCAGGAATCACAGAATCCGAAATAGCGCCTCTCATAGACCAGGTCATGCAGAACAACCCCAACGTTTACATAAAATCCCACCCCTTGGGCGCAGAAGGAAAACCAGAAATAGAACTCCATCTTTCCACTACAACAAGGGACAGCGAAGAAGCCACGAACCAAATAAGTAGGGCAAAGTCACAGCTTTCAGAGGTAATCAAAGCAAAAGATGGGACAACCAAACTTGGTACTCGTATGCGTAATCCCGAAGGTGCTTCATTCTAAACGGAACCTACACACGCGCATGTGAAGCCCATCATCTAAGGCAGCGACATACTCGTAAGTTGAGCAGTGTTAATGTTGATGATGACGATCCAACCACCGAGCCACTCCCCTTCCGAAAAAAGAAATAAGGAGGAGTGCAGATTCAAGGCTGATTGTGGGCGGTGAAGCTTCATGTTCATTGTCTTTGTTATAGGAACCGCAGGATCAGGGAAAAGCCTCTTCACTTCAGCTTATTCTGAGTGGTTGAAAGTAGAGAAACAAGATGTGGCAGCGATAAATCTAGATCCCGGTGTTCTAGCATTGCCCTATACGCCTGATTTGGATATTAGGGACTATGTCAATATAGAGAGCTTGATGAACGAACATCTTCTCGGCCCAAATGGCGCGTTGATCGCAGCAGCTGACCTCATAGCTGAGCAAGTGAAGAAGCTGAGCAGGGAAATTGAAGAGCTCAAAGCTGACATTGTTCTCGTGGATACTCCTGGCCAAATGGAGCTTTTCGCTTTCAGAGCCAGCGGTCCATACATCGCTGACGGATTGACCAAAGAACCGAAGGCGATAACCTACCTTTTTGATTCGGTTTTTTCTCTCAACCCTCTAAACTACGTTGCGAACCTCTTCCTCTCGGCTGCAGTATACAATCGCTTTCTAATCCCCCAAATCCACGTCTTGTCAAAATCAGACCTACTGCCTCAAGAGCAAGTAGATAGAATAATAGGTTGGTCGGTAGATCCTGAAATGCTGACGATGGATATCGACAACCAACTAAAAGGAACGAAGCGCTTATTAGGCCTTGACATGACGCATGCCATACACAGACTGGGACTTCGTTTCCTCTTGACTCCAGTTTCGTCAAAAAGCAATGATGGAATGACAAAAATAAACGCAGCGTTCGAGCGAATTCTCACAGGAGGCACAAAATTCACAGATTAGAAGCAATGCTGCCACCTTTCGGAGAAACCATGTAATTATCTAGACTCGCCGATTAAGGCGCAAGCAATCCACCTAGATCGTCTGAAAAAACTAATACCACCGCAATTAAGAGGCCTTTCGCGCCCTCCAACAACGTTGCATGTCGTTTTTCTATCCCTAATTTCACTTCACTGCCTCCACCTTTGATTAGCATTGCCACATTAAACGGGGCTAGCGTTAGCCTCCTTCTCCCCACCACGATTTTTCTGGGAAACGCCGCCTGAAACGTGTTCCACAATTCTTCTCCTTTTCCGGAGAAGACGCAGAGCCAGCACAAACTTAAAGAATGTCAAGCTTGGCTTTAATTGTGAATCCATAGGGCCCGTAGCTCAGCAAGGATAGAAAGCCAATGTCCAAAGCACCGGGCTTTTAACCCGGGGGTCTCGGGTTCAATTCCCGACGGGCCCGCCATCCGCTGTGCGCATGCACGCGCGCATGCGTACCTGCTCCTCGAGTGTGCATATTTCCACAAGTATAAAACTGAAGTATGGCGCGCGCGCTTTGTTGCTAGTTTTTTTCTTACTTGGACTCTTTGACAAAACTTATCAAGAGCGTAGCTGCTAAAAGCTCAATAGCTGAAAAAAGGTAGAATGGCATAGCCTGTTCAACTTGGTATAAGAAACCTCCTGCTAGGGTTCCAAGTGCTGAAGCCATTGTAGTACTAAGCTGCCAAAAAGCTGTTATGCGTCCCCTCAACTCTTTGCGTGTTAAATCAGCTTGCAGCGCTTCGTAGGCTGGAGCATAATAAATTCCGAAGATCATAAGAAGCGTCGCCATAATTAGAGCATGTTCGAATGAGCGAGACAACGAAAACAATATTGTACAGGGCGAGCAAGCTACTATTGAGAAAATCATCACGTTTCTTTTACCTACTCTGTCGCTTAACCACGCTCCTGGAATCTTCAGGATTATTGAGAAAGATTGAACACTGACTATTACTGCCCATTGGAAGGGCCTGAGCCCTACGATACTTGATGCGTAGAGAATGTAATATGGCCCTACCGTGCCGTTAGCAAAGGCTACTAGGGCAGATGAAAATAACAACACCCCAAGCTGCCTTGATGAGGATCTTGGAAGCCTCACTACACTCTTGAACTTCTCAAGATAAGATGATTCAATATCTTGTTTTGGTATATGCAGTAGCGTTTCCTTTAAATACAGAAAAAGGATGAGCGCGGAAAGGAAAAATGTGGCTCCTGTATATACACAAGCTAGCCTAAAGCCTTCCGCCAAACCGTAATTATGAATCAACCACCCTCCCACGATCGGCGATAATGCTGCTGGAAGAGAGGAGATGACTTGGAGGATTGCGATTCCCGTAGTTCGCCTTTTAGGAGAAACAGAATCAACGACGAGAGTGCGTAAAGCGGGCGTTGAGATTGATCCAATCGCAGCACATATGCTTAGAACTGCAAATAAACACCAATCGGATGTGAGCGCATATAGAAAAGGAAAGAATCCAGTGTAAAATGCCCCCGTGACTATGATGGGCCTTCGACCATAGCAATCGGCTATAACACCCCCAAAAAGAACCATGGAAGCTCCGATGATCGATGCTGTTGCGGTCATGATGCCCAACATAAGAGGGTTTCCGCCAAGCCCGACGAAATAAAGCGACATAAAGGTACTTATCAAACCACTCCCAAAACCCCTCACAACATTGCTGGTCCCGATAACAGCGAAATTACTCCTAAGTGCGCTTAGAGAATGGAAGCTTGAGGCCTTGGCATCGTCAAGATGACTTTCGCCAATATGAACGTCGCTTTTCTTCACTCGTTTTGGATGTAGAGAGACCAAAGCCTTACTTCCTGTTCGATTGCATTCTTCATTCACGAGTTGACATGAAGCAGATATGCGAATATCTAAAAGATGTTTATGAGCTGTTAATCATTAGCTGAAATTTAGCTTTTTTTCCTGTCGTTATCGCGCGCGCAAGGCTAAATCCTCTTTTTGAATGAAATGTGTAATCATTCAAGTTCGTATTTTACATCTGAATTGATCAAACAAAATTCTTTTACTGCATTTTAACTGAGTGGCAGGTAATGTCTAGTTAGACTCGAAGAGAAACTAACATTCAGGCCACCTTGATTATAGTCAAAGGAGTATTCAAGAATTGAATAAATCATTGATTTTAAGCAGTTTTGTGGTTGCAGTAGGTTTGTTGATAGTTTTTGGATTCTTGAACTTCACTCCAATTAACTTGGATTCATTGCTTATGTTGATCAATCAGCTAAGCTATGTCGTTACCTACCTTTCTCTTGTAATCTGTCTCGTGACTGTAATCATAACTTTCGTGTGGTTTCCACAGGTCAGGAAGAAGTTCTCTTCACCCATTAAACATTCAGGATTATCAATACTAAAACTACTCTTAGTCACAACCATTCTCATCATAGCCATTCAAATCTCCCTACTGTTTCTATACCCCAATCTCCTTTACCAAATATCCTTTTACCTATTTTTCATATCAATATTCATGTTCACAATTCGAAACTCGATTACTCTTGGAGGCGCGTATCTTCATAAAAGACATGAAAAAAATGACTCAAGCTATGATCTTACGGAAGATCCAGTATTGGTTACCGTGATTGTTCCTGCCTATAATGAAGATAAGGCTCTTGGGAAAACCGTTGAATCTCTTCTCAAACTGTCCTACCCGAATAAAGAGATCATTATTGTAGATGATGGATCGACAGACAGAACCTTGGAAGTTGCTAGAAATTATGCCAAAAACGGTGTAATAAAAGTGGTGACAAAAGCAAATGGTGGAAAGTGGGATGCTCTGAACACAGGAATCAAAGCAGCAAAAGGAGAATACATCGTCTGTATCGACGCTGATACCGTTCTTGATCAAAACGCCATCCAACACTTGGTAAAGCATTTCAGAAATCTTAGAATTGGGGCTGTGGCTGGAAATGTAAAAGTGGGAAATCGAAGGAGCCTTTTACTCAAGCTTCAAGCTCTCGAGTATGTTGTGGGAATTAATCTTCACCGAAGAAGTGAAGCGTATTTACAGAATGTCACGGTTGTGCCAGGACCCATTGGGGCGTTTCGAGCATCTGTACTTAACGAGGTGGGCTTATTTGAAGGAGATACCTTTGCTGAGGATGCAGATATTACATTCAGGATCTTGAAGGCAGGGTATAGAACAGTCTATGAACCACGAGCTTTCGCTTATACAGAAGCTCCAAAATCCATGGCAGGTCTAGCCAAACAGAGATACCGATGGTATAGAGGGAGTCTCCAAGTTCTATCGAAGCATAAAAACATGGCTTTCAACACGAAATATGGGCGGACTGGCACCTTTGTCATGCCATGGAGGGTTCTCAATGGAGTTATCTACCCGTGGTTTATGTTCTTCATGCTGATGTGGCTACTCGTCTTCTGCTTCAACCCCCTCTCACCATACACAATCTATCAGCCTAGAATAGGAGGGCAACCCGAATGGGCACAAGGTGGACCATCACTTGGTCGGGGACAAGGCCCTCCCAGTGGTACGACCCTGATCGGCATTTCGATTGACTTTTTCCAAGCTATTCCTTACATCTACGTTTTCTGGTTCTTAGCGTTCATTATTCTGGAAGTCGCTGTGACCGCCTATGCTCTATCTCTGGATATTAGAGAAAAACGAAGTCTATTGTTATACACTGTGCTCCACAGACTTTCTTTCCTCTACATTTTGGATATTATAAGAATGTTAAGCCAGCTTGAAGAAGTGTTTCACTACCCTATGAAATGGGAGAAAATGGAACATCACGGAACAGCAACTATCTAGAAGAAAGCAAATGAGCGGCGCTCGCGCATCAAAGAGCTCAAGAATTGCATTATCGTTCGGGTGGATCAGCTAGTGAAAGAGGCTTCTTTCTGAAGCACACAACTTCACTATGTGCCAAACAACGAGTACAGATTCGAATAGAAAAAAAAAGAAGGTGAAGGGATGTCGCATAAATTCACCCCGTGGGATTCAAACCCTGACGGGCCCGCCACAACATGTTTGCACGCCTTCTGAGAGATATTGTGAGGCGTGATATATTTTCTGGATGAAACACTGTTGATATACCAATTTGGATAGAAGAGATCAGGTGTCGCCCTTTGAGAAAGCCAAAGAAAGCAAAGCCGCCGCTCAAAGAGAGCTATACTATTTTTCATGCGTTATTTGAAGCCGTGAGGAACAAGGAACGAGAAAAGAAACAGGGAACCTCTGGGCTTCGTGGGTGAAGCTTACGAGGAAATTCCTCCATTATTTCGCGAAATGCACATTCATGGACTACGTTTCATCTTGGTTTCTGTCAAAGCAGCAATTAATTGAAAGAAAACAGAGCCATTCTGATCATTGCTGAGAGGAATTGCGGAGGGATATGCCTTTCCTCTCAGCTCTGTGACGCCTTCTCCTTTACTCCCTTCTGGAGGCATTCATTATGTTCTCCGCCGACAATAAAGGGATTGTTACGCAGATTGTAATATGCCTTAGCCGTATTATTGTCAAAGTTTTCAGCATTCCAAGAAGAAGCACTTGACTTTTAGGATGCCGCTGCATTAGCCCTGTTGATGAAAAATGCTTGAGGATATGGCTCTCTCTGCAGCCCAGCTGCTTGTGATACTCTTTTGGACAACGCTTGTTTTTATAGTGTTCTGGGGGGCGTGGTGGCTCCGCTCGTTGCGGAGTGCCAAGGGCAAAGAGTAAGGGCTGTGTGTCACGCTAAGAAGTTGAGAGACTTCTGCTCGGTTAGATATACGTCAGGATCAAGCTTCCACGATTTGATGTCGAATTCCCCTCTCGTCTGGGCAAGTTGTTCTATGAAGTTGCCTGCTTCCAGTTCTCTCCACCATGCTTCGCCATGATTATTAGAGAGTCTTTCTTTCATCGCTGCAACCCTTACCGATGCGATCACATAACTTGGAGAGTACATGTCGTAGTTAGGCATCACATGATGCAGTATCCAATAATTGCCCGGTGTTTCAATAAAGAACCGTTTTGTCAGTTCTTGCCATCTCTTTGCAGCTTGATCTACTGTGTAATTTCGTTTCCAAAACTCCATTTTCATGATACTGTTGGCAGCGTAGAAGGTTAGGAAAGCCAGATTCATGAATCTCACTCGATCGACAATTTCTGTGACGGCTTTTTCCTTAAGCTTCAGGTCTTGTCTTAGGAATAATGGGTTTTCTATAATGCTTTCTATGAGTATGCTAAAAGTTTCTGCCACACTCATAGGCACAATGTATCGTTTCCAGACAGAGTCGTTGGGAAGTGCGCTCTTGCCATGAATGGCGTGTCCAAATTCGTGGAAGAGACTTCCAAAATCTGGGAAGGGAGAAACTTTTCGGTAGAGTATCCTGACATCATTTGGAATTTGAATGCCCCAGCAGGAAGCGCTTGGGCTCTTGTTTGGACGATCCTTGCCGTCGACGTTGATGGTGGAAGGATCGAAGCCTAAGTTTGTCAAGAGCTGGAGAACCTCGTTTAGAGGATTTTTCTCTTTCAAGTAATTGTCCAATGGTTTGTAGATGCGCCCACGCCACGTGTAGAAGTCATCGTAGTACTCTGTTGTCGCCTTGTGGAGGACTTGCGGCGCGAGCAGCGCTGCTCCGCCTAAGAATGTTTGTTTAGCTCCATCGCCTAGTTTTTCGAGAAGGCCTATTAATTTGTCGTAGGAGATTTGCTCGAGCTCTAGGTAGCTGTCTAAGGGTGTGAGACCATACTGCCGATAGACTTCTCTTGTGATTCTCATCCGTTCTTCCACGTGCTTGGCAATTGACGGAGCTTTGGCGACAAACTCGTCGAAGACTTGCTTTCGTTCTTGAGCATTGTCGATTTGAGAGTTGAATTGGCGCCAATTTCCCCAATTAACCTTCTTCCCGTCAATGCGGTGTCTTTCCGTGGAGATGCTTTCCATACGCTGATCGTGAAAATCCAGTTCAACTTCAAGCCTTTCAGCTTCAGCGATTGTGCCTATAGACGCTAAGTACATGCTCCTTGGATTGGCGAATTTTTCTAGGAATTCTTTACTGATTTCCGTCAGTTGCTGGGCAAGCTTTTTCATAAGCTCGCGGTCGTACGCCAATCCTGCGTTTTGATTGTAGTATTGCTCTGAAAGTTGACTGCCAAGCTTTTCATATCGCAATGCGAGTTCGTTTAAGTCCAAATCGGTATTTCTCCTTTTTGAGAGCTATTTATCTTGAAGAGATATAATGGTTTGCGCATCAGACTCACACCGAGGGGTACTTTCGCACCCCGCTTTGCCCTCCAATTAGTCAACGTGTACAATGTGTCAGCGAAGTGTGAGGATAAATTTTAAGTAGCAGCCTCTGGCTTATGGGTTTTGGCGTCTTGGCGCAAGGCAGCCCTGGTAGTATAGTCCGGTCACAAGGAGTGTGTTCCTCAATGCCGGAATAGTATAAGCGGCTGTCGCCCGCTCGACACTACAGAGAGCATCTGTAACGAGAACCGGGTTCAAATCCCGGCCAGGGCGCCAACACAAACTTCAAATCCCGAGAAAACTCCAATGTTTTTTAGTAAGAAAAGAGCGTCGACTGTTACAAAGTATGGATCTGGCGGGCGATTGAAGACCATCACAGTATTAAACAGCCACAGGAGATTCTTCCAGCAGGCAATGAGAAGTTGTTAGAATTTGCGGAGCACATTGAAGCCACTAGAAAAAGCCTAGTTAGACAAGACAGACTGTTGAGAACGCCTCTTATTTGGATAATAACTTTTTAGCGACATCAACACATGCCATAGCGTCTTCAGCATAAGCGTCGGCTTCGATTTCTTCGGCCCAGGCCGCCGAGACCGGAGCCCCCCCTACGATCACCTTTACCTGTCCTCTAAGTCCAACTTTTTTGAGAGCGTTGATCACCTCAGCCATCTTCACCATGGTTGTCGTCAGCAAAGCTGACATTCCGATGATGTCTGGTTTGACTTCCTTCGCCTTCTCAACAAACTTTGATGTTGGCGTATCACATCCGAGGTCGTGAACCTCGAAGCCGTTGACAGTGAGCATTGTGGCTACGATGCTTTTGCCGATGTCGTGGATGTCCCCTTCGACCGTTCCGATAATAACTTTACCCAAAACCTTTCTGGACTTCCCCTTAGCTAAAGCTGGCTCCAGTGTGGCTAGAGATTCTTTCATAGCTTGAGCTGCTATCATCAACTCTGGAAGGAATATCTCCTCAGCTTCAAATTTGGCTCCTACAATACTTAGACCCTCTCCTAAGCCTTGCTCAATTGCTATAAGTGGGTCAAAGCCAGTTTCTATGACCTCTTTAGCAACTGCAACCGCTCCCTCAACGTCATAGTTCAGGACAGCTTCCTTAAGTCGCTTCAAAACATTTTCCGCCATTAAACAATCCTCCCGGACGATAGCGTCTTGGCAAAAGAACACATACTTGCTTTATATAATTTCCTACTAAACATCTTTTGAAAGTGATATTGCCTGATGCGGGTGCAAACTGCAAGATCGCGTGCACATCTTCATTTAGGCTTGAACTTGATACCTAGGTCCTCCATGCGCAAGCGTATGAATACCGTGAGGGCTAAAAGGTGGCTTTCTCCAGTGTTTCAACGAATGCGGGAAACAGCTTGTATAATGGATGCTTCTTGGACAAAGGTTTTATTCCAAAATCTATTCTGACTGACGTCGCGATTATTGCGTCAATTGCAGCACTTGCTGGGATCACCCAGGACGCTGATTCTATTGGACCATAAAGCAGGTAATCAGCTCCAAGGATTAAAGGCACAACCTCCACACTTGCCCAGCAAGCTTTGAGTATGTCCGGTCCCCAACGTCTTGCCTCCTTCCAAACTGAGGCGGCGTTTCCGGGAGAGCCGCCCACAGGGAGGCCGAGTTTTTCTTTCACAAAGAAACATGCTTTGGCCCCCACTCCTATGCTTGGAATATAAGTGAAGAGGGTTGTGTCCACCAATGGTTTCTCTATGCCGGCTTCCTCCGCTATTTTTAGTAATCCCTTCTGTTTTTGGGTTCCTTTTAGGAGTGATACAACGCCTTTTGGAGTGCGATCCTTTACGTTGTAGGCAAGCAAGATGGCTGCTTTTACCTTTGATTCCTTAATGGCGGCAATTTCGCTTTCGTCAGGTGGTGGAGTGGGCATTATGCTGTTGTAAATGGTTCTTTCTGCTAGGCCAACTTCAGCTATATGTGTCAGCGCTGCGATTCTCACCTCGGGAAGCCAAGCGTCAAATGAGATCAGAGAGTCTGTAAATTCTGAAACAAAATCGACATATCGAAGTGCTGATTGAACCGTCGTTGCAACGATATCCACGCCACAAGGGTTGCCCGTAAGATCAGAAAGTTCATCTTGAACATTGAGAAGTGCCTCCGCCTTTTTTTTGTCAAAGATGCCCCTTTTCTCATCTTTTACGATTTTATGTCCTTCATAGAAGGTGGTTCCAATCAATAATGTGGGGAGTTCTCCTGGCTGCCCTCCAACCTTTGCTTCTCCTATCTTGAAGATTTTTTGCTTAGCTTCAAACTTGAACATGGGGGCTCATCTTTCTAGTCATCACTTAATACGACCCAGCCTTCGTAGCAGATTTGCTGTGTCCGGATACCTGTCTAGGTTCTTGTGAGGGAAGAAGAGAGCATCTAGATATTCCTTCTGGAAGTCTTCGTCTGCAGCCAACTCGTGATATTTCACGGTTGTCGCTATCTTTTCAGCGTATTCCCTCTCTTCTTTTGATATTAGACACATTCTTGCGCCTGTGCCGGCGATGTTGCCGACAAACTCAACTCTTTCTAATGGTAATTCAGGATACATGCCGATGGTCCTAGCGTTCTCGGGGTCGATGTAGTTGCCAAAGGCCCCTGCCATAAACAACTTGCTTATGTCGCTCTCCGTGACGGTTTCTTTTCTTTTCTCTCCCAGTCTCTTCATCAGGATCTCGGCGCCGGTTCGCATCGCGGCTTTCGCTTTTTGCAGTTCTCTTATATCGCCTTGGGTTATTGTGATGTCAGTGTCGGTAGCTGTTTCGGGTTGCGGTACCAACACAAATTCGGGAATTCCCTTTAGCCCCCTTCTTAGCCGGTCTGTCTCCTTGGCCATTTCGGAGACAAATTTGCCTGTCAGATCAATCAAACCTGCCTTGAGAAGCTCGGCTGGGACATCTACCAAGGCTGACCCACACAGACCAACAGGGGGCTTCTCTTCTATGGTTCGATAGTTGACCTCAAATGTTTCAGGGTCGATGCTTACTCTCTCGATGGCTCCGGTTGCAGCCCTCATTCCGTGTTTGATTTGCATGCCTTCAAATGCTGGTCCAGATGCGCATGAGTCAACCATGACTAGATCCTTGTTCCCTAGGTCGATCTCCGTGTTTGTTCCAATGTCAAGCGCCAGACAAATCTCATCAGAGTCCAACATTCTCGTGGCTAGTATGACCGCCACGTTGTCCGCCCCTACAAATCCCCCGATGACTGGAGCATAATAGGCGTTCGCCCTTGGATGGGAGACTAACCCAATACTGCTAGCCCTGATATCAACTCCTCTCCGCAGCACCGGAGGGTAGGGCGCAAACGCGACATACCGACCATAGATGCCGAGGAAGCAAAGCTGCATTGCTGTGTTGCCAACACAGCAGATCTCGTAGATCTCACTTGTTTTCACGTTGGACTTTTCGCAGCACTCCTCGATCATCTCGTTAATTCCGGACACTACAGCTGCCTGGAGTTCTTCGACGCCTTTTTGGCCCTCCAGCATCTGATGACTTATCCTCGACATCACTTCTTCGCCCAAAGGGATCTGGGGATTCATCCTAGCGGCAACAGCGACAACCTTCCCAGTGTTAAGGTCCATTAGGAAGCCTGCAAGCTTTGTGGTTCCCACATCGACGGCGAAGCCGAAGCATCTGTCAGATGTGTCTGAAGGCTCAATGTCAATGATCTTGTTCTTCCATTTAACTGCAGTAACTGTCCAATCCGCATCTCTCAGTTTATTGGCAAGGTCTACAGCTACTTCGAAATTGAGGTCCAACTCTGTGGGGAGGTTGTACTTCGCATTTAACGCGTCTAGAAGTCTATCTTCGTCCGACCGGCTGTCGTGGAGGGTCGGCTCTGGCAGTTTTACAGGATACTTTCTGACAAATGGATTGAGTTGCTCTACCAGGACTTCGAGACCTGCTGTCTGCAACCTTTGCTTTCCAATCCTGCTTCTCTCTGGAACATAAACTGAAACAGTAGTAGTTGGCATAGTTTGGCATGCAAGCCTATAACCTGCCTCTATCTCTTCCTCCGTGATGTGCTTCAGCTCCTGCTCTGTGAGGGAGTTCAGCCCTTTCATGCCTTTCTCGATTTTGACTTTGCATTTTCCGCAAGTACCTTTGCCCCCACAAAGCGAAGATAGGTCGATACCCAACGCCTTAGCAGCGTCAAATATACATACACCTTTTTTGAACCACTCCCTCTTTCCGTATGGAAAAAATAAAATTTTTATGCGTCCGGACCTCTCGACTTCCTCTCTCAGAGTCAACGGCATTCACCAGCTTGACTTCCCCTTTTTTTTCGCTTCCTTTCCATGAGCTTTACTGCTTCCTTAATTTCTTCAACCAACGTCTTTACTTTGTCCACTGCTTCAACTGCGTCCTTGCCGTAAGCATCTGAGCCCAGTTTCGACCTCCACTGCTCAGTGACTGTGCCGCCACCTATAATGGTCTTAACTTTTCCTTTCAGACCCTTTTTCGCCAACTTCTCCTCAACATCCTTAATTGACACGAGGGTTGGCGTCATCATGGTTGACATAGCTATAACCCCGATCTCTTCCTCAGAGGCTTTTTCAATGAACTCTGAGGCTGGCACGTCTACGCCCAAATCGACCACTTCGTATCCAGCTGCCGTGAGCATCGCTTTCACAATGTTCTTCCCTATGTCGTGGATGTCTCCCTCCACCACGCCAAGAACGATTTTTTCCTTTCTCTCAGCCCTCTCTGTCTTCAAGAGCGGAAGAAGGAGCTCCAACCCGGCGTACATAGCCTCAGCTGATAGGAGCATTTCGGGGAGGAAGTATTCTTTGTTCTCAAATTTGTCACCGACCACCTCCATAGCCTTTGATAATCCTTCCTTGATTACTTTCATGGGGGCAATTCCTGCGTCTATGGCATCTTGAGCTGCCTTTGCGCACTCTTCGGTCTCCCCTAAAATTACGGCTTGTCTAAGCCTCTCAAAGATTTCTTCTTTTCTGCTCATTTTTATCATCATTCCTTAATGGGGAAAGTCTTCAATGAGGTATAGGAATTTGCTAATCCTCCTCTTTTTTCCATCGCGGCGGTGTTCCATACTCAATGGCGGCGTTCACGAACTCCCTTATGTGTTCTGTCGATGTTTCTATCCAATAGTCACACCCCGGAGAAACCATGTCTACACCGTCCGCGACAACCTTTTTGACCCTGCTCCTAATTGCATCTATTGATGAGTTGTGTATGACGTTATATGGGTCAACGTTTCCGCCTATTACATAGCCAGCTCTATGTTCGTCGGCTATCTTCCTTGC
This sequence comes from Candidatus Bathyarchaeota archaeon, assembly GCA_020341775.1. Lineage (GTDB taxonomy): Archaea > Thermoproteota > Bathyarchaeia > Bathyarchaeales > SOJC01. Next base: position 1,732,258 of record CP070835.1, read on the forward strand.
CTCAGACATTGGCGTTCTTTCCTCTATTGTTATAGCTTCAGCTCCACAGTCTATCATCGAAGTAATGACTTCAAGGCCTCTGCTTATTAGGCTCCCGCATATGTGAAGGACTCTAGGCGGCTTCACCATACCAATTAACTCGGTGAGGTGAGGCTTAACAAACTGGTCAAAGTGTTTTGGTGAGATGTTGTCGAGAGAGGCTCCCTCCTCGGTGAAAACTATTACGTCGGCTCCTGCTTCCTTAAACGCATTTGCCACTGCAGCATAATATGGATTAAGCGTTTCATAGATACGATGAATTCTCTCAGGCTCTTTTATCATGTATTTGTGGAACTCAGCCGGATCGATCAAATAGCCCCCGACACTTGTCAACGGACAGGTAACAATGCCTGTTACTGGAACCTTCCCTCCATATTTCTTCTTCAATATTCTTATCGCCTCGATGCAGACTGGAATTCTCCCTCTCTTGGCAAATTCGCTGGGATCCTCTGGGATATCCATCTCGTAAATGTCGGTGGCAATGAATCTCTTAACCGATATCCACTTTATTTTCCCCTCGAAATACTCGCAAGGTGCGCCAAGAGCCTCTGCCTCCAAGGTCATGTCAAATGGCACAGACATGTTTTCGTTTCCGGTTAGCTCGTAAACACCCGCCGCCAATCTAGCCATTGTCTCCGGATCCTTATGGGCTTTCGGCCAATAAGCATCGAATATCTTCATGCCATCTAAAGTAAACGTTCGAGTGGAACACCAAACTGGAAGTCGGTCGGCATCTTCTTTCCTTCCCTCTAGGAAAGCCATCAATCTTTCGTGAGGATTCATTTCTTCTCAACTGTATCTGTTTCTGTAGTGCCCGGGCTCGCAAATGTCCGTTAAAGGTTTTAAGCCCATGAATCTTATATAAAGTCGGTGTCTGAAATGGGCATGCCCGTAAAAAAGAAGACGTATGACATTAAAAGTAGGATAGGCGATAGCTTAGAGGTTAGGGTTGAAAAGGTCGGCACGGGAGAGAAGGCGGACATCCTTTATAGAATAACTCGTGGCAAAGATAGACGAGTTGCTGCTCCGGACACGGTTGTACTCTTCAAGGCGGAGCTAGAGGAACTAAGCGGGCTTCTGAAGGAAGATTTTCTGAAGAGGGAGTTTCAGAATTAGGGCTAACGTCACAGTGCAGCGCTTTTGAAACATTATCGTAGGGCTAGAAACGTTTTTACCGTTACTAGGCTTGAGCAGAATCAGCCGTTGAAGAACTGCATTTTATGGTGTTAGAGTTCCCTATCTGACGCAAGCTTTTACAAGGGCTTCTATGTGCTTCGTAGGTGTTTCTATCCAGAAGTCGCATCCTGGAGCCACCACGCTGACTCCCTCCTCTATACACCCCTTCACAGCCTCGCTGATCCTTTCAACAGGACCCTGATGTATTACTCCATAAGAGGGAACGTTTCCAATTATCGGATATCCAGGCCTGATTCTGTCAACCTTTTCCCTCGCCTCCTTAATGGGAGTTCTCTCATCAACCGCTATGGCGCTTGCACCGCACTCAACCATCTTGTCCAAGATCATCGAAGCAGAACCACATATGTTTAGGATCGTGGGTGACTTTAAACGCCTGATAATCACCTGCAGACATGGCTTAACGAACTCGTCGAAATGCTTCGGAGAAATATTATCGTTAGAAGCACCCATACCATGCAAAGTGATGATGTCGGCCCCGGCATCTCTGTACAAATTCGCTATTTCAACATAGACATCAATAGTGTCTTTAAGAAACTGATGAGCCTTCTCTGGCATCTTCCTCAGCCACTTCAAGAATGTGATGCTGTCAACCAAGTAGCTACTGATACTTGTAAACGGTGGAACCATGTAAGCGTTCACCGGAACCTTACCTCCAAATTCCTCCTTCAATTTTCTGATCGCCTCGACAACGATGGGAACTCTTCCAGTCTTTGACACATCCTTTGGAAACTTGAGATCGGAAGGATCTTTCATAAGGAATTCCCTAACTGACGGCCACTTTATCCTGTCTTCATGAAAGTCGATCACAGCACCCAAAACCTCTGCCTCAACCGTCATGCAGAATGGAACCGATACGTTGTCGAGACCACACAATCTGTGAGCCGCTGAGCCAAGCTTGGCCATTTTCACGGGATCTTTATGGGCAGCCGGCCAAAAAGCGTCGTAAGCCTTCATAAACTCAATCGTACAAACGCTGGCAGAGTTCATGCAGGGGAACCTATCAACATCCTCTTCTTTCCCGCTCAGGATGGACATCAACCTCTTGTATGGCGTCACTTTTCATCACACGTAATAATCCTGGCTATGTTTATGTGACTTTCTCCAAACATGCATGTATGCAGGAGCTGTTCTATCACAGGGGACAAACGAAAGTTTGCTTCGCTTGGTCTACTCCTTAACGACCTGAACCATAGCCCTGATGTTATCGATCGGCGTTATTGGAGAGAAACCGCATCCCGGTTCAAGAAAGTCGACGCCAGACTCGAGGGCATTTCTCGCTTCTTTTTTCACGTCTTCGGCGGATCCGAAAACCAGAGTACTCTTAGAGGAGACGTTGCCCAAGATCTTGACATCGCCTACAAGTGGTCTTATTTTGGCAACGTCCACGACTTCATCGATGCTTATCCCATCAAAATCAGTTTCAACCATGTCAGGTGTTATCATCTCAGCTCTCCCACAGATGTGTAGCAGCCTCGGTCCACCTAGGCTCTCGGCGATTTTGGTCAAAGCTGGCTTGACAAACTGCTTGAAGGCGGCAGGACTTATCAATTCGGGTGACGCTGTTGGGTCGCTGACTTGCACTATGTCCGAGCCCGCTCGGTATTGGGCTTTGGCGTATTCCACGATGACATCTGTGACCAAGGCAACGAATTCTTTCACATAGACAGGCTTTCTTACAGTCCAAATCAGAAGCTTCTCTACTCCCGCTAATTCGCCAGCTAGCGTGAAGGGTCCGAGCGCAAGGCTTGAAATCGGCAGTGAATCTCCCACCTCTTTTCTAATTATCCTGATGGCTTCCAACACAACAGGAATTCTGTCCATCTCAAGCAGATTCTCTGGCATCCTTAGGTCTTCGGGCTTTTCGAAGGGATGAGTCCGTACGGCAGGAACACTCTGAGGACTTGCCCCCCAGCGAATCTCGCATCCCAAAGCCTCGGGTTCTACCACAAAGTCAAATGGTACTCTGATGTTCTCGATTCCAGTCAACTCGTGACTGGCTATGGCAAGCCTCGCCATCTTCTCTGCGTCCTTATGGGCCTCGGGACAATGTGTATCAACAGCGTCTTGCACATCAACCGTTGCAGTTCCCCCACAGCCTGCAAGCGAGGTCACCGGAACCCTATCCACCGCCCCGCCGAATAAAGCGGTCAAAACCCTTCTTTTGCAGCTAAACTGCCTCAACCTCTTTACCCATTCTTTCTTTCTGTGTTGCCCACTTAAACCTAACTCGCAGAGGACTCAGTTCGATCCAGGTGCAAACAGTTCGAGCAACAAATTAATCGAGCCCAATTGATTTCTTCTACTTTGTTACGTCTCGACCCACATTAGGATGCCGAAACTAAAGGCAAGGTCGATATTTTGTGTTGTTTCATTATGTCCCTCACAACATCTTCTAAATCATTTTCAATGTCATGCGGTAGTGGCTCAGGCTTGTGTTCTTTTAATGTTTTCTCTACGATCACCTTTGCCCTTTGAACAATATCCTTTGATCCGGCTGCCTTCCATGCTTTCCACTCTCGGCGATCAATGATTTCAGAGGGCATGAATTGCTCTTTCCGAAACCATTGCAGCGTGTGTTTTTCAGCTAAGTACATTCCACCTGGACCTACCTTCCTTAACAAGTCGGCAGCAAGGGTTTCGTCGTCAACTCTGACACCTTTCACCAGCCTTAGGGCCATGCCGCAAATCGTGTTGTCAATAACAAGCTTCTCTAAGCTTTGACAGCTCTCAAAGTTTAGCATGCCCGGCCCCGACATAACATTAATTCCGGCAAGTGCCCCAAGCACTATCCCAATTCCGGATTCAAACCCGCATTGTGCGTCAACGACTTTTGTGTCGCTAAGTCCAAGGTACATGTGAGTCGGCAGCCCATAATATTTCCCAATTTGAGCGTAGGAGCAACCGAGCATAATGGTCTCTATGGCTCCGAGACGAGCTGTGGCGTATCTTTGGTCAAATGTCGTTGGTGAACCGCCATAGATGACTGGAGCTCCTGGGTTCGTTAACTGAGCCATCACGAGACCGCTAAGGAATTCAGCGTTATGCTGAACAAGAGACCCAGCCAGCGTTGCTGGCCCAGTAGCGCCTAGTTGGGGCATCGGGACAATTTCAGCGGGGATGCGAAACTTGGCGCAGTCAATTAGGTTTTGGGAAAGAAGTTCACTCCACTTCAACGGTGCTGATGGACATGTGTCAAAAACTGCCATGGGCTTTCTAGCCAACTCCTTTTCGCCTCCAACCACAGCCTCAAGCATCCGTTTCATATCATAAAGGCCATCAACGCTAAATGTACCCGTAACTATTGGTTTAGGAGAGTTCTTCAGAACAACAAATAGGCGGTATCGATCGACGATACCCACAGGGACATCCGAGACTACCAACGCCGTGCTTTGAGCCTGCACATATTCTAAAGCGTCGGTCAACCTGACGAGGTCAGCCAAATCTCTTGATAATGGGCGTCGAGTCTCATTTGTCTTGGAGTCGAGAATGAACAACGCTGCTGAGCCTGGATTGTAAGTAACTTTATTCCTTTCGAGAACTCGGTCATGCTTTCCATCGCGACTGTAAAGCCTAATGGTCGAGGGCGCTTTGACTAGAGACTCCTTCACGAGATGTTGAGGAATACGAGCGAGTTTGTTGTTAGAGTCGACCTCAGCCCCCGCATCGGCAAGTAGTCTCAATGCTGTGTCATTGTAGATTTTGACACCAACATCTTCCAAAAGCTTCGTAGAGGCGAGGTGGATGGATTCGACCTCGTCTCTGGACAGCAGTTGGAGTCGTGGAACATTAGAGAAAGAGAATTTTGACATTGAACTCCCTCTTCTTTTAGCTTTTCCCGTATAGGATCCTAATAAACTTCTCCTGCAACTTTTTAAAACCTTTATGAATTCTTCACCAACCATCCTTCTCTTTCGTTTAGAATCTGCTACTCCCCTCAGCCTTTTCCAATTCTTTTCCAGCCTTCCACCATAACGAAGTTTCCAATGCCCGCAAACCCAAATAGTTCTGTGCGCGTTTTGCGCATCTAACATCAGAGAAGGTCGATTTCGTCTTGTATTGCCTTCCGCACTTCTTCTTCTGAAGCCGGACCAGGCAGTTTGATCTTGCCATTGATCAGAGGTTCCGAGGTTCCGTATTTCTTAACGTTATTCAAGGTAGACTCGATCTCGACAAGCTTGACCTTGTCCCCAAAGCTTTGAGCGACGCTTCTAATAAGTTGATGCATATGAGCGCCGACAGGACAAAAGAAGTTATCGAATAGAGTCACTTCAACCGCATCCTTCGAAGGCGTATAGTTCAGCTGTAAAACTTTGACAGAGACATTTTCTTTCGCAAGTGGGAAATACATGACTTTATAGAACGGCGCGTGCTCCGCCACTATTCGGAATCCTTGTTTACGGAAAAGTCCATAATACATCCACTCTTTGAGGTCTGTTGCAGGGATCATTATGCCCTTCAATCCTCGTTCCTTCAGATCAACCTTCATGTAGTCAAACATCATTCTGCCATAACCCTTATGCATGTACGCTCGTCGCATTTCAGTGCAATAGATGCAAGCCACTCTTGGCTCGACCTCGTATGGAATAAGCGCCTTCTCTGAATTTGCATAGTAGATGTGGCCGACGACTTTCTCGCCATCAAGTAGGTGATAACCTTCGACATGCTTGCCCAGGTTACTCTTCAACCACTTCCTCGACACTGGTAGAGATTCGCTCCAAGAAGCATTGGATGGTACTTCCTTCATGCAGCAGTATGTCGCCTCCAAATCGCTCGGTGTCAACTTTATAACTTTCACCCAGTTCACACTATTCAGATACAATACTCCGTGCTCTTATTATTAGTTCGCGATGTCAACCATACACTCAGCTGGGATTGCGCTGCAACGTGGACATTTCATGATGTTGCCACTGTAGCACAAGCTTTTCATAGGAAAAGCTGTGTATTCAGATGAGTTTGAGGAGGTGAAAAGGTGACTGAAATCAGGCAGGTTTACCGGTGTGATGTGTGTGGAAACATAATCGAGGTTTTACATGAAGGAGCTGATTCGCTTGTGTGCTGTGGCCAGCCAATGAGTTTGCTGGCTGAAAAAACCACCGATGTTGGCTTGGAAAAACATGTCCCAGTTATTGAAAAGGCCGGAAACGAAGTTACCGTCAAAGTCGGTAGCATTCCTCATCCCATGGAACAAAACCATTACATTGAGTGGATAGAGATAGTTGCTGATTCAACATCTTGCAGGAAATTCCTGAAGCCCAACGAAAAACCGGAAGCTGTGTTCGAAACAAAAGCAGGAATGCTGAAAGCTCGAGAATACTGCAGCATCCATGGTCTTTGGAAGAGCCAATGACGTTTGAAGGCGCACGCGCAAGCATTATATTGAAAAGAAGACTATCGGTCTATGGCGATCAATATGGCCGAACCAGCAAAGGCGTTAAAATCAGATTATGATCTGTTGATGGCAAAAGCAAAGGACATCATCATTATTGGGTCAATTCAATCTCTCGCCAGTTGGGACATGGAAACTAAAATGCCCCCTAAAGGAATAAAGCAGCGAAGCCAGCAACTCGCCATTCTCAGCCAAATTGAACATCAAATGACCACCAGTTCTGAAATCGGCACTCTGCTCTCAAAAATTGAGAAACACGTTGCCTATGAAACTTTAAATGAGCTGCAAAAAAGAAACGTATACCTAATGAAGAAGCAGTATGACGAGCAAACCAAACTTCCAGAAAAGCTTGTTGTCGAGACTGCTCGACAGCAGGCCCTCACAATTGACACGTGGAAGAAGGCGAAGACAGCAAAAGATTTCTCCATGTTCAAACCAGAACTCGAAAAACTGCTCGCCCTGAGAAAGGAAGCCGCCAAGATTCTCATGAAAGTAAAAGAAACCAGAACTCCATACGACGCGTTGATTGATATCTTTGAGCCAAGAATGACCTCTGAGATGATTGCCAAAATTTTTGGAGAACTGCGAGAAGGGCTCGTTAAGATCATTAAAAAATGTGCAACCGCCCCGGAGAAACCCCAAGCATCAATCCTCATGCGCAAGATTCCGCCAAGTGTGCAGCAGAAAATTTCGAACGAGCTTGCCCAGTTTATTGATTATGATGTGAAATCTCCTAAGGCGGGAGGACGAATCGATGAGACTGAGCATCCGTTCACGAACGGCTACTACGACGACGTACGGATTACAACTCACTACTACGAAAACAACCCAGCATCTTCTTTGTTCTCAGTGTTGCACGAGGGCGGACATGCGATTTACGAACAGAACCTCAATCCAGAATGGCTCTACCAGCCGGTGGGTATGGGAGCTTCATTAGGGTTTCATGAGTCGCAGTCACGTTTTGTAGAAAACATCATTGGACGCTCAAGGGAGTTTTGGACCTACTTCTATCCGAAGCTCAACCTGCTCGCAAGCAACGCTTTTTCGGATGTGGCGCTAGATGATTTTGTACGGGCAATCAACCAAGTTAAGCCTTCCAAGATCCGTGTTGAAGCCGATGAAGTTACTTATTGTCTTCACATCATCATCCGCTTTGAGATTGAACGTGAGTTGATCGCCAACAAAATCGCTGTAGCAGATCTTCCAGAGATTTGGAACCGAAAATACCACGACTACCTTGGCGTGGAAATCCAAAACGACTCGGAAGGTGTCATGCAAGACATCCACTGGGCAAGTGGGTACTACGGCTACTTTCCAACATATGCGCTGGGCAACATATACAGCGGACAGCTACTCACCAAATTGAGAAAGGACATACCTATCTGGCAGGACCAGATTAGAACTGGCGACTTTCTCCAAGTGAAAAAATGGCTGACCGAGAATGTTCATCAGCATGGAAACCTATACGACCCAGCTGACCTCATCAAGAGAATAACTGGTGAGTCACTCAATGTCCAGCCTTACCTCAAATATTTGGACGAGAAGTGCGCTTGGATTTATGGGTACTAGCGATGTTAGCGTGCGGCTCAGAATAAAATTTGGCAAGGCACATTGCAACCTTCAAAAGCCGTGGCAAATTCCTTCTTCTTCTCTTTGAAGAATGTGTCAGTGAGCGCGTATTCTAATCCATATTTTTTGTAGACCCAGTCGGCATAATGGTAGTTCATCTTGTCGATTAGCACGTGATCGACCTTGTTGCATAGAATGGGCACTAATTTTTCTGCTCCTGGAAGGAGCGGCGCAATCATCGCGAAGGTCTCAACCCCTGCACTGTTTAGTCTCTCCAATGTTTCAATTCTCTCTCGGATTGTGGGTGAGTTGGGCTCGAAAATTCTCCTGAAATTCTCGTTTGCAGTTGTGACCGTAAGCCCTACCTCAATCTCTCTGAATTGCCTCAGCAGATCCAAGTCCCGCAACACAAGCGGCGACTTCGTTTGGACAGTAACCGGCCAACCTTGCTTCAACAAGACCTGTAGACACATTCTGGTTATTTCATATTTCTTCTCGACAGGTTGGTATGGATCACATACTCCACTCACCCAAACTCTCCCAAGCTTTTTCCTTCGGACTTCACGATTCAACAGAGTTGCCGCGTTTATTTTGACGTCTACAAACGTGCTCCATGGTTCTCTATGACCAGTGAATCTTTTCATGAAATGAGCATAGCAATAGGTGCATCCATGTTCGCAGCCGACATATGGGTTTACGGTGTAGTCTGCCACTTTGGATTTGGACAAGATCGTCTTTGCATACACTTCTTTAATGATCATGAAGCCACATTCGCACAAGTGTCATGAGCGTCTAATTACTTCTCTTCATATTCGTGAAAGATCTCTCCAAAAGCACTGCAAAAGTACCTGCACGCTTTCTCCATCGCTATCTTGCCACTTTTTGTCAACGTGTAGCTAGTTGTTCTTCCCTTCCTCTCCACTTCTATCAACCCTTTCTTTCGAAGCTCTTTTAAAGCGGGATAGATTGTTCCAGCAGTCGGTTTTGTCCCTCGCCTCTTTCCCAGTTCTTCAGATATTTCCTGTCCATTCATAGGCTTTTTTGAAAGAACCCAGAGTATGTAGAAGGAAAGCATACCACGCATGTCGCAGCAATCGGGCGGCGGGGGACAACATCGTTCAGCCATAATGAAGTATTGGGGCTCCTATACATTTATATATTTCCTCATCCTATTATAGGACATCCAATAAATCAGAGGTGGCTGAGATGGAAGAAAAGAAACGACTAAAAGAAAAGAAAGCAGAAACCAAAGCATCCTGCTGCTCAGGCTGTTGCTGATTAGCTACGGCAGTCGAGGCTTCCAGGAGCACTGCAAACAACAAGGCGCTAATTACCATCCCTTACACGCTTTTTTCTCCTTATCGGCTCCCCAATAACGCGACTAGCCACTGCACTTCACGAACCCCCAATCCGCGTTAACACAACACAGCAAAATGTGCTGCGCGGCGCACGCGCTCTCTCTTCACTTCCGCTTTCCTCTCCACCCTCCTAAGATTTCTCTGCTCCACAGTCATTATATACAAAAGCCCAACTGATGATCCTCCGCTTCCGGTTCACCTACGTCCAGTCTCAAGATGATAGTAGGCGTTGCCAATGCAGTATCGATTTAAACATCTAGAGTACAATGGATTGAAAGGTGTAATTGGCGAGCATTTAGCAAGAAGTTTCCTACGGAGAAACCTGTTTCCCCATCTGATTCAGAAAGAAGGTTGGGACCATGTTGTGCTCAGCAATAACCACTACAAACAGCACGCATGGACTTGGCGAACAAAGCTGTTTGATTTTGACCAATTCCGAGACGACTTCATTATTCATGGCTTCTACGCAAACAGAAAGCTTCTTTCCAAGTATGCCTCTACGGTAGGCGTTTTAGAACTCAACCACTGCACTCCCGATGGCTTGCTATTCAAACTCAAAAGAACGGGAAAGACAAGGAGATTGATAGAGAAAACATGTCCTTCCATTGCCAAACTGCGGATTGACGGTTTGAAGCAGGGAAACGCCTTCGTGTTACCAATGGTTGGAGGCGATCTTGAAATCGTCGAGATCAAATGCGGGCGCAATGCGAAGTTGATGGACAAACAGAAGAAAACCTATAACGATTTAATCGCAAAGGATGTTCCTCTTAGACTGATCAAAGTAAGAATTGTTTCCTTCGATCTTAACAGATTCCTAGTGGAGGAACATAAATATGACAAATTTGTGTAATGGGGAGCATATCATACTCCATGTTGACATGGACCATTTCTTTTCTGCTATTGAAGAGCGGGAACATCCTGAATTCAAAGGCAAGCCTGTAGTAGTAGGCGCTGACCCCATGATGGGTGCAGGTAGAGGAGTAGTCAAAACGTGCAACTATGAAGCGAGAAAATACAAGATACATTCAGGCATGCCGATTTCAAGAGCTTGGCAGCTGTGTTCAAAAGCCATCTACGTACGAGCCAACTATCAACTTTATAAGAAGGTGTCTAAAGCAATCATGACGATTCTCAGACGATACTCCATCCAGTTTCAGCCTTGGGGTTTCGACGAAGCCTTTCTCGACGTCAGCAACGCAGCCCAAAACTATGAAGAAGCTGCAAAATTAGCGGTGGCGATAAAACATGACATTCTCTGGAACGAGACGCTGACCTGTTCCATAGGCATCGCACCCAACAAGTTGGTCGCCAAGATAGCAAGCGATTTCAAGAAACCTGATGGCTTAACGGTTGTCAAGAGGAATCATGTGAAGCAATTCCTAGCGCCTTTACCAGTGCAAAAAATGTTATGGATAGGCAAAAAAACCAAGCTCAAGTTGAACAAAATCGGAATTGAAACGATCGGCGATCTTGCGAATCATGACATTTCAACACTCGTTGAAATGTTCGGGGTCATGGGAAGACGTTTTCACCAATGGTCACTTGGGGTGCACATGTCAGAGGTTAAAAACAGAACCGGCACAAGGAAATCCATAGGTCACCAGAGCACTTTTTCAGTAAATACTAACGATATGAACATCATCATAAAGCGACTCGACGAAATCTGTCTAAGAATCCATAGCAGATGCATCAAATATAGGACAGCCTTCAGAACGGTCACTGTTATAATCAGATTTGGCGACTTTCAAACCTTCAGCCATGGAAAGACGCTGCCATTATTCACACAAAGTCTCCAGACGCTCCAGAAAACATCACTTGAACTCACGCAAGGCCTTCTTAAAGAGAAACGAACAACAAGATTGGTAGGCGTGAGGGTCTCCAACCTGAAATCCAGTGAGGGCCAGGAAACTTTATAGCCACGCGAAATTGAACGCGCGAAGCGGTGAAGACTAGAAGCTTTAATTGGGCACGCGAGAATTACTGTGCAAATTCAATTGGTGCGGCTCATTGGCGTTAATGAATAAAGTGCTCATCGTCTCCTTGCACGAAACTTCGGAAATAACCAGTCTATTAACGAAGAACATGTTTGAGATAGTCCAAGAAAACCCGGACTTCATCGTCTGCTACGGCGGGGACGGAACGGTATTGTTTGCGGAGAGAATCTTTCCAGGAATACCGAAACTCATCGTGAAAAAATCTAACGGCTGCAGAAAATGTGATTACGCTTTGTCGGATGCTTCAACGGTCCTATCACGCATCAAGGCTGGAAATTACGAGATGCAAAAGATGATCAAACTCGAAACATCATTTGAGGATAGGAAACTAATCGGGCTTAATGAAATCCAAGTCCACGTGAAACTGCCAATTCACGCAATTAGATTCACTGTTTCCCTTGACGGTCGCAAACACGTGGACCTGATTGGCGACGGAGTAATTGTCGCGACACCTTTCGGTTCGACAGGATACTACAAATCAACGGGAGGAACCCCATTCGAGAAAGGCATAGGAATTTCATTTAACAACCTGCACAACAAAAAGGTTGAGAGCTTCGTTGCTTCGGAAAGTGCTACGGTGAAGGTAAAAATCAACCGCGAGCCTGCCTTAGCTTTCGCCGACAACAATCCCCGTTCCATAGAATTAAAGGAAAATAGCCAAATTATAATTAAGAAAAGTATCGAAACAGCGACTTTTATCCAAATGGGCAAGCCGCCGCGTGAACACGCAACACTTAATTAGTCACCAGTGTTGAACACCTATGAAACCGTGAAATGGGTGAATACATTGAGCGAAGATGAAAGATTCAGCACAGGCCTCTCCACTAGAGCAATAGTGTTGATCTCAGTCCTGGCGTTCTTCTTCATATTCATAGTGGTCTTCGGGTTAATCATGGTATTTCAGGTAGGCGTTGGACATGCAGCAATCCTTGTGGATCCCTTAGCTGGCACAACCAGTAGCCCAATACTCGGTCCGACTTACGCAATAAAGGCACCGTGGGTTACGGTTGTTGACATCTACTACGCTACGGAAACGTTTGAGGCTGTGATTCCATCCTTTTCTTCGGACCAACTAGAGATGCAGATCGAAGTCTTAGTGAGGTGGTCACTCGACCCAGACCGAATCAAAGACCTCTACACTAACTATCCGAATTTAAACTACAAAGAAAGGGCGATTGAATCAATCTTGGAAGAAAGCATACGGTTAATAACCAAGAACTACACCGCGCTGGAAACTATAGAGTTCAGGAATGTTGTACGGGACCAGGTAGAAGCCGCAGTCATGCAAGAGCTGAACACAGAACCATCATTAGCAGGGGCATTGATGCGTTTTGAACTAGACCTCAAAAATATTGGCTACCCAGACAAATACACGTCAGCCATTGAAGACAAACTGGTGGCTGAACAGCAAAAAATTCAAGCAGATTTTGAGAGAGCAAGAATATTGGTGCTGGCTAATGCGTCAGCTCAAGAAGTCGTCATCAAAGCCGAGGGTGAAGCCGAAGCAAAAGTCATAGAAGCCAACGCAACAAAAGAAGCGATCGAACTGGTTTTAGAATCAGTCGACCAGAACGGAAATCAAACAAGGATTGCTGAGCTATATCTCTGGGTCCAAACGTTACAGAGAATTGCGCCAGAAGTCGAAATCTTCATTGTAGGAGCCGATGGCGTTCCGATATTGATCCCCGCGAATTCCACAGTTCCTTGACACTGAATCAAAACTATTCCTCCCCTCTTTTTGCCATCGCCCAACTACTAGCACAGTATCTAAGCTGATGATCGTGCTTCTTCACATGCATGCCTACATCCAGCGTCGAACTGGCTGAGTAATCCTAGATAATAGGCTTAATACCTTCTCCTCGATGGTCTGCGCTTCGAATAACACTCTCGGCAGTATACGGGTCTACTTCCGTCAGGTTTGAAGGGAACTTCACAGTCTTGGCCACAATCAGCACATACCACCTTATGCATTTCACGCTTTTCTCTATATGACAATCGAATTACACCTCCATGCATTAGTAAACGAAAAACGAACTTCCCCATAGGACTCATTTTTCGCGTGTTTATCAGTTCTCAGTTGTATCTATTTAAACTTGCGTGCTGCGGGCATGCATAAACATTGCGAGCCCAGAATTCTCCATTCAACATGAAAGCATTCAAAGCATCTGCAAATTGGCTATCATTCTTTTCTCTCTCGGACTTTGCTTACCCACTCGGTTTTTTGTGCATATGCTTGATGTAAGGTTTCAGAACCATAGGTTGACAATTTTCTTTGCCTGTCTCGCATCCTTCTCTTAACAAGTGAAACATGCTTGTCGACACCCTTCTTCCTCAACCTAAATCACCAACAGCACGCGAATTACTAATTAGGATCAACGAACTTAAAAATCTAAGTATGCAAAGCTGCAGAAAGCACACTTCAGAAATCGCGCAAACAGAAACTTCGACAAAAATGGGTGGATAGGCGGATCTGCGTTTCTCTCTGATAGTCTTATTTTTTGATTGTAATTTCCATCGTTGAGACGTTTCTGGGGTTTCCGCCTTCTCTAGGTGTGACCTCTTCAGTACCGATAGCAATGGAATGCACTTTAGCGTCTTTGAAAAATCGAGTGCGAAGGATTTCGGCAACATCAACAGCAGTACTTATGGCGCGCCCTCGTGCCTTAAGGACGACTTCGTTCGTGTCATGCATATTGAAGGCCGTGATTGCAGCCATGACGTAATTCATTGGCGGCTTGTTCCCGATGTAGACAGTGTTTTGGTCTTTGCGGGCTTTAGGAGGAGGCCCAGGGCTTTCAACTTCTTCAACAGGTTCTTCGCTAACGGTTTTTTCTTTCTCTGACATTGAATTACACCAGTTGTGTCAGGGTTGTTCATTAGAAGGCGAGATTTTAAGTGTTACGGTACGAGGACCCTTCAATAATCGCATCCACGCGTCTTTGTGGCCTATTTCTCGGATTCGAGCTTCACAAGGAAGACAGTGTTATTTTTGCTGTTGTGACTTCTTTCACACTGCAATGCCACAGTTGTTCCGTCTTCACCTATCCACACGCAAATACCAACGTGTTCCCTTTCAGGATGAATTTTCTCGTCAGCCGGGATCTTCATCTTGTCTCCAATTTTTATTTCCACTATCACCGCACACTCCTAAACTGTGATGCTTTCGCGCTTAACGCAGTGCATTAGCTCCTTCTCCTCATTGATCATTACCACTATTAAGTCTTTCATAAAGATGATGCCGACCCAAAAGCACATGGTAATGGTTCGCGGATAACTGGAATCCAAGTGTATAACAGATCTTCTGAGTGCTGTGTGGTGCCGGGGGCGGGATTCGAACTCGCGACTTCTGGGCTTGGGCTGCTTAGGCCCTTTCTTCTCGCTCTCCAGATTATGAGTCTGGCGCCCAAACCAGGCTAGGCTACCCCGGCTCTGGTTTCTAAGTATTGGCTTCGTTCTTAAGTCTTTTACTTCCATTCCCCTTCCATTTTGATTCAGAGCATAGCCTATCCGCACTGGAGAGTGTCTCTCAGTCCATGGGGTTTGACAACACTTATCTAAACACGATTCTTAATTCTTGGTGATAAAACGCAACGCAGGAGAAAATTCGTATGGGCTATGAACAATGGTGGAAATCCTTAGAAAACCTCATAGCGGAATTACGAAGAAAACACATCACAATTGCCCCTGAAATCATGACATCTTTACGTTCTGCCAGAACTATGATAAACATCTACAAGGCTGACACCTCATATCGTGAGTCAATTCCCGCAATAGAAAATTATCTATTAGACGTAGAATCGACGCTTATAAATCTAGCAAAAGAAAAGATCAGCCAAGACTTCATGGAAAGCTGGATCAGCAAACTCGAAACGGCGAGGCAAAGTGACAAACCAGCTGCGGGAACTGTAACACCGCGATTTATTCCTGGACTGCCCAGACGCGAGCATTGGATAAGAGTTCTGCCTTCAGAAGGCATTCTCAAAGAAGACGTTACGCGTCTTGCTGACGAGTTGGGGCTTTCTTGGAAACTGCAGAAAGACGGTTACATCCTGGTGTATGGCGTCAGAGACAAGGTAAAGGATTTTGTCAAAACAATGGCTGAAAAATGTCGACCGCCACGGAAAAATTAGACTACTTTGTTTAAAAAACTGTTAAAGCGCAGATGAAGTTATTTATAGAAGAATTCTATAGAAGAATCTATATTCCACATCGGTCGACTCCTGGAGCGCCTCTTAAAAGATGCCCCATGTCAAGAAAATCGAATTAAAAGGCTTCAAATCGTTCGGACCCAAAAAAGTGTCTGTAACAATGGACAGGGGCTTCACCGTCGTCACAGGACCTAATGGAAGCGGAAAGACCAACATCGTAGATGCCATACTTTTCGTCTTAGGCGAACTAAGTGCACGGCGAATGCGGGCCGAAAATCTGGCCAAACTGATTTTCCACGGCTCACCAGACTCTGGAGTCTCTAAAGCACAATCTGCAAAAGTTCTGCTTCAATTCGACAACAAAGACGGCCGAATTCCCGTTGACACCAATACTGTGACTATATCCCGAGAGGTTTCCAGAAGCGGACAATGTGTTTATCGCCTTAACGGTCGAAGGATATCACGGACAAACCTCCACGACATCTTTTCTATGGCTGGAATTGCCTCAACCAGCCACAACATAATATTGCAGGGCACAATCACTCGCATGACAGACATTTCATCAACTGACCGCCGCAAGATTATTGAAGACATGGTCGGCATCGCCCAATATAATTCTGAGCAAGCAGAAGCGGAAGAGAAGCTCCGAGCTGCGGAAATCGCAATTCGCACCGCCATGGGAAGAATTGACGAAGTACAAAAACGGGTTGACGACTTGGAGAGAGAAAGAAACCAGTTACTTCGATACAACTTCATTCAGACTGAAATAAAACGCTTCGAAGCTATGAGAATCTCTAACCAAGTGGCCGTCACCGGAAAGAAAGTGGCAGAGGTCTCTTCAAAACTCGAAGAAGCCCGAAGCAATGCTGAGCATCTCCGACAAGTGCGCGACAACATGCGCGAACACCGTCATTCTATTGAAAGTGAATGGCGACGGCTCAGCTCGGACTTTGTAGAGGAAGGAGGATCACGGGTCCTCGAAGTTCAAATAAAAATCGGAGATTTGAAGTCGAGACTAACTGAACTCTCAACAAAGATTGGGGCAAGCACAACCACCCTTGAAGGATTAAACAAGGTAAAAGAAAACAATGCCCAGCAACGAGACTCGATGCGGCAGCAAATCGACGAAAACCGAAAGCAGAGACGACGACTAAAGACAAAAAAAGAGCGGCTGTTGAAAGAAATTCAAGAGAAACAAGCTGAACACAACGTTCTTGCAGATGAAACCACGCAATTATGGGAAAACATCGGAAAGAACAGTAAAGAAATTCGAGACACTGAACGACAACTCGACAGGCTTTACCAAGAACTCACTGACCTGAAAACCGACCACGCCCGAAAGCAGACATCAAAAAAAGTCTTCCTTCGTAGATTGAAGGACCTTGAAACGCGAAAAAATCGTTTTACTTCCACTCTAAAAGACCTTGAAACATCTTTTGCTGACCTAAAGGACGTTCAGAAGGAGCAGCGGACACAGCTGAACAACCTTCAAAAGGCTCTGGAGCGTAGGCACCTCCAAAAAGAATCTGTCGAAAGAGAAATTGATGAGGCGGGAAGAATCGCTAACACCGCTCGGGAGGCAGTTGTCGAATTTGCTACTCAACGCGAGCTCGCTGAAACGGTTGCTGCTGAAGAAAACGCATTGAGAAACATAGAAGAACTAAGTGAGCTTGGAGTAATCCATGGAGTTTATGGTCGGCTCAAAAATCTAATACGAATTGACGCCCACCACCGGCAAGCCCTGGAAGCAGCCGCCGCTGACTGGCTCGACGCGTTGGTCGTGCAGGATTTCGAGGTGGCGTTTACGTGTGCAGAGACACTGAAACGTCTACGACTTGGCCGAATCAAAATCATCCCAGTTAAAGGACTCGCAAAAGAAGCCGTGAATCCACCAGAAATCCGAAATGTGAAAGGGTTGGCCACAGCCTTTGTCAAATGTTCAAAGGAACATGAACCCGCAGTCGACTTTGTTTTCGGCGACACACTCGTAGCCAGCAACGACAAAGTGGCTCTGACCGCTTGCCGAAAAGGCTACAGAAGCGTGACATTAAACGGAGATGTCTACGAGGCCGGAGGAGGTTTAGAGAGCGGCCTGTTTCGTGCTCCACTTGACTTCTCAACGATAATCCCCAGCGAAAACGCTATCAAAAGCTTAGATGAAGCTGTAAGAGCCTTACAAGAACACTTGGCAAAAAGAGGGAAAGAGGTTTCTTTCTTCCAAGAAGAAATGGAGTTAACAAGAACTGAAATAACGCGGCTATCTGAAGCCATTGCTACACTCGACAGTGAGGTAGCTAGAGTCAAAAGAAGCATCAAGATCACCCGACGGAACCTCCGACGAATCGATTCGCACATTCAAAGCACAAAGACGAAGCTCGAAAACGAAATCACTGAAATCGGCCTTCAAAAAGCTCAACGGCACTCAATTCGAAAGGAAATGCAAACCCATCGGGGTGCATTAGCTGAGTTGCGGAGAAAAGCTGATCCAACTCACATTCAGGAGTTAGAGATTCAACGAGACAAACTTGCTGAGAACATAATTGTGCTCAGGCAGAATTTTGGCACCGTTAAGATGGAACACTCAACTTTGCAGTCGACCCACAACAACGTTCTGAAGCTAGGCTACGAAAATGTCAGCATCCAACTTAGAAAAATAATTAAGCAACTTGCCGTTGTCGAGAAAGAAGTAAACGAAGCGCTGCAAGAAAAAGAGCTGTTGAAAGTAGAACTCATAAAACTCGAAAAGTCCCGAGAAGAACTCTCTCGCACTGTGCTGAGTGCCCGGGAAGAAGCTAAAAAGTTCACCGTTCAGATTGACGACATCGACAAAGAACTGAAGAAGATTGATCCCGAATACGAACTCGCAGAACGGCTTCACAACCAACTACAACTATCGCTTCAAACGTCAAACCTAGAACTCGACAATTTTCGACGACAACTTAAAGAATTCGGCTATGACCACGCGATACTCATAACACCCGAACAGCTTAAAGAAGCAGAGGCGTCCTTGAAAATGATGAAATTCGAACTGGAACGCCTTGGAGCAGTCAATCAGCTTGCCCTCTCCCACTATGCCGAGCAAATATCACGCTATAAAGAACTGTCGATGCGCATGAACGAGCTGGAACGTGAAAAACACTCCATAGTAAACTTCATGGACGAGATCGAAAGCAAGAAACGCACAGTCTTCATGGGCGCCTTCGAAAAAATAAACAGGAACTTAGAAAAGTACTTCTCGAAAGTCACAGGCGGCGGCAAGGGGGAACTAAGGCTGGAGAACCTGGAAGAACCCTTTTCTGGAGGTGTGGACATGATCGTTCAGTTTCCCAACAAACCACCTATTCTAGTCAGTGGCGCCAGCGGCGGAGAACGGTCAGTTGCTGCCGTAGCGTTCTTGTTCGCTATACAAGAGTTCACGCCAGCCGCTTTCTACATACTCGACGAAGTAGACGCTCATCTAGATGCTTTCCACGTCGCCAAACTCGGAGAGCTCTTGGTAGAAGAAGCCGAAAAATCTCAATTCATCGTGGTCACGCTGAAGCCTGAAATGGTCAACAAGGCGCAAAAAGTCTACGGAGTATACATGCGCGACGGAAATTCCAACGTGATTTCAGTCACATTCCCGGAGGCTAAAGCCAGTGAATCATAGAAAACCATTCTATCTCCAACCGCCATGGAACATCCTATTCGAGATTCACAAACTCGAGAAGGTGAAACCGTGGAACGTCAACATTGCCTTTCTCCTAGCGTCTTTTACAGAGGAAATGCAGAAACGAGGCGAAGTTGACTTCCGCGCATCCGGTGTCGCGTTAGACTCATCCGCTTTCATCTACTTGATGAAGTCAAAACTGCTCTTAAAACTTGAAGAGCCGCCTGCTCCCCCCAAACTTCCAGCCGACTTTGTTCCCCCACCGATTTTTCTGCCATTAAGGTATGAGTTGACCTCCACCACAATCGAACAACTGCTTGAAGCTCTCGATTCTGTTCTAAAAGGTGAAAAACTGCTGCCAACAAAGCCTCGCTTAGAACACATTCTACCGCCACCTGCAGATATAATCCCTGAAATCGACCGGTACTTAGCGGAAATCGACGATTTGATGGATAAACTCTATGACAAAATGCTCCATCTTGCCCAGGGAAAACCCTTTTTGAGCTTTGCTAGGCTTGTCTCGAGTGAAGACAAGCTTGAAGCAGTCCGCACCTTTATTCTACTCCTATTCCTAGCTCAAAAGCAGAGAATCTGGCTATGGCAAGACGAAGAGTTTGGTGAAATCTATATTTCTGTAGGAGGAAATGCCTATATTAAAGAATCCGAAGGAAGTGCCGCCTGACAGCGCATCCCCCGAAATGAAAAAGCAGGCACGCAGCCTCGCCTTGATAGAAGCCGCACTATACGTCGCTGGACGGCCATTAGACCTGAAAACCTTAGCCTCCGTAATCAAAACCCGCTCAAAAACAGTGGTTCAACAACTTGCCCGCACCCTAAAACTCGAGTACGGTAGTCGAAAGACGAGCTTGGAAATACTTGAACTCGAAGACGAACGATTTGTAATGCAGCTGAAAGCAAAATACTCTCCAAGCGTGCAACGATTAGCCCTGCGTCCCCTCTTGACAAGGGGTCCGCTGAAGACGCTTTCCTACGTGGCTTATCGACAGCCAGTCTCCCAGAAACAAGTGGTCACCGTGCGGGGCACTCACGTGTACACTCACTTGAAACAACTAGAAGACCTGGGGCTGATTACACGGGAACGGGTAGGCCGCACAAAAGCCATTCGAACAACGCCGTTTTTCGCTGACTACTTCGGTTTAAGCCACGAATTGCGGGCCATGAAACGCAAACTCAAAAAAGTTTTCGATTTCGTCGAACCTCCGCCTACACGAAAAAGCCAATGAACAGCACTAGACTTATATGTTGAATTTTGTTAGTCTCATAAAGCCTCAAGGAGACAAGAGCTTGTCTGTTTGGCATGGTGATTCACACAAAAGAAAGCCTTCCGGTGGTCGCAAACGAGCCTACCGCAAAAAACGACGTTTCGAGAGAGGATCATATACGACAGAAACCATGCTGGGAGAAAGAAAATCGAAAACAATTCGCCGACGAGGAAGTAACTTGAAGACGCGAGCTTTGAGGGAAAAGCAAGCGAGTGTTTCCAACCCCTCAACAGGAAAGACAGAGAAGGTGGAAATCCTACGGGTCGTTAGAAACCCAGCAAACGTGGACTATGATAGACGGGGGGTTATCACCAAGGGAACAATCGTTGAAACAAAGCTCGGACTTGCCCGCGTCACTTCACGCCCAGGGCAGCAAGGGCTGATAAACGCAATTCTGATGCCCAAGGAAAAAAAAGGGTAAAAAGACCTCACTTTTCTGTTTTCTGTCGACTAGCCATAATCTCCTTTGCGATTTCTAGCAAAACTTTGCCGTTCATGTCTTCCTTCTGAATCCAAACTCGCCCAGTCTTTCTCCACGGCATCGCCGGATGAGCCCCAACAGCTTCTACTTCAGGCATGAGATCCAGCCGTTCTACAGCTCTCCGTATTTCATCAAGGCTCGGATTAGGTATTGCAGCGTTCTTCGGAACCTTTCTCCCTTCTTTCCTAGTCCTAGAAGCATCGAAATAGACTGGCCAAAGCATCTTCTTCTTTTGCTTCCTCACTTGGCTCCCTCTTAAGATCTCAACATTTATTTTGTCCTTTTATATTTCTATTTGTTGCCGGATGATGAAAAGGTATTTGCTTGAGTTGATGATATTTCAGAGTTACACGGACGGCAACCCACTAAAAATGTGTAGCTAATCCGTTAGAAGGCATTTTTACTCTTTTTTGGATGTTTTATCCCTTTTCCGGGGAGATTTTTCATCTTTTAAATTTTTCGGTTGCACAATGTTTAAATATTGCGGAGGTTTTGAATTGCTGTCCTTTTGTGAGGGGAATCAGAAAGGTTGAAGCGTTTAGGCTATGTGCTTCATGTAAGCTCAAGTCGGAATCTAATTCTGAAGGCGGAGGCGAAGGCCCTGCCAAAAGCCAACAGCAAAGTTGTCGACGAAAATCTGAAAGTCATCGGCACAGCTCTAGACGTTTTTGGCCCTGTATCATCACCGTACGTTGCAGTAAAGCCTGTCGTATCCAATCCTCAACACTACGTTGGAAATATGCTTTACACTTTTCCCTCTCAAGAAAGGAGGAAGGAGAAGAAAAAGTATGGAAGATAGAGGAACCTCAACCGCAGCTTCTGCAGAACCTGTGAAAGTTCAAAAATGCCCCGAATGCGGAAGCGACCGCCTTATACGTGACTATGAAACGGCTGAGATTGTCTGTATGGAATGTGGCATAGTCATCGCCGCGAAGCTTCAAGACAGAGGACCCGAGTGGAGAGCATTTGATCAAGAGCAACGAGCCAAGAGAACTCGAGTGGGTGCACCGACAACTTTCACAATTCATGACAAAGGCCTATCCACCATGATTGACTGGCATGACCGAGACGTCTACGGCAAACGCCTATCACCTGGCCAAAAGGCACAAGTCTATCGTCTAAGAAAATGGCAACGACGCATCCGCGTGTCAGACGCGACGGAGCGCAACCTTGCTTTTGCGCTATCGGAAATTAGCAAGATTGCCAACGCCCTAAGTTTGCCAAAAAACATCCTTGAAACGGCCTCTGTTATCTATCGCAAAGCTGTCAAGGAGCGCTTAATTCGCGGCCGGTCTATTCAAGGTGTAACCGCAGCGGCAATATACGTTGCATGTCGACAATGTGGCCTCCCCCGAACCTTGGAAGAAATTGCGCAATCCTCAAATATAAATAAAAAGGAAGTTGGACGCAGCTATCGCTTTTTGATAAGGGAACTTGACTACTTCGTTCCACCGCTCAAGCCAAGCCAATATATCACCAAGTTCTCAAACCAGCTGACGATGCAGGGCAAGGTGGAAGAGATAGCCCACAAAATCTTAGCAACCGCAAAGAAGTTGAGGTTGACTTCTGGAAGAGGACCCACAGGCATCGCCGCTGCCGCCAGCTACATTGCGTCCGTCTTAACAGGAGAAAGGAAAACCCAGCGAGAAATCGCTGAGATCGCGCAAGTTACAGAAGTTACCATAAGAAATCGCTACAAAGAACTCGTAGAACGTCTTTCATTCGTGATGAGCATCTAACCCAGCTTTCTCCTTTTTCTTCGTTGTTGCGACCTTCATGGTAAAAAGACATTTTAGCATCGACTGCCCACTTAGACTTGAGCGGTGAATCTTTGCCAGAGTGCCCAGAATGCAACACTGCAGTGGAATCTCCTTTTAAAACGTGGTCTGTCTCAAGGAAAACCGCGGACGGCGAAACCGAAACAATTTTCGGGATGTTTGAATGCTCAGAATGTGGAAACCGATTCCGGGCCGGTGCGAAGAACACCGAGGTCAAGAAGGAGTTAAGTATAAGAGGCGTGGCTGAGAAGATTAAAACCATCGAGGGAGAATTCATGAACACACTAAAAAACTTGAGGGAAAAACTCAAAACCTTAGGAACCGAACGAGCAAACCTCTTGTTGGAAATTGACGGACTCAAAAAAATGGCCGAGGCCAAAGCTGACGCTTTGGAGAGCGAAGTTGGCATGTTGAGGGAAGAAGTCAAATCCCTGAAGCAACTGCTCGGCGTCGGAGAGATGGAACCAGAATAACCCGTAAAAGATGTGCACCATCGCATTTCAGAAAGGCTGCACACTCGGATTTTTGAACTGACCTTTTCTAGGCGTCACCGGGCGCGTAAATGGTTAATAAATTTACGATAGCATATGTTTCTACTTGAGAGTAGAGAAATGAGTGCAGGTTATGAACGAGAAAGGAAGAAATCCTTCCAGAAAACAAGGCGGTCCAAGCAAATCTACAAGGAAAGTGCTGAGGTAACGCCGTTCGGCGTTCACAGCAACTATCGATCGATGGAGCCTTATCCATGCACCAACTCCGACCGAGTATTTGGCTATTTCCATAAATCCCGGTTTCAATGCCCAGATATTGAAGATAGAGAACAAGTCCGACTGTTAGCTGATTTTTATATATGCCTCCGTGCCTGGGAGCTAAGAGAAGGTGAGTAGTTTCTGAGGAGGGAAACAATTCCTTTGCGTACCAGCAAAGGGCCTCTTATTTCATAAGGTGGGTAAACGTGTCCTAATCTCAGTCTGAGATCGATGGGTTATTTCTGGGCTTGTTGTCACCAAAAGTATATATCTGAATTAAAATAAGGCTTTTAAAACAAAACTCACAACATCGCATTTGGAAAGGGAGAATTATTTTGTTTAATTTAATCTCTTCAAGGTTACTGGGTTTGATTATTTTAAATATACTCGTAGTCAACATCTTTGGGGTTGCATTTATTGTTGGGACCTCGCTTCCTTATGGTGCGACAATTGAGATTATGCCTTTGGGTGACTCTATAACTGCTGGTATCCCAGGTTCTGCCGGCTATAGAGAGAGACTTTATTGGGACTTGACAAATTCTGGATATGACGTTGATTTTGTCGGTTCATTATCAGACGGTTTTGCCTTTGATGCAGACCATGAAGGCCACAGTGGAAAGACAGCTTTTTGGCTAAATTCTAGGCTTAATGGTCCGACAGATTATTTTCTGTCAGCAAATCCAGATGTTATCCTTTATCATATCGGAACAAACGACCTTGATGGGAGTGATATTGCT
>CP070835.1:1756725-1761761 GCA_020341775.1 Candidatus Bathyarchaeota archaeon
CATTTTGAAAGCCGACCTAAGCCGGCTTGTTCTGCCCAGTAGACGAGTGGGAGACTTCCCCAGAATTCGCGATGCTCGACTCTCCAAGGAAAACAACTGTATATTGGCGCAGCAAGGCAACCACTTTGCTCCAAATGTGAGCTCAACCGATTTGAGATGGAGTCCAATGTTCGATATTGCATGTTACAGTATCGCCAATACAAGGACAGATTCTTACTTGGCGCATAGAGTATTCCTTTTGGGATTTCCACTCCATAGCAGATTACGGATTTTGCGTCTTCGAGCAGCCTTTGAGGAGAAAGTTCCTGTGTTGCAGGCATGGATGCTGATGGTGATTTGTTGGCTGAAGCAACACCAT
The DNA here is from genome assembly GCA_020341775.1 of Candidatus Bathyarchaeota archaeon. Taxonomy (GTDB): domain Archaea; phylum Thermoproteota; class Bathyarchaeia; order Bathyarchaeales; family SOJC01. Next base: position 1,757,084 of record CP070835.1, read on the forward strand.
GAATAGTCAAACCTTCATCACGAATCAAAGTGAAGATTTCAAGTTTAATCTTTTGCGTGTTCAAGTTCATCATCCTTGCAAGTTTAAGTAGGTTAATAGAAGTAGGCTTTTATGTATTCTTTGGCGTGACTTTTAATCTGCTTTGGCAGGCTGCTGCTTAATTCACGTGCTTCGAAATTCTGTTAGTGCTCGTGCGCATAGGAGGATCGATAATGCTTTATCGGGTTTACTTCAAATGCTCTTCTGATTAGCATGACTTATCGGCAATCTGCAAAATTCTATGATTTATTCGGCTCTAAAAACGATGTCGAATTTTATAAAGACCTTGCACTTCAAATGGGACAGAGTGCTTTGGAGCTAGGCGTGGGAACAGGTAGAGTAGCGATCGCCCTTGCGAAAGCAGGGATAAAGGTTATTGGTCTCGACAACTCGATCCACATGCTAAAGGTGGCTGGCGAAAAATTAGAGAAAGAACTCCCAGCTGTTCGAAAAAACGTGACTTTGAAGAGGGGAGATATGAGAAAATTCGAGTTGGGTCAGTCGTTTCCACTCATCATTATTCCAGCCTCCACCTTTGACCACAACAACACCATAGAAAAACAGCAGCAAACACTGAGTTGTGTCCACAAGCACTTACAAGAGAATGGATCTTTCGCTTTTGATCTTGAAGCAGTTACACCGGAAACACCTCCCGCTTCCTGGTGGATTGACAGAAAGCAAACCAAAAATGACGAGCTTGTCGTGCGAAGCATATTCACAAGGCGGAATATGGCAACGCGTACATGCAGTTTAGATCTGTTCTTTGATGTGTATAACAACGGAAAGCTACTGGAGAGGTTCCACGAGTACGGTGAGGTGGCAATAATATCCAAAGATCAAATCACACGATTGCTAAGCGAACAAGGATTCAAAGTCGAAGCTGTTTATGGAGATTTCCAGAAATCCAATTACCAACAAACCAGCCCACGAATGGTGTTGGTGACAAGAAAAAAATAAATGAGCCTAGATGACAGCTCCCAAAGGAATCTGCATCAAATATGAGCTGGCGTCAACCTGCAAGAACGTAAGTGCTAAGTAGCATCTCTGGGGTTTTAACCTGACAGGTGCATCCTCGCACGCCTATCGACTTTTATAGCTTCCTAGATGTCTAATGGTAAATGGATACGCGGTTCATAAGACATAGTCTAGGTTTCCTCATATGAAGAGAACATTTGACATCGGAAGAGACTTGCTTAAAATAGCGGCAATACTTACGATGACGGTTGACCATGTCGGAGCAATTCTATATCCAGAGTTGTTGTATCTTCGGTTGATTGGCAGATTTGCTTTTCCCATATTTGCTTACCTCGTCGTGTTAGGAGTTGAAACTGCAAGGAATCCGAAAAGATACCTATTGAGACTCTTCTCCTTTGCCCTGCTTTCCCAAGTGCCTTATTTTTTTGCTTTCGGATTTGATCCATCTGAGCAATTGAACATTCTCTTCACTCTGTTTCTGGGTGCCTTAATGATCATGTTTTTTGATAGACGAAGTTTCTTGATATTCATGCCCTTTCTTGCATCAGTCCTCTTCAATGTTGAAGGAAGTATCTACGCCATAATAATCATCTTCTGTATGAGACTTCTTAGGGAAAACAGCACACATGGAATTCTAGCAATATTTGTTGTGAATGTTCCATCCATATTCGTCCAAGACATTCAATCACTATCTCTTGCTGCGCTACCCTTAATCGCCCTCCACGCGGAAAATCGGCTAAGAATCGAGATAGAGATCTCCAGGGGGTCTCGCCTTTACTCATTGCGGAAGTACGCCTTCTACGTCTACTATCCAATCCACCTGGCTTTCTTATACCTTGTCAAGCAAGCTATTCTGTAAAATGTCCACTCGCGAGAGGGAACAGGCTATTTTGAAACAGAGTATTAGAAGGATGCGTGCTCGCAGTAGTTCCTTCTGATCGCTGAACGCCTTACATTCCGGGTCTTTTAGGGCGTTTTGGGAATGGGCGTTTCGGGAAAGGCCTTTCTGGGAAGGGACGATGCACGCAGATGGGACAAGCGTGCTCAAGAATCTTGTAGGGATTAGGCTGATTCACAACCTCTTTCAAGGAGTTAAAAACAGTGCATTCCACATTTGGATTAAACATGCATTTCATTTCTACCACTGAATCGGTATTCGAGAAACTCAGCTAATATAGTTTTGGTGACTGATCCACCCGATGAAGCCCATCAAAGTGTTTCTCCCCGTCTTGACGCGAACACAAATAAGATTTAGTCAAGACACCCATTACTTCTTCACAGCATTTCTGGGAGACATCCACTGGAAGGTCTAGTGCCGCAAGTTGGGGCTTTGCTTGCGGTCTGAATCCTTGCAGGAATGTTCAAGCGTTTAAGCGCCAGGTTTATATTCTGACAGAGTTGTAGTGGCTAGTTTTTCCATTAGCACTTCATAGAAGTGTCGCGTAACATTGTCACCCTCAAGAGAGGAGAAAGGTCTTATCCATTTGATATCGAAGTAGTCTTTAAACAACTGCTCAATCTGTTCCTTTCTGAAATGATTCCACGCTGGGCCATTCTCAGAGCTGAAACACACCATAAAATATGTGCCTTTCCGCTTCAAAACCCTTTTAACATCCATGATGAAAACGGTTCTATACTCTATTTCTACGTGGTGAAAGCACCCAAAGTCGAAAATGAACCCGAATTTTTCAGTCTTGAAAGGAAGATTCAGAAAACTGCCTACGAGTAGATTCATGGCTACGTTTGCGTCGCGCATCCTGTCTCGGGCATGTTTCACTGCTCCATCAGATACGTCTAAAGCAGTAACATTAAATCCCTTTTCTGCTAGGTAGGATGGATTCGTGCCAACGCCGCAACAAAGATCCAAAGTTTCACATGGCGTGATTCTGCCTGAATCCACCAGCCTCATCAAGACCTCTCTGGGCTTCCCCAATTCCCATGGCAGGCTTTTAGGAAGATTGCGATGGTATATTCCGTCCCACCCAGTTTCGTGACGTGAAGACATGTGATCCGCCTCGACGCTGACCAAGTTTTTCCCCAGCTTGTTCCAATTAAGTTTTCCTCTGAAACGATAGGAAAATAAAGATCTGCAGTCCAGTACGCTAGATGTGGATAAGATGGAGAATCCGGCTCTCATAATTGTGGACATGCTGAACGACTTTTGCTGGAGAACTGAAAGGTTAAACGTGCCAGCAGAATAATACAACCTTTGAAAGAGCTTGTTGAGTCGGCTAGAGAGCAAGGAGTCCCGGTGATTTTCTCCAATGATGCCGCGCGCGCAACGAAGATTTGCACAGCTGTGCTAATAGCTATCGAGGTTTGCGAAAAACAAAAATACTATCACTTTTCCTATGCAGATGTAAATGGGACACGTAGGGATCAAGTTTGCAGAAGTTTGATGTCATAGTAGCCGGCGCCGGAACAGGAGGATGTTTGGCAGCCAAAACAGCGGCAAAGGCTGGCCTTAAGGTTTGCATGATTGATCTTAAGAAGAGAGAGGACATAGGCAAAAAAATATGTGGTGATGCCATAGGTAGACACCATTTTAACAATTTAGGTTTGAAAGAGCCTACCGGCAACGAACTTGAGCGTGTAATGAAAGGCATTCGAGTCTACTCACCAGACAAACAAACCAGCTATGTTGTTGAAGGTGAAAAACTGTATGGCTACATCCTCAACAGGCCCCGGTTTGGACAAAGGTTAGTTAAGGAAGCAATAGACGCAGGCGCCACCTTGCTTGATGAAACACATGTCTTGGAGCCAACAATCGAGAAAGAAGCTATACAAGGAGTTTCAACGAAAAACGCAAGAACCGGAGAAAAAAAAGTGTTGCGTAGCCCACTGACAATTGAGGCGACAGGTTTCTCTGCCGCCATTCGGAAAAAACTGAAGCCGGAGATCGGAATAAACGGTCAAGTTGACCGTAGGGATGTTGAGGCCTGCTATCGAGAAATTCGGCAGCTAAAGCAGCCACTGGACGAACCTACGCTTTGCCAAATCTATCTGACTCAGAAGATCACGCCCGGAGGGTATTATTGGATTTTTCCCGAAAGCGACAATAAAGTGAATGTAGGGTTAGGAGTAGCCATGGCTGGAAGGTTCCCTGACCCGAGAACGCGATTTCATAGCCATATTCTTTCCCAACAACTTTTCAATGGCTCTTCGATCGTTGACAAAGGCGCATGGTGTGTTCCGACTCGAAGGCCGCTGAACACCATGGTTGGCAATGGCATCATGATTGTGGGCGATGCAGCTTGCCAAGTGAATCCCATTCATGGTGGTGGCATGGGACCATCAATGATAGGGGGGAAGCTAGCGGGAGAAACAGCTGTGAGAGCGTTGGAGAAGGGCGATGTAAGCCGGGAGGCGCTGTGGAGCTATAACGTGAGGTATATTAGTGATTATGGGGCTAAGCAGGCTGGACTAGAAGTTTTTCGTGTCCTCCTACAAAATTTTGGGGATGAAGACCTGAACTATGGAATGCGATACAAACTGTTGACAGAGGAAGATGTCTTGAAAGCAAGTTTAGGTGAGAAGACTAGCTTCAAGATCACAGAAAAAGCTAGAAGAGCTTTCAGAGGAGTTAAGAAACTTAACGTTCTCAGAAAGCTGAGAAACGCTACTAAGTCCATGGAAGAAGTTAAAGCCTGGTACAGGAACTACC
>CP070835.1:1761861-1814439 GCA_020341775.1 Candidatus Bathyarchaeota archaeon
CCTAACATTTGCATGAAAGCTACCCTTCACACACTTTCGTTTTGCTTAACTTAATAATCTTGTTCAGAATTAGCGTGAGAAGTTGAGCACCATTCTTAGAAGTGAGTTCTACTATGTAGGCATCTTTCCGCGACCTTGTTAAACTGATGAGGGGATCTTGAGCACGAAAATGGATTGTGCCCACTATTAGTTTTTCACTTTGAATTGCGTCTTGCACCACTTCTCTGAAGGCTTTAGAACATAATTCCATTGGGCCAATTTCGTCAATTAGAATCCCATCTGCAGTCTTCAAAGCGTTTTGAATTGCATTAACGCCTATCGAATTAAGATTTTGAAGATTAACCCGATATTTTCCTATTCGAGGACCTACAGGCTGGTGAATATGGGCAAGCCATCCTTTCTCGCCAGATCTATAGTCGATGATTTCGAAACCTACGCGAACACCATTTTGGAGAATTTCGCGGCTTATCATTCCACCCAATGTGTAACCCCTTGCAGTCAGTTCTTCTGCAGCTCTCAGCAGTAGAGTCGTTTTTCCAACTCTTGGAGGACCAGTTATAAACACGAGGCGCTTCATCTTGTTTCCATCGCTCATCCTAAATTGTTTTATGCAACAGAGACTAACTTGTTTTGCGGTCTGATGAAAACGTTGAGCTTCTCCTTTCCCACAGAAGTGGTTGTGGAGGGCATGAGTGACGTTGTTGTGCCCATGCTCGAAGCTTTTGTAGCAAAACCTTCGGATTATGCGCCCTCCAAAGCCCCAGTTTTTTACAATCCTGTGATGGAAATGAACCGCGATTTAGCAGTTTTGGCACTGCAGACGTTGCAGCGAACTGCAGACCGGGAATTGCTTGTCTGTGAGCCTTTGGCTGGATGTGGAGTCAGAGGAATCAGGCTGGCAAAGGAGGTGGAAGGTGTTGCATCGGTTTTTATGAATGACATAAACAATGAAGCGTATCACTTGGCGAAGTTCAACGTTGAAAGGAACGGAGTGGCAGATAGAATCGTTGTGGACAATGAGGATGCTAATATTTCGCTAAGCCGTTTTGGTGCTCCCCTAAAACGGTTTGATTACATTGATGTAGACCCATTTGGTTCACCGACGCCTTACTTAGACTCTGCATTAAGAGCACTGCGTAGAGGTGGATGTTTAGCGTTGACCGCCACAGACGTGGCTCCTTTGTGTGGCATACACCCTAAAGCCTGCATTAGAAAATATGGTGGAAGGCCATTGCGAACCGAGTATTGCCACGAATTGGCGGTGCGTCTACTAGCAGGAGCCTTGGCAAGAACCGCAGCAAAACATGATATTGGTGTAAAAATGCTGTTTTCCAACAGCTCAAGGCATTATGTGAGACTTTACGCAACAGTTGATTACGGCGCTAGAAAAGCGGATGCCAGCCTAAGTTCCATGGGGTACATCCACCATTGTTTCAGTTGCTTTCACAGGAAGGTATCAATGGGATTGTTTTCCTTCGGTAAATTTATTTGTCCAGAATGCAACACCGAGATGAAAATTGCAGGCCCCCTTTGGATAGGAAAAATCGTCGATAAGGTTTTTACTGATTCAATGGACAATGAGGCGAAGAGTAAGCAACTCAGGGAGAAAAGGAGGATTCACCGGCTCCTAGCGTCTATCAGTGGCGAAGCGGAGGCTCCAATCACATATTATAATGTCGACGCAATCTGCGATAAGATTGGTTTACCAGTTCCACCAATGAAAAGAGTTGTTACAGAACTGGAAACAGCAGGGTATAAAGTAAGCTTAACCCACTTTGCACATCAAGGAATCAAGACGGACGCTTCTGCGTCCATTGTCAAGCAAGCTGTTGCTGGGACATGCTAAGGACTGCGTGCATGTGTGCACATCTCTCCCTAACCTTTAAACTTAGTAAGCCGCAAAGAATGTAGCTACCAGGAATACTAACACAATGCCCAATCCAAAACTCCACCGTATCCATAAAGCCGGCATCCAAGTGTTGAAAGCCATCTCTGCACACATTCGCGTGCAAATCCTAAATCTAATGGTTGAGCATGGTCCAATGTCTTATACAGAAATCATGAACGCCCTCAAACTAGATGCAACCCGCGACGCCGGGCGCTTTGCTTACCACCTTAAATCCTTACTAAGAGCCGATCTAATCGAGCCTGATGTTGAAACTAAAAAGTATCACTTGACAGATTTAGGTCGACACATCATTGAGGTTGTCGACGAAATAGAGGATCGAACCTATAGACGGAGAAAGATGGTTGTCCGCACCTCTCGCCTCTCTATCGAAGAATTCGACAGGAACAAAATTGCACAATCCCTGATCACCGAAGCCGATGTGCCTACAGACCTTGCCCAAAAAATCGCTAGAGAAGCAGAAAAGCGGCTTCAACAATTTAAAACTAAATACCTAACAGCTCCTCTGATCCGCGAAATTGTGAATGCGATCCTCTTGGAAAGACACTACGAAGACTACCGCCACAAGCTTACACGATTGGGATTGCCTGTTCACGAAGTCACCCGCCTAATCGACTCTGCTAGACCTGATGTTGAAGCAGTTCGAAGAGCAGCAGGCAACTCGGTTGTCGAGGAATACACACTTCTTAACATACTACCTCGAAAAATCTCAGACGCCCATCTAAGTGGCAGCATACATCTTCACAATCTGAACACGTGGATACTCAAGCCAAAGGAAACCACTCATGACCTTCAGTATTTCTTCCACGCCTTCACACCCAAAACGCTAGATGCAGCTGTAAATCTAATAACAAACGTTGTACGCAACACCGCAACAGAAATAGCAGGACAGCAAAACTTAGACAACTTCAATATCCATCTACAACCTTACGCAGAAGGAAACCCCCCTGAAAAGATTAAAGAGCTGCTAACAACCTTCATAGACAATCTTAACCAGACAACATCAACTCCCACAACAATAAGCTTAGAGTTTTCCACGAAAAAGAACGTGACATATCCAGAAGTGTCCCACAAACTCATTCTTTTACTATTAGAGGCAATACAAGAAAAAGCAGAGGTTTATGCTCTGAAAAATCCAAAAATCGTCATCAAAATGCGTAGGGAAGATTTGAAAGACGGAGAAGCAGAAGCTTCGTTATATGAAGCCCACAAACTTGCCACCGCAAGCATTCTCGTCTACTTCGCAAACTTAAGCCCCGACACCCAAAAAAACGCGACATACACAGCGTCGGGTTTACGACTAGCCGACGATTGGCTACAAGACTGGCAACTAGACACTCAACGAACAGGAAACCTAGATGATATCACCATCAATCTGCCACGCATTTCCTTTGATGCCAAAGGAGACGAAGACAAATTCTTTGAACTTCTCAACCTCAGACTGGATCAAGCCAATCAAGCGCTGGAGATCAAACACAAGACAATCATAGCAAGAGTAGAACAAAAGCTCTTGCCATACTTAGCACAGAAAACAAACGCAGATCAGTATTTCAATTTTAACGCTGTGACGCGAACAATAACTTCCGTAGGTCTAAATGAAGCAGTTCAAGCATTGATGGCAAAAGAAGTCACTGAAGATTTTGGAGCTGCTTCCATCCTCATTGAAAAGATTCTAGAACACCTTAACACATACGCGGAGAAACACTCAAAAAAGCCCCACACTCGACAGACGACCGCCATTATCCCCCATTCAATAGCTGCAAGAAGGCTTGCAAGACTCGACGTAGAAAAATATGGGTGGGGAGCTGTAAAAACTCGAGGTTCCAGAGAACGCCCTCGCTACTCAGACATCAATACAATCTCTTTCGCAGAAAAGAGGCACGTAACGCTTGAAGAGCGAATACACCGACTCAACCAAGGTGGCCATCTTGTGCTCGTTAACAACGAAACGCCCCATCCATCGCCAGAGGAACTGCTAGATAAAACAAAGCAAATATTAACCAGTGAAATAGGCTTTTTCATCTACAACAGGCACCTTACACACTGCAGACACTGTAAACACACGTCCCACGGAGCTCATTTGAAATGCCCCCACTGCAACTCCACAAACATTCTGACTGCGAACCGTTATTGAAGAACTCCAATAATATCCAATGCGTTGACACCTTCGCGTCAAACACTTCAGGTGTTAATTTCCAGCGAAGGAGATACAAAATTTTATACAGTTCTTTCTAAAAATTTTAAGTAGCCTACATGGCGTCCTAAATTGACAGCGATCTGTAAATAAAAACCATAATCACTAGGGCGTCAGCACGCTATTTTTGACCAAAATGTATATTGAAAATTCTAAGAAGGAAATGACTGTAATGTGTTTTGCTGCGGAGGTTTTTCCACGACGACACATCAAGAATTTGCTGTAGATTCGCTCAAATACTTTCCCAGGGTCAGAACTTCCAGAATAATGTTCGAGGACTTCAATCCTGAAAGAATACGAAACTCCTTGATGAGGGAAACGGAACTTTCCGAAGAAGTTGCAGATAGGATAGCCTTAGACATTGCAAATCGAATAAACACTCTGGACTTAGAGTTCTTGTCTGGCCCACTGATTCGCGAGTTTGTGTGCGTGGCGTTGCTTGAAAACAACTTTGAACGTTCGAGAGCTCGATACACACGGCTTGGCCTTCCTCTGTTTGATGTTGACAAGCTTGTTCGGGCTGGCGACAAGGAAAACGCCAATCTTCAACACAACCCCGAAACAATTCACAAGCTCGCCGCTGACACGATCTTTGACCAATACACACTTCTAAATTGTTTGCCACCCCATCTGGCAGATGCACACATTGCGGGAGCCATTCACATCCACGATTTAGAATACTTCGCCACGAGACCCTTCTGTCAAGAGCATGATTTACGTTTCTTCTTACGCAAAGGGTTGATTGTGGATGGACAAGGCGTGCATACGGCTGTCGCAGGACCTGCAAAGCATCCTGAAGTAGCGATTCTGCATGCGGCGAAGGCTTTGGCCGCAGCACAGACGAATTGGGCCGGGGGGCAAGGTTACGACTTCTTCAATGTTTGGTTGGCACCTTTTGTTCGGGGAATGTCGTACAAGCGTATGAAGCAATTGGCTCAGATGTTCATTTATGAGATGTCGCAGATGTACGTGGCGCGAGGCGGTCAAACAGTGTTTTCAAGTATTGCTCTAGAGTGTGCGGTCCCTCGGATTATTTGGGATGTGCCTGCATTTTTGCCCGGGGGAAAAATTAGCAAGTCGGAAACCTATCAGGACTATTTTGATGAAGCCAATACTTTCTTTAATGCTATCCTCGACGTTTACATGGGTGGGGACCATTTGGGGAAGCCATTTAATTTTCCCAAGTGCGAGGTGAAGTTGCGGCGGGAGTATCTCACCAAGTTTGAAGAGGAGTATATCAAAGTGGCCGAATTAGCTTCTAGGTTTGGCACGCCCTACTTTCTGAACTTATGTCCCGATTATATGCCTGATATCGTCAATAGTCAGTGTTGCCGGCTAATTTTCGCGCCGGATAGTGATGAGCTGGAAGATTTTCACAAGGGAGCGATGCGGATGGGAAGTCTGCAGGTGGTGACCATTAATTTGCCACGGTTGGCTTACGAGGTTAATGGAAGCGACAAGAAACTCTTTGAGCTTTTAGATTTGCGTATGGATTTGGCACGGGAGGTCTTGTTGATTAAGCGAGACGTCATCCGAGAGCGTTTGAATGGCGGCTCGCTGCCATTCTGCGCCATGGATTGCTTTGGAGAACCATACTTAAACTTGGATAAGCAAGTGCTCAACATCGGATTTGTAGGTTTGAATGAGTTGCTTAGAGCGCATCTGGGCGTTGAGTTGCATGAGGGCACAGATGCGTGGCGGTTTGGACTTCGAGTGATTAGACATATGGTTGACCGTGTGGCTGATTTTGGCAAGGAGACTGGTTTTCGGTTTGGTTGTATACAGACGCCCGCAGAGAGTTGTGCACATCGGTTGGCTTTAGTTGACCATCGGATCTTTGGGGATGCAGCAGTTGTACAGGGCGACTTGAGTAATGGTGGAATCTACTACACTAACAGTTCACATGTGCGCCCTTCATCAGGAATTCCATTAATAGACAGAATTAAGATCGAGTCGAGTTTCCATCCGTTGACCAAAGGCGGAGCAATTTTGCACGTGTGGTTAGGTGAGAGCAACTCTTCGGCTGAGAGCGTTTGGAGCCTAATTCGGCGTGTAGCAACAGAGTCTTTGGCAGCGTATTTCGCATTTACTAGGGATTTGACTATCTGCAGAAAATGTAACACTGTCGAAGCGAACTTACAGACGAGATGCAAGACATGCAGGGCCGAGGGTGAAAACCTGGAACATTGGTCGAGGATTACCGGATACTACCAGCAACTGCGCGGTTGGAATGCAGGGAAGGTTCAGGAGTTCAAAGACAGACACAGGTATGTCGTATAGGCAATCTGGTCATGCTGCAGCAAACTACAAGAAGTTAGTGCCGCCTAGCCCAGGCACACACAAGCGCCTAGCTTCTCTCGTGGTGAAGACCGATCTTAAACACCAAATTTAGACATCATGAGCCCTTGAAAAAGGAGTCTAGAACCTGTACGCCCGCGTTGCGTATCGAAGAAACTTAGCGAGAGCTTTGATATCTCCACTTCTCCAACGTCCTGTCTTTCCTGGTAGCTTTCTTATAGTCCTTGTAGTGTTCTTTACAGAGATACGCTCTTCTTTCAGAGCCAACTTTTAGACCAGCAGCCCCAACCTTGCTGGCAGATATGGAACGAAGGGCGTCCTTGCTACAATTCAAAACAGTGCATTTTACACCTTTGTCAATCTTTCCCATCGACATCACCTCTAAGCAGCAACATCATTCGCCACTGGCTTAATTCCTTTCTCATATATTTTGGTTGCCCTCTCGTAGATTTCGTATCCTTTAGGCAAACGCCTGAAGCCGAAATCTTCTAAAACAAACGATGACGCAGCTGAGCCCACACAGCAGCACCATAAAGGCTCTCTTTTACGAATAAGCTCTGCGAGAAAACCGCCCATAAAAGCATCACCAGCACCGGTTGGATCTATAAATTTTGCGGGTTTACATGCAGGAACATGATAAAACTCCTCTCCAACATACGCTAATGTGCCTTCTCGTCCCATTGTGACCAAAACAGTTTTAACACCACATTCCCGAATTTTCTCCACAGAGTCTCTAAGCTTCCGGTTCCGGGTAACCGCTTTTATCTCTTCAATTGAAGACTTGAATACGTCACACTGTTGAAGAAAGTTCATGTCACCAAGCCCTTTTAGGTTAACGAAGCCTGACTCATCGAATTCTCGGAGGAATCCTTGCAGGTCAATAGACAGCAAGGGTGTCTTGTCTCTAAGTGTTCCAAGGATGCTTGTTGATAATTCGTTCGCTACTGGTGAAACGTGGATTGCATGAGCCCGCAAGGAAGAAGGAAGATCGTCAACCACAATTGAGGGCGCCAGATCTTTCAGTTGGAGTTCTCTTTCATCACCATTATAGGTCAACTCATATCTTGTTGTAGAGGCTTTTTCGAAGACCTTTACCAACGACAAGTCTATATTATTATGGCAAAGCCAGTCAAAATACCTAAGGAAGTCCCTGCCCACTTTAGAAACTACTCCCACCTTAGCACCCAACGTACTGGCTGCCACAGAAACAAATGTAGGTGGACCGCCAAGCGTCACTACGGGATTGGTGCCACGTGACGAGATTATTAGGTCTATCACAAAATGGCCGACAGTGACTAGGTCTAACACATGCTAAAACAATAAGAATGAATATATAAGTCTCTTCAGCAATTGACTAGCTAGATAGCATAAGAGCGTGGATATTTGCCAGTCAAGAGGAAGAGTCGCGGAAGATCAAAGGGTGGTAAAGGAAAGAGCACATTGACTCAATGCTACAGTTGTGGCGAGCTTGTTCCCCGAGACAAAGCCAAGCGTGTTTCGCGGAGAGTCTCTATGGTGGATTACGCACTGGCCAAAGAGCTGCGACAAAAAGGAGCATATATCACTTCACCGGTGGAGACGAAGTACTACTGTGTTTCCTGTGCTGTACACCGCGGCGTGGTCAAAGTACGCGCTAAAAACGAGCGAAAACGACGTCGCAGGAAGAGGTTCTAACTTTCTTTTCGTTTCAATGTTTTATAGACATGGACTGCCCGTTGCATCACTGTGAAATTTGTCATCACTGCAAGAACGATTATGCCTAGATTAAGCGCTTCCAATCTCACAAAGGCGACAAAGCTAGCAAATCCGAGAACCAGTATTCGCTCTGCACGCTCCGCGAGACCGATAGTTTCCATTCTCGAGCCTGCAGCCTCTCCTCTTGCGCGGGCATAGCTAACTAGGAATGACCCCACAAGGGCAACAGAGCCCCAGAAAATACTACACAAGCCAGCTATCATTATAGCGACTAAAATGCAGGCATCTGCGTAGCGGTCAAGGAGCGAATCCAGAAACCCACCGAAAACAGTGGCTTCACCATAAAGCCTAGCAATTGCTCCATCAAGGGCATCTAGGAACCCTGACAGAAGAAGCAGAATTGGCGCGATTAAGAGAAAAAGGTGGTTCTGCTGCACTGCCCAGTAACTCCCTGCAGCTAAAAATGCTGTAAAAATCCCCATCCCGCTAACCTGATTTGGGGTCATGCCCATTCGATGCAGTAGTCTGGCCTCGGCTGCAAGTAAAGACTGCATTCTCTTTTTGACGTATGTTAGCATTTTGGCTTTCCCACGTGTTTTAAGGTAGGAATCTTTATTTAAAAGTCGTTCAAGTCACCTGTGAAACGAAATTGCTGTTCCAGTTGGCTAATAAGCTATTGACAGCCTAATTATGTCTGACGCTCTCTTACCGCAGATAACACAGTTGTCCTCAATTTTCTCTGCAATGTCGACAGGTGTTCCCAGCACTGTAGCGTTCATTTTCTCTTCAAGTTTGTGTCCACACTCCGCTTTGCCGCACCACAAAAGCTCTACAATCCCTGCCTTTTTCTCTAGCAATTGCTTCGCTTTATCTACATCGCCAACTCGATAGACTCGTCGGTGCATTCGTTCCCAAGCCTTACTTCGCAACTCCTCCGTCATCTCCTTTAACATCAAAGAAATTTTAGACGGAAGGTCGCCAATCTTGCAAGCACTTTTTTCGAAAGTATCTCTACGCACAATAATGGCCTGCCTTTTTTGTATGTCTTTGGGGCCGATCTCTAATCGAACCGGGATGCCGCGTAGTTCCCAAAAGAAGAACTTTGCCCCTGGAGTAAGTCCGTCTCTCCGGTCGACCTCAACTCTCATGTTCAAGGTTCGCAGTTTTTCTGCTACTTGCTCGCATAATTCAGCGATCTCACATCCACGTTCTTCGTGGGGTATGGGAATGATAACAACTTGAATTGGGGCAAGCGACGGCATAAGTACAATGCCATTGTCGTCGCCGTGTACGCTGAGCAGTGCGCCTATTCCACGTTCACTTATGCCATAGCAAGTTTGCCAGATGTAATCATGGTTGCCCTCCAAGGTCTCGTATTGGATGTCGAAGACCTTGGAGAAGTTTTGACCTAAGTTATGTACTGTTCCTGATTGGAGAGTACGTCCATCAGGCATTATAACGTCAAAGGATACGGAGTATAAGGCACCCGGAAATTTATCCCAGTCAGGGCGGCGGCTAACCACGTGGGGGACACCGCAGGCGTCAAAGAAGTCTTTGTAGATTTGCGTGGCTTCTTTAATCTGAGCTTCTGCGCCTTTGAGGGTAGCGTGGCTAGTGTGAGCTTCTTTGAAGGTGGTGACTTCGCGGACTCGAATAATTGGACGCGTAGTTTTGGTTTCGTAGCGGAAAACACTTCCAATCTGATACAGTTTCATTGGTAGGTCACTGTGGCTTCTTATCCACATTCTAAGCATAGGGTAGATTGCTGTTTCGCTTGTAGGTCGAAGGGCATATTTGATTTCGAGAGGTTTGAGACCGCCATACGTTACCCAGAAAACTTCATTTTCAAAGTCTTTGATGTGGGCAGCTTCTTTGCGTAGGTTGGTTTCAGTGACCATTATTGGAAATCGAACTTCCTGATGCCCTGTAGTGTCATGTAATTCTCTTAAGAGGCTAGTGACGTGCTTGCGAATTTTATATCCGTAAGGCAGCCAAACGCCGCATCCTTTTATTGGGTAGCGATAATCCAGTATCTCAGCGTTTATCAGGACGTTGCGGAACCATTCACCATAGTGTTTGTCTCGTTTTTCACGTGTTGAGGTGGGCATGGCATATCCGGCTTTTTATTTGTTATTCAGTAGTGGGGTATTTTAACGTTGAGTGCCCATCACTTTGTGATGCATCGAGAATTCTCTGTTTGGTGGCAGAATGCTCCGCAGTGTGGAAGCTCAGAGGAGATGGTGTTATGGTGGAAAGAATATAGTTAAGTGGGATCTTTATATCCCACGAGAGTTGTTTTCCACAAGCATTTTTAGAAAGTCCACGCTAATTCTAGGATTAAGTTGATTGGGCGGATTGAACAGTTTGCGCATACTTCAACTGCACTCAGACTACATTGAATACCTACCCGTACAGAAAGAAGTCAGCGCGGCAGAAGAAACTGAAAAGACTGCTAGGCGGATAGAAGAGGTTGTGGTTCTTTTCACGGCTGTTGAAGAAGAAGACAACGAAGTAGTAGCAACGCGAGCTATCAAAGAAATCGAAAATTTCCTGGAGAAACTCAAAGTTAATAGAATTCTGATTTACCCCTATGCACACCTAAGCAATAACCTGGCAAAGCCGGCTGTGGCGCTCAAAGTAATTAGAAGAATGGAAGAGGCGGCCAAAACCGCGGGTATGGAAACTTTTCGGGCTCCGTTTGGGTGGAACAAGAAATTCACCATTTCAATAAAAGGTCACCCACTAGCAGAGCAGTCAAGGACTGTTCTTGCGGACGTGGAAAACGAAGAAGAAAAGGTTTCTGAAGCGTTACAAGCTGAAGCAAAATTAGAATCATCCTGGTACATTATCCAGCCAGATGGAAGCGTAGTACCGGTTGAAAAATTCGATTTCACCGAACACAAAGACCTCGAGAGATTGGCGAAATACGAAATTTCAAAGACAAGAGCAAGCCAAGAGAAGCCGCCCCACATCAAGTTGATGCAAAGACTAGAACTGGTAGACTACGAACCTGGTAGCGATCCTGGAAATTTAAGATGGTATCCCAAGGGACGGCTAGTCAAGTCTTTGATTGAACAGCTTGTCACAGATACGATGGTAAACTACGGCGCTATGGAAGTCGAAACTCCCGTCATGTATGACCTCAACCACCCCAGTCTAAGCGACTACCTTGACCGGTTTCCAGCAAGACAATATATAATCAAGTCAGAAGACAAAGATCTCTTCCTCAGGTTTGCAGCATGCTTTGGCCAATTTCTCATGCTCCACGACACGCAACTCTCATACCGTCAGCTTCCTCTGCGAGTATACGAGCTGACAAGGTACAGTTTTAGACGAGAGAAAAGCGGCGAAATAGCTGGACTCCGTAGGCAACGTGCTTTCACCATGCCAGATTGTCATGCCCTCTGCGCGGATTTAAGACAAACCAAAAGAGAATTCATTACTCGATTCAAGTTGTGCAGTGAAGTCTTGGACAGCTTGGGCCTGGAAAAGAAAGACTATGAATTAGCCATTAGGTTTGCAGAGGATTTCTACAACAAAAACAGGAATTTCGTAATATCGCTCGTCAGGTTGTTTGGAAAGCCTGCATTGATGGAGATGTTTGAGGAAAAAGCGTTTTATTGGGTTCTTAAATGGGAATTTAATTTCATTGACAATCAAGAAAAAGCTTCCGCCTTATCAACAGACCAGATTGATGTGGAGAACGCTTACAGGTATGACATCACGTACACAGATGAAACTGGCCAGAAACAGCATCCGCTGATTCTACACTGTTCTCCAAGTGGCGGGATTGAGAGATGTGTTTATGCGATGTTAGAGAAATCGTATCGAGACCAGAAAGAAGGGGGAGTTCCATTTCTCCCCCTCTGGCTTTCTCCGACACAGGTGAGAGTAATACCTGTTTCAGACAAGTTTACGAAAGACGCCGAGAACATTGTTGAAGAAATACGCAGACATGAAATAAGAGTAGACCTTGACGATCGGTCGCTAACTTTACAGAAGAAAGTTAGAGAAGCAGAAAGAGATTGGGTGATTTACGTCATAGTCATTGGTCAAAAAGAAATTGACTCGGGATTTTTGCCAGTTCGAGATCGAGTGGCTCGGAAAATTAAGAAAATGAAACTCAGAGAGCTCGTGGATAAAATCTTGAAGGAGGTCGAAGACAAACCATTCAAACCTCTGCCACTGCCGCAGAAGCTGTCCCAACGACCGCAGTTTTATGGATAGGTTTGATTGCACAACATATATCAAGATCTGAATGTTGTGGATATATAAAGGGAGAAAGTGAAAGTGGAGCAGAACGAACCTCTCATTTATATAGATGGAGAGTATTGCCCCAAATCAGAAGCGAAAATTTCAGTCTATGACCATGGCTTTCTCTATGGGGATGGCGTGTTTGAAGGGATTCGAGCCTATAGTGGCAGTGTCTTCAAGTTACGGGAACATATCAAAAGACTGTATGCATCTGCGCGGGCCATCATGATTAACATTCCATTCGCAGAGGAGAAAATGATTGAAGCTGTCATAGACACATTGAAGAAAAACAGACTCGTTGACGCATACATCAGGCTAATTGTTTCACGGGGAGTGGGTGATTTAGGACTCGACCCCAGAAAATGCTCTAAACCCACAATAATCATCATAACCGATAGAATAAGCCTTCACCAAGGAAAGGCAAAAAATGAGGGGTTAGCAGCTATAATCTCATGGGTCAAGCGAGACCCTGTTGACGCCACAACTCATGAGGTAAAATCGCTAAACTACTTAAACAGCATACTAGCTAAGATTGAAGCAAATAGCGCGAATGTGGATGAAGCCATTTGCCTTAACAAACAAGGCTTTGTCTGTGAAGGAGTTGCAGAAAACATATTCACTGTAACCGACGGCGTGATCATAACTCCACCAACATCCACGGGGGCTTTACGGGGTATAACAAGAAGTGTAGTCATCGGCATTGCGAAGAGGCTCGGATTTACGGTAATCAAGAAAGAGATTACGCCGGCCGACCTATTTCTTGCAGACGAAGTATTCTTCACAGGAACAGCTGCCGAGGTGGTTCCAGTGAAGGAAATAAATAAGCGAAAGATTGGAGCCGGAAAACCGGGACCTATCACTCGGAGGCTGATGGAAGAATACAGCAACTTAGTGTCAGACCCCAATGAAGGGGTACCTATACATTAAGAGTGGTAAGCTATAAATTTGAATTAGAATCAACCTTCATGAAGCGTTCCAGTCTACTGAATGCCTTTTCCATGAATTCGATTGGAGGAAGAAACACTCCTCTCATATGCCCTACACCATAAGTATTGCAGAAGCCCGACCCATGCACAAAAAGAACACCTGTTTTTTCTAAAACGTCTACGACAAATTCAAGATCAGTCTTCCAGCGTTGCCCAACATCGTGTATTTTTGGAAAAACGTAGAAGGCTGCATTTGGCCTAGTACAGCTGATTCCTTCGATTTCGTTTAGTCGCTTCCATGCATAGTCCCTTCTCTTCCTGAGCTTCTCCACCATTTTTTTGATATGTTCTTGAGGCCCATTCAAAGCTGCCACACCTGCTTTCTGGACAGGGGTGTTGGTGCACAACCTTATTCGGGACTCTTTTAAGGTGCTGATCTTTAATTCTTCTAGTTTTTCTTCGGGATCGTGGAAATAGAAGTATCCCAGTCTCCATCCTGTAACCAAGTAGGCTTTAGAGAAGCCGTTTAGACCAATTATCGGATAATCCTCTGCAACATGAGCGGTGCTTACAAACGCTTCCTCGAAAACTATCTGATCGTAAATTTCATCGGAGAGGACTAGGAGGTCATTTTCAGCAGCCAAATCGATAATCTCTTTTACTGTTTTCTCATCATAGAGAGCCCCACAAGGATTATTCGGATTTATTATCACGACACCTTTTGTCCTTTTGGAGACTCTAGCCCGCATGTCTTCAACATCAGGCTTCCATCCCTCTTCTTCGATTGTCTTGTAAGCAACTGGTACGCCCTCAAAGAATTTTGCATACGCAGTATAAGGGGGATACGTCGGACCAGGCACAAGAATTTCGTCTCCTCTAGCGATTATCGCTGCCAGAGTCATGAAAATCGCTTCGGAAACACCTGTCGTGACAACAACGCTTTCAGGTGAAAGATCAATGTTGTTAACGCGTCTTTCTTTATTGCAGATTGCCTCTCGTAACTCTGAAAGCCCCTCCGAAGGTCCGTACCAGTTTGCTCCTGCATATACAGCTTCACAAAGGGCTTCTTTGACATGATTGGGAGTCTCAAAGTCATACTTCACGGGGTCGCCTATGTTGAGGTAAATTATTTCCTTTCCTTTTCTTTCAAGCCTTTTAGCGAATTCAATGACATCTCTTATAGCATATTCTATTGAGCCAACTCTTTTTGTTGCCCTGAAGGACGTTGTAGTCAAGTTTTCCACCATTGACAGCGAGTCAGAGAATATCTGTAGAGAGGAGGTTAGAGATTAAAGCTTCGCCAAATAGTGGATGAAAAGTTTGAATTTTTTAGCTCCCTGGAAACGTCTTGTAGATAGATCTCTCGTACCCCTGTGAGGTGTGAACTGTTATTATTGCGTCATTGCCTTTGAAAGTCTCCCAACTCCACATGCATTGAAGAGTAAGATTTCCTCCAGGTACAAGCACCACGGGTAGTGGTCCGCCGGGTATTGTGGAGTTAATAAAAATCTCCGTTACAGTTACATTGTCGAAGACCTGAGTCCCATTTTTGATCGTGATTCTGCTAACGTTGACAAAGTGGGGCGATGCGGGATGGTTAGATATCGTCACATTGAATCCACTACTGTCCGGTAGATTGGTGAAACTCACATCGGATATGTTGAGGGAGACGACGGCAGGTAGCGTTTCTGTCTTGGAAGCGGAATACCCCTGCAAAGTCTTGACTGTGATTGTATGCGAGGAGCTAATGATTCCGAGAACGCCGTTTTCTAGCAAGTTCCACTCGCACGTGAACGTTCGAGTTTCATTTGGTTGGAGTTGCTGTGGTAGCGTGGCGGTTTCACCGCGTACTGTTACGTTTTGAGGAGGAATGCGAATTGAACCGAACTCTATTTCTGATACGTCTACCGGTATGAGCGATTCTGCCGCGTTGCGGACAGTTACATCAAAACGTTCAATTGATATCTCAGTTACAATGTCTGCTTTGACAAAGTGCAATTTCACGTTTCCCGTTGCATGAGGAAATGTTGCGCCTGAGGCATTCTGTAGAAAAACTAGGACGCGAACATTCTGGCCTGCATAGTTCCCCCAGTTTTTGTTGCATCTGAAGGTTATGGTTTCGCCCTTTCCAAGAATGTAGGGGACTGATGGATCTATGGAATCCGTTGGAACGTCGTTGATGGCTTCCTCGCCTTCAACGTCAACGGTGAAAGCAATATTTGTAACCTTTGCTTCGCCGTATGAGTAAGATGGATTTAAAACAGTCACATCGAAGTAATTACTGTCTTCAACAGGAAAAGAGACGCTGGTGATTGTTATTGTGGCGATGCCTTCAGGTATCGTGTGTCCTTCCTTTACGTAATAGCCCACGGTCCACAGGTAGGACAAGACAGCTCCGATTGTACCCGAAACTAAAAGTAAAATAATTAAAGAAAGGGTTGAAAGACCACCTTTGTTTCTTAAAGCATTCACATTTCATCCCTCAAATTAATGCATGCCTATTCTGATTTGCGAAGGAGTAAATAAGCATTCAGTTATGGACAAAATGTCTATGTCTCCAGATTCCTTGATAACCTACACTCAAACTTTAAGAGGACACAAAACCTTCTTCTCCGGTAATGTCTTCACCACCTCCACAAAACAGCTTCCTGCAATCACTGGTTAATCCATGGTATGAAGCTCTGCAAAACCCAGCAGAAGCCCAACACGAAGTTCTGCTGGAGCTGATTGGGCACTACAAAAAAACTGAATATGGCAAGCAACATTCTGCAAGTGAAGTCACAAACGCGCTGGATTTCCAAACAAGCTTTCCAAAACTCAGCTATACGCAGCTGAAACCTTACTTGGAGCAGATCAAAGCAGGAGCCTACTGGACTATGCTTTCTGAGCCTCCGACTTGTTGGGTCATGACAAGAGGTTCCACAGGCACCTCAAAAGTTCTTCCCATCACAAAAACCCATCTGGAGCAAATATTTTCTTGTGGCGCAAGAGCCTTGGTAAATTACGCTTTAAGAAAAAACGACTTCTCTTTACTAACTGGAAAAATCCTCAACCTTAACTTCCCTTCCACAGTAGCGAAGATGAAATCGAACGGAGAAATTGTAACCTATGGTTATAGTTCTGGCACCTATGCAAAGTTGAATCCAATGCTCAACCAAATTAGCCTGGTGCCAAAACAAGAGGAAATCGATGCGCTTGGCCCGGGCATAACAGGGCTAGATTGGAGAAAAAGATTCGAACTGGTCTACCAGAAAGCATTACACGAAACCGTGATTGCGGCTATGGGCGTCACACCGGTCATCTTATCCTTTGCTAGATATATAACAAAAAAGCACAGAAAAAAACCAAGAGACTTGTGGAGAATCAAAGCTCTTTTTTGCACGAGTGTACGAAAAATCCAATCTAAATACGCACCAAAGCTCACGTCCTACTATGGAGCAGTCCCTGTGGCCGAAATGTATACGGCTACAGAAGGCGTTTATGGTCAACAATTGGATGATCTTCCCTACATTTGCCCTAATTATGACAAATACCTGTTTGAGGTTGAAACTGGAAAAGGAGTCAAGATGCTTCATGAACTGAAAAGAGGGGAGTGGGGGAAATTGGTTGTGTCGTCCTGCCTCTTTCCTAGATACTGCATTGGCGACATGATTGAGGCTATGGGTAAAAATTATTTCAGAATTTTTGGCAGAGCTACCACTTTCACTATTTTGGAGCATCGATTGTTTAGGCTTCTATATGGATGGCTTCTCTAGGGTCGCGGATTTCTTCTGGTTGCTCGTGTCGCTCCATAGATAGCAGAAATGATGATCACCGCGCCGATGACTAGCAAGAAAAACGCTCCACTCCAAGCTTCAGGAACGCTAAAGAGCCTAGCTACCAAAGAGGTGGCTCCGAGGACAATTATGATCAGCCCCGCAATCAGCACCCAGAAACGATTTGCTTCTCCTTTCTCATGTTTCTCAGACTTTTCGGCTTTCTCCTCTTTCTCTTGTTTCTCCTGCTTCTCGGGCCTCTCATATTCTGATCTTCTGGAAACCATCGCGACCTTGAGGGGTGCTCCACATTTGGGACAATACTCCATTCCTTCAGCGACTTCACTTCCACATTTCGGACAATAAGGCAAATTCTTTCACCAGGAGTTAGTTATCCTGTTTAACTGAGCGGAAATATAAGTATTATAGTAAAGCAAGTCAGGGCAGGAGACTGCTAGATTACATATACTAATTTCAACGAAAGCTTCGCCAATTGCTCTAAAACGTATTTGCGAATTTCCTTGGGCTTAGGCAGTTTCGCCACGATCCTTCCGTTCTTGACGAGGGCCTTCAACATTTGCTCTGTGTTGCCTCCGCAATTTGGACATTTCGGATATGCTTTGCTGAAAGGCACAACAACATGCATGCATAGTTAGAATCTCTCAGGGCCATAGTGGTCTTCAATGTCTTCTCTATTGCCAAACAGCCATGCGGGCGAAACCTACGTCACACGCTCTGGTTCTGCTTCGCTTCATGTAATCTTTTTGATGAAGATATTCTGCAATCGAAAAAACACTTAAGAAACACAATTATATAGGTGGATGAAACTCTACAGAGAAAGGAGTTCACAGTCCTCATGAAAGCGAAATGCCCAGCTATTGTCAGCGTGGGCAGAACTAGTTTTGGGGAGCATTATGAAGTAGAGCCAGAAAATCTGGTGTGGGAAGCTGGATTGACGGCTGCAGAGGCTGCAAACATTGAACGGAGAAGTTTAGAAGCTTGCTATTTTGCAGATTATTTTCTTCCAATAACTAACAAAATTGGACTTGAGGAAGGCTTTCTCTCTGAGCTCTTGGAACTAAATGTCCCTATGGAAATAACGCGATCATTCAGCTCTGCCCTTTCAAATGCGTGCAATGCCGTTCAAGCTGGAAAATACGATATCGTGCTGGTGGGTGGAATGGAGAAAATGACTGATCGCTGGGACAAAATCAGGGACGATCTTATGCTCTTGGAAGATCCTTGGAGCTATTACGCAGGATGCACACCTGAAGCTAATCATGAACTTATGTTGAGGGCATACATCAAGAGATTCGGGATCTCTGGTGAGAAGCTCGACATTTTTAACTTAGCGTTGGCTGAATTTGCTGTGAAGAGCCATTCGAACGCAATGAAAAATGAGTACGCCCAGTTTCACAAGGAAATTTCTGCCGACACTGTTATAAAAGCCAGAGTCAAAACAGGGAGACCTTTAGGTCTGTTTGACTTCGCCCCAATATCTGACGGGGCTTCTGCCCTTATCCTAACAAATTCAGAAACAGCTGAATCTTTCACAGATAAACCGGTCTACATCTTGGGCTATTCTCTGGCTACAGACTACATTACCTTTCCGTCGCGCAGCGACCTTACTGGGTTTGCAGCCACAAAGCTGGCGATGAATGAAGCTCTCAGGTCAGCAAGGGTTGAGTTAGATGACATTAGTATTTT
Organism: Candidatus Bathyarchaeota archaeon; assembly: GCA_020341775.1. GTDB lineage: Archaea > Thermoproteota > Bathyarchaeia > Bathyarchaeales > SOJC01. The sequence continues at coordinate 1,780,597 of CP070835.1, forward strand.
GGAGCTTTACGATCAATCAACAATGATGGGAATAGTGTCTTTAGAAGATTTAGGTTTCTGCGAGAGAGGAAAAGCTTGGAGTGACATCCACAAAAGCTTCAAAGAAAGCGAAGACTTTCTTGAGCTCAATGGTAGGAGCCTTTTTGTGAATATGAATGGAGGACTCAAAGCCGACGGAAACCCATTAGGCGCCACCGGAGGAGCGGAAATCTTCGAGATTTTTCAACAGTTGAGAAAAAAAGCGGGTGCGAGGCAAGTACAGGCCGACGGTGAACTCAAATATGGCTGTGTTCATGAAATGGAAGGCTTCGGCACAAAGGCGTACACTTGCATCTTAGGATTGGAATGAAATGAGCAGTGAACCTATTGAAAGACGAGTAGCCTATATAGGCGATAGACTACGCGGTAGCCGCTGCACTCTTTGTGGAAAAGAGTATTTTAAACCTAGGAATCACTGTGGTGCCTGTGGGAGAAAAAGTTATGGAATGACAGAGCCTATCGATTTTTTCTATGAAGAAGGAACTCTGGAAGTTTGCACCTACGTTAAAAATCCCACAAACAGGTTCACAAAACTAGGCCCCTACGTATATGGAATCATCTCCTTCCATAATGAAGAGGTTCGCTTCCCGGGTCGAATCACCGATTTTGCCATTGCAGACGACCTGAAAATCGATTTAAACAGCTTAGAAGGCAGAAAAGTTGTACCACGCTTCCGGAGAAGACACGCTGTTGACTCTAGCGGAATAGTGCCAACAATCTCTCTAGCTTTCTCGTTTGCTGATGGATACTACCCATTCCAAGAATACAGAATTGTTCAACCTTCAAAGCAATATGACAAGCCGGGAATTGTGGCATATGGTGCATACTCTTCAAAGTTCAGAATCAAAGAAGGAACAATAGAGCGCTCCGTGCCATTCATCGATGAAGACTCCATTACAGCAGCTGTTGAAGCTGGAAAAATGGCGCTTATACACTCTGGCGTCGACCCTATATCGGTTGCTAAAGTGTATGTAGGATCCGAGTCTAACCCCTACGCAGTCAAGCCCATTGCTTCCAAAGTAGCGCAAGTGTTGAAGCTCGGTGAAGAGTGTCAAGGCGAAGGCGTCCAATGTGTGGATGCTGTAGACACAGAATTCGCCTGCAAAGCAGCAACAAGCATGTTCAAAGACGCAGCTTCTCTGGTGTATTATCCAGATTTAAAAGGATCCTACAGCATGGTGATTGGCACCGACAACTCCCAATCTGCTCCAAGAGGAGAACCAGGGGGCGAGTTGGATCTATTTGTAGGTTACGGAAGCTGTGCTTTCATGTTCGGCATGCATGACGTGATAGCACAGTTTGAAGGCTGGAGCTCCATAACGTCAGATACGCCAGACTTTTGGAGGAGAGATACTCAACCTTACCCGAGTCATGGAGGCAGGTTTACAGGTGAACCAGCCTACTTTAAGCACGTAACAAAAGCTGTCCAAAAGCTTACTTCACAGTTGAAGCTTGAGCCACGCGACGTGGACTACTTCGTGGCTCATCAGCCAAACGCAGTTTTTCCAACACGTGTTGCGAAGGCGTTAGGATTCAAAGAGGAGCAATTCTTACCAGGGCTTCAAGTGGCAAAATTCGGAAATACATACTCGGGTTGTTCCCCCATCGGTTTGGCGGCCATACTCGACGTAGCAAAACCGAATGAAAGAATTTTAGTAGCAAGTTATGGTTCAGGGGCTGGAAGCGACGCCTACTCTTTCATTACTACAAATCAGCTCTTAGACAAGAGATCCAGACAGAAATTCACCATTACATACCAAGCGGAGAACAAGAATATCAGCTACGTAGACTACGCTACTTATAGAAGGTTCAAGCGGGGAATGCGTGCAGATTGACAGATGAAAAGCCTCACGCGCTAGAAGAGGAGCAAGAGAGAGGGCGCCCATTACAATTCATGAAATGGATACTGGAAGCGATAATTTCTCCAATAAAGGCGTTTGAAAAAATAGTACGTAGACCAGACATTAGAGGCCCAATTCTTATTCTACTAATAACGCTTCCCATTACTCTAGGCGGCCAATATATTAGCGGCACAAAATTTTTCCTGGAGATCCCAACATCGGAGGACGATTTGTGGACAGAAGAGCCATCCGGTCAAGCGTCTTTTCTATGGGAGTCCAATAACACCATAAGCTTTGATGACGAAGATTTCGTCACGGGCAATAGCAGCGTTTCAACTTCCTTGACTAATGGCACTTCAATTTGTATGCAATTGAAAAATATAGGGAGTTTCAGCTCCTCTGAAGAGGAACATAGCCGCCTTCTTTTTCGGATGAAGTGGGTGCACGCGGCCAACACAACGCCAACCAACGCGACACTGCAACTGACCCTTCTCGAAAATTCAAGCGAAAGCATTCAGCTGAGTATAGAAAACTATGTAGCTAATCGCAGCAACACTTGGGCAAACGTCAGTGTAAGTCTTAGCTCAGAAACCTCGAATCAGAAGGACATTGAAGCTCCAGCAAACATAACTGGGGTGAGTTTTCTCTTGCAGTGGAATGCGCCAGCAAATCTCACTCTGAAAATCGATGAACTGTTTTTTGGAGCATATAGCGCCCTTTCAACGTCGAATGTCTTCACAACTCAACTTGCGTATTTACTAATGCAAAGCAGCGTACAGTTTCTGCTTCAATGGGTAATTCTCTCTGGAATAGCTTTGTTACTTTTAAAAAGCTTTTCTCATTGGACAGGCCCGTGGAGAAACTTGCTCGCAACAGTCGGATACGTGTATTCACCATCGATTATTTATTCAGTGGTACTAGCCTTCTTGTTTGCTCTTCTGCCACCTGTCTTCTTTCCCTATTTCCTCACCTTCTCTGAATACCTCAGCATCCAAAGCAGTTGGGGAATACCAATCTCGATTGTGGGCTTGCTGTATTATGGCTGGCTAACTATTCTTTGTGGAATCTCTTTAAAATCGTTGGAGGAGCTCTCGTGGAGAACAGCTCTCTTGATAAGCTTCGGAGCCGTAATAATGAGTTTGTTGCTCAGCTCCTTTTTACTCAGCGCTTTTCTTTGAGAGGCACTTGTTGCCTGAAACGATGATCACAGGCAGAAAGAAAACATAGCTTGCATTGCTCTATGTCTAAAGCTGGATCTGTGCGTTTGCATAGTCTACACATCAGACGCTTTTTCCGAACAATGCTACAAGTCGTGCAGATTTGCAGTGCAAGAAAAGGCCTCTCAAAGTTACCATCTGCCAAGGACGCAGCAGTTTTCATGATTAGCGTTTTCACCTCCTTCTCCCCTCCAATCGAGAGAACACTTCCCCGTACGCGGTGAATGTATTTACTCACTGCTGTTTGGGTTATGCCCAAAAGGTCGGCAGCATCCCCTTGCTTCATTCCATAATTCTCAGTGAGTTCTCTGGCTAGGAGAGCACGTATTGCCGGCACGACGGATTTCACGGCTACTTCACATGGAAGTTTCAAAGTTTTGACTCCTTTGGGTAGTGTTTCGGGGAAAAGGTATATAAGCATGACGTCTGTCATAATATTATGACGTGTGTCATAGACTCTTTGGAGGAAAAACGTTGAAGAATTGCACTCCTTTCTCCCCTCATAAGAGTACTGCCGTGCAGACCCAAGCTTCTATGGCATACGGTTTTCTCAAAACCCTCACACCTGAGCAAAGACGGGTCGCCGACTCGATGTGGTTGTCAAAAAAGATGGTTGATGACGGATGCACACTAGAGCAAACATTTCAAACGATGAATGAGCGATGCAAGATCTGCGACGAAGTTTCGCCGATGGTTTGTGTCGACCAATGTGACACATGGAAAGTGAAGAGGGAACTACGCAAAATTGATAGATTGCTTTCAAAGGATGATCACAGGCTTAAGCTGTTGAATGCCCTGAAGAATGATAGGAGACTAAAAATTCTTCACATTCTGCGGAAGAGGACTCTTTCAGTTGACGGCTTACAGGGTGAGTTGAGAAAATCTTGTCTCTATCACAGCAAGAAGACAATCAACGAATATTTGAATCCCATGTTGGAAGCTGGATTGGTCAGTAAAAAAGGCGGATGCTTCATGCTCACGCTGTATGGAAGAAAGGTTCATGACGCTGTTGTCAGACATGAGTTTGTGGGGCATCTCCCAATTCATTCCAGGGGCTATGAAGAGATAGTGCTCAGGAAACTTTTGGATGGTGGAAAAACTCGCGGAGAATTGGCTGAAGCTGGACTTGCAAAGAGCTTGTCAAGGGTTTTGAAACGTTTAGTGGACAGTGAATTAATATCCAATAATTCTCCTTCTGCCCGAATTTTCTACTTCCGGACCAAAAGAGCCTTGTCCATGGAACATGTTTCGACAACTCAGAGAACTATTTGCGAGGTTATTCCTCAAGCAGGCATTCCAGCTCGCGCCTTAGCGGAGACTACAGGCATTAGCTTGCGACGGACATACAAAAATTTGCGAAATTTGCGAGGGAAAAAGTTGGTGTTTAGGCGTGAAGTCCCAGTGAAATACGAGTTGACGACACGTGGTCGAGCCGTAGCCAAGTTTTTAGAAGAAATCGCTGAAGTTGAGTAAGATTTTACCTGCGCAATACCTTTTAAGCGCAATTGAGGCCCAACTTCAACTTCATTGCTGCAAGGCCAAATTATTTCGCCAGAACGGAACTACTCTAACAACGGGGTTTTTTGTTTTATATAAGTGGAAAAATTCGCCATTCTCGCCTAAAGCTTCACCGTGATCTGACGTGATCACAATTTTATGGTCGCTGAATCTTTCAATTATTTGCATCGCTGAACTCAAAGCCCATTCTAAATTATCCCTATAGAAGTACTTGAGGTCATCAACTGAGTACTTTCTCCAATAAATCTCGTTCAAGTCTTCAAGAAAGTTGAGTCGCAGGAGCTTCTTGAATTTCCAATAGGCAATTCTAAATCGTGAAAAATTAAAGTCTAAAGATTTGATCAAGTTTCTGGCGAATCTTTCTAATAAAATCGCCATCTCTGGGTTGCTTTTCGCACATCTCAGGTCGAAGTAGGTTGATGGGCAAGGAGCCTTTCTATAGGGAAAATGAGGTTGTATGAAGTGAATTATCACCTTTCTTTTGGGGTGTTCAGCTATTGCGTTTACGGCAATTCTGGCAACCTTGTTGGGTAGAGCCGATCCTAGGCCCCAGCTCCACGCGTCAAGCCATGCATCATATACTCGGTAGAATCTCTCGCTCGCATTAAAATTCCCCCACGCAACACCCTTGCTGTTTATTCCTGGATGAGCACTCACATATACTATGTTACTCGCTCTGCCCCCATTGAAAACTGTGTGCAGCCATTCGAATGTGTCTGAAGCACCAGCTCTTTTTTCGAGTTTTCCTGATGGTAAATATTGCTCGTATGCTTCTTTGAAGATATCATATCTGCAAGCGTCCAAAATTATTGCGATATCCCATTGCTCCTCCATTAAACTAAGACACATTGGTCCTCTACCTCCCCTAGTGGGTGGGACGACTGCTGCATTAGCTTGCTATTTTTATTCCATGTGTTTCCTTTTATTTCTGTCGTATTCTCAACTTCGAAGTACGCGCGCGCTATGCGCCCAACATAGCTACTGAAGGCACCACAAGGTTGACTCTATGCGTCAGGGCATAGGCACGAGTGCATTTCCAAACCTACCTGTTGCTCAATCTTCCGCATTGAAGTAGGCATTAGGGGAATAGTGAAGTTGTTCCAGCGTAGTCATGGGTGTCAAGACCAGTCGGTCCTGCGATGCGCCCTTCCTTCGTTTGAGTCAACGCAATATTAGGGTATACTCACCGGTAAGTGTTATTTCTGTGTTTGGTGGTTGATATAGTTGGGCAGGGGTTCCCAAGTCTGGTCAAAGGGGTGAGGTTCAGGACCTCATGGCGTAGGCCTTCGTGGGTTCAAATCCCACCCTCTGCACCATCTTTGAATCAGACTTGACGCCGTAGAAGGCGAATCTATATTTCCTTCTCTATTAGTTTATTTTCAAGTTGTTGCCAGGAAGGATTGTATGGAAGTTTCGAGGCTTTATACGTCAAGTGTGATAATCCTGTCTCTATCTGCACTTGTAGAGAATCTAGCGTATGCTTTGCCGATTTCATATTTTCCCAACTATGTTCAGCTTCTAGGAGCGTCAATCGCTTACATCGGCCTATTCACTGCCGCCTTCACCGCTGCAAATGCAACTCTGTCACAAAAATTCGGTTCGTTGTCGGACAAAATTGGACGGAAGAAGCTTATCCAAGCTGGTTTGTTAGCCGATGTGTTTCTAGGCGTATTGACCGGCGTCGTCTGGGACTGGGCACCTCTCCTATTAATAAGATTGTTAAACGGAGTTGCCACTGCTGCTGTGGCCGCACCGGCTGAAGCGTCTTTGGTGGATCAAGTTCCAAAGCACAAGAGAGGAGAAGCCTTAGGATTCTATTTGACACTAAGCATGGTGGGATTTAACTTAGGGCCAGTCTTCGGAGGAAGTGTCCAATTCCTATGCAATAACATTCTTGGAACAGGGCTTGAGTGGAGCTACAGAATCCCCTTCTTTGTTGACTCCCTCTTGGCCCTCACAGCTTTCATTCTGGTGTGGCAAGGGGTCAAAGAGACAAGGGGAATAGATGTAATTGAGACGCCGGCAAAGCAGGAAGAAGTAACACTAAGTAGAAAAGTGGGGTTTTCTCTTAAAGTTCTCTATATTTCATCTCTTGCAACAGGGTTTGCCGTTGGATTCATAATACCCGTAAGTGTCTTGTACTTCGGGGACGTTTTCAACGCCACGTCCTTTCAAATTGGCATAATACTCTCAATCTCGGGATTTGTTGGTTTAGTATGCAACCTTTACGCTGGAAGAGTCTCAGACCGAGTTGGGAGAAAACCCATAATAGCTCTGGGAAGCTTCCCTTCCAGACTAGCCACTATGGTCTTTCCCTTCGCTTCCGACCTAGTCTCCGCCGCAGGAGTAACGATATTCAGAGCCTTGGGTCACAATATAGCCATGCCAGCAGCCCGAGCCTTGAATGCTGACTTGGTGCCCGAGAAGATTAGGGGAAGACTCTTTGGAAGACTGGCAGCCTTTTTCAGTTTAGGCGCGATTCTGGGGCCAATTCTTTCCACAGTGATATACGATGTTTACAGGGGACAAGTCTTTGAAGTTACATGGCTTGGCAATCTCACCATAAGAGGAGGCGGGCTGCCTTTCATTATAAGCAGTGTGATAGGATTTTCTTCATTGTTCCTACTCCTCGCGTTTGTGGAAGAACCGAGGCGGAAATGATTAATCGGAGAATTTCGGTGAAAGTCCCCCAAGTCGTCAAGAACCCAAACTAGCGATGAATAATATCGCGTTGAACCGGAGATTCTTGTTCGATCTAGTCCCACGATGCATCAACCTTTTTCTGTCAAGTCGACGCTTTCCTAAAGCAAGGATGGTAGATGTCTTCACCTGAGAACGACGTCGCAAAAAGGAGTATTCGGGTTAGAACGTGGGAGGAGTTCAAGAAATTGGCATTAGAAAAGCAACCGAAAAGTATTGTTTACGTTATTGCAAGAAGCATTCCAGCAAAGAACCTAACAAGTCTCAAGCTCATAATGCCAATTGAAAGCGCACAATACATTTTTGTCGATTCCGCAAAGGGCGACACACTGCGGCGGACGGGAATCGCAATACATTGTAACGAGGAGGGAACCCGCTTCCTCAAAGAACAAGATGTTGAAAAATTCTTGGAAAAACATTTAGGACGAGGAAATCTTCAGGTTCTTTCGTATTGGACCATTTGACTCGCACGCGCAGACTGGTACTGAAAAGGCGTTACTTTTACGGCGCCCTCTCCACAATAGTTGCGATGCCCACTCCACCACCACCGCACAGAGTCTGAAGTCCATAGCGCAGATTGTTTCGCTGCATCTCGTAAATCATTTCAATGAAATAAATTACGCCTGTTGCTCCAATTGGATGGCCTAACGCGATTGCACCTCCGGTTGGGTTGACTCGGGGATCATCAAGTGGATATCTGAATTCCTTTGCCAAGGCAAGAGGTGGGCTCGCAAAGGCTTCGTTTGGCTCAATTATGTCAACGTCGTCAATAGCCAGATTGTCAGCCCGCGCTAACGCTTTTCTCACAGCTGGAATCGGCCCAAGGAGCATCAAAGCAGGATCAGCCCCTGCGACCGCCATAGATTCGATTGAAACCATCCATTCTAGCCCTAGCTCATCTGCCTTCTCTTCTGACATCAACATTGCCGCAGCCGCCCCATCTACGATTTGAGAAGAATTCCCTGCCGTGTGGACACCTTCGGGGCTAAACCGCGCGTCCAGCGCTGCTAATTTCGAAAAAGCAACCTCCGGCTCATCTAAAGATTGCATTCTAACTGTTTCATCCATGTCCACAGTTTGGCTTTGTCCATCAGATTGAATGATCTTGACTGGCGCGATTCTCCTATTATACCAATCCTTGTTTCTCAGGGCCTTTGTCGCCTTCTGATGACTCCAAAGTGCGAAATCATCACATTCCCTACGTGTTATAGCATATTTCTTTGCCACCATGTCAGCTGCAACACCCATGGGAGTGAAGACGTTTCGCTCATAGATTTTATCGCTAATCATCACTGGGAACCCAGCAGCCTCTGCGGCGCTGATGCTTGACATCATTGGGTAATGAGACATGTGTTCAACTCCAGCAGCAATCATTATATCTCCACATCCCGACAATATTGCCTGCGCCATCGAATTAATCGCTTGCAGCCCAGCATTGCAGTATCGATCAATCGTCATTCCCGCTACCTCATCTGGAAGATCAGCCAGAAACACGGCAAGCCGTCCAATGTTTCCTCCTTGCTCTCCGATTTGACTTAAACAGCCAACAGCGAGGTCCTCGATCTCCTTTGGACGGAAGTCTTTTGATTTATAACTGGCACGCTTCACCAATTCGACTATCGCAGATGTGAGTAGGAGTTGAGCGGAGACATGCGCAAATTGCCCACCTCTCTTCATCCCATTCCACCCAGATTTTCCGATGGGAGTTCTCACGGCGTCGACAACGACGCATTTTCGCGACATCGTGCTTTCACGGGAGAAGTAACAATAGTTCGCCGGATAAAACATTTATTGTCAAAGAAGCACGCGCAAAGCGTTGAAGACGCAAGGCAAATTGAGCAAGAAAGATGCAGACCTAGCCTTAGCCAACCTACGGAAAATCGACAACGTCCTGCAGATAGTCTTTAACTAGTTTCTATTGGTAGGAGTTGGAAAAGTGGAATGGCCTATGATACTGTGGTTCTGTCATAATCTTAGCCACGATTCTCGAGTACTCTAATCCTTCTTCTATAGGGACACCCCAGAAATTTCTCCCAATAATTCTTCCTTCAGCCCCAGCGTTCATAACGATCTTCGTTGTTAAGGCAAGGGTTTTTCCAGGCTCTTCTTTTATTTTGGGTCCTCCAGAGACGACCACAAAGCTTCTCGGCACTGCGTTGACTATCAGCTTCATTCTCTCCGTGTGTTGCTCTTCTGTCAGTTCCTCTCCTTTTTCAGCTTCAAGTTCAATGTATTTTGTGGCTTCCGAGGTTTTCTTTGCAGTCTTTGTTAGATATTTGAAATATGCTTCTCTCTTGTTTTCCCTTACTGGCGAAGGGAATTTCGTTTTTATGATGTCGGCGCCCAAAGATTCAGAAACGACGCAGGCGTAATGCACCCAGTAAAGCGTGTCACCACCAATTTCATCTACACCTGGTCCTCTTGCGTAGGCCCACACGACTGCAGGAAGACCGTGCCCATGAGCTGCTCTCACTAGGCTGCTGACCCTCTCCATATCTTCCCTCGTCATGCTGGAGCCAGGATAGAACGACATGCCAACCGCAGTAGCCCCCAGTTTTAAAGCGTGTGCAATCCCACCAACGGTTGAAGGAATAGCAGGGTTTTTAGGAATAGTCATATGTCCATCCAATTTGTAGATCAACGGAATGTCTAATCGTAGAAGATCTTGATATTTGTCTGCAATTCCAGGATGCAGTACAATGGCAGAAAAATTCCCTTTGTTGGCCAGCTCCGTTACTGTCTTAGGGTCAGCAGAGCCACGACCAGTTATAGCGACATTTGTGAAGTCTTTCTTCTCCCACTTAAAAGTGTGTAAAGCGCCGTGCTCCACTAGCTGATCAAAGGGCAAACTTAGGAAAGTCCCTTGGCCAGGTCCACTCTGATAAAGCATTTTATGAAGCTTCTCGAGTCTTCCTCGACCTAGGTGAGTCAATCTGGCAAGTTTGGGTCTACCTGCAATGTTCTGTGCAACATTTTCTTTCATGCTTGTTCACTGACCACAGGTTCAGATGATATAATTGGCCGAATATTTATTTTCTTACTGAACTTTGTCTTAGCAAGTGTTAAGAGTTTAGAACCTCGATTTCTTTAGGGTGAGAAATCATTGAAAGTTGCAATCTTGAGCGGAGGAGGGGACGCTCCGGGAATCAATGCCGTAATAAGGGCTGTTGTTAGAAAGGCCATTCAAGAATACGACTACGAAACTGTTGGGGTTAGAGATGGGTGGCGTGGACTCATTGAAGGCGAATTCATTCCATTAGATCTGAAGACAACTTCAGGCATGCTTCCCCGAGGAGGTTCAATTTTAGGAACCTCCAGAACTAATCCGTTCAAACATGAAGGAGGCCCTCAACGCATTTTGCAGCAAGTTGAAAAGCAAGCAATAGACGCAGTAGTTGTCATTGGTGGAGACGATACTCAAGGAGTAGCTTATAAGCTTTCTGAGATGGGGCTGCCCTCCGTGGGGGTGCCAAAAACCATTGACAACGATCTTGCTGGCACCGACTACACTTTTGGGTTTCACACTGCAGTTTCGATTGCATGCGAGGCGCTCGACAGGTTGCACACAACTGCAGAAGCACATCATCGAGTAATAATTCTCGAGGTAATGGGTAGAAAAACCGGTTGGATTGCACTGTGGGCAGGGCTAGCAGGAGGGGCAGACATTATTCTGATTCCTGAAATACCCTTCGATGTTGGAGAGGTTTGTGGATACATTGAACAAAGACAAAGGCGAGGTCGCAACTTCAGCCTAGTTGTTGCCGCTGAGGGGGCCAAGCCAAAGGGAGGCACAGAGATTGTGTATAGCACAGGTGTAGATGAATTTGGTCATGCAAAGCTTGGCGGTGTTGGATACTACCTCGGGAAAGAAATCGAAAAAAAGTGCCAAAACATTGAAACCCGCGTGGTAGTTCTAGGCCATCTTCAAAGAGGTGGTTCGCCTGTAGCATTTGACAGAGTATTAGCCATCAGGTTTGGAATCGCTGCAATCGACCTCGTTCACGAAGGAAAGTTTGGACGCATGGTCGTTCTCAAAGGAAACGTGATTACCTCAATTCCGCTAAAAGAGGTTGTTGGCAGACGAAAAACGGTTAACTTGAAGCTTTATAAGATTGCGAGAGTTTTCTTCGGCTAGGCACAAGAATGCGCTTTAGAGCTTTGTGATTAGCCTCAATCCGAAAAGCGATGATACGGTATTCAAACAGCAGGCAACAAAGCGTCCTTGCAGGTCTGACTTTCATCGATTGTTTGCACTTTCTTGAGATATTCTATCAATGCGTTTACTGCGTCTGCATATTCCTTCTCGTCGACACTGCTTATGTACTCGTTAACTGCTTTAACGATGCTTTGCCGCTCTTCTTCGCTCAAAACCTGCCCAACGATGACCCCTTCCAACCATTTTGTTGCTGCGATTTGCTTGTCTGGGCTCAAACTTTCAATGACGCGAATTAGCTTAGTCAACGCTTTCGATGGGCGGCTTCGAGTCATCTTCCAGCATCCATAGCTTTCCTCAAAGCAGGAAAATATTAAACTTGTGGATTCATAATACAGAGTTATGGCACACCAACGCTCCCTCGTGCTCTTTCCTGGATGTGCTCAGGTTATCTACAATACTAATTGCAGCACAAAATTCTGAATTAATAACGCTTTAATCAGTTTCACTCAAATTAGTTACTGATTCACATGAAGCTTCAACTGAATCCGAAGTTTCTATTGCTAATTAACGTTATCGGAGCAGCGTTGGCGATTGGAATAGTGGCACTACTCTTCCAAGTCGATGAAGTGGTCAACGTCTTACTCTACAACTTTGGCCTACAATTTAACTATGAGTGGGCCACACCCTATTGGACCTTTTTAAGACTTGCGCTTGGGTTTCTAGGTTGCATAGCGGGTTTAAACATTCTGTCTATAATATACCTGGTATTCGCTCATCAAACTCCAAGCGTGTCTGATAGGTCTATCAGGCTTCCTAGAAAAGTTGAGCCAAAAATTCAACATAAAAACATAGAGAAAGAAGAAGCTCGCTCGATCGATAAAGATGAGAATGGCGTCGAGGTCGCAGCCTTGCCGATGGTATGCAACAAATGCGGAAAGGTGTTCACTCAACCTCTTTGTATGTTCGATTTCAAGTCGGGGAAACCCCGGTTGGTGAACGTTTGTCCATACTGCAACGCAGTGTTAGCAGTTTCAGGCAATTCGAAGATTGAATGAAAACCTACATCGCCAAAAAGGATGTAAAGCTAGAGTATGAACTCACAAAACTTATGGTTTATTTCACCGCTTTGGAAAGTGCGGGTGGTGTTTCAATGAGGCTCGGCGTCAACCGTTCGGCCTTCGCTTCTGCTTTAATCATCATGGCTATAATCTCCCTTCTGATTATGATCTGCTTGACACGCCTTGACTTCATTGTCCACAGCGTTCTATATAACTTCGGGGTAAGGTTCAGCTATAGGTGGGCTATGCCATACTGGACCAGCTCAGCAGTCATCATAGGCCTGTCATGGTTTAATATAGGCGCCTCTTTCACCTTAGTCTACTACGTTTCCAGGAGAAGAAAGCCTTCACCAAGTTTGATTACTGAACAAGCAATAGGCGCGGTGTCAACCGAAGGCTCTGTTGCGCAGCCTGAGAAACTCGTAGAAACGCAGATTCTTGATCAGTACTGCGAGCCTCTCACGCTTCCGATCAAGAGCTTCGATGTCAGACATCCTGAAGATGTGATTGACAGTCAGTGTTGATGACGGGCATACGCGCACACATGTAGACGCCATATCCCGAATTGTCGACTTGGTAAGACCACGCTCCAAGTAGTCAACGATGCGGCCTTTCAAAAATCGATAATTTTAAGACCAAGACCCCGAGTGCTGTGACTACGATGGCCAGTAGGTAATATCCTACACCAATTGCTACGCCAATAGAGACGACAGTCCACAACGTTGCAGCAGTAGTTAATCCAATGACCCTTTCCCCAGTCTTAAGTATGGTCCCAGCGCCAACGAATCCCATCCCTATAATTATGGCAGCAGCCACTCGGGCAGGATCAGAGCCTGGGAAAGCATCTATAGACAATATCGTGAGGAGAGTTGAACTGAGCCCAACGAGAATGTGAGTTCTCAACCCCGCAGGTTTAAGGCTAACTTCTCTCTCCAGCCCCACAAATCCACTCAATATGAAGCCTAAAATCAGTCTCGCAACAAATTCTAACTCTATGTTCATGATTTTCCTATTTGTTGAACTCATATATAGATTTAAAAGATCTATACTTCGGGGAATACAGCTTCAATAAGGTACCAGCATTTGCCTCTGCGGGGAATTGCAAATATATAAAAAGATACCCAAGCAATTACGCCTTGAGAAGCGAAAACTATGGCACTCAATAGGAAGCAGATAAAAGAAATAATTCCCTACTCCGAGCCATTCCTGTTTGTGGACAAGGTGGAGAAAATTGAAGGAAACAAAATTCATGGTTTCTATCAAACATCTAGTGACGATTCATACTTCAAAGGCCATTTTATAGATTTCCCAATCATGCCAGGCGTTCTTACAATCGAAGCATTAGCGCAACTCTCTACAATCATCTTGAGGAAAAGACTGGGCCAGAATCACAGGAGATTTCATCTCCTCGCCTACGATGTTAAGGATGCCCAGTTCTACAAACCGATTTTTCCAGGCGATAAAATTGCGTTACAAGCTGAAATCTCCGACATCAGCGAAGACAGAATCGCAAGGGTTCAAGCTAAAGCATTTGTCGATGGCGAGTTGAAATGTAGGGCAACATTTTCTGTAGCATTTGTTAGTAAGGATAAATTCAAGGCGAAATCCGCACACGGGCGTAAAGAACACAGCGCAAAGGATACTCGTTTTCAAATCTGAAAACATGGTTTCCCTAAACATGTGTGCTTTGAATGCCCAAAAGAGACTGCATTTTGAATCCAACAAGCTCGCCCAAAAAAGAAGCGCTTTTGACAAACCGCGAATCCAGACGTCTACTATGTGCGTGCATTAAAGCGGGAGCGCCGAAAAACGTAAGTGCAGCATTATGGTATTCTTAATTATGCGAAAGAGGTTTAATGAAAGATTATTAATAGAATTGCTGAGGGATTCTAAACAGAGCGATAGAAAACTAGCTAAGAAACTGGGAGTTTCGCAGCCTACAATAACTCGAACTCGCACAAAACTCGAACGGGAAGGATACATTAAGCATTACACCTTTATTCCAGACATGAGAAAAATGGGTTTCGAAATAATTGCCTTCACCTTTGTCAAAATGGATCCAGCGGTTTTAACCCAAGAGGTTCTCGAAAAAGTAATGGTCTACGCTGCCAAATTTCCAAACGGGATTTTCGCATCTACTGGAGAGGGGATGGGTATGACAGGAGTGATAATCGGGGTACACAAAGACTATAGAGACTATGCTAAGAAGCTTGCCTTATTCAGAAGCGATTGGGCGGAGTACTTGGAGGACATTCAAAGCTTTGTTATGACCACTGAAGAGGGTGTGATTAAAGATTTCTCATTCAAATACCTTGACGAAAGCCTCCTATAAGATTAGTTGCTCCACTCATTACATCTACTTTTTGCTTTAACAGAAGTGCGCTTCCACGTACGTAGCTGGGCGGGTAAATATTTCTGATACGAATTTCCAATTCTTAAGAGATTTATTTGCAGACGTCAGCTTGTCAAATGATGATACGTGACTCGGTCCAAGCTGGAACAATATCTCGAAATTCTTGAAATCTTAGTAGCCAAACCTCTGGAATTTGAGATCATATTTTATCAAGCCGATAGAAATTGGGAAGTCGTCAAGAAATACTTGGATTTTCTAATTGCTTGCGATCTAGTTGAAAGGCTTCCGCTCGGCAATAAACGCGTCGTCTACAACATCACTGATCGAGGGCTAGCAGTATTGGAAAGTTTGCGAGGGGAAGGAGCAAAGCACCGTGACCAGGTTTTTCTTGTATATGAAGAGTGAGAGGACAAACGAGGAACGCGAGCATCCCAACATCGCCACGTGCGCGCAGGATTCAAACGACGAAGGCGTTTAAAGGAGCTTCACACCAGCATGCATGCATGCTCGGAGCCTTATAAGCGGCAGCTCGCTATCAAGATAGGCTTGGTTGTACATTCTCCTAATTCCAAGATATTTCGCTGAATCTCTTTCGTATATGTTAACCTCACCGTCATGCATGCACGCACCGTAAACCTCACGGAAAACCTGTACTAAGGAAGGCCAGCTCCTAATATAACAAACACCCACTGCTACGTCAATTCTGATTAGTCACGCTCACAAGGTTGGGATGGCTACCATCACGCAAAATGCCAACGGCCTAGTTATAAGAATAGGTGTCGAGGCTGATGATGCTCGCATAAGTCAGTCTACTTCACGAATTTCATTGGCTGTCTCTTGAACCTCTTTTTACAGGTCACGCTGCAAAAATGATAGGTTTCCCCATCATATGCCATCTTGAACTTGGCTGTCTTTTCATCTAAAATCGCGCCACAAACTGGATCTCTATGCATAATTTCAGTCTCATGCAGAAGTGTGCGTTCTGCTTATTAATACTATTGATGCGATGTACCCTGAAAGGAGGGGAGAGCAGCTGCTGTCGTCGCAACAACTCATCAGCCCCAATTCCAACATGTGCAAAGTTTAAAAACGAGGGGCAAAAATCTTAAATTCACGCGCATTCGGCGCTTCAAGAGTTCAAGTAGACGCGAGACACCAAGAATAATCACAAATTGTGACTACGTCACGTGAGTTGCCTTTTTTAGTGTCGCATGGTTCTTTCTGTTTAGATGAAATAGATGACTGGAAAAATCGTTCCTCCAAGAAGCACGGCAACGTTCAGTGTTGTTGAAGGAGATTTAGAAGTCAAAAGACAAGCCGTCGTCAAGGGCGAAGGATCCCCTCCGAAAGTCGTTGTTGCTGGCACGATCCACGCAGAAGATGACTCCATCTTTGACTGCAGTCTTTCGGGGGATGAATTGGATGCGAAAGGACGAATCATTGTGAAAGGAGACCTTGAAATTAGAAACGGCGTCATCGTGGATGAGGGTAGTTTGACTGTCTTGGGCAGCATGACCGCAAAAAAAGCAGATGTGAGTAGAAATCTAAGAGTCGAGAAGACTCTCGACGTTGAAGAAGTCGACGTGGGAGGGCATCTTGAAGTTGGCGGGTCAACAGTGGCGAATGACATAGACGTGTGTGGAATGTTCAAGGCAGATGGCAAGGTCAAGGCCAAGAACATCGATGTCTGCGGATCTGTAAAAGTCTGGGCGGACATAGACGTGGAGGACAACGTTGATGTCGGAGGCACAATCGTAGTTGAAGGCGGCAAAGTTAACAAAGTTGACGTGGGAGGAAGTTTCATCTCGAAAAAGCCGCTGAGTTTTTGCAGAATTGACGTGGGAGGAAGTGTCAAACTCGCAGGGGGCAGCGTAGGAGGTTCTATTGAAGTGGGGGGCATATGTAAAGTTGCAGGTGACTTGAAGTTTGATGCCATTGATGTGGGTGGCGTCATTAAAATCGAAGGCTCTGCAGAAGGAGCAGAAATAGATGTCGGAGGAAAGATTCACACTGAAGGCGCGTTGACTCTGTCAGGAGCACTGGAAGTTGGAGGAAAAGCAGACATAGAAGGTGAACTAAGCGCCCAAAAAGTTGAAGTGGGCGGTTCCTTGCAAGCGCCAAAAGTCACCGTACACTCAACGGTCACCGTGGGTGGATTTATAGACACAAAGGAAGGAGTACATGCATCAGTCGTACGTATTGGCACTAGAGGCAAGGTTAGAGGTCCTATAAAGGCAGACGAAGTGTTTGTGGGAAGAAGAGCCTACGTAGAAGACATCGAAGCTAAAAGAATCGTTCTGCACAGAAACGCAAGAGCTAGGAATCTACGAGGGGAAGAAATAGAACTGGAGTCAGGATGTAGAATCTCCGGCAAGATCTACTACACGACGCGCTTGGATACGGACAGAAACATAAGGTTCACTGAACCACCAGAGAAAGTGGAATAAGCACCGATGGCCTGTGAGGCACGCTTAGAAACCAACAATGCTGCCGTGCTCCAAGTTTTGCTCATCAGTTGCTTCGATATAGTTTATGTGTGCCCAAATGCTAAACTAATAAAATGTGTAATCCTTGCCTAAGCGAAGAACTAAGTATGAAATATATGCCGAGCTGTTAGACATCGTCGCAAGAAAAGATCCGTGCCGGTTGACTAGAGCTTCTTATGGGGCAAACTTGCCTGTCGACAGAGCCAAAGAAACACTAAATTTTCTCGTGTCAAGAGGATTCCTAAAAGAAACCATCGTTAGCAACTTCACGGCGTATAGAATCACAAGACGAGGCTTAGAATATTTAGAAACCTTCAAACAAATGCGCAAGCTTTTTGCAGCGTTAGATGAAAAACATGAAATCCCGGATACAAAGATGGGAAAAATCAAGCCAACCTCGAAAATTGAGGCAGCCCTGTCACTCAGCGAAGATGAGGTCAACGTCAACGAAGATGTGGAATTGGAGGTGCACATCGCAAACATAGGAGAAATGGCTGTCACCCTGGGGATCATCGAGAAAATCATCCCAACGAATTTCAAAGTAGTTTTTAAACCGGACAACCTAACCCGCAAGGGTTATTCTCTCTTTCCCGAAGAAGTCACCATCGATCCTGATATGACCGAGACGCTGAGGCTTCGCTTACAGCCATATAGCAAAGGCAAGTACGCCATAAAACCGAGAATCACCTATAGAGATGATAAAGGAACAACCCAAGTTTTTTCGCCGGAGCCCGTTACATTAAATGTCCTGAAAGCACAGCGCCCTCAGCGACTTGCCACAGGATATCGAGCTCTAGACAACTTACTCCTAGGAGGAATACCGGGAGGATACGGAGTGTTGATAACTTCTCCGCCCTGCGACGAAAGAGACTTGTTGACATTGAAGTTTCTAGAAGAGGGATCAAATCGGCGGCAGACTACTCTTTACGTGACAACTGATCCAAACCTGCCGAAAGCCTTTCTTCGAAAGGTCGATTCAAACTTCTATGTCCTCTTCTGCAATCCACAAGCCGACTCCCTGATTGAAAGCCGCCCCAACACTCTCAAACTCCAGGGCATAGAGAACCTGACAGATATCAATATCACCCTCACCTCCGCTTTTCGCGAAATTAACAGAAGCTTTAAAGAAGACCAGAGGCGAGCGTGTATTGGAATCCTCTCAGACATACTCTTGGAACATGGCGCAGTGCGAACGAGAAAATGGCTAACAGGGCTACTCTCAGCCCTAAAGTCTGAAAGGTTCACTTCTATAGTACTGTTGAATCCTCAAATGCACTCTAAAGAGGAGGGACAAGCGGTCTTAGATCCCTTTGAAGGCGAAATAGATATTTACGAAAAGGAAACCAAGGACGGACTCCGCAAATTCTTGAGAATCAAAAGGATGTTCAATCAGCGATATCTAGAGAACCAAATGCTACTAGACAAGGATGAGCTGAGAGCTTGAAGACGTGTAGGCTGCGCTCGCGCAGTGTGCTCAACTTATAGCTTAGAAACTTTCACTCCCCAAACAGGGGCAAGTTGGGAAATATCTCTACTCCATTCTTGTTGATTGCATAGGGTACCAAGCTAGGATTAACTTTCGCCCCTCTCATCTTCTCAACCTGTATCGCTCTCGTTGTAGTTGACCCGGAGAACAAGGTCTGAAGCATTATAACGCCGTGCACCAAGAACTCTTCTTCTAGAGCTTCACGTTCAAGACCAAGATGTCTCAGTTCTGTAGTCAAAACACACGTTACCTCAAGATCTGCCAAAGATTGGATCAGTTCCACCACTGCCGTCCTCCGTTCCACCTCATCAGGAAACCGATAGAAGAGTGCGGCGAGAGTATCCACCACAACTCTCTTGGCGCCGATTCCCGAGATTTTCGCCTGCAACCCCTCAATCAATCTATCAATCGATAAATCCCTCTCCCGCAGACTTGGCGCTTCATCCTTGTAGATGGCCTCTTTCAGTTTCGCGACTTGAGAGATGCGCGTAGCATCAATGAACGCAAACTTCTGTTCTCTCTCAGCTCTCTCAAAATCCCATCCAAACTGCTTCATCTCCGAGTAGAACTGACTCTTGCTTTCATCAAAACTAACGAAAACACCAGGTTCGTTCTTTTCGTACATCCCTTTATACAGAAATTGGCTGCAAAGGATCGTTTTTCCTGTACCAGGACCGCCAATCACCAAAATGACCCGCCCTTCAGGAAATCCACCATCAACCAAATCATCCAGTCCTGGAATTCCAGTATCAACTTTTCCCGACAAATTGCTTCACCTATAGGTCTTCTACATAAATTTCTCGCCTATTTATAAATTATGCTGAACGCCACGAGGAGGACGTGGGATTAAGCCCCAGAGAAACAGATTTTCGTGCAAAGAGTTTTATTAACTCGGTCCCGCATATGCGCGCGCGCCGCGCTCAATTGCACCCGCCAACGATATGCCCAGAACAAGTGGGGATCAAGCTACACATGTAAAAACTTAGACATCTCAATCGAGTCCCGTAGGTTTTGCTGAGGCCACAAATCCAAGAGCGCGGGTAAAATGCGTTTTTTGCCCACCAGACCCTAAACCTGGAGACAGGGCTTCTAAAATCGCGTGTGAATGGATAATAACCCTTCCACGCTGATGCCCTGGTACACGCAAACGGACTAGCGGCTGGTCTTAATCAGTTGGGTGTCCAGTCTTTCAGGAAGCCACTCTTTTTATAACACTTCACACGCAAACATTCAGGCGGGACGCGACGTGTCCAACATTGAAGTTCTGATTAAAGCTTTGCCTAAGGTTGAGCAGCACATTCACATCGTTGGAGCCACGAGACCAGACACGCTGCTTTGGCTTGTAGAAGAGGGAGGGTTGAAAAGGCCCTTCAAGACAGTGAAGGATGTTCGGCGTTATTTTCGATACAACGATTTCCCCCACTTCATCAATGTCTATAAAACAGTCTTTAAATGCATCACGAGAGAGGACCAATTCGAACGCATCACTTATGAAATGCTGGAAGATGATGCACGATGTAATGTTAGATATGTCGAGGCAAGCTTCTCCGCCCCAGACCACGTACGTCAAGGCTTGGATTATCCACTCTTGCTTGACGCCATAAACAGAGGTGTGTCTCAGGCACAACGAGACTTTAACATCCTCTGCAACCTCAGAATCGACCTAGTTCGAAATTATGGTCCAAACATGGCAATGCAAGTTTTGGATTGGATCGAAGAAAAGAGAGAGAACGTTGTCTCCGTTGACATCGGGGGCAGCGAAGAAAGGTTTCCTCCAAAACCCTTTGGACGTGTTTATCAGAGAGCCCGGGAGATGGGTCTGCATTTAGTTGCCCACGCTGGTGAAGCAGCGGGACCTGAAAGCATCTGGGACGCAATAAACTATCTGAACGTCGAACACATCGGTCATGGCGTGACTGCTAAGCAGAGCCCAAAACTAGTCTCCCATCTCCTCCAGCAAGGCATCGTTCTTGAGATGTGTCCCACCAGCAACGTGAAGACAGGAGCAGTTGCTTCTCTAAGCAGGCATCCTATCAGAGAGTTATTTGAGAAGGGAGTTACTGTAACTGTCAACACTGACGACCCTTCGATGTTCAACACAAGTATGGATAACGAGTACCTGCAACTCCATCGACATTTAGGCTTCACTGTTCCTGAACTATTCCAGTTGACAGTTAGCGCTCTCGACTCATCCTTTATGGGGGAAACGCAAAAAACTCAGATGCGAGAATCCTTCGTGAAGGACTATCAACAACTAATGGATAATGGCCACGAGCATTGAAGAGGGCTCACGAACTGCTGATCAGTTCCCAAGCCGAGTCAACCTAAAAATGCGATCTCAATTGAAGCAAGCAAAGAGCATTCATCCCATTCGCAAATGGGAGGCTTTTGCAGCCAGTTTGTGACGTTTGGTCGCGATTGTGCATATGCAATTCACTTACGTAAAGATCCTTCATTATTAAATAGAGGAATTAGCTTCTAGAAAATATCTCCACAAGTCATTTTAAGCATTTTACCTATGATTTTATATCCCCCTCAAGAAAGGAGAAAGGCGACGAGAAGGCGGAGACTTAGCAGTCGATGAAGCGAGCTCGACCAACAGGCTATGGCTCCCCGTCTCTCTATTTGGTCTTTCCACTCGTGTTGGTAGAGAGCATTGAACCTTGATGTTCACAGCCCCACAACACACGCGTTCGAGTCAATGAGCGGGGCTGCACCTATCCACGAATCTATGGGTTGCCTGAAATCTTCGTGGAGATTTTCTTTCCGAAGTCAACAGCTTTCCTTAATTCGCTTTCGTTTGGTCTTAAATTAAAGTCGAGATCGCTTTCAACCAACTCCAAACCGGAAGCTTGGATCAACGCCTCGGCTTCTTGTTTTGCTCCTCCACCCCAACCGTGGGACCCAAAAAAGGCTCCAACCTTCTGACGAGGCCTCAATCCTTTCAGGTAGGTAAGGAAAGAAGCAACTGATGGGAAGAGACCGTTGTTCAACGTAGGCGACCCAATTAACACCGCCCTAGCATCAAGCACGTCGGTGATGACTTCGCTGTTGTGTGAGCTGCTTAATCTGTGCATTTTGACCTCTATGCCTTCACTGGCCACTCCTTCTAGGAGTGCATTGGCAATTCTCTCAGTACTTCCCCACATCGTGTCGTAAACGATAACCACTTTTGGCTCCGAAACGCCTTCAACCCACCTGCTGTAAGTTTCAATAATTTTTCCGGGGCCGCTTCTCCAGATTACACCATGAGAAGGCGCAATCATGCCAATCTCAGCCCCCCCTAGGGCGGCCAAAGCTTTGCCTATAGGTCTCCAAAGGTGCATCACGATGTTGGCATAATATGTCTTGGCCTCCTGGAAAAGAATCGCTTGATCAACTTCATCATCAAACCTCTTAGATGTAGCAAGATGTTGACCAAAGGCATCATTTGAGAAGAGCAGCTTATCCTCAGGAACATAGGTGACCATGGAATCAGGCCAGTGGACCATCGGGACCGGCATAAACCGCAGAGTCCGGTTTCCGATATCAATGCTTGGTTTTTCTGTAATCGTCGTACACTTCAGGTCTTCCCCATAATAACGTTTCAACTCTTTCAGTCCTGGTTCGGAAGCGATCAGTTCCGCATTTTCCGCAACAGCTAAGAATGCGCGAATGGCACCTGAATGATCAGGCTCAGTATGATTAGATATGAGAAAGTCCACTTCAGATGGATCCACAATCTTTCTTATTCGATCCAGCATTTCTAGAAAAAAGGGACTTTTAACAGTGTCAACTAGGGTGATTTTATCATCCACTAAGAGATAAGCGTTGTAAGTGGTTCCTCGGTTCGTAATATAACCGTGAAAGCTTCTAATATTCCAGTCAACAGCTCCTACCCAATAGACACCTTCTTTCATTTCAGTCAAACCAAACACCATCGAATCACATCAATAGCTCGCAGCAACTGGTTTCAAAGCACAAACGTCAGATATTAGGATTTCCCGAAGATTTTCCTGAAGCAATGACTTTAAGCTTGCGGACGCATGCGCACGCGCACTACGCCCGCTGCCTTTGTGTGGACCGTAAGGAATGTTCTAGTGCTCCGCCATCCATTAACTCAAATACCAATTTTCACCCGTTTTTCCTCCAAGTGAGCCAAGATTGAATCAGCTGCTTCAGCAGGGTCTTTTTCGACGTTTAGGCGCCCACCCGTCACCTTTTCGCAGTCCTGCGTTAAAAGTTTGACCAGATTTGGGGCCCCCGTCACGGTTGGAACTGGGTTAACATAGGTATAGAGCCCTAAAGCCAAAGCAAACACCGCGTCAATTGTAGCCTTCTGTTCCATATATTCAGGTGCCACTGCAGCAACCGGTAGATCTGGAATTGGCACGTTTAATGAATCCGATATTGCAGCCACCAAATCAGCAAGCCGCCCAGTGTCAGTGCAGGTACCAAAACTTAGAATCGGAGGCACACCTAGCGCGTCACAGAGGCTCTTAAGGTTGGATCCTGCAAATTGCTTCGCTTCGGGACTGCACAGACCAGCAACCTGCATCGCTCCATTGCCACACCCTAAGGAAAGAACCAAAATATCTCGTCTAATCAGTTCTTTAGCCACGCGGACACTATGCACATCCTGACCATGATCTCGCAGGCTTGCACACGACACAAGACCCACAATCCCCCGCAGGGTTCCACGTTTGAGGGCTTCTAGAAGGGGCTCAAGAGACCCACCCAAGATTTCGAGGATGCTCTCAGGGGAAAAGCCGACCACAGCTTCCTTCATAGGCAACTGAGTAGCTGCCTTGACAGAAGTTCGGCGTTCTTTGAAGTTGCCGATCGCCATATGTAGGAGCTGTGCAGCCTGCATTTCCGCAGACACAGGATCATAGTTAACTCGGTTTGCCACTCCCTTAAACGCTACAACTTCGCTCACAGGTACAAGCTTGAACTTGTATCTCTCAGCGTACAGCGGATCAATAGGCATCGAACAATTCATGTCCGCTGCGAAGAGGTCCACACACCCACTCGCTAGAACTGCTTCCTGCATAAGCCAGTTTCCCGTGAAGCCATAGAATATGTCATCCATCTCCCATCTTTGAATCATTTCTTGACCTGTCTCGATGTTTGCAATAACCCGCAGTCCTTTTGCGCCTACATCCCTTGCTTTTTCCTGCCATTCACGCTGCCGAGCCAACTGCACCATAGCAAATCCGAGAAATGGCTCATGGCCATTGGGAAGCACATTGACGTAGTCGGGGTCTAACACGCCCAGATCTACACGCATCTTGTGTGGTCTCGGGATCCCGTAGAGGATATCTTGGCAATATTCATTAACGATCTGACTCTGATAAGCCATGGCCAGGCCAAGGCGCATTGCCTTCAAAGCCAAACTCAAATAGTACCCATCGACGTTTGTTAGGCAGGAACTAGTAGACAACATTGTCTCACTGTAGATTCCGCCTGGAAAAATGTCGAGACTCCGCCACCTTTCTTTGCGTTCTTCCGGAGCCAGAGCCTCGACGATTTGGCTGGGCTCATAGTACTTTCTGTTAAAGTCTGATTCCACAAAGTCGCATAAGCGAATGGCAATTTCGCGTTCCGACCCTGTCGTGTCAATCCCTAGTCGCTTGGCGAAGCCCTTCAACTTCTCAGGTTCCATTATCGAAAACGGCGTCAACCCTTTTGCAGTCGCCCTAAGAGTCTTGATAGTTTGATCTGTGTGGTAATGGTATGTGGATACGCCCATGACGTTTCTAAGCAGCATCATGCGCATGGCCATGCCATCAGCGTCGATGCCACACACGCCTCGCTTGTCTTTGGAGACGTCTGCTCGGCACGGCCCGTTGGAACAGAGGTCACATCTAACTCCGGCCATGCAGAAGGGACACCGCTTATCGGGGTCATCACCAAAACCTTGGGCTGCGTATCGATCCCAGATGTTGTTCACACCATCTCTTTTGATCTTCTCGTAGAGGGTGCGGACAGATTCATGATGGGAAACTCTATCTTCGTCCATTTTGACTAACCATTTCTCAAGTATGACGTGGTTCACACTAAACTACTTATTGGTTAATAGGTCAAGCATTTCTTGAAAAAGTCACTCAAAGCCGCGGGCGCAAAGCTGTTATTTTGCTATCTGGCGGTTCAACGGGATTCTGGAGATGCTTCGTTTCACCCTGAGATTCTTTTTCTTCTCTGGTGAAGCATGGTAGTACAGCTCAATATTTGGAACTAGCGCTGAAATGAGCTTGTTCTCACCTTTCATGAGATGTTCTTGGAAAGTGGTCCGTGGAACTTTCTTTTTGGCGGCAATTGCTTTAACATCAGCAGTTCTCGGCAGGTTGTAGTAGCCATTATGGTGTGCCGCGAGAATAGCTTCCATCTGTTTCTCAGTTAAACCAGAAAATAGCGCGTCAGCTGACATGGTCAAAGAGCTTGAGACAAAGCCATCAAAAGGAGCCTTACGTAGAATCTTGTAGAACCACCCCCATTTCTCAAAACGTGTAAGAAGCTTTTCCAAGTCTTCATGCTTGAAGACAATGAGTCTGTGGTATGCCCAGCCATTTTCAATCATGTTTGGAAAAATGTTGAGAATGTCGAGCCTTCCAATGTGTCTGACAATCGTGTCTTGTGTCATGCAATGACATTCATGAACATTCAAGTAGAGCCTGCGTTCGTCAGAAATTTCTTCAATAACATCCATAACTGGGGTTGTGCGAATCTCCTTCATCACTAAAGGATACTCGTCAGGATCTCTTACAACAATCTCAATGACGTCGTTCTCTCGGTTGCACCAAATAAATACGCTTGCAGATGGAAATCGTCGGGTTAAGTCAGTCCAAAAACTCTTAGGCGCTACTTTCAATGTAACTTCATACAGCGTCATTTCAGAAGCACTAAAAAGGAAATAGACAACGCTTCATATATAAATATAGCCGTCATATGCCGGCACTTCCTATGCCGTCTTATGACGGCACAATGCCTATGTTTCTCTTCTACACATATCGGTAGGTGTGGTAGTATCGAATGAAAGAGCTCAAACCACTAGGAAAAGAAAGAGGTTCCCTTGCTGACAAAGTAACCAAGGCGTTAGGGAAGAGCGGTGGCTTTGAGTTACCAATACCTTCCCTAAAGAAGAAATCCACTGATGTTTCTGCATACCACGAACCATATAACAATCAAAAGGAATTTACAAACGCCTTGCTGGAGGCGGAGAGACTCAAAGCTTACGACATAATGCAAACCCAAAGACACAACTCATTTCGCTAAAGCACAGCAGGAAACCCTTCATTTCCCCTTTTTTCAAGAATTTTGGGTGGTCTTTGCAGAGTCGCTTTCGCACGCTTGGTTCTTTTGAACAAAGGAGCATTCAGGAGTCTTCTTTATATGCCATTGAAGCCAACCACACGAGATATGAGTAATGGACAATAGGCTAGCGCGTTTGTGAAACCTGCAAACAATAGACTAAAATATTGTTTCTCTCAAAGCGATAAATGTATAAGGTGGGGAGATTGAAGAGCCGCAATATTCTGAAGTGCAGGTTGCTTGAGATAAACGTTGCTTCTTCAGAATTGTTCGGGGCGTTGTAACGGTGAAATCTGGGCTCCCTGCTGAGCCAGCGTTGGTTGGTAGAGATCAGGAAATTCACCTCCTTAGGCAAAACCTTGACTCTGCGTTGAATGGACATGGTACGACTGTGTTTATATGCGGTGAAGCTGGAATTGGAAAAACGAGACTCGTTAATGAGTTCCTGATCTTCGCAAAGAAAATGGGGGTGAAGACGCTGTCAGGATCGTGCCTAAGCGGGGCAGCTATTCCCTACTTTCCTTTTACGGAAGCCTTCAACACCTATGTCTCAACCACAGACGATGAGAAGGAGAAATCCGCTATCACAAAAGAGCTGGGAATCACAGAATGGTTGAAAGGCTCCGAGTACTCACGAGAGCTAGCTGCGAGGAGGTTAGGAATTGCGGAATGGTTGAAGGGCCCCGAATACCCACGAGATTCCCTCACCAAAGAGCTCCTTTCTGCACCTCAAATAGAGAGAGACAGAACGTTTGAAGCAGTGGCACGAGTTTTTCTGCAGCTGTCTACCAAAGATCCACTCATCTTCTTCTTGGATGACCTGCAGTGGGCAGATCAACTCAGCCTAGCTTTGCTTCACTACTTGTCGAGGAAGTGTATAAACACACACCTCCTTATCATCGGAACGTATCGATCGGAAGAGATAATCCCTAGCAGGGAAGAACGAATTCATCCTCTTGAACAAACAATGTTTGCAATGAGTCGAGAAGACTTGCTAGTTAAAGTCGAGTTGGACCGTCTGAAGCAGAATGATTTCCCCAAGTTATTAGAATCTATACTTGGCTCTTCCGCAGATGAAGAATTCGTGGAAAAGCTTTATGATGAAACTGAGGGGAACCCTCTATTCGCCCTCGAGACACTTGGCCTTCTTGTGGATGAAAGTTTTCTTTCAGAAAAGGAAGGTTTGTGGACGCTCGCTGCTCCATTGGAGAAGATCGGCATACCCTCCAAAGTTCAAGAAGTTATTGCTCAAAGAATTGCCAGGCTAGCGCGTGAGGAAAAAGAACTGATTGACTTGGGAGCCGTTTTTGGCTTTTCTTTTAGCCCAGATATGTTGAGTCGATCCTTGGCGTTAGATGTGGCAAAAGTTTTGCGGACACTGGTTGAAATTAAACAGAGACACAGGCTAATCCGCTCCACAGATTCGAGATTTGAGTTCACTCACCACAAAATAAGAGAAACCATATACGCAAACATGCCCAACGAATTGAGAAGAATATATCATCTCAAAGCTGCAAACTGCCTCGAGCAAGTTCTCACAAAAGAATTCTCAGATAGGCACATACCTGACTTGGCTCATCATTATGTTGAAGGCGGGGCCCTCGAAAAAGCATTTGAATACTTAGCCAAGCTAGGCGAAAAAGCCGTAAACATCTTTGCGAACATGCAAGCAATAGAATATCTTAACAAGGCCATAGATGCCACACAAAAGATTGCCAGCCTTGATACAAAGGAAAACCTTACCAGAATTTACATGCTCAGAGGCAGAGCTTGGTGTGCCCAAGGAGAATTCACTAGAGCGAAAAGTGATTTCAATCTGCTGCTACAAAACGTTACTGACATCAGTGATGATGAATGCGCTGAAGCACACTACTGGTATGGTTACGCTGTAACAGGGGAAGGAAATTTTCCTGGTGGTATGCCACATTTTGTGAGGGCGATGGAGACGGCGCGAGAGACAGGTAACAAACTAATAGAAAGCAGAAGTCTAAATGCACAAGGGTATTCACTTTTTTACAATCTCAACACCTTAGAGGAAGGTCGCAAGCGACTTGAAGAGTCTTCCCGGATATGCGAAGAGATAGGCAATAAAGTCACCGAAGCCCAGAATCGTATTTTCCTCGGGTGGTACCATAACTGGAGGAGTGAATTCAATCTAGCCAAAGAAAACACAAAAAAGGGGTTAGCGCTTGCTGAGAAATTGGGTGACAAATACTGGAGATTGACCGCTCTACGGCTTTTAGGCTGGATATGTGCAGGTGAAGGGAAGTACAACGATGCCATCTCAACCATACAGAGGTGTCTCGAATTTTCCCAAGAATGGGCTATTGAGGTTTACGATCGCGGGACTCCACTTCTTACTATTCTAGGCTGGATTTATCATGACTTATCAAACCTCGAGCCTGCTATCGAATATCATGAAGAAGCATTAAGAAACGCCACAGATTTATGGGTAAGTGGAATGCCTGCTCTAGTAGACTTAGGGAGGAGCTATTTATCCAAGAATGACTATGAGACTGCTGAAAAATATTTCAAAGAGGCAGCTAGCTTAAATCCTCCACATGGATTGGGGAAGTGGCGCTTTAAGACACGTATATTTCTAGGTTTAGGAGAAATATCGCTTGCCAAAGGCGACTACGCAAAAGCACTAAAACTTGGTGAAGCCTCGTTGGTCATATCTGAAAAGGCAAGCACCAGAAAATACATTGCTAGAAGCTTGAAGCTAAAGGCTGAAGCACTTGCGAATATGGGCAACCTGGAGAAAGCTGTTGAGCTGATGGAGGAAGCTTTAGCATTGGCACAACAAGTGGGCAACCCGCCTTTGCTCTGGCAAATCCATTATTCCCTCGGATTACTACTCGAAAAAAAAGAAAATCCACAAAAAGCCAATGTACATTATGCTGAGGCAATAGAACTAATAAAAGCCACAGCACTAAAACTCGACGACCCATCCCTCAAGAAATCTCTCTTAACATCTCAAGCAACAAAGACAATACGCACCTCGCATGCCAGAACAAGTCAAAATATGTAAGCCGCACACGTAGGTTCACGCATACGTTCTCATAATTCCTAATAGTGAGTTGCCTCCTTGTATGGATCATGTCATATGAAGAAAAGAGCATTAGGGTGCTTCCAGAAGATACAGACGTTTTTGGCCGATTAAATTGGAGAGTATACTGTCGATATTGTGAACAAGGAGAAGCCGGGTTGATGGAGAAATCGGGTTTTCCCCCAATGTACTTCCAGAGGACGCAGAGGATATCCTTCCCTAGGAGAGCTGCGCATTTCGAGTATATTTCCCCAGTCTCCCCGGAAAACCTGGTTAACTTGAAGACCGAGATCAAAAGAATTGGAACCACATCACTTACTCTGATGCATACTTTTTACAAGATGAGGAGAACTGGTGGACCCCAAACATTAGTAGCAAAAGCAGAGGTAACAATTGTTGCTTATGATGATAGGCTTCGTGAAAAGGCTGAACTGCCAAAAAAACTAGTAAACGCATTGCGCGGGCATTGGCATAAGAAGAAAGTAGAATCACGTTAGCGCACCCCCTTTATTTATGAATAGTGTACAGGCACATTGAGACGTGTGGGTTTTTATAGACGGTTACAAAAATACTCTCTTCAAATAAACCTGAAGGTGCAACCGCGTGGGATTTCTTGACAGATTCAGAAAGCCAAAGGCGCAGGTCATGCTGACAATCCCGAAGCCCACGGTTTATCTAGGAGACGATTTGAAGGGAGCGATCACCATTTCCAGTAACGATGAATTTGATGCAACCGAAATTCGGGGAGAGCTACGGTGTGTCGAGAAGCGCAGGAAAGAAAAATGGATATACGACGAAGAGAAAAAAAGAGAAGTTCGACGCGTTTACTGGGACATCGCTACTTTGCATTCAGCTAACCCCAAAGTGGCGGAGCAGATGCATCTCATATCTGGCGTCAAAAAGACATTCCCCCTGCAGGTGAACATACCCATAGCTGGACGAGAATCCTTCGACGGAATAGATGGCAACGTGAGCTGGCTAATAAAGGGAGTAATCGCAATAGATGGACGCCCCGACGTCACCAGCAAATCGATCGAGTTACAGGTTATTAAATCAGCCCAACCGATAGCCAAAAAAGACGACGTCACAATGGTGGCATGTGAGTATTGCCAAGGTCTAATGCCAGAGACAACAACAGCATGCCCAAACTGTCGGGCCCCTCGCAAAGCTTAGGAAGCATTGAAGCATACAAAGCCACCTTATCACTAAACCTCTGGATTTGCGTCCGCGCACTTTTCATCCAAGTTTCGAATTGATACAGCTGCAGGCTCACTCGCAATTTATGCGCAATATTTATACGTAACTTTCTCTTATCGCCTGGTTTTGTCAAGGACTGAGAGACGGTTGACCCGCAGCGGCAACTAACTATCGAAGCAAAGGTTGGTACAATAGACGTGCATGATGTCTTTTTCTTAATGGCCATCACTTATATCATTGCGCTCGGAATCGGCCATCTGCTCCAAAAATACTTCCGGATGCCTTGGATGTTCGCCCCTCTTTTCATTGGGTTGATTTTCTCTCCACTTGGCCTATTCAAAGCCACGATCGAGAGTGATACCTTCAAGTTGTTAGAGACCCTAGGAATGTATTTCCTGCTTTTCATCATCGGATTCAGCCTTGACTTCCGACGGATAGCCAAACTCAAGAAATACGTTGTTTTTGGAACATTGGTGATAATCTCGTTTGAAGGGTTTTTTGGAAGCCTGCTTCTCTATTTAGGCTTTCCAGCAGAGGTAAACCACTCTTTCTTAGTCGCCTTAGTTACGGCCCTATCGTTCGCCACTGTTGGAGAGGCCATTCTCCTTCCGATTCTTCACGAATTTCGTGTAACCAGAACGAAATTTGGTCAGCTCACGCTTGGAATAGGAACTTTGGACGATATCGTCGAAGTTTTAATGCTTGCAGTTGTAGGTGTTCTACCAAGGTTTCTGCCAAATGTCCCAACAAATAGTCTTCCAGACCCTTTGTTCATCCTTTCAGGATTGGGGTGCCTTCTCTTTCTGACCGGCACATTCATCAAATTTGGAGGATCGGTGAAGAGGATCTTAGAGAAGAATCATCCACCACCATATATTGCCTCCCTACTCACCCTTCTCGTTTGCTTCTCATTCATCGCCATCGGAGGATTCTTTTTTGAAAGTCTTGCAACTGTAGGCGCAATTTTCGGAGGTATGGTATTCAGAGCATTGTTGCCTAAAGAAAGGCTCTATCAAAATGAGCGAGCCGTAGAATTTCTCGGATACATCTTCCTCTCCCCGCTATTCTTTCTCAGTGTCGGCGCCTCTGTGTCAATAGCCTCTCTGCTAGTCAATCCATTGTTGATCATGCTAATCTGGGCAGTCTCCAAAAACTCAAAAATTATAGCCTCGTTTCTCCTCTTCCGCAAATTGCTAGGAACTAAATACTCTCTGCTATTGGGTTTAGGACTCAGCGTAAGGTTCAGCACAAGCCTAATCATCATCTTCAACTTGCTGAACTCGGGGCTAATTTCGGTAACTTTGTATTCTGTACTCACCGCCACCGCAATATTCATGAAACCAGTGATAATAGGGTTGTATTCTTGGAAGCTGTCGTCTGAAAAACCTCCTTAACCACCCATCTCTAGAGCCAACCTCCCCTCCACGTTTACTGGTGTAATGGTCTTACCAAGCCCGATCCCTAGCGAGTGCAACCTCTGCATTCCCGCTTCTTTGCGGGACTCCTCACTCGACGTAATACTTCCAACGAAGCAACGACTACTTGGACAGGCGCTTCTCGCGCTCCTAGGCTTCACCACTATACCAAAGCTCGATGGGACAGGCTTCGACAATACCACTTTTCGCTTCTTTCAGCTTCTCGTTCATGTCCTTGACTCTTCTCCTAGCGCTTCTGCGCGAGACAGAGCTTAACATAGTAAAACAAAGAGAAACTGCCGAGAGCACAATGCTGATTGACAATCCAAGGCCAAACCACGTAAAATTGATGAAAACTCCTCCATCTTCAGGATTCCAGAATACGTGTTCCGGTCTCATCCCAGACACCTGTCCTATAGAGTAAACAACTGTTGCTGCCGAAACAAAATCAGCAATCCCAAATCCCACCCAAAGAGAAAAGAGGGCGATTGCGATCGTAAAGCGCCTTTCTTTATGTGCCATGTCTATCAGAGACAAATCCAGTAATTTCATAGTTTCATGTAGCCGATCGACTGCTTCACGACAACTTTCACTAACAGTAAGCTTCCGTTCAGACAACAGACCCACACCTGAGTTTGTTTGAATCAAATCTTATGACCAAAGCATTTTTATGATTTACGCTCGTCAACAAATCTACGCTTGCAGGCAGACCTGTACGATTTTCCACTCACAAACCTTCGGGCGACCCCTCCTGAACAACCGAGCGGATCACAGCTCAGATTTGCACACGTACCATTGACCGAAGCGAGCATTGAGTATACAAGAAATCCAACCATCTTTTTCTCCACCCACCTTCATTTTTCTTGCGTCCGACGATACGTATCGATTTCCGAAACTAGATTATTATCCGGCAAATCCGCCTGTATGTAGCAGAGCGAGCAAAATGAAACGCCTTATGCCTATGTCACGCCCTTGTCTTCTGTCGGCGATAATCGCATTGTTTCTAACAAGTATGGTCCTGAACGTTTGTTTGGCAAACAGCGTCTCCAAAGACCTTAATGGTGATGGCCGAATTGACATCAAGGATGTGGCAATAGCTGCGTCTGCATTCGCTTCCTATCCCGGGCATGAACGATGGAATCCAAATGCAGACATCAATAGTGACGGTCGAGTAGATCTAGAGGACATAGCACTAATAATCCTCGGATTTGGCGCACGCCAACCCATAGCAAATTTCACAGCAAACTCAGAGAACGCGCCTGTTGGTACGCAAATAGAATTTGATCCCAGCAGCAGTTATGATCCTGATGGAACAATTATCCTATATGAGTGGGACTTCGACAATGATGGTGTCCTAGACGCCAGCACTTTCTTTGCAGAAACCACGTCATACACGTATATGCTCCCTGGCATATACACAGTCACACTCCAAGTGACAGATAACGATGGCCTCATCGGTACAACAACAGCCACACACACGGTCACGCCCTCAAAAGGCAATCCAGAGACCGTACCAGACATCATCATAGAAACGATTCTGCTTGTCTCAATCGCGTTTATTGTCTATATAGCTGCTGCACGAATTAGACGAAAGCAAAGATCGGCCACCATCTAATTCTTTTTTCAAAAATGCACACAAGAAAACCCCATTTCCCACTTCTAAGCAGATCCTACCTTTCACGACAAACCTTGGATAGTAGACGAGTACGTTAAGCATCTTATCGCTCGGCAGCAGCGCCGCGCTCCCACCGATGAGCAACAGAATCCGCCAAAACCACGAACACAAGCGCGCGCATTGCCAAACAACACCGACGATATTCTATCGCATGCCCCCATAAGCTATGCAATCAGAAAAAGGGGAAAGGAAGAACGCCTGGACCAAGCATTAGCGAATTGTGTTCCGGCGAGCTAACTCTATGGCTGTGGCGCGGTTTCGCTCAACCTGTAGTTTGAAGGCCTCGATGGCATTCTTTTCTACGTTGCTGAGAGCATGAACGAGGTTATTAGGTGTGTTAGGCGTTGTGGTGAAGGGATTCAA
>CP070835.1:1814539-1826616 GCA_020341775.1 Candidatus Bathyarchaeota archaeon
AGTAGGAATTCTGTTCATGACTAGTCTGAACTAGACCCTCTAATAGGAGAGAAAAGGAAAGAATGACCAGTAGACTAATGCCAAAGGCTTTCTTCATAACTTTTACTCCTTCTTTCTAAATATACCGAGGTTGGTTGGTGTGATTTCACAATGCTTATGAGTTAACTATAATTATTCCTGTATGGAGAAGGAAAATGTCTGTCAATGAAGCTGTCGCGAATCTTTGGTCTTGGTTACATACATGGCTAGACGATGAAGGAGGTGTCCACGGATATGTGGTTCATCATCATCGAGACAATCTGAAGTTCCTGACCCCCGACACGTGGACTCAAGCACCTTGCATATTAGGGTTGCTGAGAATATATCAGAAAACCAAAGAGAAAAAATGGCTTGTGCTTGCATGCCGACTCTGTGATTATTTGGTGAACAATTATTTGGATTCTGTACATCTCTTTCGCAATTCAAACCATGAACGCAAGCCGTTGGGAAAACCAGGCATTATTCACAACGCTCTTCCAGCATTCGCCATCCTCGAAGTTGCGAAGGAGTTGGAGGAGGATCAACGTCAAAACTACTGTGAAACGGCAAAAGACAACATTATGAATTTTCTGCTTCGACTCCAAAGCAGGCAGACGGGCGCTTTGATAAGCGAGTACCATGGAAAGCCCGCCCATATTCATAACATGAACAGTGCCGCTATTCTTGCGTTGATAGCACTTTCTGAGATTGAGCAAAAAGACAGCCTCATTACCGATTATGCTGTGCCAATTGCAAAGCACATACTGGCTTGCCAGGTTAAGACTGGCAACCAATATGGCGCCTATCCATATGTTGACACAATGCCGATTTACAGAACTTTATATTCACTAATTACATCAGTTGGCATTCATCGATTATATGAGAAAACAGGCAATTCTGAGCTTCTGAAAAGCGTTGAGAAGGTGATAAACAATCTTGCGCCTTTTGTAGATGGTGAAACAGGACTCATCTGTCATTATCATAGAACAGGCTTTCCGCAATGGTTGCCAGACACGCTTCTTTTGGCTCTGAATGTGAAGCTGCTGGAAAATGAGGAAGTTGAAGTCTCACTTGACAGTAATGATGTTCTGCAAAAGATTCTCTCTCGACAATATATCCACGGAAGCTTCCCCCTTTCAATTGGCTTCGCGGACTTATCATACACAAAGGGGCTTCCGTCGAACCCCAGCATCAATCGGTGGCGGGACCTGCTTCCAACACCAAACTGGAACGCGTGGAATTTCTGGGCTCTAGCTGAATTGCTTTCGCCAAAATCGCATATCCCTAACCCGTCAGCTGAATTTCCACTGATTCTAGAAACATCCGATGAAGAGAATGAAGGCCCCTATCAAATCATTGAAGATGAAACGAAAACAATTTTCAAGTCAGGTAGAGACGACAAGGTTGTTGGAATATTTAGAAAAAAAGAGGACGTTGCTAGCTACTGCTTGATTAAAGAGAGAGGCGACTTTTGGAGAACTTTGGAATCCATAAACAAATATCCGGCTTGGATCCAAAGGTTCTTGCTGGCGATTCCAAATAAAATCGGTTGAACTGATACGCGTTGGTGATGAACCATAGTTTTGGGCTGTGTGGGACTCGGGCTAAAAGTGTTCAGTGAGTGGAAAATAGAAGTCCAAATTCGGCTGAAGGGCTTTGACAAGCTTTAGAGCAAAGAGAGAGGAGAACATTCCCTTTATTCTCAGTTTTCTCCGTATAAAGGCCTTTAGAGGAGAAGTGAGGCCTAGGAACAATTGCATGAAATTATAAGACGTCATCTCAAGTGTGACTTTTGCCATTTCTTTGGTAGGTAACACTTTTAACTCTCTGTCTTGGATTTGCAGCGTGATGTAGCTACTATCTACTTTGATGAGGAGGTTTCTGTCGTTTTTCACCAGTTCCTTAAAACCGCTGTCGGTTTTGCTTTTTTCGTTGAAAACCTCTGCAAGTGTTTCAAGGAGTTTGGGTGGATTTATCAGTGTAACCATTATTTTAGTGGCGGGTTCGCTAATTTTTGAGAACCCAACGCTTCGAGC
Source organism: Candidatus Bathyarchaeota archaeon (assembly GCA_020341775.1). Lineage (GTDB taxonomy): Archaea > Thermoproteota > Bathyarchaeia > Bathyarchaeales > SOJC01. The sequence continues at coordinate 1,816,594 of CP070835.1, forward strand.
ACATTTTTGCATCGTCCTTTCAGTGTTTGGGGGTTGCAGCAAAATGTAGTCTGCATTGTTCTCAAGCGCGTATGTGTTGGCTGATTCAAGTAGCTGCGTTATTATATTCTCATTCCTTGCACAGAGCTCATATATAGTAGCCACCTTAGCATTTCGCATTTTTTTGAATCCAACGACAGTGTATCCTACTACTCTGTCGTTCTGGTGCGCCACAAAAATATCATCTATTGAAAAACCTGGGCGTTGAAGGACTAAGTACTTCCAAATTTCTGGAGTTCGAGGGACAAAACCTGCGAATTTATCGAAAAAAGTGTCAAATATCTTCAGGAGGTCTTCGATGTCTCCACTCTTGAATTTCCGAATCGTCACTTCATTCACTCATGTCACGCTCCGAAAGGCCTTAAACGCGTTATAGATGGTTCTGATTTTCCAGATTGACACGCGAATCGCTATCTTTCTGGTTAGAAGAAGCTTGAAGATTTGGAGAATGCTTTTTGTGTGGATGAGTTGATTGACTTCGCCTTTGATTGTTGCTGTAGGATTTCTTGCGACGGCTTCTAAAATCTCGATTTTGCCACCCTTGATTTTCAAGCTGAAAGGCTTATCATCCTTAGGAAAAATCGAAATAACCTCGTCGATTTCTCCTAGTTCGCTACTAAATTTTTTCATGCTTTTGGATTCTTGGCTCTCAACAGCTGCTTTGAAGAAATTTGGGTAGTTCAGGATTTTTACGAAGTAGTGCTGCGTAAATAGCTCGCGTATTCCTCGTGCTACACGGGCTTTGTATGTGACTGTTGCGGATGTCACATATCCAAATAACAGGCTTGCACCCATTTTCTTGGACACAGCCTTGGCTTCGTCCATGTACATCCACCAGATGCCCTTCTTTCTGAAATTGGAATGAGTAGCAGCTCCTCCAGCCACGTGAATGCGCAATGTGTGAGTAGGACTGATTTTAATGTCCATGGGCCAAAGCGTTATCGCTCCAACCAGTAAGCCGTTCTTTCTCACAACGATTGTATTGTCCAGTTTCAGTCCTGGGAAACTTTCGTATTTCCACGAAAAAAAATCGCCTTCACCAGCATTTCCGCCAAAGCTGAGTCCTATTAAACGTAGAAAAGCCTTCTTCTCTTCGACTGTTAAATGGCCAACTTTGAAATCCCGCCTTCCTTGTTCTTCTTTCTTTATCAAAATAAACGCCTCATTTTCACAGCTTGGATAGAAGTATTTTGTAGTTACAGCTCCGCTTTGCGGTGGTTGTGAAAATTATTGAGTTGATATCTTTCCAAGATCTAAATGATACAGGTGTGGTGCCATTAAGAAAGACAGCTCTGACTTCAGAGTCTTCTGGAATACGAGCGAGAATTGAAAGACCCGATTTGCCATTATTTATGCTAATGTCGATTTGAGACGCGCTGGCATCGTATGTTGCTTCTAGACTCATTTCTTTCTTTGCTATCCAATTCGTGGATACATCGCTGCATGTGGAAAATGCAACATCGGAAGTTTCAAGTGCTTTCCGGATAAAAGACTCAGCTGCCTTCCACCATGCTTTGTGGGTTACGATCCAGTAGGGGTGAACTAAGAGTGTTTGAAGGCCGCCAATAAAAAACAAGAACCTGAAATCTTCTAGTAATTCATTGAAGTATTCGCGTGGCGAATGTGCACATCCATGAATTGGACACCATTGATCCCAAGGCTCAACTACTGGAATCTCCACTAGGTTGGCGTCACTATTTTTTTCCGAGTCTATGATTGGACAATACGGCAAAAAAAGCCACCGCGTTGCAATGTTTGTTTGAGGAGACGCTGAGCAATCCCAAGAAAATCCGCCTTGTTCCAAGGCTAGTAACGTGTTGAGATCAGCGTATAGACCTGGTGCTCGGAATCCTCTTATTGGCACTTGCACAAATGATTGAATCATTTGTTTCATGGCGTCCAATCTACGATTTTGAATTTGCATGGAGTCTTCGTCGAATCTCCTTGCAGATTTATCGATGTCCATGTGGCGGTCACCATGCCCAGCGATTTCCACCAGCTCTATCGAAGCCAGTTTTTTCACAAAGTTTGGTGTGTGGATTGCTTGGCTTCCGACCACGAACCATGTACTGGGAATTTTCTTTTCAGTCAGAAACTTGAGGATGGGTCTGGCGCCAATTTCTAGCAGGAATCTGTCGAAACTTCGGCGCCACCACCAATACTTTGTGAGTTTTCTGTCTTCCGAATATTTCGCGAGGGTTTCAAAGTCAAAAGTCAGAATAACCGTCATTCGTTTCATGTTTGGCCAAGGCCACTTGCGTACGAAAGGCTTGTTTTTCAAGCACCATTCGAGGGCTGCCAAATAGAGTAGCGGTCCAAGGTTTGAGTGTTGACATATGAGGTCGTCATCAGTTGCTGTAATCAGGGCAAATCTTCCGCTCTTTTTGGTAATCCCACAGAGAAGTAAAGGATAGCGGTCACCGTCAATAGTTTCAAATTCGACAATTGTCTTTGTTTGTTGCAGATTTGAAAACTGCAAGTCACCGATTGTGGTTGTAATGTTATGATCTTTCCGTTTCTTAGGAAGCGTGGAGTGTGTTGGAAAAAAGGCATTCAAGGGATTGCCTTTTTCATTGACTATGTAGTGTCCTGTCCTCGGGGATCCATTGATGAGTGCGAATGGAAGCGGATTTTCCTTTGATGGAGAATTTCTGTCTTTTTCACTGTAATCAGAACCACTATTAACTACCAACATACTGCCCTTTTTTTGAACATAGTTGGTGAAGATCGATGGATCACGGCTTATCATCTCATAAGATACAATCATCACTGGATATCTGTAAATGTTCTCTTTGCTTGTTGTCTCTGTTGGATAACCAATTTCATCTTTCAAGAACCAAAGAATCAGATTTGACCAGGCTGATTTGTCGGTCAAGACTCCGATTTTGAGATCAACAGGGGCCATGAAATCCCACCTTAAAAAACCACGCTATGCGCAGTGTCTCATAATTCACAGTGTTCGCCTTGTTGAGCGTATGTCCTCTGCAAGGGTGGACAGCATAACGAATTTTCCTTTTTGTTCAAGATAGTTTAGAAATGCTTCAAACATTTGAAGTGTCTCTTTCCCTTTCCTTCGGCGATGGAAGAAAATTGTTTGACGCTTTACTGGGTCATCTGATGCTTCGAGAAATTCCCATATATGTATGTCAAACATTATAAGGTCTGAAAAAGTGCTTATGAAATTCTTGAGCGTGATGAACAGTTTTAAGCCCATATTTCTCATTACCACTCCAAGTAGCGGAAGACCGAAACTCGCCAAAGGAATCTCCAATATTCGGGAGCTTCCTCTTTGAAAGATGTTCTCCCTCGAAGGGCTATATGGCGTCGCAGGAGCTAAGAGATTATACGGATTGTTTGTTCTTCCTATAAATAAGTCGAAGCGTTTGGAGGGAACAGAGGAGTCATAGTGGTAACCAAGATTTTCTAATATTCTGGCGAGTTTTTTGTGCGGTCGGAAGTATGGGGCTCTGAAACCCACAACATCACAAATTTTGCTCACTGCCGCTGTGCCTTTTTCGATGTCTGTCTTGACATAATTGAAAGGTTTTTTATCGTAAGGATCGTGCGCATATCCATGGCATGCTATCTCATGGTCATGTGAAATGATTTCAGCAGGCACTTCAGGGCTTCGATCAGCAAGTCTGCCAAGTATAAAAAAGGTGCATTTGATTTTGTGTCTATCCAGCAAATCCAAAAGAGGGATAAGTGCTGATGGCGCCAGCTTGCGCAGCTCGACATCAAAGGTCACTGCAATGGACTCGCTTGAAATTCATTTCACCAACTGGTTTCGACAGTCTACAATTCAACTAGGCTCAGATATGGGGAATAGTTCCCGAAAGCTATAATACATATACCCAATAAGATTGCAGCATTCAGGAAGGAAAGTTGCTGAAAATCCTAATGGTGACCTTTGATTTTCACCCAACGCTTGGTGGCATACAAACGCGAGTAAAAAGCTACGTAAGAAACCTTGTCAATGCAAAGAACCAAGTGATACTGGTTCATCTTCTTAACCCTAGAGTTTTGCAGAAGCATTTTGGCTTAGTTAATCCGAGGAAGGTTCAACCTCAGATGTTTCTTGGTGCAACTGTTCTAAGGTTTCCATCAAGGGTAAAATACATTTTCCAAGTTTTTTTTGCGGTGATTGGAGCCATCAAAAAGACGGAAGTAGATGTGATCCATGTTATTAGCGGTGGGACGACGCCCATAGGGCTTCTCTTCCTCTTCTATGGCAAAATGAGGGGCATCAGAACAGGAGTATCTTTTTATGGAAAAGACATCTTAAGTTCGAAACACAATTTATTGGACATTCTAATTATGCGTTTTTCTATGTTTCTATCCAGTAGAATCGGTGTCAACTCCAGATCAACCTCAAAGCTTATTCCAAAGATTTTTCGAAATAAAACTTCTATCCTCTATCCGGGCGTTGACACAAGAGCTTTAAAATCTATCAGAAAAGCAAAAGAAGCGCCCAACAATGAAAAGGTGATTCTCTTTGTGGGAAGACTTGTTTGGAGAAAGAGTGTGCATGAACTGCTTTTGGCTTTTCAAATGGTGCTGAAGGAGATTTCTGGTGCGAAACTTGTGATCGTTGGAGATGGCCTGCAAAGGAAGGCGTTGGAGAAGCTGTCAAGGAAGCTTGGTGTTCAATCCAAAGTTGAATTTACAGGTTTCTTAGAAGGGAAAGAATTGTGGGAGAGATATAATCAATGCGACATTTTTGTAATGCCCTCTAAGGATAATCGTGGGGATACTGAGGGATTTGGCATGGTTTTTTTGGAAGCTGGGCTTTTCAAGAAGCCTTCAATAGGCACGTGGTGTGGAGGAATACCTGAAGCTGTTCTAAACAATACGACAGGTTTACTTATCCAACAAGGAGATGTTGAAGCTCTTAAGGATGCTATCAAGCTTCTTTTGACTAATTCGGAGTTGGCTGAGAGACTTGGAAGGAACGCATACAATCGGATCATGGCTGAATTCACGTGGGAAAAGGCTACTGGTCGATTACTGAATATGTATCATTAATCAAGCTTAATTCACTAATCAGATTTTTTAAGTAGTCCCCAAGTCTTGTAACGTAAGAAGCGACTCACAATTGCTTTCAAGATTTGAAGAGGGATTCTTGACAGAATCGCTGCAAAAGTTTTGTGTGTCGTTAGATGCAACACCTCAAGCCAAGCAATCTCGTAAGCATATCGGATTGCTTTGAAGGCGTTTGATGGGCAAATTTTTTTGTCATAACCCCGCAAGGTGTAATCCTCCAGCATGTTCTGCTTAATAATGGGAACTGAAAGACCTTTTCGCGCCTGCAATTGCATTCTAGTACGCGAACAGATTTTTTTATCTATCATATTAGTAAGTTTGCTGGCGATGAGATCATTCACGTCATAGTCAAACAGAATGAGGTCGGTGTTTCTAAGAAGTTCAACCCCCTTTTTAGTTCTGACAATTATAACAGACTGGAGTGGTTCGATGGCTTCATAGTTTGGACTATCCTTTGGGAATGGTCGCATGTCGCCTACTGAAATGTCAGCGAACTCGTTTGTATGATCTGTGCAATATAAGCAGGCTTCTCTTGGGAATAGATAGAATAGAAAGGAGTAGTCTTTTCTGTCGATGAAGAATCTGGTTCCACCTCTAGTGAGTAATAAAAGAGAGGAGGTAGTCGAGTTACGTCTGTGTCGAAACTGGAGCTCTTTTGCATCTTGCTTCTTGACCCCCAAAGACCAGAAGAGGTAGTCCAAGAAATTCCTGCGCAAGCTCGAAGCACAAAACAATCCGATGACGTATTTAATCTTCTTTGAAACCCATTCAGGACCTTCTCTCTGCAACTTCCTGATTGCGTGAACTTGGCATGGCAGAGCAACCAAGACGAATTGTCCTCTCTTCGATTTCAGATTTTTCAAAATCTGGTTCAGAGGGGCAACAATGTACTTTGATTGGGCAGTTTTAATGACTTGTTCTTTACTCCGTGAAATTACGTAAAAAGGAGTGATAGTTTTGCTCATTTCTACTACCAATGAGCCTTCGACGAGGCCTTTCTGCAAGGCAGAGACCAATACTGCGGAGACTATTCCTCCGCCAGACCCTTTGTTCCTTATTTCCTGAGCGGCAGCTCTGCCAAAATATATGTTCTCATAGCAGCCCACAAACGGGTTCACCTTGAGGTTATTATTGGTTGAACTGAAGTTACAATCAAAGCTTACGCGAGGACAAAGCTTGATGCACAACCCGCAGCTGTTACACTCACCAAGAAGCATTGGTTCATTCTTTTCGTTCAGGTGTATACATGAGACTGGACAAGCGAATGTGCAAATACCGCAGCCTGTGCAAATAGCTGGATCTAGAATTTCTTCCTTTAGTCTAAGAAAGCTCATAGGCATCAGCACAACAATTCGAATGCACTTGGTCAATTATCCTTGAGTGAGCGCGCGATCTTTTCAGAGACCTTTTTCACCACAATCTCTGCATCTATGACCGCCATTTGTTCTGTGAAATCTTCATTAATGCTTGTGTGCTAGACCTTCAGATGTAAGATGGCTAAAAGTAGCCAAGGCTTTGCAGCCTCTCTATTATTTTCTCTGCATCCTTCACATCGTAATCTTCCCTTTCTTCCAGTGAACGAAACTTGCATTTTTCGCAAGACACACTTTGGTATCCTCGGGCATAGAGAGGATGCAGTGGAACCTTTCCTTTCTCTATGAACCTCATGATGTCTTCTCTGGTCCAATGAATTATTGGCTCTATCACTTCGAAAGGTAAGCGCATCTTACTCCTTGATGTTTCTTGAATACACCTCTCCAGGAAAGCCTTTTGCTCACTCCAACGAGTTGGCAATATTAAAGCCTTGAGCCTTTGTTTTTCCATAGCACGAAGTACAGGTTTGAGTTTATGCATGTAGCTGCAAAATTCTTGGTCATCCTTTTCTTCATGATAGGTGCTTTCAGATCTAGCATTCATTAAATGTAATCTGAGGACCTTTGCGATTTTGTCTCGATATTCATAAGTCTCTTTGAAGTGAAAGCTTGTATCACATAAGAAGACTGGAACCGGCACCTTTCCATAAATTTCCTTCATCAAGTAAAGTAAGCATGTGCTATCCCTTCCTGCAGTCCATATAGCCGCTATCTTGGAACGATTCTTTTCGATCGCATTCATTAGTATCTGCTTGCTCTTCTGAACCTTGATTCGGAACAAATGATCTTCAAGCTTTGGCATCGCATCCCAACTCCTTCAAAATAATATCGAAAAAGTCAGTTATTTTGGGCTGGTTTAGCCCTAACACCTTACTGGTCGAGTAGAACCCGTAATCACTGTGGTCGCCATAAATAGTCTTCCCCAACAATTTCATTCCATGGTCAGAGATAAGTAGAATGCGAACATCGTCTTGCGCTGAAGATCTAACATCACCGACGAAATCGTCTAATATGGCATAAGCTTCCCACATTTTAGTTAAATTTCCTCGATAATTATGTCCCAAATAATCAGGCATTAGCGTGTATCCCATAAGAAGAGTCCAATCTTTCTCCAGAAACACCTTCATGAATTCATTTTTTTCTGCGAAGAATTTGTCATACACACATTTTTCAAACCTCTCACCAAAAGCCCTAGGATTCTTCAACGAAGCCCTTCTCAAGTCCGCAAGGTATCTATCTAAGTGCCTGTTATATGTGGGCACATTAATCGCAAAGGATCTGCTTATGTAATCAAAAATAGTTTTTACACCTTTATCTCTTATCAGAGGGTAGGTCTTTCTGAACCCGAGGTGTTTCAATTTCGAACTTTTTGTGATTCTCTTCAGCCATTTCATTCCAACAGATGTATCACTTAATTTTTGAAGCAAATTGCTTTCCCACTTATACATCTCTTGAATGCCGTGCTTTTCTGAAGGCAACCCAGTTAGAAAACTTGCCCATATTGGCGGTGTAATGATTTCATCAAAATCGCCCAAGTCGGTGATGCCATATTCTTTCTGCATCAAGTTTTTCATATTAAATTTTTTAACCAACTCGTATTCAAGACCGTCCAGACCTAGAATGGCGACGCGCATCGTTTACACCTTTTAAGAAACGCAGCTCGGCTAATAATCTTCTGACCACACACTGTAGAAAAGCATACATATAATCCAATCGAGTCAATTCTTAGCATGTGTTTGAATCAATTCGTGGTATGTCTTTGAAAGTTCTTTCACAGTGTGTTGCCAAGTAAACCTTCTCGTTACAACGTCTCTCCCTTTTTTGCCCATTCTTTGAGCCACTTTTCGATCCTGCAGAATTTCAATTATTGCGGAGGCCAGTTGATTGACATTTTTTGGGTCCACCAAGATTCCGTTAACATTGTGTTCAATAGCCTCAGGTAGCCCCCCAACTCTTGATGCTACTACAGGAGTTTCACAAGCCATAGCCTCGAGGATGACCTTAGCGAAGGCTTCATAAAGGGATGGAAAAGCAAAAACGTCCGAGAGCGAGTAGTAATAAGGAAGATCCTGGTGCGGAATCTGTCCGACTAATTTTACGTGGCCTGCCAGATTTTTTCTATCGATGATTTCTTGAAGGTAAGTCCAGTACATTTGCGTGCCCAACCATTTCGGTGTTCCACCGACGCATAAAAGAAACGCATTTGGGATTTTACCCAAAATTTCGGGCATCGCTTTTAAGAGGAGCGGAATTCCTTTCCGTAGAACAAAATGTCCAACGAATAGAATTACCTGTTTGTCGTGCAGACCTAGGGTGTCTCTCAAGGGTTGAGTGTCCCGCAGAGGCTTAAAAATCGACTTTTCTACGCCGTTGTAAATGACGTTAATATTCTCTTGCTTTACGCCATAATATTCCTCGATTTCAGCTTTCTGAGCTTGACTCACAGCTATGAGCAAATCTGAATGGGGCCAGTAGAGTCGCTCTCTCAGTATTGAGGTTTCCTCTCTGAATCTCGACTTCAAGAAGAGCTTTAGAGAGCGGTTTTTAGGCAGTCTGTAAGCATGCCTTTTCATTCCCAATGAAATGCTGTGAGCGTGCACAACTAGTGGGCACCTAATTTTCTTAGGGATGGCGGGGTAGAGAAGACCACAGGTTCCATGGGCATGAACCAAATCTACACCAAATTTGCTGTCTAGCTCCCTAATCTTTCGAAGAGCGTTTATGTTATAAGGAAACTTCACTCTATGAACTCTTATCCCTTCAACTTCTTCATAGGCTCCTTCGCCAGGCTTCCGACGTGCAACTACGTTGATTTCTACTCCAAGCTTAGCCTGTTCTTTAGAGATGAAATAGAAGTTTGGACCCAGACCATATGTTAATTCATGGGCTTTTGGAAATCCCCAGACCAGTCTGCAAATTCTCATATGTTTCCGATCCCAATTTTTGTTCAACGTGAGGGCAATAGCAAAACAGATTTTCTGCTAGTTCGCACGTCCGAAAACTTGGTGTTTTTATATTCGAGACCAGTCGATGTGTCTACCAGTGATTTTCTCGTAGAGAACTAGGGCGGTTCCATGTACATGTCCAAACGAGAAAGCGAAAAATGTGAGAGCTTTGAGAAATGGGTAAAGGAGCAAATATTTCTTTCTCTGCACTATTTTCCACCCGGCCTGGACCGTGATGAATAAGGAATAGCCTAACATGGCTGCGATTCCAATTACAACTACAAGCAACATTATGGGGAAGAATACGGAGAGAACTATGCCACTGCTAAATCCTATAAATGCAGCAACATTCCTTAAAAGCTGGAATTTTCGGTCATGTTTAAGCAGAAACAAAACTCTTCTTCTACCAGCAAGGTACCTTTTTTTTAAATAAGTGGGCAGATTACCTTGTCTGCCATGGTGCCAATTAATTCCTGTGACAACACCAAAGGTATAGCCAGCCCTTTTCACTCGCAAATAGAGATCTTTGTCTTCCGCCTGATTCAGATGTTCATCAAAACCTCCAACTGATTCAAATGCGTCTTTCCAGTATACCCAAGCCCAGCCATGCGACAGCGCTCCTG
>CP070835.1:1826716-1921002 GCA_020341775.1 Candidatus Bathyarchaeota archaeon
GGGGGTGGGATTTGAACCCACGAACCCCTACGGGATAGCCGCCTCAGGGCTACGCCTTTGGCCATGCTTGGCAACCCCCGCTTTGATTTCAGGAGGTTATTGAAGTTGCCTGACCGAATTAAATCTTATTCACGCTTAATGTTGGTGGGGCTGATTCCGGTTAATGGTTGAGTTTCGAGGAGTCTGGAGTTGATATCTTGGACTCAATGCATGTGCTCATTGTGTAACTGAGTGGTACCAACTTATCAGGTATTCTGGCAGTTTCAATCCTTTTCTGCTTAGAGCCTCCATCAGTTTGACTGGTAATGGACTTAAAACGTATGCTGCACGCATATAGAAGCGTCGAGGGTGACCTGGCTTGGTCTTTTCCTCGAGAGTTATGTGAAAATCCGATTTTTTCGCTAACCTTGAGGTTTCTGAACCCGTGATTGAAACGACGGTTCCGTTTAGTTTTTTAAAGGTTTCAAGCCAGCTGACAACAGGTTTTGTTTCTCCAGAAAACGACACCAGAATTTCTAGATCGCCTGCTCTTGGGTGGGGAGTGTTGACGCCTCTAGCGATGTAAACATTGTCTCCCAAGAACCCTTTGATGTGAAACAGTCTCACAGCTGTCATCTTCACAATTTCGTTGGCCGTGCCTTTTCCACCAAGAAAAACGTTTGTTCGTCGTTCAATCATGTCAACAAGGTGTCCATACGCTTCCGAATCCACGTTGGAGTCAATCATTGGCCCAAGGAGTTCAAGTTCGTCCTGGCAGAGTTGCAGGAGGTCTCCGGCTTGGAGGTTCCTGAAGATCGCCTCAGTCATCATGGAGAGAAGTAGCAGACTGCCTAATTCGAATATGTCGCCCATGATGCCCCTTTCGCTGTATTCAAAGGAGGGCTTCGCTTTTCCTCGACCTTTCAGCTCGAGTACGTGTCCATATTGGTTGGCGATGTTTGCTAAGGGGGAGTTGATGTTCGATGTTACGAGGCCCATGGAAAATCGGGAGGTCTTCTTTTCTTCGATGTATCTGGCCAAGTCTTGCACCATTGCCATAGGATCTTCCGAGAAGCCACTTCCCGAGTTGACCAGCAACAAGGTTTTTTTGTGCCGTCTTTCAAGTTCACCTGCCGCATCATACATGTTTTTTCCGGGAAACCCGGGGTCATCAGGAGTAACAACAACCTTGTTCCTCCAGCCAATTTGACTCATTGCAATCTGACTCATCGCGGCATTCAATGAGTAGAGTGATCTGCCAGATCCACCACAGATGACACAGTCAGCTGACCTCAAATCCTCATATAAAGGAAGCAATTTATTGGCTTTTAAACTGAGAACGTTGCTCCTAATTTTATTAACATACCCTATGCTGCTGATCTTCGTCTTTATTTCAGTTGCACCCCACTTAAGAACTAGGGCAAAGAATTTAAATCCTTAGCATACGTGCCCAGAATGCATTGGGAGGTTAAGGTCGGCTGACTTCCTTGGAAGTTTTCCAAAGGTATTGGAAATAGTCCTTGGCAAACTTTACTAGACCCACATGGTTGCTCCAAACCACTAGGTTGGGCTTGTCTTCTTCGCCGAGAAAGAGCATAGCTTCTTTTCCGTCTACGATCACTCCCCCGCCAAACATGTCTGCGCGTTCTCGTACATCTAAACCTTGGATTATGTCTAGCCCCCAGTCTTTGAGAGACCCTGCGACTAAAACCGAAACGTCAACACCGTCCAACTTGAAGCTTGACAACAGAGGCATTGTCTTTTCAGCCAACGTCCGCGCAAACAAGGGAGCTGCGATCATCACCTGCAAGTGGGCTTTGCTCAACATTTCTCTCAGTTTCGTTAGCACGCTGGCTTCGCCACGCAGGATCCATATGTCAGGCTTCTCGCGCAATTCTCGTTTTTCGTAGAGGGGTTGAAGCTCATCCACCATGGTTTTCTTCCAGCTCTGCACTTTTTCGTCAAGGTTACGTTTGACTCCTTCAAAAGCTTCGGTAGGCGATTTTGCGAAATATCTGCTGGGTCGGCCTCGCTCTATGTCTAGCCAGCCCTTTCGCTCTAAATTATTAAGAACTTCATAGACCTTGGAAAACGGGACACTGGCGCTTTCACTCACTTTGCTTGCCGTCATAACGCCATGCTCGATGAGGCTCAGATAGACAACCGACTCATAAGCCGTCAATCCCAGTTCATGTAGGAACCTTTTTGTGTTTTCTCCGACAGCGTGATTCAACCTATTTTTCACCGTAGGAAACTTTGGAAAAAACTCAAATACGGGCCGCCTTAAAAGTGTTTCACAACTACTAGTGGTGAAACAAGAGTCGTGGTGTCAATTGGAAACTTTGAATCGACAAGAAAAAAAAGATGTGCAAACTGGGAAATCCCGTTTCGTTAAACGTACCTGCAGTTTGTGCCCTGAATGCCTTGATAAGCTGGACGCTGTCTTAAGAGAGAAAGAAGGCAAAGTTGTAATCGCTAAAACCTGTCCAAAGCATGGAGGGTTCGAAGACGTTTATTGGTCCGACTATGAAATGTTCAAGAAGTTTGAGAGATATGGGCGGCTTGGGAAAGGGGTATCAAACCCAAAAACAGAGACGGTGGAAGGTTGCCCTCTTGATTGCGGTCTCTGCCCCAATCACAAATCGCACACAGTCCTCGCGATAATCGACGTTACAAACGCCTGCAATCTTCAATGTTCGATATGTTTTGCCTATGCTGGTAAGATAGGCTACTTGTACGAGCCCGACTTGGAGACAATTGAGAACATCATGGACAGTTTGAGGAGTAGCCTACCAGTTCCACCCCCTGCTTTACAGCTGTCGGGAGGAGAGCCAACCGTGCGGCAAGACTTGATTGAGATTGTAAAGATTGCGAAGAAGAAAGGTTTTCGACATGTTGAAATTAACACCAATGGAGTAAGGCTGGCCGAGGAGCAAGACGGCGTGGACCATATTCGAGAGCTTCAAAATGCCGGTGTAGACACTTTTTACCTTTCATTCGATGGTGTCACCGCCAAGTCGTTCATTGGAAGAGCGCCGAGTCATCTCGGAGCAGAAGCAAAGAGGAAGTATGCTCAGTGGCTCTTGGAAATGAAGCTGAGATTCATTGAAAACTGCAGAAAGGCGGGACACAGGAGCGTTGTTCTTGTTCCCGTTATAGTTAAAGGAATGAATGATCAACAACTGGGGGAAATTATCAATTTCGCAGTGCAGAACGTAGATGTTGTACGATGTGTTAACTTCCAGCCTGTTTCTTTTGCAGGGCGAACAGAGGAATGGGAAGTAAGGCAAGGCAGAATCACTATTCCAGAGGCCCTTCAAAACATTGAGCTGCAGACTGGCGGAGTGATCGAGGCGAACGACTTTTACCCCATTCCGTGTACTTATCCGATTTCAGAATTTCTGAACGCTTACAAATTGAAACGCCACGTGGAATTCACGTGTCATCCTCACTGCGGCGCTGCTACGTATCTCTTTGTGGAGGATGGCGGTGTGATCCCAATCACCAAACTGGGCGACGTGGATAAGTTCTTCACTGATTTGACTTTAGCTGCGGGCGAGTTGAGGGGAGGACAACGTTCGAAAGCACGATTGCGAATCGGAACGTCAGCTTTACGGAATATTAAACCAAAAATCTTGAAGGAAGTCCTACCTGCTATTACAAGTGGAAATTACGAGTCACTGAAGCCGTTCCATTACAAGACGTTGATGATTGGCTTAATGCACTTCATGGATGCTTACAACTTCGACTTAGAAAGAGTGGAACGCTGCACCATTCACTATGGATTTCCAGGAGGCAAGATCGTGCCCTTCTGCACCATGAACACTTTGCATCGCCAACGGCTTGAGAAAACATTTGCAGTTCCCCTTCCCAAAAAAAGACGAAGCGAACAGCGAGACTAGTTCAGGTTGGGAAAACATTTAACACCTAGACTTCTCATCTAGACAGTCGGTGAGGCAGGATGGGCGGAAAAAAGAAGCGTTCTATGAAGCAGATTGTGAAGACGCAGGAAAAGAAAACTGACAAGAAACAGAAACGCGGCGCTTCGCTGTCAGGAGAGAAAAAGTCGATTCCGAGAATCACAAAACCCAATCTGGGAGCAAAAATCGAAGGCGAACTGAAGCGAATGAAAGTCCTAACACCCTACTCAGTGGCTTCTCGTTTCGACTTGCGCTTAAGCGTTGCAAGAGATTTTCTGAAAGACTTGGAACGCAAAGGTATGGTAACATTTGTCTCTAAGAGTCGCAACCTCAGAATCTACAAACTTGCAGACTAGTCCGCCATGTGAAAATGAGCAGCGAAGAAGAAAATACAAATGACCCCTGATTTTCCTAAGCGAGTCTATACATTTGAGGAAGTGGAAAAAGCTAGAAAACTTGTAGAATCGGGCTATAAGCATAGGCTTACAATAAAGGGTAGACCAGGTTTCAAGAAAAGAGTGAAGGAAGCCTTACAGCATGTTAAGACTGCGGGGTACTACATCTTTTTGCGATCGTACATAAAACGGATTGTTGAAATCGAAGGGTTCAGTCAGCTTCGAGAGGCTGACATTGCAATTTGGGCGAATATGCAACTGTTGGAGAACCCTATCGAAGCTGCGGGGTTTTTTGTGCAGAAAGCCTTCCAAATGAAGCAGTTCTTGGAAGGTAAATCATATTACGGCGGAGCAGCTGAAGCGAGAAGTATCGAAAGACGGATCCAGTTTCTGAAAGCTTTGAAAGAGCGATCCGCAGATTCCAGCGTTGAGAAAGCGTGTGAAGCCCTTCTTAAACGATGGGCTGAAAGCACTTTTGTTTTCTAGGCTTTCATCGCCTTTGAATCTTTATTCTGTTGCCACTTTTAGTTTTGGCAAATACTTCCAGGTTCTCAGTCATTTTCCCAATGATGTTAACGGGACTGTAAGGCTGTGTAGTGCCGTAGAAGATGCAGAGAGCTTCGCCCATGGGCCAGTAGGCAATCGTGCCTTTCTCAACACTGGGTTTCGCCTTTTCATCACCCATCTTTATCGGTATTTTAAAGTAGACTTCTTCTTTCCAGAGAGCTGCTCGGCCTTCGATGGGGAGTATTTTGGTTATGGCGTCCACGGTTCTAGGAGAGAGGTGGCGAATTAACTCGCCTTCAGCTTCCCAAGCGCTTTCGATCAAGAACTTTACTGGCACGCGCGTCGTGTTTTCTTCGCTCATTCTTCATCGCCTTTTGAAACGTTGCTTCAAGACGTCTTCGAGGGTGGGGCGACTCACTTCTTTGAGCTCGTATTTCACTCTTACCGCAGGTTTATTGATGTTTAAGATGCGTGTCAAGTCTATAGGCGTGCCAATTAACACGACATCGCAGGGTGTGTTGTTGATAGTTTCCTCCAGCTCCCGGATTTGCTCTCCGCCATATCCAACTGCAGGTAATAGTCTTCCGAGATGCGGATACTTGTGAAAGGTTTCAACTATTGACCCGACAGCGTAAGGTCTTGGATCGACGATTTTGCCAGCTCCTAAACTTTCAGCTGCAAGGACTCCGGCACCATAAGCCATATTTCCGTGAGTCAAGGTCGGACCGTCCTCTACAACGAGGACGCGCTTCCCTCTGATTGAATCAGGCTCGTCCACGGTAATGGGAGAAGAAGCTTCGATGACCACAGCGTCTGGATTGACTGCGTTGATGTTTCTGCGGACGACTCCTAAATTTTCTTGTTTTGCCGTGTCAACCTTGTTGATGACAACTATGTCTGCCATCCTCAAGTTTGCCTCACCAGGGTAATATGCGAGCTCGTGACCAGCTCGATGAGGATCCGCAACCACTATGTGAAGGTCAGGATAATAGAAGGGAAGGTCGTTGTTTCCTCCATCCCAGACAATGATGTCAGCTTCTTTTTCTGCTTCTCTCAGAATCTTCGCATAATCTACTCCTGCAAACACTAAAACACCGTTAGATATATGAGGTTCATATTCTTCGCGCTCTTCAATTGTGCATTGATGTCGGTCCAAGTCTTCGTAAGATCCGAAGCGTTGCCATATCTGATCTGTCAAAACTCCATAAGGCATTGGATGTCTAATGATTGCCACTTTGAATCCCATCTTCTTCAGCAGGATCGTTACTCGTCTCGAAGTTTGGCTTTTTCCAGACCCAGTTCTCACTGCGCAAACAGAAATCACTGGAACCGCTGCTTTCAACATTGTTGTAGAAGGCCCCATAAGTCGAAAGTCTGCGCCACGGGACAGCACCAGTGAGGCTCGATGCATAACATATTCGTAGGACACATCGCTGTAAGAAAAAACAACCTCATCGACTGATTTCTCGTTGATGAGCTTCGCCAAGTCCTCTTCGGAATAAATAGGGATTCCCTCCGGGTATTGTGGTCCGGCGAGTTCCGGAGGATATTTCCGCTTCTCGATTCCAGGTATCTGAGTAGCAGTGAAGGCAACTACTTCATATGATCTATTGTCTCTGAAGTGAACATTGAAGTTGTGAAAGTCTCGCCCAGCTGCCCCCATAATGATAACTCTGGTCTTCTTCATGAAAAATCCCAATTTCAGCAAGGTCTAGCTAAAGAGGTGAATTAGTATCCTTTTTTTATTCCATATAAACCTTCTTAGACTATGACTTGCGCGCGCGCTATCTCAAATGCTCTATTCCTACAAACAAGGCAGCAATGGCTGCAATGGCGCTGAAAGTGTCCATGATTAGAGCTCTATCAGTAAAGCCTAACAGAGTGTATGCTATGCCACCTGCTCCTGTTCCGATGGCAAAGATTTCAGCAAACGCCTTACTTAAGGCAATGTGGGACAAGAGCCTTTGGGCCACCTTTCTAATGTGATAAAGATGAAAAGAGTGAGTTTCATCCCCTATCACGAGCTTCGCAGCCTGCTTTTTTTCGACTGCTTTTCCACAGTGGGCGCATTTAACCAATGACAATTCCCGAGTGACTATCTCTGTGTGCTTATTAACTCCTTGACTCTTCACAATGCTGAGTACAGCTACACTGGTATTCATTTCTGCGCGCGCAAAGCACAAATATTGTGGCAATCATAGCAGTGAGTGTGGGTGGATAGGAGGTGAGTGTCAAAGATGGGTGAAGCAGAAGGCTCAGCGGTTTTGTCAGGTGAGGAGCAGCAATATTCAGGTTCTCCTACCCCGTTTGCGTTTTTCTTGGGAGTGTTTATAGTGTTTCTAGTTTTAACGATCCTTGTTTTTCCCAATGTTTTGGCGGCTCTGTTTGCAATTATCGGTTTCATTTCCTTGGCGTTTCTTCCGGGGTGTGTAGCGATTAACAAGGAGTGGGAGGAGGCGATTGTGTTGCGACTGGGAAAGTTTCAACGTTTGGTCGGTCCCGGCTTCTTTTTCAAGTGGCCATTAGCGGAGACCTTTTTGAAGCAGGACAAACGCATTATCACGTTGGACGTTTCACGGCAGGATGTGATGACTAAGGACAACATCAGCGTGAGCGTGGATGCAGTGGTGTTCATGAAAGTGGTAAACACCAAGGACAGTTTGGTTAACATTCAGAACGTGTGGAACAGCGTAATGAAGTATGCGCAGACGACCTTGCGAGATGTGGTGGGGGATGTTGAGCTGGACGAGGTGTTGGCGAGGCGCGACGAGATTGCCAATAGGATAGCAAAAATTGTTGACATGGAAACGCAAGACTGGGGAGTAGACATTACTTCAGTAAACTTGCAGAATGTGGAGTTGCCTGAAGACATGAAGAGGGTGATTGCGCGACAAGCAGAGGCTGAAAGAGAGAAACGAGCCGTGATCATCAAGAGTGAAGGCGAGTTGACAGCCGCTGAGAACTTGGAGAAAGCGGTGCTGCAGATGAGTAATAGAGCGCTCTATCTTCGTACGCTGTCGAGCTTGGAGGACATCAGCTACGATCAAAGTAACACGATCGTGTTTGCGATCCCGATGGATATGGTAAGCGGCGAGATTGTGGGCTTGTCAGCATTTGCAGGCGCCAGCAAGGCAGCAGACGAAGTGCGAAGGCTACCCAAAGAGAAAGAACAGTGAGTTTGAGCCTCAACAGTTACATTTGAAGTTAGCGCCATGCTCGTGTTGAATCTCAAGCCTATAGGCAGGCGACCTAGAAACACGCTGCATGCCTTCCCTCGCCTTATTTGGTAGTGCCCCAATCATCTTGGTGACCCATAGACGCTTGGACGTCTCCCTCCTGTTCGAAGGTATAACCATTTAAACCGCAGATTGGATACCTTTCTAATCGAAGCGTGGCGCTAGGGTGGGTGAGAACAGCGAGAAGCCGCGCACTGGTTCATCCAGTGGCGTTGAGGAGCTGAGCAAAAAGCTAGACTTAATCATAAAACGCTTGGATACGCTGGAAAGTTTGATTGTCGAAAAACCCGAATACGAGGGTTTAGCGGCTTCACTGCGGCTCACAAAGGTGGGCTTAGGCTTGTATGAAGAGCCGTTGAAGGTTGCCGCGAGGTTGAAAACCGCAGAGAGCATCATCAAGAAACCTGAGGTTGCGAGAGACGAGATAAGTCGATGTATAATACAGGCTCTCGCTGTGAAGGGCCCTTTGAACATTTCAGCTACGACGCGGCAGGTTCAAGCTATGCGGGGCACTGCCTCACGGCGCATCGTCAGAGAACGTCTTAAGCAGCTGGAAAGGGAAGGTGTCATTCGTCAAATAGATGGAGTCGGAAGTAAATATGAACTGGCTGAAAAGTGACCACACGGTTGGCCACTTTTTTCCACGATGCTAAACTAGAGTGTCCACCCCTTGGTATATTGTGAGGTGAGTGAACGTGAAAGCGAGTCTAGATGCAAAGGAGTTTGCGAGAAAGCAGAGCGCGTTTAGAAACCTGAAGGTAGCTGCACGAGATACAGTCCCGCCTACCAGCAGCGATCGCTTGACTGCATATTACAACGATCTCGGAGCCAAGAAGGCGAAGCTGGAAGCGGAACGCAAAAAAGCTGAAACAGCAACAATATTAAGCCATCACGCCCTATTCCGATAGGACGGGAAAGAAGAAATGTTAGAACGGAAGGCGAAAAATCGAGAAAAAAGTTCTAAAGAAGAAGCAGAGGAGGTTAAGGAAATCCTCAGTGCAGTCTCCACTGAGATTCCAGCGCTTATCAAAAATATTATTGCCAGTGTCTTCAGCGAAGAGGCCGGACGAAACATGGGAAAGGCTGCAGCCGCCTTTTACAAGGAACTGAAAGATAGCGGGTTGCCCAACGACCTCGCTCTAAAAATGACTGAGGACTACATGAAAACCTTTACGGGGTTTGGCGACATTTTGAAGAGGATTGGCAAGGTAGGCTCCTTGTCTCCAGCGATTCAGGTGAAGATTGAAGACAAAATTGCGGAGAAAATGAAAGAGAAAGGCTTGGCAGAATCGGACAAGGAAGAGAGGTAGGTTTTGCACCTTTATTGATTGGGGGTTCAATTTGCGGATAGGAACAGCCCTCAGCTTTCTCCCACGTATCTTCTGGCTATGCTCTCATCTATTTTGGATATTAATCACTTTGGACTGGAAAGTGAGAAAAACAAGAAACGCCTTTGAGAGAGAGCTTATCCGTCAAGGACTCTCGCGTGAGGATGCTAAACGACTCAGTAGGCAGATTAAGGATGCCAAAGATAACGTGATGAATCTGCTTTTAAGACCCCGCATGTGACGTGCGAGGTTGTATATCAGCTTTTCCAGTTTTTCAGATCAACATATATCTGAGAACAGCATTGAGACGAGAAGGAGATGTCGTAGCCGAGAGACTCCGCAAGTTTTACTGCTTCGTCCGTTGGGAAAGCGATGGCATTTACTCCTGCCCGCACAGCTAAGGCATCCGTTTGTTTCCGATGGGTTCCTTTTGGCCTCATGCAGCCTAGTACTACTGGTGTGGATGGAGCCATGAGTTTGGCAGCTGCAAGCACTTTGCCTATTTCGTCGGATGTAGGAGGCGGAATTTTTTCCATAGGAGTGCCGCGTATTGGCATGAAGGCAATCACTATTATAGCTGACGGAGGGTAGTTGGAAATCATTTTTAGTGCGTGGAATTCACCTTTTAATTTGCCATAATGAAGGCCGACGAGCACGTGTGGTATAGTGGGAATTTTGGCTTCATACAGCGTTCGTAACGATTTTTCGTAGTCCGCTACGGTGAGGTTGAGATTGTAGATTTCCTTGATTGTTTCGTCTGAGCCAATCACATCGATCAAAGCAGCGTCGATTCCGCTGTTCTTCAACTGCTCTGCTACGTCCTTTCGGATGATGCCTGTATGTACAACGAGAGTTAATCCCGTTTTGTGTTTGATCTCAGTGAGGGCATCCACGAATCTGTCGAGGGGCACTGAGCCATCTGGCATACACCCTCCGCTGATCAAGCATCCTACTGCTCCTTTGTCCATGAGGTTTCTGCAGAGGTTCACAAGTTTTTTCGGTGTCAAAGCAGAATACATGGTGTTTAGGACGATCCCGCTGCAGTGCTTGCATTTTAATGAACACGTGGCGCCTGTTATGGAGATTGAGGGGAACGCTGTTGGCGAGGAGCAGTAATGGGCTGTCTTGTAGTAAAGGAAGCTGGGCGCATAGAAGCGGATTTTTCTGCCAAAATGCTTCAAGTTTGCCATCCGCGCTCTTTCTATGGCCACTTGAAGCCCTTTCTTGTCAGCTCTCAACAACTCTTCACAGTTCACAAGCATCAAATCCCATGGCAGTAAGTAAACTCGGTATTCTCTGATTTATAGGATTCGAGTCTCAAGGGATAGAAGCCCATTTTACCTGGAACTCTGATGTTGATTGGAGGTTTCTATCAAGTTTTTTAAAGGGCCACTACAAATAGTGCTTTCATGAAGCAACAAAAGCTTTTCAGGCTTCTTCGAGAGATGCTGAGGAATTCTAAGAGAAGCGATAGGGAAATCGCCAAGACTTTGAATGTTTCACAGCCCACCGTCACGAGAACACGTGCCTACTTGGAAAAAGAGTACATAAAAACCTACACGGTTATTCCAGATTTTGTGAAACTTGGCTATCAAATTTTGGCCTTCACCTTTGTTAAAATGAAGACGTACCCATCGATGACTGACGCTGCAAACATAGTTCAACGGGCGGCTGAGTGGACAAGCAGGCATCCAAACGTGGTTTTTGCTGCTGACGGTGAGGGATTTGGCAAGGACATTATCATGATGTCGTTTCACAAGAACTACGCGCTCTACAGCGATTTCATGCGAACATTCGCAATGGATTGGGGAGAACATTTAGGTGAATTTGGCTCGTTCCTTGTGAGCATTGGTTCAGGGTTCAAGATGAAACCTTTTGATCTCAAATATTTGGCAGACGACTTGTAGGACTCCGTGAAGAAACCTAGGAAACGCAAGGCATGCACGGGTTTGTAACGGCGTATTTAGTCAACTGAGGTCGTCTTTACGGGATTTCTCGCGTTCAGCTAGTTTAGTTCCAGACGCGTATCGGGTTTCTAGGCGCGACAGTCTTCGCAGAGAAATTCGCCTTCTGCCTCTTTCAGTCGGCTCGACCATTGTCCGCACCGATCGCAGTAGCCAGCCATGGGGGATCCTTCCGATATTTCCTCTAGATGTTCGTTTTCGATTCGGGTTTTTTCTTGTATTGTTTCTATGAGTTCAGGTGTCACAGCTAAAACATCTTTGCTTGAGATGATGCCTACTATGTCACCTTTGTAGATTACGCCTAGTCTTCGCACATCGAGTCTACTCATCTGCCTAGCTGCGTTGGTGAGTGTTTCGTCAGGGTTTATTGTGATTAGCGGTGCGGTCATGACCTCCTTTGCCTTTAATTTGCTTGGCAGCTTATTCTTCGCTAGGACTCGTGTTACTAGGTCTCTCTCAGTTATTATTCCTAAAGGGCGCCCAGTTTTGTCGGTGACTATTATGCAGCCCAATTTTTGCATTTCCATGAACTGCGCGACCTTATCTATGGCCTCTTCTTCGCCAACTGTGATGACTGGACTTGACATGACGTCTTTGACAAGCATTCGCGTCCTCAAACCGATTTCAGCCATGACGATTCCTCGTTCATACGTGAATAACGGGAAGGTTTATTAAAATGCTTTGGGTCGCCGAAAGAGTTTGGCCGGAACAGAGTGTTGCAGAGTAAGTAGTGCTCCGACCTGGAACAACGTTCTGTCCAAGCGCCATTGCCAAGCCTAGCTTTTTAGTTGCTTTGGGTGGCGTCAGGGCGTTCTCAACGCTTGGGCTGCTCTGACACATCGCACGCATAGACACAACACATATATCTTTCGTTTGCATGCATGCATGGAAAAAGTGTGTACAATGAAGGAAAACGCGGAGCGTCCCGAAAATTATCGTTTGGAGGGGGTTGCCTTTGGTCTGGCAGATGGTTTAATTATGTGCTTAGGTTTGATCATAGGAGTCGCTGAAGCTACTTCGCAAACCAATTTGGTGGTAATCACTGGAATAATCGGCGGTTTCGCTAACGCGTTTGGGAATTCTATTGGGTTCTTCATGTCCCAATCGGCGGAGAGGGCGTTGCAGATTCACGAAACTAAAGAACACGGGTCGCTGACTAGGATCCACTCCAAAAAGGAGGTGTTGATAAACAGCTTTTTTGCTTTCACTTCGACGATAGCCGCCACGCTAGTGTTGCTGTCGCCGTTCACATCTTTTTCCATGGACAACGCAGTCATCATAACTTTCATCCTTGGGATTGCGATGGCATTTATCTTGGGAAGTTATATCGGCAAGACCAGTCATGAAAGTCCTTACAAAACGGGAGTCAAGTACGCTCTTCTTGCAGTGCTCGGAGCCGTGATCTCGCATTACATTGCCGATGTTATTCAACTAATACAGTGACCATGGGGATATTGCAGAATTCACCTGGTTTTAATGTTACTTATGTTCCCATTTCCAAAAGGGATGAAGCTCTGGATCTCTTGGGTCGAGATCGTGTTGATGGCCTCCCGAAGGCTCGGGGGGGCCTTTTCTGCTAATGTGTGCCTTATTTGGTGCGCTAATCTGCTGCTTGAATGATCGCCAGGAACGATCTCCACAAAAATGTCGGTTTTATCCTTGACGGCATTTATTGGTCCTCCAGTTAAAGCAGGAGGGGTTGTTCGAAAGTCGATGCCTATGGCGACGCGTAGCGGCACTTTCCGCACGTAGTTCTTCTTGCCGCGAATCATGAATGCTCCTTTTTTTAAGTGTTCACCAGAAGGAGGGCTTTTACTCACTTGTTCGGGGTGGACCCAATAAACGTCGATGGCGCTGAATTTGGCTTTCCAAGCTCGTGAGTGGGTGGCTGCCAGCTGAGCTGCTTCGCGTATTGATTCTTGAGAAGGCGTTCGCCCTTCTGTTTTTAACAGAACAAACGGAGCTCCCGCGATGTCGGCGTGAAAGACCAAGTCGTGAGATGCGGTATGTTTTTTGATTAGCACTTCGTTTGTGACGGCGTCTTTGCCTCCGACAGTTAAGAAATCCTCTGAGGTGTGGAACCACCAGAATTTCTCAAACCAAGCTCGCTTCCGTTGCTTCTTAATAGGCTGGGCAGCTTCCCCGGTTAACCGTTTTTTGTGCTGCTTCAACTCCTCAATACGATTCAGGGTTTCTTGTATCGCCTTTTCCGTGCCCGTAGTTTTCCGTCGGGCTTTTTTAGCTTGTTCATAGTAGGTTGCGGCGTTTTCTTGAATCGACTTTCGAAGATTGAGCGAGAACACTGAGTCTTCGATGGAGAGGTGGAGGGCTACGTTTCGTGTGTCGAAAGATTCAAAAAACGTGGAAGGCACTTTTCGGTTTTTCTTCTCTGCTTCTAGGCGTGAGACGATTTCGCGCCACGTCCTTCCCTTCTTTTTCTCTTTCATGATTCTTTGGCGAAGAGTCTGCAGAATTGTAAAATGGACGTAAATCTGATCTCCAATCTTTCTCTTTCGCTCGGCTTGCCGCTTCATTTCTATCAGTGACTTCTGCTGTTCACGCAGGATTCTCCGCTGCTTGTCGATCTTCTGTTTAACTTCTTGAGCAGCATCTTCAATTCGGCTTTCAACCACCGTCTTTGCATAGTATTCATCTAATGCTTCATTGAAGCTTTCAAATTGTTTACACTCATAGTTTTCATATTGTCTTAAATGAAACGGCACTCGGTCAACCGCTTCTTCATCTGTGTCCACTATTATGCAGGGTTCAAGCTTTCCGGGTTCGAGATAGCTGAGGATGTCTGTTAATGCTCGAAAAATCTTGTCAAAATCGTGGCGCTTCAGTGAGCTGCATTTTTGGTGTTTGCTAATGTTGGCACGCAGAAGTATTTCTTCCGCGTACATACCGCTGATACTTAGATACCTTGTCAGCGCTTTAACTACTTCTAAATTATTAAATCTGGCCAGGTGGGGCAGATCGGAACGTGTGAGGGTTCGAGGGTCTTTTCCGCTGGGAGGTGCTTGTTTGAAGGGTTCTCCTCGCAGTATGTTTCGGTCGCGCATTCTCTTGAATGTCAGAGCTTGCCGCGTTGTGCCTTGGGGGTCAACAAGTATTATGTTGCCGTCTCCGAAAAACTCTGAGATCAGCCGGAATTCTCCTTCTCTCGTTTTCACCGTGATAGCTACGATGCGGTCGAATTCTCGTTGGCAGATTTCAGTAATTACTCCGTTTCTTAGGTGTTTGCGAAGAGCCATGCAGAAGGTTGGCGGTTGTGGCGGCTTCTTCAACAGATAGGAGGTTATATGAATGCGTCTACCTGGTTCGATTAGCAGGTTCAAACTTGGTCGACTGCGTTGCCGAAGTTTCAAAAGTAGAATTCTCTCTTTAAGTTGGTAAATGTTTTGAATGTGAGCATCTTTGAGTTGCTCTCGAAGCTCGAAGACAATTGCAGCTAAGTCGAAGCTTGTGAGCGTTTTTTGCACGATTTTTCCCATTGAACAACATATTGCTGGAGAGCTTTAAGGATTTACAGACATGCCCACGCCAGATTCTCTTGAAATTGTTCCGAGAATTGGGTGGTGTTAAAACTTTAAATTTGGAGCGGCTGAATGTATTAGAAAGACAGGTTCAGTGGGTTGAATTTCGTGAAGCCGTTGAGCGTTATCTACTGGATTCGCGCTACTCTAGGACTGATTATCGGAGTTGCATGTGCGCTCTACGTGTATTCTATGGTAACCGTTGAATTAACAAGCATATATACGCTGTTAACAGGTGTTTCGTTTGCGCTGCTGTTTTACATGGCCACATATTACCTCATTAAGAGCAAATATTTTGGACGAGTAGAGAAGCAGTCAAAACTTGTTACGCAGGGAATTGGCATCTACTTTTTTGCCTGGATCGTTTCGTGGACTCTTATTGTCACTTTGTTTATGCCTTCGGTGACGGTGTACATCAATAATAGTGACGGAACACCTGTCGAAGGGTTGGAGATGTGGGTCGTTGCAGAGACTGGCGGTGGACAGATAATTCGCAACATGAGTACTTTGACGGGGACGCTTAGGATGCCTTTGTTACCTCCCGGCACCTACATCCTCCGGTTGGGAGATAGATATGGATACATTTCCGATCAGAACGAGACATTGTCTTTAGGTTGGCTGCAGTCTGAAGGCGTAACTTTTAGTGTTCCATTGACGGGAGAATAGGCGCTTCAGCGTAGTGGGCTATACTGGTTTGTCCCTCGCCACTTGTCTGGGGCTTCATGTGCTCCTTCAAGGTTTTAATGAGTAGTCGTATGTAGTCGTGCCAAGCGGAGAAGTATCCTTTGTCAAAGTCTTCGTGGAATCGGTTTTGGGTTTGGGCGAGGAATTCTTTCTTATGTTTCTGCAGTGCAGATCTGTCTCGGACGTCGAGGGCTTGGAAAAATGTGTATTGGTTGTCGTTGTGTTTCTGAGCGAGAAGCATTCCTTGCAGTGCTTTGTAGTATCCATGATTCCATTCGGTTCGCGGGGTTTTTTGTTTTATGCGTTCAAGTTGCCGTCGGGCCTGCGTGAATTGGCGTTGGTTAATGAGTTGAAAGAACCGGGTGATTTGGATTTGAGGCATTGTTGCCAATGGCTTACCCTCTCCTTTTGCTATCGCCTTCTTCGGCTTCTTCGATGCCATTAGTCGTGATTTTGAAGATGCCTTCGCCGTCTGGAAGGTAAGGGCTGCTGACAAGTCGAGCGATGCGGATAGGTCCACGGCTGGCTTTGCGAAGGTAGATGCGGGTGTGGCTAGTGTGGGCTACGACGTGTCCACCGATTGGGTGTACTGAGTCGCCGAAAAACACATCAGGTTTTGCCATGACTTGGTTGGTGACTACGGCCGTGGCGTTAAAGGCGCGGGCGAGACGAATGAGTTTGTGCATGTGTTTGTTGAGTTTCTGCTGGCGAAGGGCCAATGTTTCCCTGCCCACGTATTCGCTACGAAAGTGGCTCGTGAGGGAGTCAATGATGATGAGGCGGATGTTATTTTCTTTGATTACTTTGTCAGCGTTTTCGAGAAGAAATATCTGGTGGTCACTGGTGTAGGCGTCGGCGACGATAACGTTGCGCGCCGCTTCTCTTGGATCCAGTTGTTGGTGCTGGGCCATTTGCACTAGACGTTCTGTGCGGAAGGTGTTCTCCGTGTCAACGTAGAGGGCTGCAGCGCCTAAACCCCCTCGTTCGGTTGGAAGTTGAACGTTGATGCAGAGTTGGTGGCAGATTTGGCTTTTGCCACTACCATATTCGCCGTAGAACTCAGTAATTGTTTGGGTTTCGAGGCCTCCTCCGAGGAGGTCGTTAAGAACCTGGCTTCCGGTTGAAAGGCGGTTGATAGTTTCACGCTGTTTCAGGAGCTCGTCTGCTCTTACAAAGGCTAGGTCTAGGCTACCGCGGGCGAGGCGGATGACATCTAACGCCTTTTTTTCGCTGATACCAGCAGGTTCAAGTTCACGAGCGGTTGCGGTGGCGAGAGATTCGATTGTGTGGAAGCCCATTTCTTGGAGTTTTTTACTGGTGGCAGGGCCCACACCTGGCAAGTCTTCCAAAACTTCGTATTTTGGTCTACTGGGGGCTGCGGGTTCGATTGATGGTTCAGATTCGTCTTGAGTTATTGTCATTTTTAGATTACGGTCCTCTAGGTGTGCACGCAGGACAAACAGACAATTAATGTTTAGTATATTTAAAGTGCACGAGCAAAAATGCAGAGGTTTCTGGGAGACCCAGCTGAAACTGTTTAGCAACGGTTTGGCGGTTCAGCGCATGAGCTAATCTACTTTTCGAAGTTTTCGTTTAGGGGCTCCACATATTGGGCAGTTTTCGGGTAATTTGCCATCTGAAACGTAACCACAGATCGTGCAAACATAATATTCCGTCTTTCTTAGGGCGATTAAGTGGTCTAAGGCCTTCTTGTACAGTCTGGCGTGGCCTTCCTCTACGTCTCTTGCTTGTGAAAACACTAGGGCAGCTTCTTCCTCTTCATCTTCTTCTGCCTCTTTTAACATTCTGTCATACTCCACTCCAGCGACGCTTAATTCTCTTTGGAACGTCAACTCCAAATTGCTCTGCGAATCTTTAATGCTTCCTTCTAGCTGTTTGAAGTGTCTTCGCGCATGAACTTTCTCAGCTGCTGCCACGGCTCTGAATAAATGAGCGATCTGTGGCAATTCTTCTTCTTCCGCCTTCTCTGCAAATAATTCAAGCCTCTCTGCTGCCTTGGACTCAGCTACATACGCCAAATGGACGTTGCCAGCAGTTCTATCTCTCACATTAAACACCTTCGCCCTAACCGTTTGAAGAAGAAGTAAAAATAGCTTTGCTGAAATGTAAACCAAAACTCATAAATCACGTAAGCTAATCAAAATAAGCCGTCGGGCGGTAGCTCAGCTTGGTAGAGCTTCCGGCTGTAGACGTCCACATGTATGTGGGCATCGCCCAGCCCACCAAGCACACACCTAACAAGGCAGAAACCGGAGCGTCGCAGGTTCAAATCCCGCCCGCCCGACCACGTTTCTCCTTCAAGCGACAATTCACAACAAAAAGAGTGGCTTTGGTCTCGACGTTGAAAGGGCTTGTCCCCTTACAGTTTGATGTTGACAGGCCTCTTCAACACTTTTAACACCAAGCTTTCGATCTCAATCCTCCGCGCCTCAAGGCGCTTCAGGTGCTGCTCTCGCTCTGCTTTCAGCCGCTCCAGCCTAACTTCAACTGCTTTCCTTCGTCTTCGCAGGTCGCCCCGCTTTCCTTCTAACCGGCTAACCTTTTTCCGAGCTTCCTGCAGATCTACGGACGATCCTAGCTGGCGGTTCAATGCGAAAGCATGGGCACAACTTGAATACAGTTCATCCAACGCGTTCCTGTATAAAACCGCTTTAATCATCTCCTGAGCCTTTCTTAAGCGGCTGCTTTTTAGTCTCAGTTGCCCCTCATTCATTGCCCGATCCATCTTCATCAGCAGTCCTTTAAACACAGGGTAGCCAGGTTTCTCAGTAGCGAGCCCTAAAAACGGGTCGTCTAAATATTCGCTAAGCTTCGCAGCCTCGTCAGCGCTGAGCGAAATGTTAGTTCCTCGCTTTAGATTCGCAAACTTCAAGAACGGTTTCTCAAGATGCCTCAAATCGTGGCTCAATCTCGTTCTTAATCTTTCAATCTCCATCTTCACTCCAGAAAGATTAGCAAGCTTTGCATCGCTCTTAGCCGTTGCTAGGCTTGTTCGCACCGCTTCGAGATTCTTTTGTAGCGATTCCCTCTGCTCCTTGAGGGTGGCTTCACGCTGTTCAAACCAGTTCGACTCATCTAATTGCCTTAGTAGCTCATCGGTCTCTAAGAGCAACTTCTCGAGGGCTCCTGCTTCCGAATAATCGCCAGACAGGAAGTTCTTCAGCTCTGAAATGGAGCCGCCCAACCGACTAAACGCAAAATCAACCCTCCTTCTTGCGATGATGAACAAAGGTGAAATCCTAGAAAACCAAATGTTTCTCTCCTGCGTGACAGATGAGAACATTTTCTCTAGCTCTTCATGGAATTTCTTCAGTTCACTGTAAGACAGTTCACCAGGAAAGTCGATCTTGTCAATCTGCTTTAAAAAGTGTCTTGAAAGTTTTTCGGTAGCCTTTGCCTTGCGAACAGCCCTTCCTCGCTCAGTTTCTTTAATTCCTTCTTCAGCGAGTTTTTCGCACGTTTCACGGGCGTCAGCAAGTCTGGCCTTGACTTTGTCAACCCGTTCTTTTCCTTGCTTGTTAAGCGGTTGCAGCATGTCAGCAGTTTTCTTGATGAGCCACGGCTTAAACTCTTTGATTTCTTTGCTAAGACCCGTGGAAATCCTTTCCACTTCCATACCTGCCAGATTTTAACACTAAAGAACTAGATAAAGCAACTATTTAGAATATTGCTCAAGCATGCCTGCAATGCTCTCGTCATCTGCTGTGAGGAAGCCCCCTTCACTAACGTTAAAAAGCTAAATATGTCACGGACTTCAAGAAGTGGACGGAGATCTGCAGATGGGTAGTGTTTCACATATCTTCGACGCTGTTCGCAGAGATGGCAGAAAGAACTTGTTAGAGCCTGAAGCCAAGGAAATATGCCGAGCATACGAAATACCAGTCACAGACTTTAAAGTAGCCAAAGAAGAGGCTGAGGCCATCAAAGCTGCTGGAGATATCGGTTACCCTGTTGTGCTTAAGATTGTATCACCAGACGTGATCCACAAATCAGACATAGGCGCCGTCGTGCTGAACTTGAAGACAGCCCACGAAGTGGGAGAAGCCTACCGAAGAATTCTGTCAAACGTTGTGAAAGTTCAGCCGAACGCTCGAATGTTAGGCGTTCTTGTGCAAGAGATGGCTCCGGCTTCAACAGAAGTAATTGTTGGGGCTATTAAGGACCAGCAATTCGGCCCGTCAATAATGTTTGGATTGGGTGGTATTCTAGTTGAAGTCTTAGAAGACGTAGCCTTTCGCGTAGCTCCCGTAACGATGCTGGAAGCTGAGGCAATGATCACTGAAATAAAGGCGTATCCAGTCTTGACAGGGTACCGGAATCAACCAAAACTAGATACTGCTGCAATCGCCGAGGTCATAGTCAAAACTTCTAAACTCGTTACGGACCACCAAGACATTAAGGAGTTAGACTTGAACCCCGTAATGGTCTACGAAGACGGAGTAAAAACTGTCGATGCAAGAATCATCCTTGAGTAACATGGCACAAAGCACAGAGCCATTGATTTGATTTTTTTTGGTTTGCCAGCGATGCTGACAGACCCTCCTAATTTTCAACACACACAAAGAGAATCTCTCAGCTTTTAAATCGCAGTTTAGATGTACTAGATTAAGAACTACCGGAACGGCTAAGGTTGAAAGGAGCGAAAAGCTTGTCTGGCAAAATGCTAGAGGAAACCAAGAAACTCAAAGAAGAGCTGAAAACGCTTCGCCAGCGGTGGACTTCCGAGGAAGCAACAGCCACGCGTTGGGCAGACAGGAGGAACGCTCTTAACAAACAAATCAAAGACCTCCGTTCAGAAGCAGCAAGCTTGAGAGAACGAAGAGACTCAATAAACGAAAAGGTAAAAGCATTGAAGCAGGAGCGAAACCAAACAAGATCGGTGATGCAACAGAACACTGAAAGAATCAAACAACTAAAGGAAAAGCTATTTCTATTGCACAGAAAAAAACCAAACAAACCTCCTCGCACCATAAAACAAGAAAAAGACGAAATTGAATGGAAGATCCAGACTACATCTCTGACGCTTCAAGAGGAAAAGCCGCTTGTGACGAAGGCGAACCAACTAAAAATTCAATTAGACATTCACCGGCAAATAATCGCAACAAAAACACAAATCGCAGAATTGCAGGCGAGGATGCCGCCCATGAACGAAAAAGCAGAGCAATTCCATACAAGGCTTTCTGAACTAGCCCTGCAGAGTCAAGAACTCCACGCAAAAATGAATGAGACACGCGACAAGGCAAACAGCCTACAGATAGAGGCAGACAAGCATCATAACAAATTTGTCGACTACAAAGAAAAGTCTAATCAAACTCGCAAGGAAATCGGTGCAATTCAAAGAACAATGAAGAATATTCAGAGAAAGTTATACAAAGTTGAAGAGCAGGAAAAACTCCTGCAGCTCAAGAAAACACGGAGCAAAATGAAGGCAGAAGCCATAGAAAAGCTAAGGCGAGGCCAAAAATTATCGCTCGAAGAGTTCAAACTTCTCGGAGAAGACGAGAATTAACCTTTGCGTTGCACACTTCTGGCAAAAGCATGGAGGTGATGTGCGCGAACCGAGATTCGCCCATAAAAGTTAATTAATGCTTATATGGAGAAGAGGATGATTCACTTGCTGGTTTTAGACGCTAGATTAATGGACACATTGGAGGCAAAGTATGGAGCTCTCTGGGCAACAATTTGGCCAGAAGAATTCTCCTTTAAAGACCAATTCAAAAAGTTAATTATTACTGTTCTATCTCAGAACACGAGCAACATTAACACTATCCGCGCCTACAAAGGTTTGGCAGCCATGTTTGAAGTCACCCCACAAGTACTTGCGTCAGCAGATGTTGACCAACTGAAGGAAGCTATTCGAAGCGGAGGGCTATACAATGTCAAAGCCAAACGTTTGAAGGATGTTTCTAAGGCGATATTGGAAAAGTTCAAAGGCGACGTTGCGTCGGTGCTGACCTTGCCGAAGGAAGAGGCGAAGGCAAAGCTTATGGAGTTGCCGGGAATCGGCGACAAAACCGCAGATGTTCTCCTAACCAGCCGATATTCGTACCAAAAAGTGTTGCCCATCGACACCCACTTCCGCAGGGTAGCAAAAAGGCTTGGAATCACAGCGCCCAACGCAAACTATGATGAAATACAGAACGCATATATGACGTTTCTTCCGGAACCTTATCGAGAACGAGCCTCAGGTCTGCTTTGGTTGCTCGCTAAAAACACGTGCAAAGCTCAGAATCCAAGATGTTCCGATTGTCCCCTCCAGAGAACATGCGAATATGGAATGAAACGTTGATGGAATGAGTGCTCGGAGTCACTATGCACATGTATTAGTGAAATAGGAAGGCTTAAATATATCGATGTTGATATCGATATAGGTATCGTATATGATATCGATATCGATTATTTGGGAGGTGAAAATTTGAACTGCTCACACAAACACCATTTTGGTCCTTGGATGAGACATATGGCTTCTGCGCCAAAAGGTTTCTTGAAATACTCTGTGTTGAAACTGCTTGGTGAAAAACCCCGGTCAGGATCAGAAATCATGAACGAAATCGAAGGCAAGACTGATGGTCACTGGAAGCCAAGTCC
Organism: Candidatus Bathyarchaeota archaeon; assembly: GCA_020341775.1. GTDB lineage: Archaea > Thermoproteota > Bathyarchaeia > Bathyarchaeales > SOJC01. The sequence goes on from CP070835.1 coordinate 1,848,875, forward strand.
TGGGTCTATATATCCCCTCTTAGCGTGGCTTCAAGACAAAGGATACGCCAAGGAAGCGCCAGACCAAGAGCCTGGTATGAAACGTTATACCTTAACTGATGAAGGCCAAGCGTTTCTAGAAGATCATGTTAAGAGAAGGAAGGAGATTCGAGAGAGGTTTGGCGCATTCAGACCTCCTTTCCACATGTTTCCATGGTTCAACTCCTACCCCGAAAAGGCAAAGGAACTGCTTGAAGCAGGAAAGAGTTTCATGAAGGCTAGCTGGAGTCTTTTCGACAATTTGCGCGAAAAATACACGGAAGAAGCAGCCACACAGGCCAAAGAAGTCTTCAAGCAAGCCACTGAAAAGTTGAATGAGATTGCAAAGACTTTGAAAACAAGCTAATTAGGGCGGACACACGCCACTGGGAAGTGTGGAGGCATCTTCCACACACCCATTTTTTTGATGTGTCACTGATTATTGCTTCTTGAATCTTTTGCGATGTCGAATTCTCTCTTTCTCTTCTTCACTATATTTTTCTGTCTTCTTTCTCCGCTTGGAAAGCTGTTTGACGCTTCTTTCAAACTTCTCTCTCTTCTTCCTATCTTCTTCTCGTTTCCGCCTTCGTCTTTTCAGCCAATCATACAAATACGCAAACCCTAACGGCAAACCCATTGACCCAAGTAATCCTATTGAACACTAAAACAATTAAATTAGTGCATTTCTGCCAAAGTTGGTTATTTCAAACGCGCGTATTTCATCACCAGAAGCGCGTGCTGATACCTAAATTCGAGTGCGTCACCGAGAAGAAGGGAATCATGCTGTTCAGAAAGCCGAAGGTGTCGTAGGTTACATCCTAAACGACGTAGGTTAAACACTTATACTATGCTGATTTTCTTACTAGTACGACATAAAGTTAAAGTTGTAACAGACCCCACAAATAAAGTGGAAGCTTTCGATGGCTCAAAAAAGAAAAGAAGAAAGGTTGCTGATTCTCTGCGTTGACAGAGATGGCGATATCAACGTCAAAACCGAAAACGTGACGCCAATTTTTGGTCGAAAGAAAAATCTCGACGCTGCAGTCTCTTTAGCGTTGAAGGATCCTGAGGAGTCAGACGCGAATGCTATGTTTGAAGCTGTACGCGTTTTTGATCAGGTTAATAAACAGGAGCAGCCTAATGAAATTTGCGAGATTGCTACAATTTCTGGCTCACAACTGCTTGGTGTAGAAGCGGATAGAAAGTTGGTCAGAGAATTGAATGAAGTTCTGGAGGCTTTTCCAGCCAATAACGTTATCTTGGTGACTGATGGCTACTCGGATGAAGCAGTGTTGCCCTTGGTTGAGTCAAGGGTGCCTGTTACTTCTGTTCGGAGGATTGTCATCAAACATAGTGAGTCCATCGAGGAGACTGCGGTTCTTTTCGGCAAATACCTGAGAAAGTTAGTAGATAATCCTCGCTATTCAAGGATTGCCCTTGGAGTCCCTGGGCTCCTCTTGATAATCTACGCAATCATGTACATTGGAGGGTGGGGGGAAAGCGCATGGATATATTTCCTAATAGTCTTAGGAGGTGTCCTTCTCGTTAGGGGTTTCGGCGTCGACAAAGCATTGTTACGTTTGCTTCGATGGATCAGAGAGTATGAACCTCCTCCTCTTCCCGTTCAAATCGCAGGGTTTGCTTTTGCTGCAGGAACGATCGCTGCAGGTGTGGGAATATTTCTCGGCATAAACGGTTCAGCTGCTTTGATTAACGCGCCCCCTGCAAATCTTGAAGCATGGCTAAGTCTGCTGCCGAGCCTCATAGGCGCGTTTATTGAGAAAGGAATATATCTGATAGTCATTGGCGTTTGCGTAACCCTGTCAGGGAGAGCAATTCACTGGTACTTCAAGCGAGATCTTCGACTGCTTCGAACATCAGTCATCACGGTAGTCGTTGCTTGGTCTACGCAGATTTTTCTTCAGGTTTCCAGCATCCTCAAGAATCCTGAGGTCGGAGAAGCCGAACTTGTCTTTGCAATAATCATTGGCGTTCTCTTGGCAATAGCCACGTCTCTCATCTCCCTTGTAATTAACTTGAGATATGGCAGTTTTTTCAAGAGGAAAAAGAAGGTTGAAGAATTTCAGCAGAATTAATGTTGCCATTGTCGGGGGTAGTGGCTTAGAAGATTTTTTAAAAGCGACCGAGCAGATTCGAGTTGGAACTCCGTTCGGACTTCCCTCACCGATTACCATAGGAATGGTTAGGAAAAAACCAGTGGCTTTTCTTCCGCGTCATGGCTTGCGTCACAATGTTCCGCCGCACCGCGTAAATTATCGTGCCAACCTTTATGGGCTGCATTTGCTTGGAGTAGAGCGAATCTTCGCCACAAACGCTGTAGGAGCCATCGCTCAGAACCTGAAGCCGGGAACCCTGGTGGTTCCCCACGATTTTGTGGATTTCACGAAGAGTAGGCAAGGAACTTTTTACGACGATGCGCCTGTGACCCACGTTGACATGTCTCAGCCTTATTGCCCTGAGATGCGGAGCGCTTTGATAAAGGCAGCAAAGACTGTTGGAGAAAGCGTGTGCGACGAAGCTGTGTTGGCGTGCACGGAGGGACCACGGTACGAGACGCCCGCAGAAGTCAAGCTACTCCGCCATTTTGGATGCAACATCGTGGGGATGACGGGTCTACCCGAAGTTGTTCTTGCTAGAGAACTGGAGATTTGTTATGCTTCGCTGTCCTATGTTTCCAACTTGGCTGTGGGGCTGCAAGACCATCAAACAGTCGATGACATAGCTCGAACTGCAGAAAAATGCAAGCCTATTGTTGAGCAAGTCTTAAAAGAGGCAATCGATTCTTTATCGACGACACGGAATTGCGTGTGTGTAGATGCTTTAAAAGACTCGCAGCTTTGAGGTTTCAAACGTCATGTTGAAAGGCATGCTTTCAGCGATTGGCATATACAAAGTCTATGAAGGATGGTTGTGGCATCAGGTCAAAAATGGTATCATGCCTAAACACATCGCAATAATTCTGGATGGTAACCGACGTTGGGCCTCTGAGCGACTACTTGAGTCGTGGATGGGCCATCAGCAGGGGGCGGAACGGGTTAGTCAGTTGCTTGATTGGTGTCTAGACATGGGGGTACGATGCGTTACCTTGTACTCCTTTTCTACGGAAAATTTCGCCAGAGCACCACAAGAGGTTGAGGAGATTTTTCACATCGCTGAGGAAAAGCTGCATGAGATCTTGACGGATGAACGCATTCACAGTAACAGGATTAGAGTCAAAGTTATTGGGAGAGTCGGCCTTTTGCCCAAAAAATTGCAGGAACTGATTAGAGAAGTGGAGGCAGCTACAGAAATGTATGACAGCCAGTTCTTGACTGTGGCCCTAGCTTACGGTGGGCGGGCTGAAATAGTTGATGCTACTAAGAAAATTGCTGAGAGAGTAAAGAATAATGAATTGCCCGTGGAGAAGATAGATGAAGATGTTTTCGAAAAGTTTCTATACACATCTCACATGCCGAATCCTGACCCTGATCTGATTATTCGAACTAGTGGAGAGGAACGGCTGAGCGGATTCTTATTGTGGCAGAGCGCTTATAGTGAGTTATGTTTTCTTGACGTTTTTTGGCCAGATTTTCGGCGGATTGATCTTCTGCGAGCTGTGAGAACATTTCAGCGACGCAAGCGGAAATTTGGCAAGTAGATTAGCTTCAAGCTCTGCTTTTCGCTTCTTGTCGCGTTTTTTCGATCATCTGGCTCACTTGCTCAAAGGCTGTGCCGAGGTATTGATGGGGATCAAGGGCACACTCGATTTCTTGCAGCGTCAAGTATTTCCGAATTTGCTTGTTTTTCGACAACACGTCTTTGAACTGGCTGTTTTGCCGCTCACTCTTGCTGGCAAGCTTTCTGAGAAGCTCATGTGCTTCTTGCCGATTCATTCCATTTCGTACAAGTGTGGTCATAACGGACTCCGCCATCATCCGTCCTCGTGTAATATCCACGTTCTTCCGCATTCTGTCTGTATCAACCTGCAGATTCGCTAGGACTTTGACCATACGAGCCAGAATGTCATCCACTATGATGCAGGCTTCAGGAATCAGGAAACGTTCAGCAGAGGACTGGGTCATGTCTCGCTCATGCCATGTTTTCACGTTTTCAAGTGAAGGTGGGACCAAACTTCTCACAATTTTTGCCAATCCACACACTGTCTCGCATGTTTCAGGGTCGCGCTTCTGCGGCATAGTTGAGCTGCCAACTCTCTTTTTGCGGTCAAACGCTTCAAACACTTCTGCGATTTCTGGTCGTTGTAACTGTCTAATCTCTGTTGCAATGGTTTCCAGTGACGAGGCAATTAGCGCAAGAACACAAATGAACTCCGCAAGGCGGTCACGCTGAACGATTTGTGTAGAAATGTCCGCGTAGCTCAAGCCGAGCTTCTTCATCACAAGTTCTTGAATTTTCTTAGCATTCTGCCCTAAACCTGCTTGGGTTCCCACGGCACCAGTGATTTTCCCAACGAGCAAACGTTTACTGCACTCCTTCAACCGCTGGATGTTTCGCGCGTTCTGCCGCATCCACACGGCAAATTTAAATCCCAAGGTTGTAGGCAATGCATGCTGGCCATGTGTTCTACCCACCATTATCGTCGTCTTGTGTTTGTCAGCTTTCTCGATCAGAACGAGTTCCAAATCGCCTAATTTCTGGTCAATAAGCTTTACTGCATCTTTGAGAGCAAGTGCAGTCGCGGTGTCAACTATGTCATAGCTGGTGGCGCCTAAGTGAACATACGCACCGCTTGAGCCACTTTGGTCAGCCAGAGCTCTGACAATTGCAGCTACATCGTGCACAATCTCCGCTTCAATAGCTTTGACGTGATGAAGCTTCACATGCTGTGTCGAAGCTTTTCGCATGATGATTTCAGCGTCTTTTTGGGGGATATCCCCAACTTGTGCATGTGCCCAAGCAAGTGCACCTTCAACGTCGAGCATTCGCTGGAGCTTACTCTCTTCTTCGAAGATGCTCTTCATCTCTTCAGTTCCATAACGGCCTGTCTCAATAGGAAGAATCGGCATTCACCCACCTCAACACGTGCTATTACAGTACTGCTTAGAGGATTAGGCTTTTTACCGTTTTCCCAATACTCTTACGGGAGGGACGCTTAATGGGTGCCTTGATGGCGGTCGTCCACAAAAAATCGGCTGATGCGTCAGAACTCATTGTTATGATGCTTGAAGCATTAAGCCATCGAGGATCTGACTCTTTTGGCGTGGCTTCGCCCTATCGGGCGACAATACGAGAAACTGTCAAGGAATTGCAGAAGGAATGTGCTGGTTCTGACATTTTAATAGGACAAAATTTCGCAAAAATTTTGGTCAGAGACACACCTCAGCCTGTCTGCAGGGCGGATTTCAGCCTAGTTTTTGAAGGACGAGTCTTTCCTCCTCCCGACGACAATGAAGGGATCCTAGCCGCTGAAATGCTGATGAACTTCGAAAACAGGGAAGACTTTTTGATTCAACAATTGAGTGGTGATTACGCGTTTGCTGTCGCCAGAAGCGGTGAAATAGTAGTTGGGCGAGATCCCGTGGGCGCCTGCCCCCTTTACTTTGGCGAAAATGGAGACGTGTGTGCAGTAGCTTCAGAGCGTAAAGGTCTCTGGAGCATAGGCATAACCAGGATCAATCACGTTCCGCCTGGAAGCTTGGTGCACCTCACAGAGAGGGGCGTCCGATTTGAAGTCGCTGGCACTCCAGTTCAGCCACCAAGGATAAAAGTGGACATGGAAGGAGCAGCTCAGTTGCTGACAGATGCGTTGCTGCAATCCATCAAAAATCGAATTTCGGATGTGGACGACGTTGCAGTGGCTTTTTCGGGAGGTGTTGACAGCAGTCTTGTAGCCTTTATAGCAAGTCTAAGTGATGCGAATGTTCATCTTGTTTATGTTACGGTAGAAGGCCAAAAGGAAACCGCATTCGCGGAGCAAGCTGCGAAGGCGTTAGATCTCCCTATCCATGTCATACCATATGCGAGAAAAGATGTAGCGGAAACACTGCCAAAAGTACTATGGCTGATTGAAGAGCCAAACCCGTTGAATGCCAGCATTGGAATACCCATGTTTTGGGTTGCTGAGCATACCGCTAAGCTTGGTCTTCATGTTTTATTAACTGGATTCGGGGGAGACGAGCTTTTTGGGGGATACCACCGATATCTCGAAGATTTTTTGCAGCATGGTTTGGCTGGCGTAGAGAAGAAACTTTATCGCGATGTGCTCTCTTTCAGTGAAATGAACCTCCCGCGAGACAACAAGGTCTGCGCTTTCCACAAGGTCGAACCAAGAATGCCCTTCATCGACGGAGACGTGATTCAACTGGCTTTGAGCGTTCCAGCCGAGCTAAAAATCACCGCATCAAACGACTGGCTGCGAAAGAGAGTTTTAAGATATGCTGCGAAAAGGCTTGGGATTCCAAAATTCATATCAGAAAAGCCTAAAAAGGCCATCCAATATGCTACCGGCGTGAGCCAAGCTATGAAGAGTCTCGCCAAAAAGGAGGGCTTAACCTTACGGAGGTACGTGGAAAAATCGTTCAGGGAAACAAGCAAATAGGCGTGTTGGAAACATGGAAGAAATGGCGATCGTCTTCTCCCCGAAATACTACGAGCATAACACTGGCCGAGATCATCCTGAATCTTCGAGACGACTCAAAACTGTAATGAGAGAATTGAAGAGACTGAATCTGTTTTCAGCGACGACTGGATGTCAGTTGGTTGAACCCGAATTGGCAAGCATTGAAAATCTTGAACTTGTGCATGACCCTGAATATGTTGGGCTCGTTAAACGCATTTGTGAGTTGGGCGGTGGGTTGCTCGATCTGGGCGATACAGTGGTCTCTCCGAAGAGTTTTGAGGTAGCACGGTATGCTGTTGGAGGAGCAAGGAAGGCTGTAGACTCCGTTTTAGATGGTAATTATCAGAAGGCCTTCGCGTTAGTTCGGCCCCCCGGGCATCACGCAGGGCCTTATTATGGCGCGGGATTTTGTGTGTTCAACAACGTTGCGGTTGCGGCAGCCTATCTGATCGAGCAGCACAGTTTTGAAAGGGTGCTAATTCTCGATGTAGACGCGCATCATGGAAATGGAACGCAAGAAATCTTTTATGACTCTGAAAAGGCGCTTTACATGAGTTTACATGAAGACCCTAGAGAATTTCCGGGAACTGGATTTGTGGATGAAGTCGGAGAGGGAGCAGGGTTAGGATACAACGTCAATGTTCCTCTTCCCTTTGGGACGGGTGATGAAGAATACATGAAAGCGTTTGACGAGGTTGTGGTTCCGGTGGCCCGCCAATATGAGCCCCAATTCGTTTTGGTCTCTGTTGGTTATGACTCCCACTATGGGGATCCTGTTGGGAAACTACAACTCTCAGCTGCTGCATATGAATCAATTTTCAAGAAGACACTGGATTTGGCATCAACTGTCTGTCAGGGCAGATTGGTCGCTGTGTTGGAGGGGGGCTACAATCTTGGACAGTTAGGAAAACTTGCTGCATTGACCATTTCTAGAATGGCGGATTTCTCATATTCGATGAAAGATGGAACTCCACCAGCAAACTCAAACGTTGCGAGAAGAGCAAGAAGAGTGATAGAAAAAGTGGAGAAGGCGCATTCAGCTTTTTGGAAGTTAAGGGCTTAAAGTCACTTTATTCGATGACTTCGATCGCGCTACTGGGGCATTGAACTTCGCAAGCTCTACAAACCAAGCATTCTTCTGGCTTGACGGGCATTGACTTGTCGTCTTTCATTTCGAACACTTCTACTGGACAAGTGTCAACACATGTAGCGCATCCATCACATTTCTCTAAATCTACTTTGACTTCAACCATGTTGCTTACCTCAAAGGAATTCGAATGAAAAGACGCTTTATGAATAAAAATGTTTTGGAATATCCGTGCACATTACTATTCTCTGAGTCTTAAGAGAAGACCGTCAATTGTCGTTTTTGCCCGTTCCTTTCGGCGCAAGTCTTCTTCGAGAAGTCGCCGATAGGCTTGAGCGGAAATTTCACCTCGTTTAAATCGAACCTCAATTCGCCTCATATCCGCCTCGATATTGTCGATTTCTGTTTCCGTGACCTCAAACTGTCTCATAATGTCCGCGTATTTTGCTCCACCACTCATAATTTTCTGCTGCAACTCAGCCAGTCTCTTCGAAAAGGTGGAAGCCCGGTTTTCTAACGTTGTCTTTCTAATCTTATATCGTCGCCTTGAAATCTTTCCTTTGCGGGCTTTTCGTTGCATCTGTTCAAGCTCAGCATAGACTTTTTTTCTCTCTTCGTAAACTTCAACAAAGTTTGTCAACGTCTTGCGTGGAACTAAATCCACTGAAACAGGCATCGGCGCTTCAGGTCTTTGCCAAGCAAAAGCTATGATCGAACCAACAACCACGAGTGCCGTTACCCAAATCGTTGGGCGAAAGGATGTCCAGAAAATCGTGTAATTGTAGGTGAAGTTCGCCTGTTCATTTTGCAGCCAAGTGAAATTAGTTAAGGAAAGAGAAAGCGAGTCTTGAAAAACGTCTCGTTGCAGGTTAAATGTCTGGTCCGGAAATGATTGAATCGCTGCCCCTTCGGGAAAAACGATTTTCACAGCTAAGAGCTGTGGCATTAATTGCAGGTTTTCTGAAAAGCCCAACGTCAAAACGTAGCTTTGGGACCCCTGCTGAGTGAGGTGATTTTCACTTGGAATGCTGTAGATTAGCCTAAAACTTTTTGATTGATTTGCCACTAGGACGAGAGGAACTTCAGGCACATTCGAAGCGTTCGTCAGGATTTCTTTGCCTTGTTCATCGAAAGCAAAGACGTCGCTGACATCGTCAGAGAGCTTTAATTTTATTTTGCTTATTGTGAATGCAGTCTTGCTTTCTAAGACAAAAAGCTCAGATAAGGAGATTCGTCCATTGTTATCCACCTTAATTTCTCGGTCCTGTTTTTTCACTGAGAAACAGGCGAATTCGTTACTATCTCCAAAACTGAAACTCACCTTTGCGAACTCGCGGGAAAGTTGGGGAAGGTTGGTTTTTGTGATGTTCAAAATGTACCTTTCGGCCTTTTGAATAGCGGTGAAAGGCAAATCGCTTTCAGTGTAATTGGTGTTCTCTGGCAAAATGACAGTAGTGTTGCACGTTGACACCTCATGGAGGAGGCTTGGATAGGCTGGAAAGTCAACAGTGAATAGCTGGGTGTTTAGAGACTGAAGTAGGTCTGCCAAGACGAAAATTACAGTGAAAGTATGAGACTCGCCATTATGAAGCAAGTCGCTTATTTCGGGAGGAAATGTGATGGTGACCCCGTAGTATCCTGCCACGCCTAAGCCAGTATCAAGGTCCACCTGCAAATGCTCGTTGAAGTTCTCGCTACTAAAGGCCATAGAATAACGCAGATTTGCACTGTATTTACGTGGAAACCCAATTGAGAAACGCTCTATCGTAGCGTTTTCTACCGTTGGTGATATTTTCACTGTGTCATTGATGAGGACCAAACCCCCATAAACTGGGGTGACCACGTGGTCGATTTTTTCAACTTGAATCGGCAAAGGCGAAGCGGCCATTGTTTGGCGGGGAACAAGTAGTAGAAGTGAGACAAATGACAAGGCTAGCAATAGCAGCAATAATGTTGCCTTTTTCAAATCCGGCGCCTCATGAACAGTCTCCGTATCTAACTCACATTATCCTTATTTACTTTCTCATTGGATTTACAGAACCTGGTAATCCTCTCACTATTAAGTGTATATCAGCTTCATATTTGTCTGGAGACTGGATTACAAGCGGGCGCATTCGATGTGGTATTAGAGAGTGTTATTTCTTGCCGAGTCGTTGAAAATAGTAGCCTTCTTCTTTTTTCGGTCCGAAGCTGCGGACGCCTTTTTTTCTGAGCTGCTGTCGCAGCTTTTGGGCATAATTTGAAGTTATCTCGCTGCGGTTTTCCATGTAAGCGATTATTTCTTCTGCTTGCTTTTCGTTGTCGCATCGACGAAGAAAATCAATTATGTCTGGGCTGTAGTTGGAAAGGTTTTTTTGGGCTTTCGCTGCTTTTTCTGCGTCTTCTACGTTGGAGCGTATGGAGTCTATTTCCAGTTTTTGTTCGCTGGTGTTCATCTCGTTTGCGAGATTTGGGAATATTTTCTTGAATCGCTCCTTGTTAATTTCCAAGGCACGACACCTGCTGATTTCGACGCTCCTATTTTCTTCTTTGCGAGAACGGGTATTTAACCGCTATGTACCGTGTTTTTCAGCTAGTTGTATCGCCGAAAGAGTTAACATAGTGGCTATCTTAGGGATATATATGAGCCCACGAACGCTGTTTCCTAAGATCTCCTTTGTCGTGCTGCTGCTTTTCACCGCTATACTAGCTTATAACGTGAACGGGGAAAGCGTGCACTTGGAGTTTGATGTCTTGGCTTCGGGGGACATCAGTGGCTACACTGAAGAAGCCTATCTCATCGCAAGGAACGAGGAAGAATTGGAGGAGATTTGGAAAAATCATTCAGCCCCACTCCTTTCTCCAGAACAGTGGATTGAACTCTGGGAAAACCGTACAGGCGTTGTCGCATCCACAGCTGAACCACCAGATATTAATTTCTCTCAAGCGATGGTTGTGTGCGCGTTCATGGGCGAACGACGAACAGCCGGGTACAACATCACTATAGAAGACATCTTGGTTGAGGACACAGTGATTCACGTGGAGATAATTAAGAATAGGCCTGCAGAGGGCTGGGCTGTAGCTCAAGTGTTGACCTACCCGCATGTCTTCGCATCCATGGAGAGAAGCGAGATGGATGTTGTTTTTGAAGTAACGGAGGAAGATGGATCGGAAGTCGACTATATTTTGCCTGATATCCCCCAAGGAATCTCCATGCTTGCGGTGTTTACCACACTTTCAGTAATGGTTATTGTTTATGCTCGAAAGCAGAGTCTCAGACACTAGTCAAAACATTGAAAGTCCCGACACGTGAGCCTTGAATTGTGTTAATTTGCATATAAAAAAGGGGGAGTAAGGTCTAATTTTCCGCGTTTCGTTAGCTGGTTGTGAACGTTATCGTTAGTTCGTAGGGCTCTCCAAATCCAAAGAGTGTGGGCGCTTTCTCGTATATCGAGTAGCCTTCAATGTACAGATAGAGTATCGTCGGATCATTCAAGATCGCTCGTTCTGGTGAATTCCAAGTGGCGCCATCTACATTGTAGCCTTCGTCCCAATAGATTATCAAGTCTAGGTCAGATGTGGGGTAAGCTCGCCAGTCGCGCATCCAGCTCAATGTAAGTTCTGCTGTGATGGTATTTTCGGGAACCTCAATCTGAATCCATCCGGTCCATTCATATTCTCTGATGAAGCCATGCATCTTCACATCTGGTTTTTCTGTGTGGCCACCCATCGGTCGGCTTATTTTGATATGGCAGGAGATGCTATCGTAGCTTGTCCAGTCGTTTTCGATGACAATTTTGACATATCCGGGTTCGATTGGAGCCAAGCGAGTATAGGGATCGATGTAGATGCCAGTTACGTCGCCTGTGACAATTGTTTCGTAGTCGTCGATGTAGAATGTGGCGTCGTCCCAGACGTTGGCAGTTTCGATGAAGTACCAGTAGCCTGTTCGCTTAGCGCTTTGTATGTATACTTCAAAGCTGTTGAAGCCAACGGGGTCGATGCCAAGATCTAGGTTGGTCATCTCTAACTCAATGAATTCCGTGTGTTCGTTGACTAGGAAGATGAATTCCTGCTTGTGGCCTGGCTGCAAGTCAATGATGTCTGCCTCATAATCACGATTACCGATCTCCATGTTGCCGATCCACTCGGCGAAACCAGCGGTTGGTGCCAGTGGTTTCGCTAGATCGCCAATGGACGGATCGGTCACCAGGGATACGAGGGCATCGTACGCATTCAGGAAGCCTGCGCCCTGATCGTATTTGTTGAAGCCGGGTAGCCATTCAGCGCCAGCGACGAGGGCTTGTTTGTAGTCTTCAGGTGTCGCTCCAGGGATGAAGGTTTCGGCGTACGTGTTGAGCAGCGCGACTGCTCCTGAAACAGCCGGACATGCCATTGATGTGCCAGAAGCCCATCCTAGACCTTGCGGGTCGACGGCATCCGGCATTGCTGACAGAACCATCATGCCTGTGGCGGACAGTGTTGGTTTCAAACGGCCGTCAGATGTGGGTCCGCGGCTGCTGTAGGCGTAGATCAGAGGTGTTTCGCTTGTGAAGAGGACGTCACCTGCCCATGACAATCCGTAATAGTAATCCCAGTAGACTCGTGTTTGGACTGGAGTTGCTGCTGCACCGACTGTAATGGCTGTGTTTGCAGAACCGGGGCTGCCACCAGTCATTGACGCTGGACCTTCGTTTCCAGCCGAGGTTACTAGCGTGATTCCGTGGGACGTGATTACATCCACGAGCTGGTCTTCCAAGTCTCTGCCATCGTACATTGTTGGGCCGCCAAGACTCATGCTTATGACGTCAACATCGTAATCTCCAGATAGATGCATCTCCAATGCATGTTCCATTCCGCCGATAACATAGGATTCTGGAACGCCTGCTCCTGTGTGCGGAAACACTTTTATTCCATAGAGATCTGCAGCTGGAGCCATACCTAATAGCCAGATAATTTTAGTCCCAGGTATGGGGAGATAAGGAGGTAGCGTCATTCCAGAATGGTATTCAATGCTCTGAACGAGGAGGCTTGTTTCATCCACAATGATTCCACCAGTGCTAGCAACAATGCCGGCAACGTGTGTTCCGTGCCAGTGGTTGTTGGGGCTACTCCACCCTTCGTAAGGTGTGCCAACATCTGGGCTAAGATCTATGCCCCCTAGAATGCTGGAGCCGCCAAACATGAAGTGGCCTGCCCACAACCCTGTGTCGATGATAACCACTAAGGAGTCTTGACCAAGGTCGTTCGTCTCGTACCAAACGGGCTCAGCTCCCATTCTGATCGGGTTCCAGTAATTGTTGGGTTCAACGCCAGTTATCATATCTGTAGTGAGGTAGGTTGTTTCAAACTCTGCTAGGTATTCTGATGCTGTGGTTGTTTCCATGTCCAGTCCAGGTGCGCGTGGGTCCATCGTTGGGAACCTTAAATCGTCTTTGTAGATTGTTGCTATGTTGTCATCTGCCATCAATGCTGTGATTTTGTCGCCTGGAATAGACGCGGCAATTCCATTAACATATTTGAACTTCGATTTCACCTGTCCTCCCAGCTGGAGGATGTTCGCTTCAACACCTGCATAATGATTTGATTTTGTCTTCACCAAAACATCTACGTCTTGGCTGGTGTATAGACTTTCAGCTAGTGCGCTTGAGATTTTGGCAACAGGCGCAAATGTCGGAACAGAGGCGAAGATCGTAAACAGCGAAAATGTTAGGATCAAAGTCAACAGTGTAGATTTGAGTTCTTTTCTCATTTTCCCTTCTCCTAAATTTATTTTGCATATCAACAATATCAGATTGACCTTTTAGGTCTTGTGGAACAATGCTCTATTCATGCAATACGATTTCACATAAGTCAAATAAGCAGATCTTTAGCATATTAGAGGTTGTAGACGCATTTGCGTCTTCGCAGTCAGCAACTGTTCAAGAATGTGGTGGCATGAATTGGATGTAAAAGTCTTCACGTTGCCTACGTGTAGAAATTGTCCAGCAGCCAAGAAGATTTCTCAAGAAGTAGCGCAGAAATATGGTCTTACGTTTAGAGAAATTGACATCAGCACGCCTGACGGTCAGCTTGATGGTCTCATGTACCAAATTTTGAGTACTCCAAGCATTGCCTTAGGCGAAGATGTTGTGAGCCGCGGAAAGCTGTTGTCGCGGGAAGAGTTGGAAGCTGAAGTTAGGAAAAGATTGGATAGATGAAGCTGCCTGACATTAAAGGTTTCATTGACCTCAGTCTAGTGGATTGGGATGGAAAAGTTTCAGCCGTGATTTTCTTGCCTTACTGCAATTTTCGCTGTCCATTTTGCTATAACACAGCTCTTGTTACCGGGGCAGAAGAGATGCCGACGGTGCCTTCCGAAGAAGTTGTGCGTTACTTGTCGAAGAATAGGAAGTGGCTGGACGGCGTAGCGATCACTGGAGGTGAACCCACCATCCACGGCGAACTGCCAGCTTTGTGCAAACGAATCAAGGAGCTAGGTATGGGTGTCAAGTTGGATACGAATGGCACCAATTCTGTGATGGTAAAAGAGTTGATGGCGGACAAGCTTGTAGACTACATCGCCCTGGATGTTAAGGCTCCTCTAACCGTGGAGACATATTCACGCGTCGCGGGTGTCAACATGGCTGCTTTGATGATGGAGGTGGAGAATACTGCGGCACTCTTGATGAAGAGTTCTTTGGATTACGAGTTCCGCACCACACTTGTTCCTACCATTCACAGTAAGACTGACCTTGAGCGAATTTGCAGTGAAATCGGGGGGTGCCGAAGATACGTGCTTCAAAACCTAAAAGAAAATGTGGCAACCTTGGATCCGAAATTCGGGAAGGCTACGCCTTTTTCTCGTGAAGAAATGGAAGAGTTTTTGGCGTCAGCTAGAAAGGTTGTCCCCAACACGTATTTGAGATGATCTAATCGAACGCAAGTTTGCTTAACACCGATTCTGGCAGGAACTCTTCTCGAGACCTCACTGAGGCCTCTTCTACGTAGAGTTGCATAGCGTATTTCAAGGCTTCTTCGCTGAGGGGAATGTAGTCGAGGTTCGATTGAAAGTAGCCGAGGAGGGATGCTGCACCGGCAAACCGGATGGCGCGATCTTCCAATCTCGCTGAGAAGCGGACAACGTCTTGTGGGATTTCCTCTAGGATGGCTTTTCTGGCTTCCATGAGGATCTTCTGTGTCTGCGGGGTTAGCATGACAGGCTTGACGGGAAAACGGTTTTGCACGAAGGGGTGGCCTGTTTCGGCTGCATAGACTAATAACAGGTGATCTCTTATTTGCTGCGCTCCTTCTTCGATGTCAACTTCTCCAAAGGCCAGTCGCATCTGGCTTTCTGCGATTTCCACAAAACGTTCTTTGGTGAGTCGGTGTAGACGGCAGAGCATGCGGTCCTCAATTGCGCTGAAATTTGGGTCTTGGATGGTGACTTCGTAGCCTTTGTTGAAGGCTGCAACGTTATAGTTTACACTGAAGAAGCTGTCGAATCGGTAGGGACCGACGACTTCCCGATGCGTTTCGTATTTGATCTCCCCTCTTTCCATAGCGAGCTTCAATGGTTCTACCATGCCTTTGTATTTGAACCAGTCGTTAAACTCGGGGATGATGAAATTGAAAACTTTCCCCGTGTAGGCTTGACCTATGCGAATAAATCGCGCGGGAGTCATGCCGCCTGCGTAGCGGTTGCGGCCTGGGATTCCGTGAGGTTGTATTTTAGATTCAGGTTTGCCTAATATAAGGTCTCTGACCGAGAAGCTTTTGCCTGTTCCCGGTTCGCCGAAGAGTGAGAGGTTCCAGCCAGTGCGCAGTCCAGCGGAGCCTTGGGCGTGGACTATCTCAACGTCAGCCAGGCCATATTGTTGCGTGATGCTGAGTAGGCTGTCAAAATATAGGACTGGGCCGAAAAGGTTCTTCAAGTATTTTGCGAGGTGGGAGATAGAAAAGGCTCTGCCGAATATCGCGGTTTCGTGTGCGCGGTGTTTGAGGAGGTCTCTTAAATGGTTGTTCAGCGCCTCGTCCATTTTCTCGATGAGTTGTCGTTCCTGGCGTACTGGATCGGCTTTGGCCACTGTGGTGGAGAGCGTGCCGTCCCTCTTAAAGTCGTTTGTGGTGTTCTCTAATTCGAGTTGGATGATGGGAGATGTTTCTTCTAGTATTGCCCATTCTTGTAGTTCTTTGCTTCTGTAAGAAGTTACGATGACTTTCCGTTTTTCTAGGTCGGACAAAATGGGCGAAGGATCAGCATTTTCGGGGAGAGCCTGCATGATTGTCTTTTGGTTGCAGCCTTTTCCAAGTTCGGTCAGGCATTTCAGGATTGCAGCGCAGTTCTTTCCGTACTTCTTTTTGGTTTGGGCTATCGCAGCTTGGATTTTTTTCCAGGATCCTTCAAATTGGAGTTTGCCATTTTCAAACGTGTAATACTGTCCCCTGAAAACCTCCCATTCGCGGGGTTGAAACGTCTCGAAAATCTCTGCGAGCTGCGGATCACTTGTGCTGGACGCGATTTCAAGAGCTGCTTTGTCATCGTTTATGTCCCATCTGCTGCGAAACTCGTGAAAATATGGAAGGTTTAGTTTTTTTCCAATTTCGAAAAGTTTGGTCTTTGGAAAGAGACGTTTTATCAGCATTTTGCGTTCAATGGTTCTGCTGTTCGGCATCTTTTCCAACTCTTCGAGGGGATCGGTCTTCAGCCTTTTATTCACGAGGTAACTCAGGCTGTGAGGTATGTGTTGGCAATGGTTTCCTTGTCTTCTGGTTTGATCCAGCCTTCCACGTCAAGCTCGTCCATTCCTTTTCGCACTTTTTCCTTAAAGTCTGCGGAGTTGAGCAGGTTACTGGACGCGTCGATCTGGTTTATGGCTTTCTGAACCTCTCTGTCACTTTCGAGTTTTCCTTCAAAGTCAGTGAAGATTTTTTCTATGGCTTTGGAGCGAGATTTCAAGAGAGCGCTCATTTTTGAGCCGGGTCTTAAAACACTTCCGATTTTTCGGATTTTCACGGCAAGTCCTTCGTGACCTCGAGCGACAGCAGGTGGTCGAACAAGATGTCGCCTTTCCTTCTCTGTTTCATATCGGATCAGGTAGAAGGGCACGTGGACTAAGGTGGGGGCGTTGGTTTTCCACGGTATAGCCGCCTCTTTGAGCATGGACGAACGCTCGTGTTTTCGGTCAATGAGACGTTCGATTTTGTCTGTGATGCCTAATGTCTCTTGTTCTAGTTCATCGCGTTGTTTCCTTTTCTTTTCGACTTCTAAAGTGCGCGAGTTTTCTAAATCGACGATTTTCTGGTCTTCTTTGTCGAGGCGCTTCTTACATGTGTCACGCAAATCTTTAGTGGTCTTCTCTGTTTCTTTGATGTTTCGATTGATGAAATCTGAGAGTGCTTTAATTTTCCCTTTGACTGAGGTCATTTGATTCTGAACGTCGCGCAGTTTGACGGCCCAACGCGTCTCTCCAATTTCATCACCTTTCTGTTTGCGCAGTGCTTTCCTCTTTTGGAATTCACTCTTGTTTTGCTCGAGCTTTAGTAATTCTTGTTCCCATTTTTTCTTTTCTCTGCGTCGCGCTTCGATCTCCTCTTTGTGGCCAGCAGTGATTTTACCTATTTTTTCGTCACGTTCCTTTTCTAATTCCTCTTTTTTCTTTTTGACTCTGGCTGTCTCTCTAGAAATCTCGTCTGTGTACCTCTCCTGTATATGTTTCTCTTCTGCGCGAAGCTTGTCGGCATGTTTGCTTGTTTCTTCTGTCATGGTGCTGATTGTGAATTGCAGACCTTTCACTTCTGACTCGAGCGTATTGTAATGATCCTGGATCTCTTCACGGATTCTGACGGTTTTTTCTTGGCTGATTTTTGGCGTTATGGATGAAGCAGCTTCGGAACTCGTGAGGTTTGTGGTGGTTTTCTCTTCTTTGAGGAATACTAACATATCGGACAGTAACTGTTTGTCAGTGGCGAGCCCTTCTATTGGAATTTCTGTTTGGGAAGTGAATTCGGAGAAAGTTTCGATGTGGCTTCTTAGGGCGTTGTGGTACAATTCTTGGACGGTGGTGCTTCGTTTTAGGTGTTCAATAAAGGCTTCAATGTCAGGCGGTTTGAAATATAAGATGTTGTCGGAAATTATTCCCATCCCGTCTATCAATAGACTGCTATTCTCCCAAGGAATCAACCAAAGAGGATAGAAGACTTTGGATAGGAAAGTGAGTGCTTCCTCTCCGCCACCGAGAAGCCCGGGCTTCTTTTTCCGGTCTGCTTCGGCGACGCACAGGAGGGCGGCAATTTCCATACTCTCTGAGAACCGGTTTTTTCTGCTGCTGTCTTCTGTGGCGTAGGGTAGGACTAGGTTAGAGGCAGACACGATCCCCCTCCGAAGTATATCGTGGAAAGTTTCGCTTATAACTTATACCAATGATCGGGTCTTCGAGAATAGGAATGCCATTGCGTCTTTAACTTTCTTTTTGTCTAGTTTTTCATATGCTTCGGTGCTGCCGATGTCGTACCAAAAAGCGTCGGACACGACCCCGTAAACAGGTTTGTCTTTCTTTATCAAGTGGGGGATAATGTCCCCCATCAAATCTAGGGTTCGTCTTTCCTTAGCCAGCTCCTGCGCATAGTTGAAAGCGGCGCCTTCAAAAACTAAGATGCCGATGCTCACAGGCTTCTCTAATTTGGGTTTTTCGATGAAGCCTCGAATTCTGCCCTCTTCGTCCATATCGGCTAAACCGACTCTCACTTCAAATCCGGAGGCCAAGGCAACGGTTGCCATTGCGCCTTTTCTTTTATGGGTGGCAATCAGGTCTTTCAGTTTCATGTTGGTGAGGATGTCCCCGTAGTAGACGAGCAGGGTGTCAGTTTCGTCGAATACTCCTTTTTTGTAGGCATTTAGCACGGATCCACCTGTACCTTTAATCGATTTGCTGTCGGGGATATACCGTATTTTGACGTCAAACTTTGCTCCATCGCTAAAATAGTTTTCAATTTGCTCGGTTTTGTAGTTTACAAGAAAGGCTATGTCCTTTAAGTCGTGAAATCTGAGAAGTCTCACAACATATTCCAATAGGGGCTTCTGAGAGTAGCCGATTGGAATCATCGTTTTCTGAAGGTAATATGTGATTGGTCTGAGCCTGGTGCCTTTGCCGCCACACTGCACTAGAGCTTTGGCTTCGCATTTGACCATTCACATCATTCCTTTGCGACGCGACCCTAAAGAAAAAGGCGTCTAGTCGGCACGTCTATTATTCTTATTCTTTTTCTTTCTCTTTTTCTTCTTCTGTCTTCTCTTCGATGTCAAGTTCTTCAATCGGTTTAGGCGGTGGAGTAGTTGCCATAGTCCATCCTATCCAAGCACCTATGCCTAGAATGAGTATGAATGCGAGGTACACGGGGATGGCGATGAGCCAAAATGCCAAGGTCCAGCCCGATTCGCCGAGAGGTGCTCCTAACCAGAAAAGCCCCAAAGTGTAGCCAATGCCTATGATTAGACAAATGAGAAAGATTAGCCCGCCAATTCCTTGATCCTTACTAACCATGTAATCACCACTTTGTAGCCTTTTTTATATCGTCGTTGTTATAAGCTTTACCATTGATTTAGATGGTTCCGGCTTCCCAGCTGGCCAGATAATTCATTTGTTCTTCAGTCAACCTGTCGATTTCTACGTTCATAGCTTCCAGCTTGAGGCGGGCAACCAGATCGTCGATTTCCTTTGGAACGCTGTAGACTCTCGGTTCAAGTTTGGATGTTTGAACTAAGTGCTCTACGCAAAGCGCCTGATTTGCAAAGGACATGTCCATGACCTCTGATGGATGTCCTTCGGCTGCCGCTAAGTTGATTAGTCTCCCATCCGCAAGCAAATGCAGCTTTCTTCCATCTTGCAGTCGATGCTCCTCCAAGTTGGGTCGAATCGTCCTTTTCGAAACGGTCATGTTTTCTAGCTCAGACATGTTTATTTCCACGTTGAAGTGCCCGCTGTTAGCCAGTATTGCACCATCTTTCATCTTTTTCATGTGTTCTTTGCGAATCACGTTTTCATTGCCTGTAACGGTAACAAATATGTCGCCCGCCGCTGCCGCTTTGGCCATGGGAATCACCTGAAAGCCATCCATGACAGCCTCAAGGGCTCTGGTTGGATCTATCTCTGTTATGGCAACGTTGGCACCCATACCTCTTGCTCTCAACGCCAGTCCTCGGCCACACCATCCATATCCTGCTACAATGAAGCTCTTTCCTGCAAGAAGAATGTTTGTGGATCTTAAAATGCCGTCGAGTGTACTTTGCCCCGTTCCATAGCGGTTGTCAAAGAGATATTTGGTGTAGGCGTCATTTACCGCTATTATTGGATATTTTAATGCTCCATTTTGAGCCATTGCTCGGAGTCTTACTACACCGGTTGTAGTTTCTTCGGTTCCGCCTTTAATGTGGGTTAGGGCTTTGGTCCTTCTGGAGTGAATGGTGCCAACAAGGTCCGCGCCGTCGTCGATGGTGATAAGGGGGTGGTGATCTATGACTTTTTCAACGCACCAGTAATATTCTTGGGTTGTTTGTCCTCTCCACGCATAAATGCTTATGCCCCTTTCTGACAAGGCTGCGGCAACCCCATCTTGAGTGGACAGCGGATTAGACCCGCAGAGAGCCACGTCGGCGCCTCCTGCCGTTAGCGTGTCCATCAGTACGGCAGTTTCTTTTGTGACATGGAGGGACGCACCCAACTGCAGGCCTTCGAAGGGTTTCTCCCTTTCGAATCGTTGTTTGATCCGACTCAACACAGGCATGTGGGTTGACGCCCATTCTATCTGAAGAAGCCCTTGAGGTGAGAGATCTGGATCCCTAACTTTGAAGTCTGACATAGTGTTCTCCTTGCTTCTTTTTTTGTGTGGAGGAACATATTGAAAATAGGTGTCTTAAGGCTTTTACTTTGCTCTTTCTAAGAGGTTTCGTTTAGTCTTCTCAACTTGTGCCATTGTCCTGTCGACGTTCACAGTTTTAATTTCCCTGTTTTCCATTACAACTTTGCCGTTTATGATAACTGTGTCTACGTCAGAGCTTTTGGCAGCGTAGACAATGTGGCTTTGTTCATTGTAGACTGGCCTCAGGTGAGGTTTTCGAAAGTCGACAATCGCCAAATCCGCTTTTTTGCCAGCTTCTATGGACCCAATTTCTTTGTCCCAGCTCAGTGTTTTAGCACCATCAATAGTCGCCATGCGTAAGACTTGTTCGGCAGACAACTCTGTTGGGTCGCCGCTTATTCCTTTGTGGAGCAATGCGGTGACTTTCATAACTTCAAACATGTCTGAGCTGTTATTTGAACAAGAGCTGTCTGTCCCGAGCCCGACGGTGACGCCCTCCTTTAGGAGCTGAGGCACAGGGCTTACGCCGGAGGCGAGTTTCAGATTTGATATGGGGCTATGGGCGACCTTGAGTTTTTTTTCTTTCAGAATCTGTATGTCGCGCTTTGTAAGATGGACGCAGTGTGCGGCTACAATGTTGGAGCGGAGAACGTTTAAAGTATCGAGATAGGCTACGACTCCACCTTTTGCTGAAATCTTGAAAGCTTGCTCAATCTTTTCCTGTTCGTCTAACGTTTCTGCTACGTGTGTGTGCCAAATAACCGGCATTTCAGGTGAGGCGTATTTCGCGGATAGTTCGTGGGTGTACGCTCTGAGCTCCTTCATATAATCCGGGTCCACAGTGTAGGGCGCATGGGGGTCCACGCTAGCTCGAATCAGTCCATTTTTTTGACCGTGCCACCTTCGAGTCAAAGCTTGCAGCGCTTTTCGGTCGTGTTTTTTTCGCCAAGAAAAACAGACATGGCCAACAACACCGCGGAGTCCCGCTTTTGCGAAGGCTTGTGCTTCGTTATATTGGCTGGTGAAGTGGTACATGGTGTTAACCGTTGTTGTGCCGCCCATTATTGACTCGATGGCAGTGAGCAATGCGCCCGCGTAGATGTCTGAGCCTGTCATGTGTTTTTCGATGGGCCATATCCGTTTTTCCAGCCACGTCTTAAGGTCTAAGTCGTCAGCGTAGCCTCTCAGAAGGCTCATCGCTGCGTGATGGTGGGTGTTAATTAGCCCTGGTAGGACTACTTTGTTTCTCGCGTTGATTTTTTCACTTCTTCGATATCGGGGTCTCAGGGTGCTGATTTTTCCCACTTCCACTATTTTGTCATCTTCGATTGCTATTGCACTGTTTCGCATGACGCCTTTCTTGGTGGCAGTAATTATTGTTCCACATTCTATCAGTAGATTCAAGGTTCCTCGCCTTGTTGTTCTAATATTTTTCTTAGGAAGTACTATTAAATTGGTTGGCCTTCAGAGAGTTGTGGCGTGTCTGCTAGTTTACATCGAATTCTAGTGAAAAAGGCGTGCTCGACGCCGCTTAATCTTCACGTCAAGGTTGTTGAGGGTTCCGACTGGCGTTGTCGACTTTTGGTGAGCGTGTAAGCAGGCATGCTCCGGAAGGCTATATTAATTTATACGTGAAGTGGATTCAAAGAACTGATTGGGAATTGGCAAAAATGAAGGAGGTGCAAAAGGACAGAGTCGCTGTCTTGCAGAGGAGTCTGGAGGCGTATCTCTCTTCTGTGTTCGGTGAGGAGGTTGAAGTTGTCTATGTTGGCGAATTGGGTGAAGAGAAGAAACGGCAAGACTGGAAAAAAGCCAAAGCAGATGACTTGAAAGGCTTTGGTTACGGCGTTCCTTATCTCATTGTTTGCAGTGTAGGTGGACGCACGAAGAAAATAGTCTTGGAAACGATGCGTACTGTGGGAGGCTTTGGTCATGACCATTTCAGCGATCGTGCTGGAGTTTTACTTTGGCAACATTCTGCTTTTAACAAGCTGCCCAACCACGTAGGCTCCTTGGATGTTGGCGCCTTCACGAGAAAGCACGGTCTCGAATCTCTGGGCAACTGCACTGAATTTTTCGTCTTGACAGAGTTTGTGGAAGGTAGCCTTTACCACGAAGACTTGGATAAGCTAAAGATGGTCCACAAGCTCGAGTTCATTGACTTAGAACGCTGTAGAGCGCTCTCAGACTATTTGGCTAAGATTCACAGCCTTAAGAACAAACAGGCAGGGCTTTACGTTCGAAGAGTGCGGGATCTTGTGGGTCACGGTGAATGCATAATGGGGTTGATGGATAGCTATCCTGCAAATGTGGATTTTATTGGAGAGGAAGAGCTGGTGAACATTGAGAAGATGTGTGTGGAATGGAGGTGGAAGCTTAAACAGTTTACTCACAGACTGGCTCAGGTGCATGGAGACTTTCACCCCTGGAATGTGCTTTTCCACAGAAACGCGGATTTCACCGTTCTTGACCGTAGTCGCGGGGAATGGGGAGAGCCAGCTGACGATGTCAGCGCAATGACAATAAATTACTTATTCTACAGCTTGCAGACCCATGGCTGTCTTGCAAGAGAGTTTGAGAGGATTTTCAACCTTTTTTGGGAGAACTATCTAGATAAAACGGGTGACGAAGAGGTGTTAGAGGTCATTCCGCCTTTTTTCGCCTGGCGTTGTTTGGTCGTTGCTTCGCCCATCTGGTATCCAAACTTGTCCGTGCGTGTGAGAACAAAGCTCTTCAACTTTATTCGAAATGTGCTTAGAGCTGAAAGATTTGAGTTAAAGGACGTCAACTCCTATTTTAAACTTTGAGGCCCATGCACGCATGCATTCATGCGCTGATTCTAAGCGGGCATCTTTTGCCTCACTTAAAACTTATCAACAGAGGCGACGTCATTGTCTTCTGGACATGTTTCGGCAGAGGGCAGTTCACCGTGAAGAGAGGATGGTGTGTTTGGATTACCGGGTTGCCAGGAAGCGGCAAATCAACTGTAGCCGGCTTAGTCCAAGAAAAACTGAAATCTTCGAGCGTCAACGCTCAAACAATCTCCATAGACATGATACGCCGCTATGCCACGCCAAGGCCAACCTATTCCAGAGAGGAACGAGCAACCGTTTATGGTGCGTTGATTTTTACAGCGGTGATGCTAACCGAAAATTCTGTGAATGTGATTATAGATGCTACTGGCAACCGTCGACGATTTCGAGAGCAGGCAAGACGTTCAATTCCACAATTCATGGAAGCCTATCTTAAATGCTCTCTGGAAGTCTGTATGCAACGAGAAAACAAACGCGCGGACACTCATCTGGCGCCCGCCGATATCTATGAAAAAGCCCAGAAGGGCAAAGCCCCAACAGTGCCCGGCGTCGGCGTCCCTTATGAAGAGCCTCTCAACCCAGAAATCGAAATCGACTCTTCAAAGCTTTCAGCAGAAGAAAACGCCCAAAAAATTTGGGCAGCAGTCCTGCAACGCTTTGTCTTAGAACCAAAGCAACTGTAATATCAGAAACATGTATGTGCTTCCAAGCAGCCTTTTATACGCAATATTCTCTAAAGAGTACGTTGACGTTTGGATGTGGATGTGTGGAAAAACCTGGATTCATCGTTAAGTTTTTCGACAAAGCCTATGAAGGAAAGAGACTTGAAGAACTTGTTGACGCGCCAGTTGCCGCAATCAGTGGCGTCAGTGGGTCTGACGCAGAGGACTTAAAGAAGGCGTTCGGAATAAGAACTGTAGGGGATTTAGCAACGAATAAATATGTAACGCTTGCTCAAGGGATCAATTGCTTTTCAGCTTGCTCCGGACAAATACTAGATAAAGACTTCGAGGCAAAGGAATATAAAGATCTGGCAAAGAAGCCGGTCTCAGCGATTTCCGGTGTTTCTGAGCAGGATGGTGCACTCCTCAAGAAAGCTTTTGGGATAGACAATATTGGAGAATTAGCCGAGAATAGGTATGTAGCCATCGCTCAGGCGACTGTGACATTAGCTTCATTAGTTAAGTTTTTAAGAACTATTGGTGCTATCTAGACCTAAAAATCTTAGGTCAAGCTCAGCACGCGCTTCACGATACACGCCGGGACGTGGACCGGGCGGGATTTGAACCCGCGGCCTCCTGAGTGCAAGTCAGGCATTCATTCCAGACTGAACTACCGGCCCTCCGAATTTGTTGTTTGAAGTTCTAATTAAAGAATTTTGTTACCGCTTGTTTGCTTTGGTCAGTTCTGCTGGTTCGTATGAGTTAGGTCTCTTCGTGGGTCGTTAGCACGTCTCTTCGTGCTTTGTTTACATTGCCTGCAAGATGTCTTGATTTTAGAGGTTCTCTTGCATCTAACGCTGATTTTCGGGGGCATCCCAGTCTACTTTGTCACATGGATGTCGACAGCTATTTGATACCAATTAGGCCCTGTCTGCCTTACAACGCGGTTGTGAGCGAGTTCGAATTTAATCTTTCTCCGCTGCAACGTGTGTGAAACCTTTGCTTTTACTTTGTCAATTGGGTCTTCATGTTTTCTTGCGTGTTCGAAGTCGTAGTAGTGTATCCATCCGCTTTGCTGGTTAATTGCAGACAGTGCAGATTCAATGTATTCGTATGCTTTTTCAGGCAGCGGCATGAGAACGCGGTCAGCGATGTTTTGCAGCTTTTGGTGAATAATCGATGATGCTTCGCCCTCCATAGGGATTACCCTGTTGATCATTTTATTAAGCAGGATGTTTTCTCGCAGATGTTCCACAGCGACTGGATTTAGGTCAATTGAATAAATCTTTGCAGCCGTTGAGTGTCTGGCAATGATTATTGAGTAAGCGCCTACACCAGCAAACATGTTCACAATAACCTCTTTGTTTCGAACTGCATTGGCTATTCGCATCCTTTCATAAGCGAGCCGCGGAGAAAAATAGCATTCTTTGATGTCGACTTTGAAGAGACAGCCGTGTTCCTTGTAGAGAGTGGTAGTCTGTTTCTCGCCAGCAATCCACTCGAGGTCACGTAGTCGGAAAACACCCGAAACAGGGCTGGCTTGCCGCCAAACGGATTTTACGTGTTTATGTTGCTGCATCAACGCCTCAGCAATGATGTTGTTATGGGATGAGAGTGTTTCTGGAATGCGGATGACAGCGATGTCTCCGATTATGTCGTAGGACTTGCAAAGTGAAGCAAGCTCTATGGGCAAAAGTTTTCCTTCGAGAAGAGCCTTCAAGTCACCTTTCAAATCTTACACCATAAACCAATATGACACTTGCTTTGGTGATTTAAGTGGTTTTTCAATAAGTGCCGCACACACATATGGACGCTTGGGGATTTTTCTTCCCTGTGCTCTCAAAAAAATGGGCGCCATTCTCGAAGAGCCTTCCCTCGAAGATGTTTTGTTAAGGACAATAGGTTTAAATGACACTTCAACTAACCCACGTTAAAGAAGAGTGCGGAACACCTTGTCTGAAGCTTCTGAAGGGTTGTCGTATGAGTGTGTTAGATGCAGCGCAAAAGTGGCAACAGAAGAATTGAAACTTCGCGGCGGGGGAATCAAGTGCACCTTCTGCGGATACCGCATTTTAAGGAAAGTCCGGCCCCCCGTAATAAAGCGAGTCTCAGCAGAATGAAGTGGTTGACGTTATAGGAGAGCCTGCAAGGTTCTCGTTGCTAAATTTACTTTGTCCTGCAGTGATTTCATAATTGTGTCGGTAGCGATTGGTTCGATCCCTAATTTTGCGATGTTTTCTTTCATCTTCTCATCAATGTTGTCTAAAATGAATGTGTCCAAAAAGTCACGGTAAAGCGACGCAACCGAAAAGGCTGATACGTCAAGGCCTAAGCCCCGCATTAGCTTGTCTGCGGGCCCCTTAATCGTAGAACCGCCAACAATAGGACTAATGGCAACCACTTTTGCTGAAGTTTCCGTCAAAGCGCTTCTCACTTCCTTCACTGCCAAGATTGGTCCGATGCTTACTATCGGGTTGCTGGGGCACACTATTATTCCATCAGCGTCTTGAATCGATTTAATGACGCCAGGGGCAGGACGTGCCAATTCAGCGCCTTCAAAAGTTACATCTAGAACTCTGTCTCGCGCTCCTCGTTTCACAAGGTATTCTTCGAAGTGCATTTTCCCCGTGTTTGTTAGTATCTGAGGCACGATCTTTTGATTAGTGACTGGGAGGAGGTTTACTTTGAGTCCTAATGCCCTGCAAAGTCTCTGGATGACTCCGCTTAGAGGAACTCCTTCTTTTATAAGACATGTTCTATAGACATGGGTTGCAAGGTCTTTGTCGCCTAGCTTGAACCACGTCTCTAAGCCATATTGCTTTAACATGCTCACGAAGTTGAAGGTGTCTCCCTGTATTCCCCACCCTTTCTCTTCGTCGACGATGCTTGCTAGGGTGTACATTATGATGTCGGGGTCTGGAGAGATGTGGAGGCCATGCAGTTCAATGTCATCGCCGACGTTGACGATTACTGTCAAGTTTTCCTGTGGCATCACATTGATAAGGCCTTGGAGAAGCTTGGCTGCGCCCACTCCTCCCGCAAGACAGGTTACGTTCTCAATCAAAGCCTCTACTCCGTCGCATGTCTCAGCTAGTTTTGGGTTTGACTGTCTAAAGTTTAAGGTTTAAGGTTTATTGACTTGAGCGCTTAGAAGATTTCTTTTTCGCCAACTTTTCGCAGGACTTTTCCCCGGAGCCTTACGGGAGGGCCAACGATCTCGTCCATTCGCTTTTCAGTTGTCTTGCGTTTAATGGTTTCTCCACAGGTACCTTGTGGCAAGAGCCGTCGTTTTACACACGTCGCGAAGTTGCAGTTTGCTACGTTGCATCTCTCATCAGTCCATCGACACCAGACGTCTTTTCCTCTTGGAGTTGCAGCAAGTTTCCCGCATTTGAATAGGCTGCATCTTGGTGAGCAATATTTCACTTCACCCATTATAGACACTACCTTCGTATTATCTCATACAAAACTTCAGAAGTTTGCGCATCTTGACAAGAGAGCTTTGGCGTTTGAGCGTAATAAACTTTTCCAATCACTAATCTATTTTCTGTTTGGGTCTCAGCCTGCGGTAAATCAAAGGTATGGAGATGGCCAGTGTTAATAGTAACAAAAAGACTGCTGTGATGAAGGCGGGTGTTTCTGTGATGAAGCCAGCAACGGACACGACTTCGCCTACTTTTAAAGTGACGACTTCGGGGTCCTGTAGATAGAGCCCAGTTGTCCTGTAGGGTTTTTCCGCCACAGAAACGAAGATTTTGTAGTTCCCGCCTATAAGATTGACAAATTGGGCGACTCCGTTTCCGCTGGTTGGGCTGGAGACAATCCATTTTCCTTCGCGTTCGATTGTGACGTTTGCGTTGGGAATTCCTTGCCCAAAATAGTCCAAAACATTCACGCTGAGCATCAAATTGTAGAGCCTGCAATGGACGATAAAGGTTGTCGGATGGGTCAAGTTATTGACCAGTGTGTTCGTTTCATTCAACTCGGAGCCATCTTTGTATACTTTAACTAGGTACCTTCCGAAAGTCAGGTTGATGGGAAACTCCCCTTTTTGGTTAGTGGTACCCTCGCCCATTAAGCCGTCGAGCCCAATGCTCCAATCGTAAATGCGGATTTGCGCGTTGGGCAGAGGGGAGCGAGTTCTGTTGAGGGCTCTAACTACGAGCACGAGTGTTGGACACGTAATGTTGATCTCGCTTGAGGATGTCAAGTTCAATGTTGTAGCGTCGAACAGGCTTCCGTAGCGGCTCGATTTCACTGTGTAGTTGATGTTAGTAAAGAGGTTTCGAAGGGTCGTCCGGCCAGTTAGGTTAGTTTGGGTGAAGGCGGTTCTTGAAATATTTGCGTTTGCTCTTGTGGTGTGTGTGAAGTTTGCGCTTATATCTACGAATGGAAGCAGATTATGGGTTTCGTCTTCGACTGTTATTTCAAGGTGGGCGAGAGAGCATACGACCTCTAAGGCGAGGGTTTCGGTGAGGTTTTTGGAGAGGCTAATTTCTGTTGTGGAGCCTACTTGGGTGTCGTTTAAATAAGTGGCAAAGGTGTAGTTTGTCGCTTCAATGTAGAAAGATGTGACTCCACTCTGCCTAGTGGTGTTTGAGAACACATTGGAAGAAAAGGTGTTATTTGCTTCCACTACGATTCCTTCGATTGGCTCATCGTCTAGATTGACTGTCTTGACGTCGCAAGCAAAAGATTTGGAAACGATCGTAAAGCTTTGGTTTTCCGGAACCGGCTTTGGCGTTCCTGAGGACATTTCCACTTCTGCTTTGTAGAGTCCTAAGCTGGCGTTTGCTGGAATGGCCCAGTTTGCGGTGATTTTCCCTTGGGGGCCTGTTGCATTATCAAAATTTGATTCGAAGACAGGGTCGTCCTGGTGAGTTATTCTAATTCTTAGTATGTCCGTTGGCGTATAATTGAGGGCTTGGACGTTTACTGTCTGAAATCGATGGTACTCCTTGGAGTTGGTAAGTCCTATCGTGAAGGCTCCTTCTGCAAGATTTGTACTATGTCTGGTAAGCAGCATGTCGTATGTGCCTGCAAAGAATGTGTGCGGGTTTTGGTCGAATAAAGCTAAATAGTTGTATGCTTGGGTGAAGTTTCCCTGATCTCCTACTGACATTTCTCGGTTGATTAGTGAGTGGGTTGTGTTCGCAGGATCCGTGATGGTGATGTTAACGGTTGAAACGCCGGGGTTTCCGCCTGTAACTGCAGCGAGAACTGTGATGTTCGCGCCTTCCTGCGCAAATGGAGTTGTAGATTCAATTTTATATTCGGTTTGAACTGTAAAGTTTGCTGTGCTATTTTCTTCCCTGGTTACGTCGTGCAGTGTCACCACGTGGCTGCCAGATGTGGCGTTTGGAACGATGAAGATGTCGAAGACGTTGATTGGATCTGCGTGTCCGCTTTTCACCAGCGTGTCATCAAAGAAGATCTTGTAGGATCCATTTACTTCGGTGATTTGTCCAGTTAAGGACACCTCAGCTCCAACCGGTCCGTCGATTGGAGAAAGTGTGCTTATTGTGACGTCAGCTAAGACTTTAGGTGTGGGTAAGACTGTAAAAAGAGCTAGAATTAGCAATATGACTGTGAATATGGTAAGGTTTTTAGCGTGTTGGTTCAGGTGCAATTTTTTCCCTCTTCACTTTTACTAGGGAGGTTGACATTTCATAGTAAAGGCGTATTTTAAGCTTTATCTGTTGTCGCTGTTTAATTGCATTATCATTCTCATTTTTACTGCATCCAGGCCTGCATGCATGCAGGAAAAAAAATACTGCTTTTCGCCATGATTGGCTTCATGCTTATTTATGACTGGGGGTTAAGTGTTTCAGGCGCTGCGTACGCCCATGGGAGATTCACCTTGCAACCGCTAATTTCGAAGGAAGTTTCTCAACTGCTGAAGGCTCAAAAGTATCATATGGTAGGTCAACACTCGGCGATCAAACGTTGCCGCTGGTTATACAACACGTTGATTCACGATCAACCCTGTTACAAGCAGAGGTTCTATGGAATAAAGACGCATCAATGTATACAGATGACTCCGACAGTTTTCAGCTGCACCATGCGGTGTCTATTCTGCTGGCGGGTTCAAAGCGGGGACAAGGGGTTGAAATGGGACGAAACAGCTCTGCCAATGTGCGACGAGCCCGAAGTTATCGTAGAAAACTGCATTAAGGCCCAGAAGAGGCTTTTGAGTGGTTACAAAGCCAATCCCAAAGCAGACGCGGAGAAGTATCGAGAGGCCCTGCAGCCGAAGCATGCAGCAATAAGCTTAGCTGGAGAACCCACACTCTATCCACGACTTGGAAACTTGATCGGATCTTTCCATAGAAGGGGCTTCACAACGTTTTTAGTGTCAAACGGCACCCAACCAGAAGCCCTGTCAAGACTTGGTGAAGAACCTACCCAATTGTATATTTCAGTTTGCGCCCCCGACGAAAAGACTTTCTTGAAAACTTGTCGCCCGCAAATTCCAGATGCGTGGGAGAGACTCAACGAAACTCTTGCTCTTCTTCCAAGCTTTGAATGTCCTACCGTGCTACGGCTTACGCTAGGGCGTCATCTTAACATTAAACGTCCCGAACGGTATGCTCAGCTGGTAAGAAAAGCCGAGCCCACTTACGTTGAGCCAAAAGCCTATATGCACGTTGGATTTTCACGGTTGAGACTTCGATACTCAAACATGCCGTTGCATGAAGAAATCCAAGATTTCGCCGCCACGCTGGCTGAGCTTACCAGCTACAGGGTGCTAGATGAATCAAAAGAAAGCCGAGTTGTGTTGTTGAGTCGACTGAAGAAGCCGTTTAGGCGGGATTAGTGCTCATGCTGGGATTAGCGCCAAACAGCTTCCTTACAATGCGTAAAGCCTTTTAAGACAACTGGACAAGTTGTTCAACGCTGTTTTGGAGTTTAGGCTCATGTCGTTGAAACGGATTCTGAGGAAAATCGAAGAGGAATTGAAGGAAAGAAAGGCCATAAAAGATGAGCTTTATGATGCGATGCGTAAGGCAACGCGTTTTTCAAAGCAAGCGATTTTTCTGGTTCACAAGGGAGAGTTTGAAGAAGCCAAAAAGATGCTTGGAGAGGCCGAGAGACTGCTTGTTGAACGTGATCAAGTTTCCTTGACTCACCAGAAGCTCGCTCATGCGGGCATCGTCGACGTTGCTTTCCAAGAATACGCTGAAGCATATGTCTTTCTCCAGTTGGTGCAGAATGGCAGATTTGTTACTCCGGAGAAAATCAAAGTTCCATCGACCTCCTACCTACTTGGATTGGCGGATGTTGTGGGTGAGCTTAGGCGCAAAGTCTTGGATTCTCTTAGAGAAGGAGATGGAGAGGGCGCTCAGAAAAACTTTGAGATCATGGATTTCATTTACAGTGAACTAATAGGGATTGATGAAGCTCTGCATTCTGTTTCTGAACTTAGACGGAAGACTGACATTGCGCGACGAATCGTAGAATTGACCCGTGGAGATATTACAATCGAAGCACGTAGAAACTCTTTGGAGCGTTCAATTAGGAGCCTCGAAGATGCTTTAAAGGAGAAGTAAGGCAGCTGATTCATCTTCTCCAAAGCTGAACATGAAGAGATTTCAATATGGTTTTTGTCCAAAGGGCTCACGCCACACAGCTTGCCATGTCCAAACTTGTGATTCGTCGAGACACGCTTCCAGAGAAACTCCGCCTTGTGGCTGGAGTAGATGTGGCTTATTCGGAGAAGTCGTCAATAGCCGCCGCGACAGTTCTCAATTACGATTCGCTCTCTCTCGCAGAGACAAGAACAGCTCAGACTGTGACGAAGCTTCCCTACATCCCTACTCTGCTTTCCTTTAGAGAAATGCCCCCAGCTATAGCGGCTGTAAAAAAGTTGCGTTTACAACCAGACGTTTTCATCGTCGATGGGCAGGGGCTGATGCATCCTTACAGGCTTGGGTTTGCCAGTCACTTGGGCCTCGTCATGAACCGCCCCACAGTTGGTGTTGCGAAAAATCCGCTCACTGGTGATGTTGGCAGTTTCAACAAGTCGGGTTGGGCCCCAGTCATAGACAGACAAGAGGTAATTGGAGCAGCCCTCTTGACTCGAAAGGGTGCAAGGCCTGTTTATGTAAGCATTGGGCACATGGTTTCCTTGAAAAGAGCTATAGAAGTTGTTAAACACTGCAGCCCGAAATATCGAATTCCAGAACCGATACGTTTAGCACATGACGAGGCGACAAAGGAAAAACGGAAAATCAAAAAAGGGCGGTCACTGAAAAGAAACGCTGGTGCCAAGTCATGAATATTCGCATAAAAAATTTTGTTGACCTGATAAAAGACAGAGGCCTTCGCAAGAAAGTGGTTGACATCATTGAAAATCCCCAAATTAGAATTGGCAGCACGACTTATTCGGGATTGCCGCTTGAATCCTCCCCGGCTGGTCTGTCCCGTCATCACAGTTATCCAGGAGGCTTCATTGAGCACGTGATCGCTACTTCTAGAATCGCCTTGGCGTTATGCGACGTTGTAGAAGATGTTTATAGCGGCAAAGTAGATCGTGATCAAGTGTTGGCGGGGACAATTCTGCATGACATATTCAAACCACTCACCTACGCCGAAATTGATGGGGGGTACATGCCCACAAAATTGGGAGAACGTTTGGACCATTTAACTTTGGTTGCCTCTGAATTGATTCGGCGAAGCTTTGCACTGGACATAGTTCACATAGTCTGCGCTCATCATGGAGGCCAAGCTGGCCCCACGTGGCCTAGAACAGTTGAAGCTTTGATCTGCCACTTGGCAGATTCAACGGACTCGCAGCTGAGTGGTGAAGTCCTGCGGGCTGCAAGGTATCTCTCTCGGAAGGTTTCAGGCGAAGAGCCTGCCCTGCTGACGTCGAAGGAAGCCTTCGAAATCGTACATTCGAAAACGGTCGAAGGATGGGAGGGAGTTGACAAGACAGTGCAGAATATTAAGCGAGAAAAGCCGTATTGACTAGAGCTGAACAATCTCGGTCTCTCGTGTGACTGTGTCCCACAAAGCCATGGTTGATTTTTGGGTTAGATAGCCACAAACTTCTCCAGGATTGATTATTCTTGTTCCACTTTCTTTGCGGATTTCTGCTTCGTGGGAATGCCCGTGAATCACCACGTCGTAGCTTCCAGTGTTGATGAGCGATCGCAGCAGTTCTTCTTGTTCACCATGCAACAGTGCGATCGTGAGTCCTTCAACTTCGACTTCGGCGAAGTGGCCTCGGATCTCTGCGTTTTCTATTTCGGAAAATCTCTTCGTCAAGAGTGCGTGGTCGCCATCGTTGTTTCCAAAGACGCCAATAAGTGTTGCCTTCAATTGTTTGAATCGCATCACTGTGAAGGGTGCGACGTAGTCACCAGCATGGAGCACGAGCTCCACTCTTTCTTGGTTAAGTCTCTCTATTGCCTTATAGACTGCTGGTAGATTGTCATGGGTATCGGAGATTATCCCGATTTTCAATTCTTTCTCACCTCGTGATGGATGGCCTGTGCTTCGAAAAGCCTTTTTCGTCACGCCTTTATTAATTTTGACGCAGGCACAGCGCTCGCAGCTTGCTCCGCCGACAGATGAGAGCTATACTAACCTTTTAGCTGTCTTCCATATTCATATCCTCTTTTAAACGCAGCAAGGTTCAGTTTTTCGGTTCCTCGTGGAACATTCTGCGCAACTGCTTTTTTCATAGCTTCAGGAGTCACTATTTTTGTGATCGCTGTGAGTGCACCGAGCATGACGACGTTTGCGATTATTGTTTTGCCAAGTTTTTGTGCGATTTTCGTTGCGGGGATGTTGTAAGTTTTCAAGTGGAGAGAGCTCTCCACTTCTGTGACCATGCTTGGGTCGAGAAGGATTGTTGCGCCTTTTTTCGCTGTGCTCACGTATTTATTGTAGGCTTCCTGGGACATTATCATCACGATGTCAGGCTCGTCTACTTTGGGGTAGTCTATCTCTTCATCTGCAATGACAACTTCGGATTTACAGCTGCCGCCTCTCGATTCAGGTCCGTAAGACTGAGTTTGCACCGCGTTTTTGTCGCCCCAAATACAAGCCGCTGTGGCAAGCATCAACCCTGATCGGATTATGCCTTGTCCTCCAAAGCCTGCGAATCTTATTTCGGTTCTCACTTTGTGTTTTCTCCCTCTAAATCCTCTTTTACTTGAGCAGTCATTTCTCTGAGCAGTCGACCGTAGCTCGGCTTCTCGATGTCAACAAACTCGCCGATTATGATCCGGTTTTTTGTGATTACCGCTTTTGCTGGATCGTATGCTTTGTGCACTTCCGACACTAACTTAAACCATTTCATCACTTCAACTGCTGTTCCAAGTTTGTTGTAGCGGTCATAAATTTCTGGGCATGGTGAAATGACTTCGATGAGAGAGAAGCCTTCTTTTTGCAGCGCCTTTTTGATTGAGGCTTTTAGCCTTCGCACTTGGAGGGTTGTCCAACGCGCGGCGTATACGGCTCCGGACGCAGCAGCGAGGTGAACCAAGTTGAAGGGGTGTTCTATGTTTCCATAGGGAGTGGTTGTGGTCCAAGCTTCCAAAGGCGTAGTTGGGCCGTATTGACCTCCTGTCATCCCATAGTTAAAATTATTGGCGCAGATGACCTTAATGTCCACGTTTCTGCGTGCGGCATGGATGAAGTGGTTTCCGCCGATGGCAAAGAGGTCTCCATCACCACTGATTACCACCACTTTGAGCTGTGGATTAGCAAGCTTCACGCCTGTTGCAAAGGGTATCGCCCTGCCATGAGTTGTGTGGAATGAATCAACGTTTACGTAGCCTGCAGCTCGACCGATGCATCCAATGCCGGAAATGACAACAATGTTGTCCAAGTCCAGCTGCAGCTCGTCGAGAGCTTCGAGGAAGCTATTCAGGAGAATGCCATTGCCACACCCCTCACACCAGATGTGGGGCATTCTCTCCTGTCTTAGATACTTTGCCAAGGGATGCTGCAACATCAAATCCTTGTTGTTCATTTCACATCCTCCTCATGGCCTCTACAATTTCTGAGGGGCGATGAGGCTCTTCGCCGAGTTTTGAAAGAAGTGAGACAGGGGTCGTTTTCGCTGCCCTTTCAACCTCTCGAACTAGTTGTCCACAATTCATTTCAGGCACTATGATGGCTTTGGCTTGCTCTGCAATTTGGGCAACCAGTTTCTCTGGAAAGGGCCAAATTGTGATAAGTCGAAGTAGCCCCGCCTTTATCCCTTGCGTTCTGGCTTTTCGCACTGCACTCAAAGCTGCACGAGAGGCGATTCCGTAGGCTACCACTACGACATCAGCGTCTTCGAGCGTTACTTCTTTAACTTGGATTATCGTATCAGTATTCGTGCGGATTTTTCCGCACAATCTCTTGACAAGCTTAGTTTGCTCGGGGATGCTCACCGTTTTTGGTGCACCTTTTTCATCATGGGTTAAGCCGGTCGCATGAAAACGATAGCCTTCGCCGAAACAGGCCATGGGCGGGACAAGGTCGTCGTCCGGTTGGAAGGGGTGATATTCCCGCGGTGGCACAACTGGCTTTTTTCGATTTATAATTGTGATCTCGTTTGACGGTGGAATTTCGACTCGCTCCCACATGTGGCCGATGATCTCGTCGGCTAATAGCATCACAGGAACACGAAAAGTTTCAGCAAGGTTGAAGCATTCTATCGTTAAATCAAACATTTCTTGGACAGAAGAAGGTGCTAACGCAATTATTTCGTAGTCTCCGTGAGACCCCCACTTCGCTTGCATTACATCCTGCTGTCCCGGCATGGTGGGCTGCCCAGTGCTGGGTCCACCGCGCATAATGTCTACAATTACGAGAGGCGCTTCAGTCATGACTGCGAGCCCAATGTTTTCCTGCATCAGGCTGAAACCGGGACCCGACGTCGCCGTCATCGCCTTCTTGCCTGCGTATGATGCTCCAATGACCGCAGCAATTGACGCGATTTCGTCTTCCATCTGAATATAGATTCCGCCTATCTGAGGCAGTCTTCTTGCCATTCGTTCAGCGATTTCAGTAGCAGGAGTGATGGGGTAGCCTCCAAAAAATCGACATCCAGCCGCCAAGGCTCCTTCGGCGCATGCCAAGTCACCGCTAAGAAAATGCGTGCCAGTTAGCACAGCCTTATTGTTTTTCGCCACTTTCAGAACCTTCCCTTCTTTCTTTTTCGATGGTGAAAACTGCAAATTCGGGACAGATGGCGGTGCAAAAGCTGCAGAGAGCACAGTTGTCTTCGTCCACTACTTTGGGTGGGTATGCGCCCCTCTTGTTAAGCTTGTTTGACTTCTCCAACACCTTCTTGGGGCAAAATTCGATGCAAAAATCGCAGCCTTTGCACAAATCAGTTATGACGTGAATTTCGGCTTTCGGAAGTCCTATTTTTTCGGCGTCTAAAGGTTTTCTCCACAATTTCTGAGGTGTCATCACGTCCACCTTATCTTCCTTCAAAAGCTTTCGTCGCCTTCTCAACGCCCTCAGGTTTTAGCTTGGCTAAAACTGATTGCATTTCCCGAATCTTCGTGGCGATTCGCTCACCTTCAGCTGCAGAAGCCCATAAGAGTTGAAGCCTATCCGTGTCAACGTCAAGTCTAGCCATTTTCTTCCACAATCGTTCGACTCTTCTCTGAGTTTGATAGTTAGCATCGATGTAGTGGCAGTCACCAGGGTGACATCCAGCGACCAGCACGGCGCCAGCGCCTCTAGCGAAGGCGTGTTCTATGAAGGTGGATGAGACTCGTCCGGAACACATTGTGCGGATTATGCGGACATTTGGCGGGTATTGAATTCGGCTAACACCTGCAAAGTCTGCTCCAGCATAGGCACACCAATTGCAGCAAAAGGCGATTATCTTTGTGTCAGCGTCTTCTTCAGTTAAAGCGTCAATCTGAGAACGAATCTGATTATCGGTGAAGTGGCGCATGTGCAGTGCCTCGAATTGGCATTCTGCCCCGCACGTGCCACACCCCGCACACGCAGCATCGATGACTTGAACCGATTTGGCTTCTTTGTCGACAACTATAGCGTTGTAGGGGCAAACTTGGGCACACATTCCACAGATTCTGCAATTTTCCAGAATTGGCTTTGGAGTGATGGCTTCAACGGTTACCTTTCCTTGCGCCATCAGAATGCCAGCGCGAGCTGCTGCTGCGCTGGCTTGAGTGACACTGTCTTTTATGTCCTTTGGAGATTCGGCGCACCCTGCTAAAAACACTCCGCCGGTAGGTGCGTCGACAGGTTTAAGTTTGGGGTGGGCCTCCATGAAGAATCCATCAGAAGTTCTGGACAGCGTGAAGAGTCGCTGGATGGCGTCGCTGTCTTTGCAGGGTTCAATGCCGACTGAGAGGATGACTAGGTCTAAGTTGATCTTGTAAATCTCTTTCTGCAGCGTGTTTTCGCCGATTACCCATAAGTTGTGGGTTTTCGGGTCCTCAACGACTTCTGCGGGCAATCCACGAATGAACATAACGCCTGCTTCTTTGGCCCGCCGGTAAAGGTCTTCGAAGCCCTTTCCAAAGGCTCTCATGTCTAAGTAGAACACGTAGATCTTCACATCTGGCCAATGTTCCTTGATAAGGAGGCTGTCTTTTACTGTATTCATGCAACATACGTTGCTGCAGTAAGGATTTCCCTTTTTGGATCGCGAGCCGACGCATTGGATGAAAGCAACTGTCTTGGGAATTTTCATGTCGCTTGGTCGAACTAGATTTCCGCTGGAAGGTCCGCCTGCGTTTATCAGTCTCTCAAATTCTAATGATGTGATAACATTTGGGTAGCGCGTGTATCCATAGTTCGTAAATCGTGTGGGGTCGCTAACCTCCGCGCCTGTTGCCACAACGATCGTGCCTACCTGCAATTCGATGGTTTCCGGTTTCATGTCGAAGTCTATTGCTTGTCTTTCACAGGCTTCTATGCATTTGTCGCATGTCATTATGCCCTCCTCGTTGAGGCATAAATCTCGGTCGATTATGTAAGTGGAGGGCACTGCTTGTGCAAATGGAGTGAAAATGGCTTTTCTAGTTGCCAAGCCCACGTCAAACTCGTTAGGAGCAGCAATTGGGCAGGCTTCTGAACAGTCGTTGCAGGCGCTGCACTCATCCGTTATGTATCTTGGCTTCTTTAGCACTTTGACGGTGAAGTTGCCAATATATCCTTTGACTTCTTGAACTTCACTGTTGGTATATAATTCGATGTTAGGGTGATGGCCCACGTCCGACATTTTTGGTGCAAGAATGCAGATGGAGCAATCCATTGTTGGAAAGGTTTTATCAATCTGCGCCATTCGTCCGCCGATGCTTGGCTGTTTCTCTACTACAAACACTTTGTAGCCAGTGTCAGCTAAGTCTAAAGCTGCTTGGATTCCTGCCACTCCGCCGCCAATCACCAATGCTTTTCGGTTGATGGGGACTACGGTTTCGATTTCTGACTCAAGCAGTGTTGCTTTGGCTACTGCTGCTCGCACAAGGTCTTTGGCTTTTTCTGTTGCGGCTTCTTTGTCGTGATGATGTACCCAGCTGCAATGCTCTCGAATGTTGGCCATCTCAAAGAGATACTTGTTGAGTCCAGCTTCTTCACATGTTTTTCTGAACGTAAGTTCGTGAAGGCGGGGTGAACATGAAGCTACAACAATGCGATTGAGGTCGCTGTTTTTAATATCGTTTTTAATGAGTTCTTGGCCTTGGTCAGAACACGTGTAACGGTGATCTTTTGCGACGACCACGTGGGGAAGGGTAGCAGCGAATTCGGCTACTTCTTCACAGTTCACCGTTCCTGCGATATTCAAGCCGCAGTGGCAAACATATACTCCTATTCTGGCTTCTTCAGTGATTTCTGGGTCAGCTGGCAAGATGGGCATCCTCCCGTTCTCCGGTCTCGTTCAAATATTTCTCCATGAAGCCTGCAGCGCGTTTGCCTGCAAGAATTGCTTCTATCACGGAGGCTGGCCCAGTTACTGCGTCTCCGCCTGCAAAGACTCTTGTCATGCTGGTTTCCATAGTAACGGGGTTGACCAAAATTCTGTTGCTTCTGTCACGCTCTACTTCATTGGGTAAGAAACTGGTTTCTGTCCTTTCCCCGATGGCAACTATTACTGTGCCGAGTTGCAGGGAGAATTCTGAGCCTTCAATAGGCACGGGTCTTTTTCTGCCCGTTTCGTCTAATTCTCCGAGCTCTACTCGGAAGCATTCCAGCCCGGCAACTTTGCCGTCTTTCTTCAAGATCTTTTTGGGGGCGACCTGAAACTCGATTCTTACGCCCTCTTTCTCGGCTTCCCCAATCTCCCAAGGGTTAGCGGTCATTTCGTTGAGAGACCTTCTATAGAGGATGACAACCTCCTTGGCTTTGTGACGGAGAGCAGTTCTAGCAGCGTCGATGGCAACATTCCCGCCGCCTATAACGCCAACTCTCTCTGTGATATCTACTTTGGCGCTCTCTTTTGCTGTCCATAAGAAGTTTAGCGCGTCGATGACACCATCAAGGTCTTCACCTTCAATCCCTAGCTTCAGACTTGTGTGAGCGCCAACAGCGACGAACACTACTTTGTATCCACATCGCCAAAGTTCATCAAACTTGATGTCCTTTCCCACCTCTGTGCTCGTTCTTATCTCCACACCAAGGTCTTTCAAGAGCTGAATCTCGTTATCTAACTCCTTTCGAGGCAGCCGGTATGCGGGCATACTCTTTCTCAGCATACCTCCAATTTTCGGAAGCGCCTCGAACAATGTAACTGGGTACCCTCTTTCTGCTAGTTGGCATGCTGCTGTGAGGCCCGCGGGTCCTGAGCCGATAATTGCAGCTCTTCCTTGGCGATTTGTCGGTTTTTTTCCTTTTTTTGGTCGACCCGCTAGTTTTTCCTTCATGGCTACGATTTTGTCATTAGGGATACCTGTCCTCTCAGGATGGAAACACGTATACCAACACAGAATTGGAAAAGGAATGTGCTTTTCGATTATCGAAACAGCCTTTTCGAAGCTGGCGTCGAATCCCCGTTTTGCGACTTCCTGTTTTGCCGTATGAAGGATTTCTGGTAGTTTGAGTCCTTGGGGACACCGTTTGTAGCATTTATAGCACCAAGCACATAGCCACAGACCTTCGGATTTCAATGCTCTATCTGGGTCCTCGAGAATTTGTTGCAGGACGCTACGCGGGTTGTATTGCGGTGATAGCAATTCTGCCATGGGGCAACTCGCAGTGCAGACGCCGCACTCAAAACAATATTTCGTTTTTTCACGGATTTCTTGTGGGATGAGGGGAGATTCCATCCTGGCTTCACGCCCTAGCACTATTGTGAGTGGTTTCTTTGTTCTTCTGGAATAGAGGCGATCTCTCCGATATAAAACTTTACAAACGTAAAGATCTGACGCGGAATTGGAGCGTTTGAGCAGCGTCATTCATTATTAGGGTGGAACATTTCCATGGGGTGAGTGGCTCTGCCAGAGTTGCCGCTGGTGTTCTTGCCTTTCATGCAAAACTTCGCCTTCTCACGACCCTGTGAACCCTGCGTCACACGGCTCTCGCGACGAAACATCTATATTTGGACGTAAAACAACAGAAAACGAAAGGTGAGAAGTTGAAGACGATAAGAACGGTTCTATTCGGGGTCGGAGCTATGGGCAGCCTTATAGCCAGATTTCTCTTTCAAAAGGAGGGAGTCGAAATTGTGGGAGCCATCGACGCAGCGCAGGACAAAGTAGGCAGGACCTTAGACGAAGTCTTAGGCCTAAAGCAACGTGTTGAAGTAGCTGTCTCAAACGACGCTGACGCCACACTCTCAAAGACAAAACCTAACATAGTTGTGCATGCAACCTCATCTCACCTAGAAGACGTGTATCCGCAGCTTGCGAGCATCGTGAAACACGGCGCTAATGTTGTTTCAACATGTGAAGAGCTCTCCTATCCCTGCTCTTCAGCGCCTCAACTGGCCAAAAAACTTGACGCTTTAGCCAAGAAACACCATGCCACAATCTTAGGCACTGGCATTAACCCCGGCTTTCTGATGGATACACTCGTCATTACCCTCACCTCAGTCTGTCAAACGATTGACAGGATACAGGCTACTCGCGTTATAGATGCCGCTACTCGCAGGTTGCCATTCCAGAAGAAGATAGGCGCTGGTCTTAGTGAAAGAGAGTTTCGCGAGGCTATTGAGAAGAAGTCAATTACTGGGCACGTCGGCCTTGAACAGTCGATTTCAATGATTGCGTCGGCTTTAGCGTGGAAGCTGGATAGAATAGAGGTAAACGTGGTTGAAGCCGTTATCGCAAAAAAGGCTGTTAGAAGCGAGGCTATCAAAGTCGAGGTTGGGGAATCAGCTGGTCTACGGCAAGTAGCGAAGGGATTTAGAGGCAACAAGAACGTCATCATCCTCGATTTTCAGGCTTACATCGGCGCGGAGGAAGAATTTGATTCCATAACAATTGCAGGCGTTCCATGCATAAATCAGAAAATCACTCCATGTGTGCATGGAGATGTAGGCACCGTAGCGATGATAGCGAATTCAATTCCAAAAGTGATCAACGCAGCTCCCGGCCTAGTCTCTATGAAAGATTTGCCTGTGCCCTCCGCAGCCACAGAAGACATGGTAAAATACATTGGAGAATTCTAGAATGTCGTCAATGAGGCTGAAAATCGACATCAACTCCGACGTAGGCGAAAGCTTTGGTAACTTCAAGGTGGGACATGACGCAGAAATCATGCCGTACTTATCCTCCGCGAACGTTGCTTGCGGTTTTCATGCAGGCGACCCAGTCATTATGGAGAGAACCTTGAAACTGGCAAAAAGGCATAAAGTTAAAGTAGGAGCCCACCCAGGACTTCCAGACTTGGTGGGATTTGGCCGTCGCAGCATGAGTCTCTCACGGGAAGAAGTGCAGAACCTCGTTATCTATCAAGTGGGGGCACTTCTCGCTTTTGCGAAGGCCGTCGGCATCGATGTGCAACATGTTAAACCTCACGGGGCTCTCTATAACGCTGGGGCTCACGACGAAGCTTATGCCAAGCCGATAGTCGAAGCGGTACACGCTGTGAACCCCGACCTCGTCCTCTTCACTTTAGCGGGATCCAAAATGGCGGAGATCGCAGCCAAGGCGGGACTTCGCGTAGCCCACGAAGTTTTCGCTGATAGAGCCTACAATCCTGATGGCAGTTTGGTTTCCAGAAATAGGGCGGGCGCGATAGTTGAGGACGCAGCAGCTGTCTCTCGAAGAGCAATAAAGATGGTGAAAGAAAGAATGGTTAACACGGTTGATAGTCAAGCGCTAGTGAAATTTGACAAATTGCACACTATCTGTGTTCATGGCGACACGGTGAATGCTGTAGAGCTTGTTAAAGCCCTCCGGAAAGCGTTTGCCGCCGCAAATGTTGAAGTATCACCCGTAAGCACCTTTGTCTAGGCGGTGACGTTTGTATCAAGAAGCTAAGTATTTGCCAGTAGGTGATAGGGCTTTACTGGTTGAGTTTGGGACCATAGTCTCCATGAGTATCAACCAGAAGGTTCATGCTCTAGATAATGCAATTTCCCACCTTAAGGTTTTAGGTGTTGAGGAGTGTGTCCCAACTTATCGGTCACTACTTGTTTATTATGATCCCGGAAGAACAAGTTATGGCCAATTAGTCTTCACGTTAAAGGACTTGGAGCGAAGACTCGGAGACTTTCTTGTTCGCACCAAAAGAAAAGTAGTTCAGATTCCCGTCGTTTATGGAGGCGAGTACGGAATAGACCTTGAATTTGTAGCAAGGCACCACAACCTCGACGAAGAAAAAGTGATTCAACTGCA
Source organism: Candidatus Bathyarchaeota archaeon (assembly GCA_020341775.1). Classification (GTDB taxonomy): domain Archaea; phylum Thermoproteota; class Bathyarchaeia; order Bathyarchaeales; family SOJC01. The sequence continues at coordinate 1,891,618 of CP070835.1, forward strand.
TAGCGGCAGAGAATACCTTGTTTATATGGTTGGTTTTGTCGCTGGTTTCCCGTACTTGGGCGAAGTGGCTAATGAAATCGCCACCCCTAGGCTGAAGTCACCGCGGCTGCGGGTTCCAGCAGGTTCGGTGGCAATAGCTGAGAAGCAGACTGGCGTATACCCATGCGAGTGTCCCGGGGGATGGCGAATAATTGGGCGAACACCGCTCAAGTTTTTCGACGCTACGAAGCATCCGCCAGCTTTGATTCAACCGGGAGAGACGGTGAAATTTATTCCGATTGGAGAGGAAGAGTTCGAAAGACTGTGTCGGGGCGTACAGGATGAAAATTTGTAGAGTAGTTACTCCAGGCTTCTTTTCCACGGTTCAGGATTTGGGGAGGTACGGTTATCAGAGGTTTGGAGTGCCGGTTTCCGGAGCCATGGACACATATGCCCTCACTGCAGCTAACCTCCTCGTGGGCAACAAGAGGGAGGATGCTTGTTTGGAGATGACTTTGCTAGGTCCAAGGCTTGAGTTTCTAAAAGAAACCCTCATTTCGATCACAGGCGCTGCCCTTTCACCTGTCATAGGAGGTGCCCCAGTTTGCTGCTGGCAGACGTTGCAGGTAGGTGAAGGAGACGTACTTTCTTTTGGCGCCCCACAAAGCGGGTGTAGAGCCTATCTTGCCGTAAGAGGAGGAATAGATGTGCCAATGGTGATGGGCAGCAGGTCGACGTATGTCCGCGGAGGATTTGGCGGCTTTCAAGGACGGAAGATGAAAACTGGAGATGTTATTGAAGCACACACACCAAGAAACGCGACAAAGTCAGGTCGCTTCATGCCAAAGGAATTTATTCCGCGTTACAGTAGAGCGTGGACCATTGATGTTGTGCTTGGACCTCAATCTCACTATCTCACGGATTCGGGATTGGATGATTTTTTTTCAAGTTTCTTTACTGTAGCAGCTGAGTCGGATAGAATGGGCTACAGGTTGGATGGGGCAAGAGTAGCCCAAAAGAGTTCGCTCAAGATAGTGTCAGATGCAATTCCCGTCGGGGCGATTCAAGTACCGCCGAGTGGTAAACCCATCGTTGTGATGCGGGATGGACAGACGACCGGGGGCTACCCGAAGGTCGCTATGATCTCAACGCCTGACATTTCTCGAATCGGACAAGCGAAATCAAGTGACAAGATTCGATTTACGAAAATTTCGTTGGGCAAGGCCCAGACAAAACTGTTGAAGTATCGGAGAAATCTTAGAGACATGAAGACTCAGCTTATAGAGACAAAGCTCTAAAAGCATTTACTCGGTTGAGCAGCCGACGCAGATTTGTGTTACTCTGCCAAGGTTTTTTACTTGCGAATCCAAGGAAATTGTGAGTGGAAACAATGAAGGTTTTGGCCTTAGATATTGGTGCGGGAACTGAAGATGTCCTTCTTTATGATGAGAGAAAAAAGCGAATTGAGAATTGCATAAAAATGGTTTTGCCATCTCCATCACAAGTTTTCGCTAAGAAAGTTAGAGCAGCAACTCAGATGCACCGTAACCTTTTTGTCAAAGGAGACATCATCGGGGGAGGCCCGTTTACGGAGGCTTTGAGAGAGCACATTGAAAAAGGCTATCGGGTCTTCATGACCAAAGCTGCTGCTTACACTGTAAGAAATGATCTTGACCAAGTTAAGGAACTCGGTATCAAAATTGTTGAGAATGCGACTCTGAAAAGTTTCAAAGGCCAAACATTAGTAACTGAGGAAGTTAATATTAGGAAACTGCAGTGCGCCTTGGCGTTTTTTGATGAATCTTTTACAGACACAGACTTCGTGGCGATCGCGGTTCAAGATCATGGAGTCCCCCCAAAGGGAGAAAGCAATAGACGATTTCGAATTGAGAAAACGCGGCAGTTGCTTGAAAGAAACCCGAAACCCGAAACGTTTGCCTTCTTGGGAGATGATATTCCCCCGCACTACCTACGAATGAGATCAGCCGCCTACGCTTCGAAAAGACAGCTGCCAAATGCAGAAGTAGTAGTCATGGACACGTCCCAAGACGCAATCGTTGGATGTCTCAGGGACCCAGTGGTCGAAAGGGCTAATCCAATTCTTGCAGTTAACGTGGGCAATAACCACACCATGGCGGCCATTATTTCAAACGGAGAAATCACTGCAATCATGGAGCACCATACACGACTGTTGAGTCCAAAAAAACTGGAACATCTTTTAATTAAATTCGCGGATGGAAAACTCAGCGATGATGAAGTCTTTATGGACAATGGCCATGGCGTGATCTTTCTGACTGAGCCACCCGGCTTTTCCAAGATGGAAAGAACCGTGGTCGCAGGACCAAATAGGAATATCCTAGCAAGTGCAAATCTCCCAGTTCATTTCGCAACTCCAGCAGGCGACGTGATGATGACAGGTCCTGTCGGCTTGGTTGAAGTGACCAAGAGAATACTGGCGAAGAGACGCATGCTGCCTTGAAGCATTACACAGACTTGTGATGTCTCTCGCTGTTGCGCACATGTCCAGTTAAATGGTTTTACAGGTTCTCTTCTGCAATATCTCGAGACTTGTAAGGTCACTTTCGTGTTCCGACGACATTTGCGACAACGTTGATCTGAAATTCTCAACATTCTCGAAAAGGCGAAAGGCTTTCTTTCACATGTACTGCTTGCACCTTTTCCGGTAAGCGAAGAAAGCCTCGTAACCTCATGAGGCAAGGCTCTCCTCTTTAGGTGTCTTGCTTACTTGGCTGCCCTTAGTAACTTTTTCAAACAACCTGATAAGGGTGTGATGGGCTTCAGTTTCGCTGACTGTTCTGAGGTGTATTGAAACTAGGCCTATTTTGCCAGTTTTGAATGCTAGGCGTTCTGCCAGCACACGTGCTAAAGTAGTATTTCTATTTCCTAGCAGTATTGAAGAAGTGACAGGCTGAACCTGAATTTCAGTGGCTGACGGCACTGACGCAGCCAAGGTTCCCAATCTGTCTTCTCCTTCGCTTAGGAGAACCAAGACTGCATTTTGCGTCTCTATATAAATGGCTAAAAGGCGCATGTTTTCTTCTAGAATTTCTTCCTTCACTATTGTCGCTCTGGACATCATGTTTCACCCGGTGCCTGAGACATGCAACAGAAGAGAAAGCAGGTTAATTAATATGCTTTGGCCATCGAATATACGTGTCAGAAGAGCTTGAATAGAGTTTTGCCTTCACTTCGTATTCTGCTGTTTAGCGGATAATTCGTCTTTCAGATGCGCGTCTAAATGGAAGACTTTCTGTCTCCCCTTTCGAAAGCTCTTAACATATCCCTCTCTTTCAAGTTGGTTTAAATAGCTGCTTTCTACTGCTCTTGCGCGACTTGTATGTCTACATACATCACTCGCCGTTCCTTGTCCAACCTTGACAAGTCCGATCGCAGTTTTCCTTAAATGATCGGGCAAGGAGATTAGCTTTTTCTCGTCCATAGTAGTGCTTCTTTCAAGCAGCTGATGCCTCATTTTGTTAATTTCAGCTTCTATCCTCTCTAATTTCACCTCAATTCTGTGAAGGGTTTCTTCGAGGGGCATAGCTAGTTACACCTTATATTTTGCCTAAATAGCATCATTAATGTTAATAGTTCTTAGACATAGCATACAGGTTGCATTTTCCCAGGGTAGTTTATATCATTATTTCCCTTTCACCAGATATATCGGTTTCTGAACGTGTGCTAGCGAAGTGCGGGTGCCGCAGAGTAGGCTGGAAGTGCCTCGTCAAAGACGGTTTGCGGAGCGCATTCGACAGGCTCCCTGCATGCATAAATGGCTTGCAAGAACGTTGTCTAGTATTCTCCAGTAATGGCTCGTCGAGCGCCGAATTTTGCTATTCCAGCCTCTTTATTATGTGGTGCCCGTACTTCGTTTTCACAGGCGAGGAGACTTGTCCTTTTTGGAGGCTGAAAGCCGCTTTTTCAAATTCTCTCACCATTTTCCCTCTGCTGAAAGTTCCAAGGTCTCCACCCCGTTTCCCAGAAGGGCAGAGAGAGATCTCTTCCGCGATTGTTGCGAATTTTTCGCCCTGCTTCAAACGCTCTAGTACTGCTTTTACCTCATTCTCTGTTTTTACGAGGATGTGAGCGCAGTGGATTTTGTTTGGCATGGACGATACATGTGCCCAGTTGTTTATAAGGTTCTTTCTTGTGAAACGCTAGCTAGGCATGCCTCTCCAAACCTCCGCGTGGCTGTTTACGTGAAACTGATCATGCACGATAGAAGCCGTGATTAATTGGCTAGTTTCTCGGGCGGCGTTGTCAAGTTTCTCGGAGCATGAACGTCTATTGTGTGGATTGAGTAATCGACTTTGCAAGACGCCGTGGCCATAAAGTGTGCTTTCATGTCTTGAGGTCTGATCACGCGCCTTTTCGTTGCCTATACGAGCATCGAGTTTCTCTCGTAAATCCGAGCGTCTCCGGCGAAGTCTTAGGCGTCTCTTTTTCTCCGCAGCAGCAATTTTCCTTGTCTTTGCCCAATTTTTATGGCTGAGTTGATGTCGATTTTTCCTCTTCTGTGCGACTGTTGGCCCCCATAAGATCGGCTTGTTCCTGCTTCGGGCACTCTTTCAATGACAACGTGCTCTGGAAGAACTTGGATTAGGTGGCGGCAAAGCTTCTCAGAGTGTGATGGTGCGCCATTTCCGATTCGAACTGTTTTATGAGTTGCAGGTGTACGGTTCAAAATTTCTGTTATCGTGTTCACAGTCTCATCTACGTTGGTGTAACTTTTAGTTTCTAGTATCTTGCCGTCTCCGAGAACAGCCACACCGAGATTTCGACCAGGGTCAACGCCTACAACAAGTCTTTCATACCTTTTCTTCCCTTTTATAACTCTTAATGCTTCATCGACAGTTTTAACAAGGTCTCCATTTTCCTCGTACGTTAGCACGTTTTCGTGGGTGATTGCAGAAGCTTCTTTTTTAGTAGTTATCACTACTTTGACGTCAATAGGTATAACGTCGCTTGGAGTTAAGCTTAAGAACTGTGCCTTTTTCTTTTTCAGTTCTTTGACTAGAAGGTAGTAGGCTTTCCCCGAGACTGTTGCCACCGCAATTTTTGCCTTCAACGTAGACCCTTTCTTGGTGACTAGTTGGCAAAAACAATGTTAAGAGCTTTTCTCTAGCCACTCATGTCGTGGCATACATTTTAAATTCCTCTGGATTGTACCTCGTTGTGGACTGTGAACGAATTTGAAAAAGTTGATCCCCACGGGATGCAGTTCAATCGACGAGTCACTTGGCGGTGGGTTGGCCGAGGGGGTCATAATCCTTGTTTTCGGGGAGGCTGAAACTGGAAAGACGACATTGGCGATTCAATGTGCTGTCAACTGCGCGAGAATGGGGTACAAGACGCTCTTTATAGATTGTAACCACACGTTTTTTCCCAAGCGCATGGCTCAGATTGCGGGGGACGACTTCGAATCTCTAGCACCCCACGTTATTTTGATGCGCCCTAGAGATTTTAAGCAGCAGACCCTTGCATTTGATGAGCTAAATGATTTTATAGGCAAGAAGGTGGGTCTCATTGTGGTCGACACCATTACCAGCCTCTACAGCGAGAACATAGGGGGCGAAGCGAAGAAAGGTTTTGCCCTGAACCGTGAATTGAACCGACAAATGGCTGGTTTAGCTCAAATCAGTAAGACTCAAAAGGTGGCAAGTTTAGTCATCAGTCAAGTGCGAAGTGTGGTTTTCCAAGAACAAGCAGTAGTGCAGCCTGTTGCTACAAGAGTGCTAAAATTTTGGGCTGACACGACTATAAACCTTAAGCCCACGTCCCGATCTGATGTGGTTACCGCGTCGGTGGAAACGCATCGACCAAGACACGCGGTCAAAAAAGCCTTTCTAAAAATCGAAGAGAAAGGCCTGTGCGACTATAAGTCTTAAGCCATGAGGGGGGAATTGCAGAGCAATGTCATTGAAATTGGTTGCAGAATCGCTCATATTCATATTCCCTGCTTACTGTGCTAATGCCGTTCCAGTTGTCCTCGGCGGTGGGCGGCCACTTGACGGCGGTAAAACTTTCTTTGATGGACGACCGCTTTTCGGACCTCATAAGACTTTTAGAGGGTTTTTTGCAGGATTAATTATTGGAACACTGGTTGGAATTGGGGAGAGTTTTGTGTTCAACAATTGCAGCCCTTTATTGAGTTTCGGTCTTTCTTCAGGTGCGCTGATTGGAGATTTGGGTGGAGCCTTTGTCAAGCGGCGGCTGGGATTTGCTCCTGGAGCGCTTCTTCCAATAATCGATCAAATTAATTTTGTTTTATGCGCTTTGCTTTTCTCTCTGCCAATTGCACCTCCGCCACTGATCGTGGCGTTAATCGTTCTAACTATTACAGTGCCCATACATCTTCTTACAAACCTTCTAGCATACCTAGTTCACGTTAAAAAGAGTCCATGGTGACGCACGTCTTCTATGGCTGAAACGGTTTGATCGTGCTTGGAAAAAGATAAAATTCGACTATTACCCATCCAATGAACAGAAGCAGCAGTCCAATAAGCAGTGTGGTATACGCTTCTCGTGGGCTGTAAGCATACTTTGTGCTCTGATATATCAGCAACAATCCCATGATTCCGAGGGAGTATAAGATCATTGAAGCTATGCTTTCTCCCAAAAGCTGTTCGTTTAAGGCTTGCGGATAATAGGGAATCACTCTTCCTCCACTGATAAATGCGATAGCTGGCTGCTCAAGGATGTCGTAAATTCCGCCTCCGAGCAGAAAAACTGAAGTTGCTACAGCTAAAATCGTCAAGAGGATTGCCGACGGCTTGAGTGTTACTAGTTTCCAGTAGATTTTCTGGAGATAAATGGAAAGTGATGTAGCGCCCTTCTTGGCTTTACGAGACACTTTTGCTTCGCTCCAAGAGTTACCACGAAGTTTCTTGGCTAATATGCATTTCTACACTCTACTTATATTCCTTTCCCGCTTCAAACAAGCTAAATCAAGTTATCTTTGCATTGGACTCTAGAACCGAGAAACGCTCCGAAAAAAATGCGTGGCTTCCCGTGAGGAAAGGTAGTTAAGTTCTGCGCACCAATTAAAGGAAAAGTGAGTTAAAATGGTTACCACGAGGGAAATCATGGATATAGCATTGCGCCTGGTGGACTTCGAATCGGAGCCAGCGGACAGCGCCATTCATGTGAGTGGGAAGACCATAAAAAAGATCTTGTTTGGAATAGATGCAGATGTTTCGGAGTTGCAGCTGGCGCAGCAATTTGGCTATGACGCAGTCATTTCTCATCACCCCAAAGGGGACTGTGCGGTGACTAATTTCCACCAAGTCTTTCGCAGGCACATTCAACAGATGGTAAACGCGGGCGTTCCTGAACATGAAGCAAAGATAGCAGTTGCTAGAAAGATGAAAGCTTTGGAGCTAGAGATGCACACCAGAAACTATAGGCATGCTGTCGACGTAGCTCGGTTGCTGAAGATTCCTTACATGAACATTCACACGCCCCTTGATGAATTAGGAAGAAGAATCATGACCAAAAAGATTGCACAAAACGTCGATGAAGGCTCCACGGTCGACGACGTTGTTTCAGCGTTGAGCGAATTGCCGGAATTTAGAAACGCAAAAACCAAAATTGAGATACGTTTAGGTGATGCCGCAGATTTGGCTGGAAAAACAATAGTGTCTCATGGAGCCGGCACCAATGGAGGTTACGAAATCGCAAGAAAATACTTCGAACATGGAACCAATACTCTCATCTATATTCATGTAAACGCTATTGATCTCGAAAAATTGGAGGCAGACGGCGCAGGGAATCTAATAGTCACTGGCCACATTGCGAGTGACTCCGTGGGGATAAATCCACTAATTAGAGAGTTGGAGAGCAGAGACGTCTCTGTTAGGAGTCTTGGAATAATTCCCTCGTAAGTAGCCGGAGACGATAGGGACGGATACGATGAAACTCGTACGATTTGCTGTTCCAAGAAAACAGTCTTATGGAGTGATGGCCAAAGACCGAGTGATCTGCTTGCCTGCCTTGGCAAAAGCTTTGTGTCAACCGTTCCCCAGCACTATCGAAGCTGCAGTTTCCGCAGGAATTAGAGAGGTACACATAGAAAAACTGCTTCAAAAAGCAACAAAAGCAGTCTTTGAAGAAGCAGTTTGGCCTCTGCAAAAAGTGCAGTTGTTGGCGCCGATTGCGAAACCTCCAAAAATCGTCTGTTTAGGCTTGAATTACAGAGACCATGCCGCAGAGCAAGGAAAACTGCCCGCGGAGGAACCAATAATCTTCATGAAGCCCAGTACAGCCATAATAGGTCCGAATGAAGATGTTATCAAGCCTTGCTTCGTTGAACAGCTTGACTACGAAGCAGAACTTGCTGTTATAATAGGCAAACGCTCGAAAAACATTTCAGTCAAAGACGCTGAGATGTGCATCTTTGGGTACACGGTTTTCAATGATGTTTCAGCTAGAGACATCCAATTCCGAGACACACAATGGACCAGAGGAAAATGCTTCGATACTTTTGCACCTACCGGTCCCTGCATCACCCTGGCAGACCAAATCGCAGATCCAGCAAATTTGCAGGTTCGGACATGGATTAACAGGGAGCTGAGGCAGAACTCGAACACGAACAACATGGTATTCAATGTTTATCAGATTGTCCACAATATCAGTTGGGGGATGACGCTTGAGCCTTGCGACATTATTGCAACAGGCACCCCAGCGGGAGTGGGGTTTGCCATGAAGCCCGAACCAAAGTTTCTCAAAAACGGAGATCTCATCGAGATAGAAATCGAATCTATAGGAACTTTAAGAAATCGGGTTGCGGAACAATATCGCGTGCATTGTTGAGATAAGTTTAATGGCACCTAACATACTACCTAACTAGTCTCAACCGAGGAGAAGTCTGGTGGCTTTCCAACTAACACAAAGTGAAGGAGAGTTTCTAGTAAAACTTGCGCGGAAAGCGGTTAGACATTATCTTATGACCGGCAGAATGCTGAACTTGCCTCCAGAGATTGGAGCGAAGTTGAGCCAACGATGTGGAGTCTTCGTTACGATCAACAGGCAAGCAGACGGCAAGAGAGAGTTGAGAGGGTGCATCGGCTATCCCTATCCAACCACTATGCTGGCACAAGCGGTTATTGAATGCGCTTGGACTGCAGCAACCCGAGATCCCCGGTTTCTCCCAGTTTCTGCGGAGGAGCTTGATCAAATTATTTTTGAAGTTAGCGTGCTTACACCTCCTGAAAAGATTGAAGTAGATACTCCAAAACTACTTCCCTCTGAGATCAAGGTAGGTGAGGATGGGCTCATCATAGAAAGAGGATCTTCTAAAGGTCTTCTGTTGCCACAAGTGCCTGTAGAATGGGGTTGGAGTGGAGAAGAGTTTCTGAGCCACTGCTGCATAAAAGCCGGTCTACCACCCGACAGCTGGCTGATGAAAACTACGGAAGTTTACCGATTCCAAGCGATAATTTTCGAAGAAGAAAGCCCCAGAGGAAGAATAAAGCGTAGGAAGCTTAACAGGAAGTAAGTTCATGCGTGTTCAATTTGCCCCAAGCGGAGTCGGTCTAGGACACGCTGGCCGCTGCATCCCCATCGCCCGAGGCCTGCAAGAGCAAAATAAGAACACCCAAGTCTTCTTCTCGACGTATCTCGACGCAGTGGACTATGTTCGAACAGAAGGATTCCCCACAGTGGAAATCCCCCCGATGGACTTCAAAGTCAAACCCGATGGAACTGTAGACTTTAGACGAACAGCTATGAATCCAGGCCCGTTTGTCGCGCCCTTCCACTTTCTAGAGCAAGTGGGCAAGGAAATTGAAGTCATGGAGACTTTTGAACCTGACGTGGTAGTGTCAGATTCGAGGGCTTCACCCTTGGTTGCAGCAAAGATGCTGGGCATCCCAACCCTATGTATCCTTAACCAATTTCAGGTAATCATCCCGAGAAGAACGCACTATTTGCGTCTCGCAAAATTCGCAGACGCCATGACGTTGGCAATTCTAGGAAAAATTTGGACGAGTGGAATCAAGGTAATGATTCCAGATTTCCCCCAGCCATACACGATATCGACAAACAATCTACGCATCCCCCAAGCTTTCAAGAAAAAAATTCAGCTCATCGGCCCAATTTTGCCAGTACATCCTGATGCATTACCAACAAAAGAGCAACTACGCGACAAACTTTGTTTGGACGAGAAAAAATCTGTCGTGTTTGCTCCTATCAGCGGACCATTGAAAGAACGTGTGTACCTCATAAACATTCTTCAAAAAATCTTCACGAATTTTCCGGATGATTATCAAATCGTTATGTCTCTTGGGTACCCCGAATCCCAAGCAGTTCCTGTTCGACATGGCAATTTGACAACCTATAAGTGGATTCTTCATCGCTTTGAATACATGAAAGCTTGCGACATCGTGGTTGCTAGGGCGGGGCATGGAACAATATTGCAGGCAATCTGCTTTGGGAAGCCATCCATCTTGATTCCGACGCCGAGCCATACAGAACAATTAAATAACTCTAGGAAAGCAGAAAAGCTTGGTGTTGCCTTGACGATTCAACAGGACGCCCTCTCCGTAAAAACGGTTTTATCGACAATTGAGAAGTTTATGGGTAACAAAAGTTTTTCGGAAAGACTAGTGCAAATCCAAGAGGCCACCGAGATGGTTGATGGGCTAGAAGCCGCCATAAAAGCGACATTGGAAGCAGGAGGAGGGGGATGAGGCATGTTCCTCCCTGAAAGGATTTTGCAGGAAAAGCTTCGCAAGTTCCTTGAAGAGGATCTTGGGCAAGGCGACTTAACCACGTTTCTCACGATCCCCAAGGACGTGGTCGTTGACGCTGAGGTTGTGGCCAAAGAAAGAGGATTGGTTGCGGGAGTAGAGGAAGCCCTAGCCTTGTGTGGGAGTCTCAGTTTGCAGGCTAAAGCCCTAGTGTCAGAAGCAAGTGCAGTTGAACCTGGAACCTGTATATTGCGGATTGCTGGCGATGGCCGAACCCTTCTCTCAACAGAACGAATCCTTCTTAATCTGCTTTCCAGAATGAGTGGTGTTGCAACCTTGACAAGCCGCTTGGTCGGTAGAATCGAAGTTGCGGGTTATAAGACTAGGTTGGCTTGTACCAGAAAGGGGGCGGTGGGCCTTGCTTACTTCGATAAGAAGGCAGCTTTCCTAGGTGGTGGCGATACCCACAGGCTACATCTTGATGACATGATTTTAATTAAAGACAATCACTTGAAGATCGTTGGTAGCGTGGAAACTGCAGTGAAAAAAGCTCGAGCAGCCGCTTCATTCTCCAAGAAAATAGAGGTGGAAGTGACGTCTATTGAGGATGCCTTAGCGGCAGCGAAAGCCAATGCTGACATTGTCATGTTGGACAACTTCTCTCCGAATGAGATAAGGAAAACAGTGGCTTCACTAGAAGAGGAGGGGGTTAGACGCAAGGTTTTGCTTGAGGCAAGTGGCGGAATAACCGAGGAGAACGTGCTTGAATACGCAGCAACGGACGTGGATATCGTTAGCATTGGAGAAATCACTCACAGCGTGAAAGCGCTAGACGTGAGCCTTGAAGTGGTCAAAGTTACACGCTGAGAAGCCATATCGGTTTGATGACTGCGGCCCCAGCTAGCCTCCAATTGAGTTTATTAAAATCCATTCAACTACAGCCGCTAGCAACAAGGTGAAAGCGCATATCGTTATGACTATGCAAGTTCTCGCCGCTTCTTTTCCGCTTCGTTTTCTGAATATTTGCAGTAGCCAAACGAAGCTCTGACTCATAGCTGCAGAGTAAACAGCGAACTCAAGCCAAACGACGGGATTTAGAATTAGCACCAAGAAAGTCAGAATGGGCGGCATTCCCTCCGCGACACTCAGGATAGCAATAATGCTTCCTGTGTTGAAGAGGATGAAGCACCCCCAGAATATTCCAATAAGTGGAATAAACATGATTAAGGTTAGAGTTAGGTTGTTGCCGAAAATGAAGCGCGGGTCATTGATGCGATCGAATTCTTATTGAAGCTCATCTCTGACTTTCTGCGCTTCTGGCGCAGTAATTCTGAAAGCGAAAAGCCCGATCATGGTTGCAACTAGAGCTAGGATAAAAAAACCAGCAGCAATAAAAATCCTATTACGCATGTTGAATCTCGTGGTTTTCAGCTTTTCCATAATGCGATTCACTAATGGTCCTTCCGTGGAATTATTCTCAGCACTCGGAAGCCTCTGGCTCTGGGATTCAACGTCTCTTTTAGTTGAACTGCTTCTAGGACTGCTTTGTTGTCGTCTGCATATCCAGAAACATCGTGTTCAGCAGGCATCAGCGACTGCAGCGTAACTCTGCGCCGCGCAGTTTTTACACAACACTTCGAAGGTAAGCCTAAAATCTGTTCACCCCGTGTTTGCAGAGCTTGTGAGCAAGCGTAGAGCACCGCGTGGGCCCCCGTCGTTAGCTCGGCGATTCTCACAGGGACGCTTTCTTTTCCGAGAGCTATAACATCCACGTCGTAGATTCGTTTGATGTCAGTGGCCAACTTTCGTATTTGAGGCAGTATTCTTAAGACGCTGCTACGAGCTTTACCTCGAAGTTGAACAGGTGAAATCTCCTCAACAAGGAGCCCCCCCATGGACATGTCTAAATGAACAATATCCGCTTCTATCTTTCCCAGTAGCTTCTTGCAAAGCTCAAGCTCACGAATGATGAGCGCGTGCCCTTCTTCCACTGGAGAAAAAATTGGCTCCGCTAGAAAATCATGAGCTCCCCTGTATGGTGGCTCCACCATAACAGCCGTTGTAGCCACTATCTTCAATGGTTCAAAGCGTGAATTCAACGTGGCTGCGCCCGAGTCTGCTGCGACAACCTTCAACACTACACACCAAGCCTAGATAGGACGATGCAGATTTAACCCTTAGCACAAGACTCAAGAACGAGTGAAGATCGCTAATGTCGCCTTTTTAATCCCATGCCAAGGACGAACACCTCAGCACTTCTGGCTCGGCTTGCCTTTGGTTTTATTATCTCAACCCGTGCGAACAGCTGTGTAAGTTCTTCAACGAAGTCTTTTAGCATGTCGCCTTGGAAAGCCTTCACGAAAAAGTTTCCCCCCTTTCTTAAGAAGTTCAACGCAAGAATCATAGATTTACGAGCTAGATCTATTTGTCGAGCGTGGTCAACCTCCCAGACGCCCGAAACATTAGGCGAAACGTCTGAAATAACGACATCAGCTTGGGCGGGCAGGATCTGCTCAATCTGCTTTTGGATTTCGATGGCATCTAGGTTTCCCACAAACGTGTAGACGTTGGTTTCTTTCAGGGGATCGATTGGCTTCAAGTCGACCCCCAAAACGAAGCCTTCTTCGCCTACGATTTTTCGACTGGCCTGCATCCAACCACCCGGCGCTGCACCCAAATCGATTACCACGTCGCCTTTGTTCAAAAATCTGTATTTCGACACTGCCTGCAACAGTTTGTACGCCGCTCGCGATCGATACTTGTCTTTTTTGGCTTTTCTGTAAAAATAGTCTCGCTTTCTTTCTCTTGCCCACGCTTCGGGCAACCTCAACTGTCACCCTGCACCGAAGCCTCTCCCTCAATTAAGCTGTAGAGCCATTCAGTGAGACTTTCGCAGTCGTTTGGTGACGTCGCACCGTAAGCGCCACATTGAATGTTCTCAGAACAGCTAAGGCATGGACAGTCTACTATCGAATTTATCGACGCTGGCTTTCTTTTAGGATATAACCTATAGGTCCACCTTCCCTCGAAAAGCTCGCGCTCACGGCGTATAAGACCCTTGGTTTCGAGTTTGAGGGCTACTCGAGAGCCCTCTCTACTGCTAGCGTCAAGTTTCCGCCACAAGTCAGATTGAAGCACTCCTTCATCACCATTGTTGGCAATGTATTGCAGAGCTTTATGTTCAAAGTCAATACGTTTAGGCATTTCTCTCGGTTCCTTCAGCCTTCACCATAAAAATACGCTGTCTAAGAATAAAAATATGTAGGCACAAAACGTTCACACTAAATGTTGAAGTATTCTGAGAAGTGTTTAAACCTAACAATCGTGTTTAGCTTATGGATGGTCGAATCTGTTGCAGAGAGATGGTTCCCCACATGCGTTCTGTTTGGGCATAGAGGCTACCGCAGACGATTTCAGCGTTGGCATACTCAGCTTTGAAGGAACAGTTCTTGCCAACGTGAGTATCGCCTTCATGTCTGAAACTGGTGGCATCCACCCCCGAGAGGCCGCGCGGCATCATGCAAAAGTTGCAGGCACTGCAATAATTAAGGCCTTTCAAAAAGCGAACATCGGATCCCAAGACGTAGCTGTGATTGCTTTCTCTCAAGGTCCTGGCTTGGGGCCTTGTCTTCGCACAGGCGCGACCGCTGCTCGCGCTTTAGCTTCATATCTTGATGTTCCGCTGGTGGGTGTTAATCACTGCGTGGCTCATGTTGAAATCGGCAAACTCGTAACTGGTGCTAAAGACCCGACCACTTTGTATGTTTCAGGCGGAAACACCATTGTTTCGGCCTTCGGCGGTGGGCGCTATCGTATTTTCGGCGAAACTCTAGACATCGCCGTGGGTAACTGCTTAGACGTTTTTGCCAGAGAAGCTGGACTGTGCCAGACTGAAGGGAAGCCTTTTGGCGCTATTGTGGAGGCTCTTGCCAAAGAAGGAGAAGAGCTTGTTGAGTTGCCATACAGCGTCAAAGGCATGGACATGTCCTTCAGTGGACTCCTGACCGCTGCCGTCAGGTCCCTTAAAAGTCGAAAGCACAGGCTTGAAGATCTTTGCTATAGTCTGCAGGAACAGGCTTTTTCTATGCTTACCGAAGTCACCGAACGCGCTTTGGCCCACACTGAAAAACGGGAAATTCTTCTAACCGGCGGTGTTGGGGCAAACAGACGACTGCAGACAATGTTGAAAACAGTCGCCCAAGAACATGGAAGCCGTTTTTGCAGAGTGCCAACCCAGTATGCTTTAGACAATGGCGCCATGATTGCTTGGACAGGCATCCTTGGCTTCAAACACGGTTTAATCACGCCTGTCGAAGAAAGTTTTGTCCGATTGAAGTGGAGATTGGATGAAGTAAACGTGCCATGGGTCGAAGAATTATGCTGATCAAAAAAGGCGCGGAAGCAAGTCTTTTTCTCGAAGAGTGGCAAGGCCAAAAAGTAGTTATGAAGCGACGTCTCCCAAAAAAATATCGGCTTCCCGAAATAGATAGGCGTATTCGTTCCTACAGAACCATCCACGAATCCCAGCTTCTTCATCACGCAAAGCAGGCAGGAGTTCCAACACCTACAATTTTCTTGATCGACTTGGCTAATTCGAACATTATTATGGAATTTGTTGAGGGCAAACAGCTGAAACAAATTCTAGAACAACTCCCACCCGATGAACGGAGAGATCTGAACAGGCATATCGGTCGCCTTATTGGACAGCTTCATCATGACGGAATCATTCACGGCGACCTTACAACCTCCAACATGATTCTCACTCCAAGTGACAAAGTCGTTTTTGTCGATTTTGGGCTTGGAGAAAAAACCGTTGAACTCGAATTGAAGGGCGTTGATCTTCACCTTATGAAGAGAGCATATCAAAGTACCCATTTCCGCTTCGCAAAGGATTGTTTCCGAGCTGTTTTGGAAGGCTACGCGCTAGTAGTCGGAGGCGATGAAGCGAAAAGGGTGCTGGACAAGATCAGGGAGATTGAACAACGAGGCCGATACATCTCGGAAAGGAGAAAAACAGAGCAATGAAGAATGTTGGTACACGTTCACCTTCTCAAGCTGACGGAAAACTGGCAGCCAATCAGAACACTTGGCGAGAATGCTCCGAATATCTCGAACTCCACATGGGAAGTGTTGAAATTCTGTGACTTCCCCAGCCAATTTCCCCCGAGGCACCGTGGCATTCCTGGTGACAAGCAACACCCATAAGTTCAACGAAGCCCGCCACATCCTAGGAACGTTCAGAATAGCCACAGCAATGTTGAAAAGAATCGATCCCGTCGAAATCCAAGATGACAACATAGAGAATGTGGCCAAGGTAAGCGCCATCGACGCTGCTCAAAAGTGTAATCTGCCTGTTGTAGTGGAAGATGCAGGGTTGTCCGTCCGGGCTTTGGATGGTTTTCCAGGACCCTATTCCTCATACATCTTCAAAACAATAGGCAACGATGGCATTCTAAAGCTGATGGAGAACACGGCTGAAAGAGATGCACACTTCCAGTCAGTCGTAGCCTTTATGGAGTCTACAATGCGCTACCCGCTCTGCTTCACAGGAGAAGCTGAAGGAGAAGTCACCCACAAAAAACGGGGAACCCACGGTTTCGGTTTTGACTCAATCTTCAGCCCTTTAAATTCGCCAAAAACTTTTGCTGAGATGACCCTAGAGGAAAAAACACAAAACTCGCATCGCGCATCAGCCTTTGCGAAATTCGCCTTATGGTACAAAACGAACCTGTGAACCTCAGAAGTTTTAAATATTCGCAGTGTGTCGTTAAAAGAGCCCGTGAGGACAGATCCGTTGCCAAAGCAGGAAAAAGGGATATCCCATTCAATACGACCCGTAAGTAAACGCCCACCTCCCTGGTGCAGCTACGAGCCTGAGGAAGTTGAGGCGCTAGTCGTCAAGTTGGCAAGAGAAGGCCATTCTCCCAGCAAAATCGGCACGATATTAAGAGATCAGCACGGTATTCCACTATCAAAGCTCATCACAGGAAAGCGCATCACCCAAATTTTAGCAGACGCAGAAATGACGTCACTTGTACCAGAAGACCTTGAAATGCTGCTAAAGAAAGCCAACCGACTTTCCACTCATCTTGACAGAAACAAGATGGATCTAGTTAACAAACGGTCATTACAGGTCTTAGAGGCCAAAATTCACAAACTATCCAAATACTATAAACGAAAAAAAGTGTTACCTTCCGACTGGAAATACGAGCCGAAGGCTGCTTCCATCATTTAATTTTGGGGTGAGTATGGCGACTGAAGAACCCGCCATAACTTCTTTTACAAGCGATGCGTCGAAAGCTGGAAAACTCATCTCTGAACGCGCTGAAGACGACGGTTTCATCCACGTGGTTTCCCATCTGGATGCTGATGGCTTGGCAGCAGCAGGTATAATCGGCAAAGCATTGTGGCGACTTGACGCCAACTTTCGCGTACGAATTCAACAATGGGTCGACGAAAAAATCGTGGGCGAAATCGCCTCCGACAGCCCCAAACTCACAATCTTAACTGATCTTGGCAGTGGCTACCTCAACGTATTGAATGAAAAGTTGCCAAATCACCAAATAGTTATCCTAGACCACCATCAAGCGGTGGGCAATGTTTCCGCAAACATCCTCCAAGTGAACCCGCATGATCACGGAATTGATGGGTCAAAAGAGATCAGCGGGGCGGGCGTGGCCTACTTTGTGGCCAAGACGCTGGATAGCTCAAATGCCGATTTGGCGGCCTTGGCCGTAGTAGGAGCGTTAGGCGACATGCAGGACAAGTACGAACAGAGAGCGCTAGGAGGGCTAAATAAGATTGTTGTTGCAGACGCCGTGGATGGTGGACATTTAAAAGTTGAGAAAGACCTCATGTTTTTTGGGCGAGAAACACGTCCAATACACAAAGCTCTAGCTTACACCACAAGCCCATTTCTAGCTGGCATCAGCGGCGAAGAAGACAAAAGTCTCGCCTTGCTCCTCAGCCTCGGGATAAAACCGAAGCAAGGCGACAAATGGCGTGCACTACGCGACCTATCCGAAGAAGAAAAACGAAACCTCCGCTCAGCACTTTCAGATCACCTAGTCTCCAAAGGCTACCCAAGCGACGTGCTAAGCCTAGTGGGTTCAGTGTACACTCTTGTGTGTGAAGACCCATGGACACCATTAAGAGACGCACGAGAGTTTTCGGTTTTGCTTAATAGTGCAGGCCGTATGGAAAAGGCGGGCTTGGGACTTGCAATATGCATGGGTGACAGGAGTTCTGCCTTAGAGCAAGCAATAATAGTCCTAGAGGAGTACAGGCGCGCCATTACTAAGTACTTGAGGTGGCTAATGGAACAGCCAGATCGCGTTAGCGAGTTAGAAAGCATCTACGTAATTCGTGGTGGCGACTTCATCAACGAGAAGATGATTGGCACTCTCTCCTCCATTCTTTCCACGACTTTGCCTAAGCTGGAAAAGCCGATTATTGCTTATGCTGTTGCTGACGAAGCTGCGGTGAAAGTTTCGGCGAGAACTTTGGAAATCATGACAAGTAAAGGATTAGATTTGGGGGAGATCATGCGAGTGGCAGCGGAGAAGTTTAAAGGGAAAGGCGGCGGACATGACGTTGCTGCTGGAGCTCAAGTTCCTCCAGAAAACGTGGACGCCTTCATAAAGTTAGTAGACGAGTTAGTTAAGAAACGAGTGGAGACGATCAAGGGTGAAGGCTAAGCTCCTATTCCTCTATGAGACAAGACGCGAAAGCGAGGCTGTCGTTAACGCTGTTTCGCCAGATAACGTTGGACCTCATTCAGGTTTAACTGTTAAAACCCTTCGGAAAGCCAACCACCTAGTGGCTACAGTGCACTGCACAAAATCTTTAGAGACGTTTGCAGCTACACTGGACGACCTTCTTGCATGCATTTCCGTGGCTGAGAAAGCGTTCGCTGCTGTCAAAGCCCCACAACACTCATCTTAGCAGAAAATCTCACGGTTCTGGCTGAGTATTATCGACGATTAGCAAGGTTTGTCTATCATAGAATTCGACACTCACATCAATTTCAAAGGAGCACGTTTTCGCGTCCAATGTGAAATTTTCGCTTCTGAGAATTCTCTTTCCCTTTTCAATTGAGTCTAGCCAGCCGTAGGTCTGATTGGTGGATAATTTCACTCGCAGAACGCTCGCCCCAGCACTGTCAACATCGAAACCGAAGAGGACGCCGTTGTTCAGGAAGACGAATTCTCCTCTGCTCATATTCAAGACGTTTTGAGGTGTCGACGCTAGTCTCCTTATTTGGCCAAATTCGCCGGTGAATTCGCCCACAGTTATGAGAGATCCTGCAATGCCAATCAGCAAGAGAAAAGGAAAGATGTTTCCAGTGACTCTCGCCAACGCCAAATCACACACTCACATCAACCTGCGGCTTTAAATGCGTTGTCCTCTAATCCAACACCATCTTTTGTGAGCGGTTTTCTCTAATCTCAACCTCAATTTATTAATTGGTAGAAAGGCTACAATAGACGAAATAGCTGAATCTCTAATAAACGTGAGGCACTTTGCTGGACATCAAATTAATTAGAGAAAATCCCGAGCGTGTGAGGAACAACTTGAACAGGCGAGGCGATGCTGCAAATCTTCAAATGTTAGATGGATTAATAAAGCATGACCGTGAATGGCGCCGCTTGTTGACTCGGACTAATGAGCTTCGTCGCAAAAGACGGAAGATCACCAACGAAATCGCTGCTTTGAAAAAAGCTGGCAAAGAAATTAACGCACAAATAGAAAAGGGCCGCAAGGTCGATGCCGAAATAGATGCTTTGGAACAACAGGTGGGAAAACAAAAGCAGAAAGCCCACTACCTTCTGATGAGGCTACCTAATCTCCTACATGGATCAGTGCCTACGGGAAAAGGCGAAGAAGACAATGTGGGAGTTAGGGCGTGGGGCAAACCTCCACAATTCGATTTTAAGCCAAAAAACCATCTAGAGATAGCTAAAGACTTGAGGTTGATTGATGATGAGCGGGGCGCCAAGGTCGCAGGCCATGGGTTCCTCTATCTTAAAGGCGACCTCGCCTTGTTAGACTTGGCTCTGCAGCGATTCGCCATCGATTTCATGGTCAAGAAAACCCATTTGCTCATCGAACCCCCGTTTATGCTGCGGCGAGAACCTTATGAAGGCGTCACCGATTTGGCGGATTTCGAAAACGTCATGTACAAGGTGGAAAACGAAGATCTTTACTTGATTGCCACGGCTGAACACCCCCTAGCAGCTCTCTTTATGGACGAAGTCTTGCTTCAAAGAGATTTGCCAATAAAGCTAGTTGGAGTTAGTCCTTGCTTCAGAAAAGAGGTGGGTGCCCATGGTAGGTACACTAAAGGATTGTTTAGAATGCACCAGTTCAACAAAGTGGAGCAATTCGTTTTCTGCCTGCCAGATGACTCCTGGAATTTTCACGAAGAGCTACAACAAAACGCTGAAGAGTTGTATCAAGCTTTAGGGCTTCACTACAAAGTGGTGAATGTTTGCACTGGAGACATCGGAACTGTGCCAGCGAAGAGATATGACATCAATGTTTGGATGGCAGATGGTGCCTACAGGGAAGCTGGTTCAAACTCGAACTGTACAGACTACCAAGCAAGACGGCTCAACATCCGCTATCGAGAAAAGGAGGGGCAAGCTCCTAAAGGATTCGTTCACACCATAAACAACACTGCCTTGGCGACCAGCAGAATAATCTTGGCGTTGCTTGAACAAAACCAAGAGAAAGATGGCTCAGTCAACATTCCAAGCGTGTTAGCAAAACATATGAATGGGCTGCAAAAGCTGGAAGTACACTAAATGTTTTAATAGTGGAACGTTGATTTTCCAGACGCAACGAGGGCTAGATGTGTCTAAACGTAGAAAGCGAGTTCGTGACAAGTGGCGTGACAAAGATTGGTACACCGTAGTGACACCAAGCTATTTTGGCAGTGTCGAGTTGGGCGTTGTACCAGCAGACAGCCCGAAGAAGCTTGTCGACAGAATCCTAGACGCTACGCTGTATGACATCACTAACGACTTTGCGCACCAATATCTTAAAATGTATTTTCAAGTGATCGAGGTAGACGGTAAAGCGGCCAAGACAGTGTTTAAAGGGCATGAATACAGTCGGGACTATTTGCGCAGCCTTGTGCGGCGAAGAACAACTCGTGTTGATGCTGTTCTTAATGTAATAACAAAGGATGGCTATCGACTGCGAGCTGCAGTATGCGCTTTCTCCTTGAACCGAGTAAAAACGTCGCAAGAAATTACGGTTAGAAGCCTCATGCAGAGAATTGTGAACGAAAAAGCTTCCACGCTTACGTTTGACCAGTTTGCCCAAGAGATGGTGCTCGGAAAAATTGCGTCAGACATATATAATGAAGCCAAAAAAGTTGCACCTATGCGCCACATTGGCATAAGAAAATCCAAACTCATTTCCCAACCGGCTGCGATTGCTGTTGCAGCCCCATAAGAACCCGTAGCACAATATGGGAAAAAAGGTGAGCCACAATCGCAGAGGAACCCAAAGAAGACGGGTTGCCCGTGAATCCGCGCAGTTGCTTTATACAGGACAAGAAAAAGAATACAGACAGGCCAAACAGAGGGCTGCAGAGATCCTAGGCGTAAATGTTCTTCCCAACAACGCTGAGATAGCGATGGAACTGAATCGAATCGCTGAAGAAAGAGAAGGGCCCAGAAGACACAGGAACCTTTTGCAGATGAGACGTGAAGCGCTCCAGATAATGCAAAGTCTGGAAAGCTTCAGCCCAATCCTAGTTGGGAGTGTATGGCGGGGAACAGCCCGTTTAGACAGCGACATTGACATTGTTGCTTATGCCCAAAACCCACGTGAGGTTGCCTCAACTCTCGAAAACGCGCAATACGCCATAACGAAAACTGATGCCCAAGTAGTGACCAAGCACGGAATGAATGAGCCAGCTTTTCACATCTACTTGGATCTGCCGTCAGGCCATCAAGCAGAAATCGTGGTTCGAAGTCCTGAAAGCGTTGATCAGCGGGTTAAATGTGAAATTTTCGGAGATCAAATAACAGGTTTGACGGTGGAACAGTTGCGACGAATTCAAAGGGACAATCCGCAACAGAAATTCTTGCCCACGTAGGCCTGCAGCGAAGTCGGTCTGCACCTGCGCGTCCATGAGAAGATATAAATAGTCTATTCCATTTGTCTCTCTGGAGTTGCTTGAGGGACTAATATTCATGCCTCAGAAAGTTTTTTGTCAAAAATGCGGATTCATTTTATATGAGGGGCAGGAATTGAAACCTCCAGACGAGATCATTCAGAAATTCGATGGAAAATGCCCACAATGTGGCAAAAAACTGTCTTATATCCCTATAGACATTGAAGTGAAACCGGCTGAATGAAACGAAAGGTGTATATACTTGGACGAGCAAGGTAAAAAAACTCACCTGTACAGGTTTCACGCCCAAAATGGCAAGATCGTTCCTTTTGCAGGGTTTCAAATGCCAGTCTCCTACAAAGGTATAATCCCCGAACACATGGCAGTCAGAACGGGTGTTGGCCTTTTCGATGTCACACACATGGGAAGAGTCGTCGTTACTGGAACCAACGCTGAAGCGTTCCTCAACTATGTAACAACAAATGACGTGGCTAGACTGGTACCCTTGACCGCCCATTACTCAGTGATGTGTAACGAAGAAGGTGGAATAAAAGATGACTTTGTCCTCTCACGACAGAAAGAAGACCGATTTTTCATGGTGTACAACGCCGCCAACCGACTCAAAAATTTCCAGTGGTTGACAAAACAGGCTGCCAACTACAGCGTAAACATTACAGACGTGTCGGACGATGTAGCCATGTTTGCAGTTCAAGGACCAAAAGCTGAAGAAACCCTGCAGAAAGTCGTCACTAAAGACCTAAGCGAAATTGCCCGTTTCAAATGCAGCTGGACAAAGCTTTCAGGCTTCGACGCTTTCATGTCTCGCACGGGATACACAGGTGAAGACGGATTTGAAGTATTCATTCACAACACACCCATTTCTAATCCCCGAAACGCAATTGTAGCTTGGAACACAATTCTAGAAGCAGGGAAGGAGTTCAACATTGAACCTTGTGGATTGGGCGCTCGAGACACCTTGAGACTAGAAGCAGGCATGTGCCTGTATGGGAACGACATAGACGAGAACGTCACTCCCTTAGAAGCAAGAATAAGCTTCGTGGTGAAACTTAAAAAAGAGGACTTTATCGGAAAAGAAGCCTTAATAAAACAAAAGACACATGGAGTCGAGAAAAAACGTGTTGGCTTAAAAGTACTTGAAAGTGGTATCCCACGCTTCAAACACGAAGTCTTCAAGGACCGAATGAAGATCGGATACATCACCAGTGGAACCTTTTCACCACTCTTGAAGAGAGGCATAGCAATGGCTTACATCCAAAGTAAATATGCAGTTATAGACGAAATAGTCCACGTCAAGATACGAAGCAAACAAATCAAAGCCCAGCTCATCAAATTTCCTTTCTATGACCCAGGTCAATACGGCCATACGAGAAAAAAGTGATACAGACCCGCTTGAAAACCACAAGGGAAATAAAACAGTTTTGTCAACTTGTCTGAACAAAAGGGAGACATGATCGTTGGACCTTCGAAGTCTAATAACGAGACAAAAAATCATGAATGCGCTCCAGACCCTGTCAAACCTGAGAGTCGCTGTTTCTCGTTCTACACTACTCACAATCTCAGCTTTAACCCTCATTTTCTTCATCGCACTCTCCATAAGATTACTTCCTATGCGTTGGGGCCTTGAACTCTCAGAATTCGATCCATATTTCCAGTTTCAATTCACGGAAAAAATCGTGGAAGACGGATATACCGACTGGCTGACTTGGACAACAAGGGAATCTAATCGGTGGTATCCCCTTGAAGTAAATGTGGCCCGCCAAGCTTTTCCAGGTCTACCCATGACCGCTGCAACCATTTACAACATACTCTTCGTTTTAGGGGTGCCCATACAACTCTACAACTTCTGTATACTATTTCCCGCCATCTTTGGTGCATTCGCGTGCTTGATGGCGTTTTTTGTGGGGAGAGATGTCGGCGGCAAAGCCGTTGGTCTCCTATCCTCTCTCTTTCTTGCCTTGAATTCATCTCACATTACAAGAACGTCTGCAGGATTTTTCGACGACGAAACCGTAGGAATTGGTGCAATCCTCCTTTTCGTCTTCTTGTTTCTCCGAGCCATCGACAAAGACCGCCCTGAAAAGCCATCAGTGGTTTACGCAATCGCCGCGGGGTTGACCATGGGCTACATAATCGCCTCGTGGGGGGCAGCATTGTATCCTGTTGCAATGACTGCTCTGTTTGTGCTTGTATTGATCTTGATAAGACGGTATACACGCCGCCTACTCCTTTCTTATAGCATAACGTTTGGTTTGGGTTTATTCATAGCCATCAACGTTCCTAAGAATTCCACCAGTTATCTTCGTTCATGGGCTGTTCTACCAGTGCTAGGCGTCTTCGCCTTGTTGTGCCTAAACGAAATTCTGAAGATTGTGAGAGCGCGGAGGAACAAAATCATTTTGACGACAGTTTTCTTTCTAGCTATAATCGGGGGGTTCCTAGTCTTGGCCTCGCTGGGATATTTGGGGTCTATAGCTGGCAAATTTGTAGGTGTTGTGAATCCGTTGCAACGACAAGAATCGCAGATATACCAATCGGTTCAAGAACATAGACTCACTGCATGGGGTTCTATGTACTATGACTATGGTGTCGGAATACTCTTCTTCCTAGTAGGGATGTTTTTTGCAATAAGAGACTTGACAAATCGAAACCTTTTCATTCTCATTTTTGGCCTGACTGCATTGTACTTTGCTTCTTCGATGGTACGGTTGACAATATTGTTGGCTCCCGCGTTTACCATTCTGATTGCTATAGGAATAGTAAATTTACTGAGACCCTTCATTGCCGTGATGAAAAAACCTCCGAGAATACCTTCAGGCAGGAAATACATTACGGGGCATGTCGGCAGAGAATTCAGCGGATCCGTGCTAATCTTGGTTTTCCTGCTCTTAACTTTGACCTTTTCCCTTCCTTCACCAAGGATGTATAACCATGCATATTCCCCACCTACAATCTTGACAGCGAGCGTCCCAATACAACCTACCGAAGCAATAACTGAGTGGACGGCGTCGCTCAATTGGATGAAGTTGAACCTTCCATCAACATCTGTCATCTGCAGCTGGTGGGACTACGGATATTGGATCACAGTGAGGGGAAATCAGACCTCGCTCGCAGACAACGCCACGTTCAACACGACACACATATCTCTTATAGGCAGAGTCTTCATGTCAAACGAAACTGTCGCCTTGAAGATTCTTAAGGATCAATTCAATGGTCCAGACGGACCGCCCACTCACATCTTAGCCTTTACGACCTTCTATCGCGACGGTGTGGATGGAGGATTCGGGGATGAAGGAAAATGGAGATGGATGGCAAGGATTGCTAACTCCGTCAATGCGACCACTCAACTTTACAGCGAGGAGGGAGTTAGTTGGAATTATACAGAGTGGAATGGAGGCACCAACACTACGCTCGGGTTTGCAACTCAAACAGCTGAAGAAAATGCGCGTCCATACTTCGAATGGAATTCGGAGGGGCAAACAACGATTATTTACAAGATAATGGCGGCTGCAAAACAATATAGAGGCGCTGCAGGGACTTGGTGGGCGCCACCAATAGATGCTACCGAATTCCAATATCTCAAACCCGCTTACTTCTCTGAAGGGATTGATCTCGGTGGCCTATACGCTATTGTAGCTATATTTGAAGTCAATTATCAACAATACGAGTTAGATCTTTCGGTCTCTTAGAAAGGCGAGAAACTTGTTTCCTAAAGCTGTTGACCAACACAAGCTGGGCAAACCTTTGGTCTCCAACGGGCTTGGAGTCATCTACGTTCTGATCAGCGCTGGCTACCTTTTCCTGCTTTATTATGTTGGAGCTACCAACAGTGACTCGGTCATCAATTATCCAGCGGCCTTGCCCTTAGCGGGATGCGTCCTTTTCGGCGGATTTATGGGACTCATTGATGACTGGATGGATTTGCGGTGGCGATACAAGGCTTTTCTGCCTTTGGTTGCGTCGCTACCTTTAGCTGTGCAGCGGGAAACAATGGGCGTAGAAGCGACAACGATGGCTACTTACATATTTGGAAAAGTTGATTTTGGCGTCTGGTTTTATGTTGTGATAATCCCTATAATCGTCACTGTGACAACTAACGCTGTAAATCAGCTTGGAGGACTAAATGGCTTAGAAACTGTCTGTCCGAGCGTTGTGATGATTGGACTAATGCTCACCTCCCCGGAAAAAAACATACTCCTGGTCGTTCCGCTTCTCACATATCTCCTTCTTGCGGGGTGGAACTTTGCAGGCAAAATCTTTGTCGGCAACACTGGCTCGTTCGCTGCTGGCATCACCCTAGCCTCTTACGCTATCGTCGCCAACAATGAACAAACATTGCTGATTTCCATTTTCCCTTTCATCTTCAACTCGTCAATCATTCTGCTAAATGTCTTCATCTTTGGTAAAACTGCACATCTCATCCTAGAAGCCAGCAAATTACGCTCAAACAACCGACGAAGTCTCTTAACGTTAATCGCATATTACAAGCCCTCAACAGAGAAAAAACTTGTAGTGATTGTGTCGTTGCTTGTGGCACTTACTACCTTCACTGCAGTTCTTGTGTGGTTCATGTCGTGAAGCGCATTCTAATAACAGGGGCGGGAGGCCCAGCTGGTGTGAACTTCACCCAATCATTGCGGATCGTTCCTGAACGGATGTTATTGGTGGGCACAGAAGCAACAAGCTATTATTCTAGCCTGTCGTCAACTGATAGAACGTACGTTGTGCCCAAGGCAACTGCATGTGACTACATCGACAAAATAAACGAGATTGTCAAGAGAGAAAGAGTTGGACTCATTCACCCTCAACCGGACATCGAAGTTAAAGTCATTTCAGAAAACAGAGAGAAATTTGACGCGAAAACTTTTCTTCCGTCAAAGAAGACGGTGCGGATTTGCCAAAATAAATACGCTTCAGCTGAGGTGTGGAAAAGGAAAGGAGTACCCACGGCTAAAACCATTGAGGTGAAGAACGAGCAGACTATTGAAAACGCCTTCGCAGAGCTTGGAGCACCTCTTTGGATAAGGGCAAAAGGGGGGGCAGGAGGAAAAGGAAGTACTGCAGCAAGCAATATGACCACAGCGTTGTCTTGGATTAGTTACTGGAAATCCCGTAACAAAGATTGGGAGTTCATCGCTCAAGAATATTTGCGTGGCAGGAACATTGGATTTCACAGTTTATGGAAGAATGGCGAACTCGTCACCTCCATGACAAGAGAGCGTCTACACTACATCTATCCCCATCTTGCTCCTTCAGGCATTACTGGCACACCAGCTGTGCAGCGAACAATACATGATAAAAACGCTAACAAGGTCGCGACCGAGGCAGTCCTAGCAATCGATGAACATTTCGATGGCATTGCTTGCGTTGATCTGAAAGAAAATGATGAAGGGCTTCCATGCACTACGGAGATCAACGCAGGAAGAATGTTTACCACGTCATTTTTCTTTTCCTTTGCTAGCAGTAAACTCTTGAAGAACCACTATGCAAATTTTCCTTATCTATACGTTAAGCTGGCTCATCAAGAGAAAATCCCCGAAATTCCAAAATACAATGTCCTGCCAGAAGAGCTTTACTGGATAAGGCATATTGATACCCCAGCAAAGCTTGTTAAAAACGGAAGAGTGGTTGGAACGATGTATAAATGATCGAAGGTGTGGTTTTCGACTTAGAAGGAACGTTAGTTAAGCTTCCAATCGACTATGAAACTTTATACAAGGAGATAAAAAGAGAGCTTAAAATTCGGAAAATTCAACCCTTAACTCAGACAGTTGGAAGATTAGATAACAAGGCGAAGCAGAGGGTCTTTAGTTTATGGAAACGCGCTGAATTAAAGGCTGTGCCAAGCATGAGCGTCAATGAGGAAGGAATGCGACTCTATAAGAAATACTCAAACAAACCAGTTGCATTGGTCACCCTACAAGGTGAAGCCGTTGTAAAAAAAATCCTTGACCACTTTCAGTTATCTTTCCGAATCATAGTCACCAGAGAACACGAAATAAGAAGGGAACAGCAAATTAGGAGGGCCATCAACGAAATGGGCGGCTTGGAACATCGCAACGTGTTAATGATTGGAGACAGGGACAGTGATGAAGTTGCAGCACGGCACGTTGGCTGTAAGTTTGTTCGGGTGAAGATATGAGAATTTGGTATGATGCATGTACGGGCAAGCATGTTAGGTATGGAGCTGCCATTGCAGGAAAGCTGAGGAGCTTAGGCCACGAATTTGTTATGACGACCCGAGACCATCCTGACACCATAGCTCTCGCTAAATTCCTAAAAGAAGAGGTTTCAATCGTTGGAAGATACACTCCCTCATCTCTGTCAAGCAGGCTGAGAGAAAGTTTAAAACGTCAACTACAGCTTCTCGAAACATTTGAAGGCACCCCTCCCGACTTTGGGGTGTCACATGGGTCCGTCGATTTGTGTCGCGTCGCTTTCGGGCTAGGAGTTCCGATAATATCAACAGCCGACAGCCCCCATGCTACTGCGGTTAACAGGCTTGGGCTCCCACTGGTGAAATATCTAGTCATCTCAAAAGCGTTTCCAAAAGAACTATATCGGAAATACGGCGCCGAGAACATTGTTCAGTTTGAAGGCGTCGATGAGGTGGCTTGGATTAACAGTTACAAGCCTGTGAAAGTCGATTACGAGAAACCGTTGATTGTGGTTAGACAAGCTGAAATCCGAGCAGCATACGCTGAGGGGAAAGAGGACATTACCTTGAAAGTGGCTCGAAGGCTTGAAGCGTTGGGAAACGTGGTTTTTGTGCCACGCTACGAAAGACGCAGAGAACAAGGATTGAATGTTCTCCAAGACTTTGCTGACACTACGAGTTTGGTCGCTTACGCAGATCTTGTCGTAGGTGTAGGAGGCACTATGGCGAGAGAGGCAGCCCTACAGGGAACGCCCAGTTTGGTTATACCTCTGTTTGGGCATAGCCACGTAAACACCTATCTTGCCAAAAAGGGCTTCCCCATTTTCAGTTGCTCTTTAGAGGACGTTCCACTCTACGCTAAGAAGTATTTAGCTGCGCGAAAGAACGTCAAAGACCTACTTGGCGAGTTGGAAGATCCCGTGAAGATCATTACGAGGCTGATAGTAAATGAAGATAAATTCAGTTAAGGAATCGAAGGATAATGCTGTTCGCACAGCAGCTCAGCGGGAACACTGTGCCACAGCAAGAGCAAATCGAGGCACTCTTGGCAAATCAATTTTTTCAACTCCCAAAGAGCTATATAGATTAGCTATATGCCATTTCCATGAGCACCCATTTGGGAGACTTGAGTTTGAAAGTCGAGAATGTCCTAGTTGTGGGTTTGGGAGAAATCGGAGACCCGCTACTGGAAATTGTTAGAGGCGTTTACCAGGCTGAGGGATTGGACATTGAAACGAGGGAACTTCAAGGCCCTTTTGATGTTTTGCATATCTGCTTTCCTTACAGCTCGGATTTTGTGAAGACAGCTACCGATTACATCAACAAGTTCGACCCAACGTTAACAATTATAGAAAGCACAGTTCGTCCTTTCACCACAAATGAGATTTATAGTA